>NZ_CAMTIG010000012.1 GCF_947072515.1 uncultured Clostridium sp.
ATAAAATAAAGGACTTTTTCAATTTTGAAAAAGTCCTTTGTCTACAAGCTGAAAGCTCCTAGTGTTAGGAGCTTTTTAAATAATTTCTTCATTAATACACATTATTTTTTTATCTTATTAATGTTTTTGCATTTATTATGTTCTAAAACAATTTCAATGCCCGAAATAATACTAACTACTCCTAAAGTTGTTGCTATACATATAGCAGTACTCACCCCAGCTGTTAATCCACTAGCTACTCCAACCATTCCCATAGAAGAATATAAAATTGGTTTACCCATTTTTGATAATCCTTTTCCTGCTTGTTTTACTATCTTCTTTGGCTCTGTTTTAACATCTATTTTGGGAAGAGTTATTATTTTATTTTTATTTCCTTTTTCTTTATCCATTTTTAAGCTCCTTTTATTTTTCTCATATTCAAAATATGAAAATTTTCCTTGTTTTGCTACTTATAAATATAGGATAAAGATTTTCTTTTATTAAAAAGGAGTTGCAATCTAACAACTCCAATAATATTTTATTCTAAAGTTTCTAACAATCTTTCTACTCGTAATATATCCTTTGGATATCTCTGTCTAGTTTGTTTTGAATTAATAACTACTTCTAAACTTTCTTTAACTCTATTAGCCTGTATTATTTTTAATAGAGCATTAACTCTCGTTCTTGTTGCTGTTATATACTTATCATTACTTTCTTCATATATCTCTTCTATTATTTTTCTTTTTTCTTCTCTATCTTCTAATCGTTTTTTATTTTCTAAAAAATATGCGATGTATTTACAAATAAATCCAACTCCTGCTGATTGGTATGCCCTTTTGAATTGCTCATTATTAATAATCATTTTTTGCCCCCTAACTTTGAATTTCCAGTTTCCCCTTAAACTTAGAAAATAAGCTATTTTTTAAACTTTTTTCTATTTATAGTAAATTTTAGTTTTTTCTTTACATATTGTTTTTTTTATACTTCTTATATTAACATTTTAGCACATTTTACACATTTTTTTAATATTTTTTATGTAATTTTTAATTTTTTTTAATTTATTTTAAGTATTTTCTTTAAACTTAGTGAACTTTTAATTAAATATGATAACTTTCCATGTGAAAGCATTTTCATTTGTTATATACTGTACAAGGTAGTGTATTGATACACTTTCATAAAAACCATTACAATAGTAATTTTGTGTATCACGCTACATCTGTAATCGATTTATTTTTATACATTAATGGAGGAAATTTATTATGAGTAATACTAAGAAAAAAAGTGCTTTAATACCTTTTCTTATAGCACTACCAAGTATTGGCTTAGGTCTTGCTTGGAACATGAATAGCACATTAGTTCCTTTACTTGTTAAGGGTGCTACTTCATCAGCATTTAAACTTTCAATATTAGTTACTATGGCGCCAGTTACTGGAATTATATTCCCTTACTTAGCTGGAGTTATAAGTGATAGAACAAACATGAAGTTAGGGAAAAGAAAACCTTGGGTTTTAATCGGTGGAATAATCGGAGCCGTTGCTCTATTCTTACTTGGTTTCTCAAGCAGCTATATCGTTATGTTTATTCTAGCATTTATAGTTTACGCAGCACTTAACTTTTATCAAGGTGCATACTATTCTTGGATGCCAGAAGCAGTTGAAGATAATCAAATAGGACTAGTTACTGGTCTTGGAAAATTATTCTTCTCATTAGGAGGAGTTATTGTTTTCTTTACAGGTGTTTTATTATTTAACATCTCAAAACCATTACCTTTCCTAATCGTTGCAATAGTTGTTATTGCTCCAATTCTTCTAGCTACTTTTACAGTTAAAGAAGATACTACTAAGTTTAATAAACCTGCTAAACTTAGTTTAGACGTACTAAAAAATGGAAGTGCAATGAAAGTATTTATGACTGCATTCTTCTTCTATATTGGATATGGTTTAATAATGCCATTCTGGATTCCTTATTATACAAAAGTAAATCACTTCACAAGTACTGAAATCAGTTTTGCTTTATGTGGATTTACTATAATTGGATTAATCCTTTCAATATTTATAGGTATGTGGTGTGATAGATTTAATAAACAAATAATCTTCTTAATCGGATGTATTATATTTGGAGCTTCATTCTTCTTAGGATGGACAGTTCATTCGTTAACTGGATTATGGGGATTCACAATAGTTTATGGTATCGGATTCGCTATAATGAACGTTGTATTCTATGCATTAATACCAGTTGTTGCACCAAAAGAAAAACTTGGTGAATATATGGGAATAAACAACGTATTCTTATGTATCCCTCAAATTATTGGTAACCTTGTAGGTGGATACTTAATAACAAACGATCATGGTTCATTATTATTCCCACTTTCAATTGGAGCTTTAGTTATAGCTTGTTTAATAATTGGAATCGGAAAAATAAAACCACACAATCCTGAATTAACAGTTTAAGAAGTTTAAATTAAATAATAAATTCAAAACTCTACTTTAAAATGCTAGAACTTAAAGTAGAGTTTTTTTTATAAAGAAATTTATTAAATTTCTTTATTTTTTTAAATAAATTGTAAATATTTTTCTTTGATTAAAAGTAATATATTTGCTTTCTCCAGGCTCATATTTATATATTTGGTTATTAATTCTATTTTTTCTATATTAATCATCAGTTTCTTTCTAATTACTATGTTTTATTCTGTTTTTTTATAAATTTCATTAAAATCTAAAAATATAAGTAACCCTTTATTAATTTATGTAAATGAATTCAATGTGGACTTGCTCAAAATCAAGGTATAGAATATTAATCAAAGGCAGTCATCTTAATTCTTACAAAATTATATTGAGAGGAAGATTTAATATGGACGAAGAAAAAGCAAAAGCTGGCAAACTTGGACTATTTGGTCTTATTGCGCTTTGTATTAGTGCCATGGTTGGATCAGGTGTCTTTGATTTACCTAAAAACATGTCTGTGGAAGCTGGGGTTACTGCTCAACTTATTTCTTGGATTATTACTGGTATTGGTATTTGGTTTATTGCTGAAATGTTTGTAATACTTAGTGATGTTAAATCTGATTTAACCGCAGGATTATATAAATATGCCGAAGTTGGTTTTGGACCATTTAGTGGTTTCTTTACTGCATGGGCTTACTTTATTTGTGAATGTGCTGCTAATGCTGCATATGCAGTTTTAGTTATGAGTACATTAGATTATTTTTTCCCTGGTGTTTTCACCGGAGGTAATAACTGGGCTTCAGTTATTGGGGCTTCCATAATTACTTGGCTAATTACCGCATTAGTTCTACAAGGTGTGCAAATTTCAAGCGGAATACAAAAAGTAGCTACAGCTTTTATGCTTGCAGTTGTCTTTGTATTTTTAGCAACTGTTGTAATGCATTTTAATATACACACTTTTACTGCTAATGCCGCTGCATCTAGGGCTATTCCCGCCTTACAGGATAAACCTATGGGCAGTATTATGCATCAGGTAATGAATACTATGATGGTCACATTATGGCTATTTGGAGGTATTGAAGGTGCTGTTGTTATGTCTGGTAAAGCAAAGGATGTAAGACAAGTATCTAAAGCAACAATTATCGGATTTATAGTTTGTTTAGTTATGTTTGCTGCTGTAGGTATGCTTTCACTTGGAGTATATTCATACGGTGAATTAGCTAATATGACTTCACCATCAACTGCTTATATTTTAACAAATTTATGGCATAGTACTCTGGGTCGTGATGTTATAACTGTTGCATTATTATTTGCAGTTTTTTCAAGCTGGATTTCATGGATTCAAATGTTAGCCGAACTACCACAACGTGCTGCTGCAGATGAAGGATCATTCCCTAGAGCTTTTGCAAAAATCTCTAAAAAAGGAGTTCCTGCATTCTCAATTATCGTAGCAACTATTGTAATTGAAGTTGTTATTTTAATTGCTCATTTTGATAGCAGTGCATATCAAATGCTTTTAACTATTGTTGGTGTTATGACAATTCCACCTTATCTATTCTCTGCTATGTATTTAATTAAGATTAGTAGACAGAAAGAGAATAATGATTTTGCTACAAGTAAAAAACATAGTAAAAATACAGCACTGATTATTGGTATTCTTGCATTTGTATATATTATATTTATGGCATATTCAGCCCAAATTAAATATACACTTATTTCATTTATTTTCTATGCAGTTGGTATTCCACTTTATATGCTAGCTAGAAAACAACATGGTAAGAAATTATTTAGTAAAGGCGAAGCTATATTTGCAATTGTAATTGTATTAGTTGCACTTTATGGAGTTTATGTTCTGATTGCAGGATAAAATTCTATTATTAATACTGTAAATACTATACCTTTTCAAGAAAAAAAGTATAGTATTTACATACATAATAAAAGGCTTAATAGAAATCCATTTTTTTCTATTGAGCCTTTTTTTCTTATTTAAATCACACATTCTTATTATATCTATATATTTTTTGATTAATTATTAAAAAATAAAATCATTTTTAGATAATTTTCAAAGCTTTCTAATTTTAAGATAACATTTAACAGTGAAATTTCACTAACACTGTTTAAAGTGTTAAAGTTTTCCCACTTTTTTCTTTATTGTATCATTTATTCCACCCCCAAACCGTTTGCATAAAAAATATTAGAGGAGTACACTGTAACCGTAAGAAATAGATGGCGCCTTCTTAATGTATATTATTAAAATTAATGGAGGTATTTGATATGACTGAATTAGATATTAAATTAAACAAATTAGGAGTTGACCGTATAGCTATTAGCCCATATAAACAATGGACACGTGGATATATGGAACCTGGAAATCTTGGTAATGGTTATGTTACTGGTTTAAAAGTTGATGCTGGTGTTAGAGATAAAACTGATGACGATGTTTTAGATGGTATAGTTTCATATGACCGTGCTGAAACAAAAAATGCTTATATTGGACAAATCAATATGACAACTGCTTCAAGTTTTACTGGACCACAAGGACATGTTATTGGTTATGATATGTTAAGAAATCCAGAAGTTGATTCTGCTAAACCACTTTTTACTGTTAAACAATGGGATGGTAGTGATTTACCAATTTTTGATGCAAAGCCTTTACAAGATGCTCTTGTTGAATATTTTGGTACAAGTAATGACCGTCGTCATTATCCAGCTCCAGGATCATTTATTGTTTGTGCTAACAAAGGTGTTACTGCAGAAAGACCAAAAAATGATGCTGATATGAAACCTGGTCAAGGTTACGGAGTTTGGTCTGCTATTGCAATTTCATTTGCTAAAGATCCATCTAAAGACTCTAGTATGTTTATTGAAGATGCTGGTGTTTGGGAAACTCCTAACGAAGATGAACTTATTGAATTTTTAGATACTCGTCGTAAAGCAATTGCAAAATCTATTGCTGAATGTGGTGAAGATGCTAATACATCATTTAAAGAATCTTGGATTGGTTTTGCTCATGTAATGATGAAACCTGGTCAAATCGGTAATGCTATTACAGTTGCACCTTATGTTTCATTACCAGTAGATTCTATCCCTGGTGGATCTATCCTAACTCTAGATAGAGATATGGAAATAATGGAAACTCTTACTATGCCAGAATGGCTAGATAAAATGGGATATAAATCTCTTACTATTGACGGAAAGATTAAATACTAATAGATAACGGAGGTATAGTTGCATGGAAGAAGTCTCAAAAATAAATAGTCAACGATTTGTACAACGTGTTCCAGATGAATCTTATCAAAAATTATTTGAATCTCAAATTTCTAACCTTGATGAGAAGTTATCACAAATCGTTATTAACGAAGAAAATAATAGTTTAACTATGTATATTACCTCTATTCATAAGGTTTATAAGATTCATTCTAATGTAGTTACTAGTATTACTAAAGATTCAGTAGAATCTGCATGTGCTTCAAAAGGAGTACCTAACGGTAAGCTAAAAATTAGTTTTGTTTCTGGTGATGAATGGAACCTTAATAATATTATTTTTGGTCGTGCATATGATTTTGTTCAAGATGTAAAACCAAAAGATATTAATATGGCAAACTATGACAATACTATTAGAGGACAATTTCCTCAATTACTAGATCCAGACCATGCAGAAGAAATAGATCGTCTACGCAAATGGATGCAAGATGGCCATATCAGTCATTATGAATTTGATGATGCCAACCCTGCATATCCCAAAGCCGGAAAATAGAAATTAATGTTTATTATTACTATATTAAATGAACTTGTTAATTATAGTGATTAAGCTAAATTTATATTTACAAAGGATAAAGGAATTTAAAGCTTTGTTCTTTGTAAATATTCTTATATATTTTAAATAAAATACGCCTTATATATTAATATTTTAAATAAAAAGAAGCTCTTTAATTATTGAAATTAGAGAACTTCTTTTTTTTATATACTAATTTTTTTTATATACTAATTTTTATTATTTTTAAATTAGTTAGATTCATTATTATCCTTAACTTCTTTTACATAGCTCCATGTCTGGCCTTGATTTTTGGATTCATATAATCCTGTTCCACCGTCAAGATAATCTCCATCTGAACCTTGACCTACAATCATTTCTAATACTCCATCTTTTTCATAGGGCATGTTTGGAAAGTCAAATTCACTTACTTCTTTTCCATCTTGAACAATTTTATGCGTTGGATAATTTACTTGTTTAAAAGTTTTTCCACCATCATCTGTTCTATATAAATATGCATTTGTTCCACCATTTTTAGATAAGCCTATAAATCCTATTTGTTCATTTATAAACTTTACCCCATTTGCTACTCCAAGCATATCTCCAAAAGGATTTTCATTTATAATACTCCAACTCTTTCCACTATCTGTAGTTTTACTTAAAGAATATGATCTACTTCCTAAGGCTGCAGCTGTAACATCTAATCTATATCCAATTTCTTTTGTCCTATATGATTGTTCTTTTGAATTCTCTGCATTATTTGTATTGTCTTCATTATTATTTTGAGCATTATTCACACTATTTGTAGGAGGTGTTTTGGATTTACTCCATTCTTTATTATTAATTAAATTAAATCGCATTGGATTAATATCTTCTTCTTCTCCTGGTACAAATATTGATACTGTATAACCTATTATAGGTGTTTGTACTGCCTCTAAATTTTCTTCTTTTGTTCCCCTTGTAATAAAAACCATCCCTGTTGTGTTATTTCCCCAATCTCTTTTCCCATAATAGACTAGTCCATAATTTTCAGTATTAAATTTATACTCTACTTTATCAAAAGGTATGGCACTAACTGTTTCTATTAATGGTTCTAAAAGTTTATCCTCATTATAAGTTGGATTTGCATATCCATTTAATATTACTGTAATATCTTTAGACTTTTTTGAATCATAACTTATCAAATAGGATTGTTCTTTCCCATTTCTATTTTTTCCATAAACAAAGGTATCAAAAGATGTTATTGTTCCATCAGCATTATAATTTAACGTAAAATTAGTAGATATAAATAATTTACTTGGTAACGCAATTTTCTTATTTATATCTTTAAAAATACCTTGTACACCATCTTTATAAATATTATTATTTTCAAATTTTACAGATTTATGATTCACCATTCTTTCTATTACCCAAGAAAGTTTACCATTATATTTTATCCCACTTTTATAAATATTAAATCCATAAAACGCTGTTATTAATATAATAATTACAATGGAAATATACTTCCATACATTTAATTTTTCTTTTTTCTTTAACTCATCTTTTTCTCTTTTTTTCATTCTAATTATTGTAAAAATAGTTATTAATAAAATCCCTATTAAAGCTCCAACTAAGATATAAATATTATTGTTATATCTTCCATATTGGCAAAGTGAAGCTAAAGCATAAAAGAAAATCCAATAAATAATTAATAGTATTGGATTCATTATCAGTGATATTATCACTTTTTTAATTTTTGTTTTAAACATTTTTTCCCCCTATACAATTGTTTTATTCTTTTGTTTAAAGATAGTCTATATACTATATATTAACTTTAAATTAAAATTAATCCAATTGTTTTAGTTCTTATATTTAGGTAAAGTAAATTTTTAACCCTTATTAAAATATTTATAACAAAAAAGCTTAGCCTTTATTTTCAAAAGGCTAAGCTTTTTTATCTTCTATAATAATAATTCCATAAGGTCATATTGGTCTTCTTTATTTCCTCTTTTTATATTAACATCATTTATATCAACACTTATCATTTGATTATCTCTTATGCCAACTGCCTTACCTGAAATTCCTTCTTTTAAAAGTTGTACTGCATGCAGTCCCATTTTTCCAGCAAGCATTCTATCTAAAGATGATGGATTACCACCTCTTTGTATAAATCCAAGAACAGTATTTCTCACTCCAGTATTTAATCTTTCTTCTAAATAACATTGAACTTTTTCAATATCATACATTCTTTCAGTAATGATTATAATACTATCTTTTTTACCTTTATCCATATTTCTTTTAAGTTTTAATGCCATTTCTTCTAAACTTAATTTTCTTTCTGGCGTTGAGATTATATCTCCACCTCCAGCTATTGCTGAATAAAGTGCTAAATCTCCACAGTATCTTCCCATTACTTCAACTATAGTTGCTTTTTCATGAGATGCATCTGTATCTTTAATTTTTCTTATGCAATCTAGTACAGTATTTAACGTTGTATCAAAACCTATACAATAATCTGTATATTCTAAATCATTGTCTATAGTACCTGGAATTCCTACAACTTTAACTCCCATTTCATGTAACTTGTTTGCTCCTTGAAATGATCCATCCCCACCAATTACGATAACAGCATCAATACCATGCTTTTCAAGATTTTCAAGTCCTATTTGTCTTCCTTCTACTGTTGTAAATTCTGGACATCTAGATGTCTTTAAAATAGTTCCCCCCATTTCAGAGATATAATCTACATCTTCTTCTGATATTTTTTTAATTTCATCATTTAGAAGTCCTGTATATCCTCTCTTAATTCCAAAACATTCTATTCCATATTTGCTAGAAACCTTTACTACAGCTCTAATAACAGCATTCATTCCCGGTGCATCTCCACCACTTGTTAAAATTCCTATCTTCATGGTTTTATCTCCTTAGTTATAAATATTTATATTATTTTATGTCTTAAACATATTTATCCTATTATTTTTAAAACATAATTTATCTTGTCTATTCTATAATAACATCTCCATACATAGTTTTACATATTTTTTTGTAAACATTTTAATTCCACTAAACTATAGCTTTTGAAATTTAAAGCTAAGAGTATTTTAATAATAATCTTAGCTTTATCTTTCCTATTTATTTTATTTTACTATCTATGCTACTTTTCTATCTTTTTCTCTTACTACTTCTTCCTTTTCATTCTTTAACAATATTTTTAATGAAACTCCAAATCCACCCCATAAAACTCCTGCTCCTATTAGGAAAAATATAATTGATGTTTCTGTCATTTTGTTTTCCTCCCTATAAATTCTTTATTATTCTCTTCTCTATCTTTCTCTATTGCTAATTCCTCTATATTTAAGTTTTCATTATAGTTTTCAATTTTCACTGTTTTCCATGGCTTTTTAGATAACAATAATGCCACTACTATACCTGCTCCTATAACACTCCAACCATATACTAAAAGATTAAGTATTTCATAGCCTCCATAAGGAACTTTAATTTCCATTAATATATTTTGTAGTATCATATATATTAAAATTCCCGGTGTTATAAATTTAACTGCAATATCCCACCAACTACCTATTTTAATATAAGACATTTTATTAGAATGCTCTCTTAGCTCTTTTGGTTTTACTATCCAACCTATAAATACTACTTCTAATAGTCCAACTACTACTATTCCATAATTATTTATAAATGCATCCATTATATCTAAAATATATAATCCAGCATTGGTTGCAAATAAAGAACTCATAATAAATCCAGTAATACACATTATAGAAACTACTTTTTTTCTTTTCCATCCAAACTTTTCTTTAAATGGTGCTGATACTGCCTCTGTTAATGAAACTGATGATGTTATTCCTGCAAAAATTAAACATAGGAAAAATAATGGACCTAAAAAACTTCCTATTGGCCCCATTGCACTAAATATTTGTGGAAATGCCACAAAAGCCAATCCTACTCCACTAGATACAACCTCTGAAATCCCAACACCTTGTGCTGTTGCCATATATCCTAATATTGCAAATACTGCTATTGCAGATAAAAATTCAAATCCACAGTTTGCAAATGCTGTCACAAATGCACTATTATTTATATCTGTTTTTTTAGGTAAATAACTTGCATATGTCATCATTATTCCACTTGCTAAACTTAATGAATAAAACACTTGTCCATAGGCTGCTATCCAAACCTTTGGTTTTAACACCATATCCCAATCTGGAGTCAATAAAGTATTTAGCCCTTTTGCTGCCCCTTCTAATGTAACTGCTCTTATTGCAATAATTATCATTATTATCACTAAAGTTGGCAATAATATTTTATTTACTTTTTCTATTCCCTTTTTAACACCTCTAAAACAAACAAACCAATTTATCCCCCATATTACTGCAACTCCTAAAAGTACATACCAAACAACTCCACCAATATCAAAAGGTGATGAACTTAGCTTAAGAAATTCATTATGAAAAAAAGCATTTGAATCATTTCCCCATCCACCTTTTATACTAAGTACAAAATAATTTATTGCCCAACTTATAATTACACTATAATAAGCAACTATAAATGCAGATGTTATGGTTGGCCACCATCCTATCCACTCCCATTTTTTCTTTGCCCTAGCTACTGCTAAAGGTGTAGTCCCTCTATATTTATGCCCCATAGAATATTCTAAAATAAGTAATGGTATTCCCGCAGTAAATATTGCAAAAAAGTATGGTATTAAAAATGCACCACCACCATTTTCATAAGCTACATAAGGAAATCTCCATATGTTTCCTAATCCTACTGCTGATCCTACTGCTGCTAAAATAAACCCAACCTTTGACCCCCATTGTTCTTTATTCTCCATAAATTCTCCCCCTTTTCAATTATCACTTTTAAAACAAATAGTCTATTTCGTTTCGATTTTAGTATTTTATTTAGTTCTTATTTAATAATTACTTTGTTTTTAAGCTATTTGTTTAATAATATAGTTATTATAGTATCTTATTTTTACTTTTATGTCATTTTTTTCTTAATATTTGGACATATTTTAATTTTTGATAGTGATTAATGTACAAAAAGAGGGTTAGTAATCTCTTACTAGCCCTCTCATCATTATTAATAAAAATTTATTTAAGGAATTATCTTTATATCATATGGTTTTAATTCTATATACTCTTCTAAATTTATTTCTTTTTCTTCTAATAAATCTGTAACTCTCTTATTTTGTAGATACTTTGGTAATTCTTCATTTTTTTCTTCCTCTGAATTATTTATTATAATAGTAATATCTTCTTTCTTATAAATTAAGATATTACTATCTTTTTCGCCTTTAATCCAATCTATTTTTATAGTATTTAAACTTTTATATTTCTTTCTTATTTGTATAAGTTTTTGCATAAACTTATACATTTTTTCATCTCTATTTTCCTCATCCCACACCATACATCTTCTATGATGTTCTTGTCCTGCACCTTGATTTCCTCTCATGCTTATTTCTGTTCCATAATATATACATGGGGTTCCAAGTTGTGTAAACATAAATGCTAAAGCTAATTTTACTTTTTTCTTATTTCCCTTTGCTAAACTTAAAATTCTAGGAGTATCATGACTATCTAAAAGATTAAATATGACTTCCATTATCTGCATTGGATAGCTTACTGATATATCATTAACCATATATTTAAAGCTTTCTCCATCCATAATATTTGTAATAAAATAATCTCTTATAGCATCTCCTAATGGATAATTCATTACTGAATCAAACTGGTCTCCCATAAGCCATGGTAATGCATTGTGCCAAACTTCTCCTAGTATATAGGTATCAGGATTTACTTTTAAAACTTTTTCCCTAAACTTTCTCCAAAAAGCATGATCAACTTCATTGCTTACATCTAATCTCCACGCATCAATGTTCATTTCTCCACTCCAATATTCAGCAACCTCTAAAAGATGTTTTATTACATCTTCATTTTCTGTATTAAGCTTTGGCATTAACGCCGTTCTTCCAAAAGTTTCGTAATTTAGATTTCTTCCATCTAACTCTTCTAAAGGCTTGTCCGTTACAGGAAATTTATTTATATGGAACCAATCTTTATACTTAGACTTTTCTCCATTTTTAATTACATCTTGCCACTCTTTAGAATAATATCCTAAGTGATTAAAAACAGCATCTAACATAATTTTTATTCCACGCTTGTGTGCTTCCTCTACTAACTCTTTAAAATCTTCTTTTGTTCCAAGCCTTGGATCAATCTCCATGTAATCAATTGTGTCATATCTATGATTTTGAGTAGCATTAAATATTGGACATAAGTATAGTCCATTTATTCCTAAATCAACAAAATAATCAAGTTTCTCTATTATACCTCTTAAATCTCCACCCATAAAATTTTTCCCTGTAGGTTCTGTTCCCCATGGCATCACATATGTTGGATCTATACTTTTATCTCCATTATTAAATCTATCTGGAAATATTTGATACCATATTGTTTCTCTTACCCATTGTGGAACCTTAGGCACATCAATATTATTTAAATATGGAAAACAATAAAAATCACTTATTCTACTTAATTTCTCTTCATCATTTTCTCCATTTAACTCTAATATTCTTTTTTCTGTAAATAAAATTTTTTCATTTTTACCTTCTAAAATAAAGGCATATCTTGATCTTTTTTTAGGTGGTTTAAATTCTGCTAACCAATAATCAAAGTATTCTGTTTGAACCTCTTTTTTCATTTCTATAGTTACACCACTCCAATGTCCACCTGATGCATTTAAATTTCCACCATCACATCCACCTTCATCCCAAATATATGGATCTCCTATTCTCAAACTTGCTTTTTCTATATCATTTTTTTTAGTTCTTACTCTTAAATGTAATGTATCTTTATCATACCCATATGCATAATTACTTTGAGGACTATGGTATATTGCTTCTTTAGTTATAGTTTCATTCAAAACTTTTTGAATCCTTTCCATTTACTATTCAACTCCTCTTTTTTTAGTAATATTTTTACTTAATTACTCTTTATTTTATTTAAATAGATTATAGCACCTACAAAAAATATCTATTGTATATTTTTTATATTTCTTGTATATTTTCTATATATTTTGGAATAAAATAAAAAGAACTTTTTCATCTAAAAAGTTCTTTTTACTAGTTCACTAATTTTATTTTAAATATTCCATCTAATTTGATATTACTTTAAAAGCATATCCTTTATTTTTAAAGTACTCTATTATTTGTGGTAGAGCTTGTACAGTTGTTCCTTTTCCGTTTGCGTCATGCATTAAAACAACTACATCTTCTGAATTTCCAGCTTCTTTTATAGTGTTAGAAAGAATTTTACTAGATGCTACATTTACTCCACTTGCATCAGATGAATCAACATTCCAATCTAAAGATACTATTCCAGCTTTATTTAATGCATTGTTTAAAGCCCCTAAATTTCCATCTTTATAGTATTGTCTTGACATATACCCACCTGGCATTCTCATAACTCCAGTACTAAAACTATTTCCTAATACACTTTTTAATATCCCATTAGTTTTATTTAACTCATTCATAAAAGCATTTACACTAACAGTATTTCCTGGATATAATGTTTTAAAATTATGAGAATATGTGTGATTTGCTATAGCGTTTCCACTATTATATACATCTTTAAGATATTGTTTATTTGCACTTGAACTTTCCACATTTGATCCTAATACAAAGAATGTTCCATGTACTCCATACTTTTTAAGAATTTCTAGAACCTTAGGAGTATTACTGCTTGGACCATCATCAAATGTTAAAAATACTTCTTTTTGTCCATTTTTTTGTCCATTTAACATTGCATTTACTTGTCTTACTGGAACAGCATAACTTTTTGCACTTTGAATTATATTAGATCCTGATATAGGTTGTACATTTTGTTGAACTTCTTCCTTATTCGCAGTTTGCTTCTTTTGCTCTTCTTGTTTCTTTTGTTCTTCTTGCTGTTTCTTCTGTGCTTCTTGTTGTTTTTTTGCTTCCTCTTGTTGCTTCTTCTGCTCTTCCTGCTGTTTCTTTATTTCTTCCGCTCTTTTCTCTTCCTCTTGTTGTTTTTTTATTTCTGCTTGTCTTTGTTCTTCTGCTTGCTTCTTCTCTTCCTCTATTTTCATTTGTTCTTCTTGTTGCTTCTTCATTTCTTCTTGCTTTTTATTTTCATCATCTTTTGCTGAATTTATATTATTTTTTGAATCATCTATATCTTTTTTTATATCTGTATTTATTCCGCTGTATAATTCCTCTGATTTTACTTTACTACTAAAAAAATATGTTGTTGCTAAAGCGCCTCCCACCATTACTGTAATAGCTGAAATAATAAGTGTCTTCTTTAGTTTCATTTTGTTCATCTCCTCTTCAAATCTACTCTATACATTAATTATATTCAAATTTCGTACAAATTCGATTAAAATTAGGATACAATTTTAACATTTTTCATATATTTTCGTAATATTCTTAATACTTTTTTGTAATCTTTTGTAATATATTTCCCTATATATTCTACATATTTCCCATTATTATTCTATTTTTCATTTAATTTTTTCTCATTATTATAAGCTTTTTAACTATTTATACTCTCTCATATACAAAATAAAATTTCCTCAATTTTTTAACTCTTTCATCTTCCCTATAATTCTTTTAATTTTTCAATTGCTCTTCTTCCATCTTTTACAGTAAGTCCAATTTCAGCATTTATTCTAATTAAATTACGGTTTATTTCCTCTTCTTTTAATAATAAATCGTCTATCACTATATATTTTTTAACTTCCCCATGATTTTTTAACCATTCTATAATTTCTTTTCCTTTAACATGGCTAAAAGTTTTTCTCCTTCTAATTTCTTCTGTACTAAAATCCGGTGTCTTATCAAATATTTTTATATCAAATAAATTTAAAGTATCATATAACAACTGTGAGTAACCATCCTCAGGTAATAATTCATCATTAAACCATAGTCTCCATCCAGATGAAAGAACTACTTTAGCTCCTGTTTTTTCTATTATATTTTTTAATATTTCTACTCTTCCTTTATCTATAATGTCACATTTTTTCTCCTCAATTAATTTCTCTGAATTAAGAACTCCATCTACATCTAAAAATATAATCTTCATTCCTCTTCCTCCTTTGTAAAGCAAACTATTTTTTCCACATAAAAAGCCTTAAATCAGTTCTAAATTTAAGGCTTTTATTTTCTATTTCTTAATTAATTTTATTCCACAACTAAAATATTAGCTGATATTCCTTTTACTTTTATTTTCTCTTTTTCTAATACACTATTTTCAAACTTCAAGTCTTTTATCACATAGTTCCATTTATCCTTTGGAATTTGGACTTCTTTTTCTTCTTTATTACCATTGAATATCACTAATACTTTTTTATATTTATTTAGATTTTCTCCATCTATTGTATATGCTACTATTCCTTCTTCTTCTAGCTCTAAAAACTCTATTCTTTCATCAATTTCTTTAGCTGAATTCATTCTAAATATTTTATGAGTTTTTCTAAATGCTATTAAATCTCTATAGTATTCAAATACATCTTTATATTTTTCTTTTCTATTCCAATCTAGTTTATTTACTAAATCACTTGATTTATAGCTATTTTCTATAAGTTTTCCATTTTCATCGCATTTTGTTCTTAAGAATTCTTCTCCTGCATGAATGAAAGAAATTCCTTGTGATGTTAATATTATTGTAGCTATAAGCTTATTCATTCTTATTTTTTCTTTTTCTGAATAATCCTTAGCAGTTATTTGAAGCTTATCCCATAAAGTATAATTATCATGAGCTGAAGCATATGTTACTGTTTGATATGGTTCATTTGCCCAAAACTCATCTGAATAAAGAACTTTCTCATAATCTATTCCATGATGATTTGTAGCCCCTACAATTCCACATTTTATAGTTTCTTCAAAACCTTCTCCTCCATTAACAAATCCACATTCCTCTTCTTCAAATACATCTCCTTTTACAGCATCTCTAATATCGTCACTAAATGCTGCAATTTGAGCTTTCTCATATTGAACTGTATTTTTCTTTATTGCTCTATCCTTTTCTTTTAATGGACTATCTCCACCTGTCCATCCTTCTCCATAAATAATTATAGATGGATCTATTTTATCTAATTCTTCTCTTATTATTTTCATAGTTTTAACATCATGGACTCCCATAAGATCAAATCTAAATCCATCAATATGATATTCTTTTGCCCAATAAACTAATGAGTCTATCATAAATTTTCTAAACATACTTCTATCCGAAGCTGTTTCATTACCACATGCTGATGCATTTGAAAAATCTCCATTTTCATCTTGTCTATAATAGTATCCTGGAACTACTTTATTAAATAAAGAATCTTCTCCTTGATAAGTATGATTATAAACAACATCCATTACTACTCTTAGCCCCGCTTCATGTAAGTTGTGCACCATTTCCTTAAATTCTTTTATTCTTACATCTCCATCAAATGGATTTGTAGAATAGGAACCTTCTGGACAATTATAATTTTCAGGATCGTATCCCCAATTATATTGTGGTATATCTAAATTTTTCTCATCTACTGATTTATAGTCAAAACTAGGTAATAAATGTACATGAGTAATTCCAAGTTCTTTTAAATGAGTTAATCCCGAACTTACTCCTTTTGAAGTTTTCGTATTTTGCTCTGTTACTCCTGCATACTTCCCTTTATTTTCTATTCCTGAATCTTCATCTATAGAAAAATCTCTTATATGCATTTCATATATAATTGCATCTGTTGTATCTTTAAACTTTGGTTTTCTATCCTTTTCCCAATTTTCAGGATTTGTCTTATCTAAATTAACTACCATGCTATATTCTCCATTAGCAGTTACAGCTTTAGAATTTGGATCAATAGTATTATTTATTTTTCTATCTATTTCAACTTCATATCTGTAATAGACTCCATGTAAATCTCCTGTTTTAGTAACTTCCCATACACCGTTAGCCTTTTCTTCCATGTCTTTATCTTCTATTTTATAAAATTCATTCTCTATTTTTGAGTATAAATTTAATATCACTCTTTTGGCTACAGGGCTCCATAATCTAAATATAGTTTTTTCCTTATCATATATTGCTCCTAATTCTAAATTTGAAGTATACTTTTCCTCAAATTCCTTTGAATTAAATATTCCACTTATTTCTTTTTTATTTTTGTAAATCTTTTTTATATCCATAGTCTTTCCCTCACTTTAAATCAAACTAAAGCTATTGCAGAACTAAAAATTCTACAATAGCTGTGCCTCTAATTAAATATATTAATATGAGCTCTATCTAATTCTTTAATTTTTTCTCTTACGCATTCAAAATAAACTCTAAGTATTTCTCCTACACCCCAAGCTTGGTTATAACAACCTCTTGGAGAATATGGTGCATCACCATCAAAAATTTCTGCTATTCCACCTAAGCAAGAATCACAAATATGAGTTTCCATTTCACTTAAAGCCTCACTTACAAATACTCTTGCTTCTTCTGAATAATTATTTACTTTATAATATCCACTTAAAAAAGCACCTAATGGGAAAGACCATACTGTTCCTTGATGATATGCCATATCCCTATCTGTAAGTTCTCCTTTATATTTCCCTTTATAATCTTCATCTTCCCTATCTAAACTTCTTAGTCCAAATGAGGTATATAATTCGTTATATATTTTCTCTATTACTTTTTCTTCTTTTTCCTTTGGAAGCATAGTGAATGGAAGAGATATTGCATAAACTTGATTTGGTCTTATAGCACCATCATTTCCTTCTTCATTTACTACATCATATAAACATTCTTTCTTTTCATTCCAGAATTTTTTATTAAAAGACTCTTTAACTTTTTGAGCTAAATTTTCATACTCTAAATATTCCTTATCTTCAAATTCTTTTCCTAATAATGCAGCTATTTTTAAAGCGTTATACCATAATGCATTTATTTCTACTGGTTTTCCATGTCTTGGTGTTACAACTATTCCATTGGCTCTAACATCCATCCAAGTAACTTGGTCTTTTCCGTCTCCTGCATTAATTAAATAATCCGTATCCATTCCTATTGAAAAGTCTGTTCCATTACTATAAGCTTTAATAATATTTTTTATAGTTCCATAAAGCTCTTCTTTAACAAATTTCAGTTCTTCTTTTTGACCTTTATATAAAAGGTAAGTATATATTGCATGTACATACCATAATGAAGCATCTACAGTGTTATATAGTGGTTCTTGTCCAAAATCAGGAAACATATTTGGAATAATCCCATTCTTTTCATATACACTAAAACTTTTTAATATTTTCTTTGTATCTTCTAATCTACCAGTACACATTCCTACACCTGTTAATGCAATCATTGTATCTCTTCCCCAATCTAAAAACCAAGGATATCCCGCTAAAATAGTTTTACTATCTATAGAATCTCTATCAACTATAAAATTATCTGCTGCTATTGGTAAAAGTTTTGCTATTGGTCTATTATCACCTTTAAAAGTATTTCTTAATGCTCTTATTCTTTTTTCTTCACTACTAACAATTTTCTCTGAATTAATATTTTCTTTTTCCAAAGTACAAATTAAGTAAGCTTTCTTTTCTTCATAAGGCTTCACATCTATAGTTAATTTTCCTGGAACATAATATCTATCTAAATAATCATCTCCAGTAGATTTATCTACATCATAGAAAGCTTCTTTTGTTATGCTCTCATTTTTAGAAGATACTCTTCCATTTTCTATAATTATCTTTATACCTAACTCTTCCTTTATTTTAGGATTAAGCTTAAATCCATCTTTAATATTCTCTTTTTTAAATAATAAATTTTCTGGTAAAGAAACTTCTCCTGGTACTCTAAATGCCATATATGGAGCAAGTTTAATTTCTCCTCCATCTTTATTTCCTTTTATAGAATATTCTAAGATTGCTGTATTTTTATCTTTTTGTAAAAATACTCTTTTCTTTATAACTGTCCCATTTATAAAATACTTATATTCTGGTATTCCGTTATAAGAAAAGCTTTGAAGGTTTTTAAAACCTTCAATAACTTCATCTTCATATTTTGTAGTTGTTAGAGGATACTCTATTTTATTAGATATAAATTTTTCTTCTACCTTTGGAAGTATCATATATCTTTCATCTGGAGATTTTAATGCTGCAATTAATACAGCATGATATTTTCTACTATTAGCTCCTATAATTGTAGATCCTGCAAATGCACTTCTTCCATTTGCTATCATCCATTCTTTTTCTATTCCTCTTTCATAATTTATAAAATCACTTTTTCCAAACCTCATAACATACTCTCCTATTTATCTCTTTTATAGTTTATTTTTTGTAGGATTAATATTCCAAATATCCTTACTATACTCTAAAATTGTTCTATCTGATGAGAATATTCCTGCATTACACATATTATAAAATGCCATTTTAGCCCATCTATTCTTATCTTTGTATGCTTCAAAAACTCTATCTTCAGCAGCTTTAAAGCTTTCAAAATCTGCTAGTAATAAATATCCATCACCTTCGTTTACTAATGAATTATATAAATCTTCAAACAATCCTGTATTTCCATCATTAAATGTTCCATTTATTAATGAATCTACCGCTCTTTTTATAGACCCGTTATTATCATAATATTCTCTGCTATTATAATGATCTCTTAACTCTTCAATCTCTTTAACAGTAAGTCCAAATATAAAATTATTTTCTTCTCCACTTTCTCTTACTATCTCAACATTTGCTCCATCCATAGTTCCAAAAGTAGGTGCTCCATTTAACATGAACTTCATATTTCCAGTCCCTGATGCTTCTTTTCCTGCAGTTGAAATTTGTTTTGATAAATCTGCTGCTGGGAATAATTTTTCTGCATATGAAACTCTATAGTTTTCAACAAATACAACTTTAATTTTTCCTTCTATTTCTTCATCATTATTTATCATATTCGCTACTTCATTTGTAAACTTAACTATAGCTTTTGCCCTTCTATATCCTGGGAAGGCTTTTGCTCCATAAATAAATGTAGTTTTCGGAATATCCATATCCTTATTTTCTTTTAATCTATAATATAAATCTAATACATATAAAGTATTTAATAATTGTCTCTTATATTCATGTAACCTCTTAATTTGAATATCAAAAATTGAATTTGGATCTAACTGTATGCCTTCACACTCTCTTATATATTTAGTAAGTTGCTCTTTTTTAGAATGTTTTATATCCATAAATCTTTCTAATACTTTTTCATCATCAGCAAACTTTTCAAGTTCTTTAAGTTTACTTAAATCCTTAACCCAACTTTCATCTCCTACAAGTTCAGTAATGAATTCTGATAATTCTCTATTACAAAGTCTAAGCCATCTTCTTGGCGTAATTCCATTAGTTTTATTTTGGAATTTTTCTGGATATAAATTATACCAATTATTAAGTTCAGTTTCTTTTAATATATCTGTGTGTAATTTAGCAACTCCATTAACTGCAAATCCCACTGCAATAGCTAAATTAGCCATTCTAGTTATACCATCTTTAACTATTCTAAACTCTTCAATAGCTTCTTCTGAATAACTTTTTTTCTTTAATTCATTTATAAATCTAGTATCTATCATTTTGATTATTGCTAATATTCTTGGGAATAATGCTACTATAAGTTTGTTATCCCATTTTTCTAAAGCTTCTGCTAATATAGTATGATTTGTATATGCAAACACACCTTTTGCTATCTTTAATGCTTTATCAAAGGTTACTTTATAATCATCTACTAAAATTCTTATAAACTCTGGTATTGCTAATACTGGATGAGTATCATTTAATTGAATTGCATGATACTCTGAAAAGTTATTAAAGTTTTTCCCAAATCTTTTTACATGGCTTCTTATAATATCTTGAACTGATGCACTTACTAAGAAATATTGCTGTCTAAGTCTTAATAATTTACCTGCTTTCATGTCATCATTTGGATATAAAACTCTTGATATATCATCTGCTTTATTTTTAAGTTCTACTGCTTTTGCATATTTACCTTCATTAAATGCATGAAAATCAAAACTTTCTAAAGCCTCACATTTCCATAATCTTAAAGTATTTATATTTTTGCTATCGTATCCTATTATTGGAGTATCATATGGAACCCCTTTAACTTCCATATCTTTAAATGTAACAATGACAGATTCTCTTTCTCTTCTTATACTCCAAGGATCTCCATAAGTTAACCAATTATCTGCACACTCTTCTTGGAATCCATTTTTGAAATATTGTTTGAATAATCCATTTGAATATCTAATTCCGTATCCTCGTAAAGGTACTTCCATAGCTGCCGCTGAATCCATAAAGCATGCCGCAAGTCTTCCAAGACCTCCATTACCAAGAGCTGCATCTTCTTCTGATTCTTCAATTTCATTAATGTCTATATTTAACTCTTTTAAAAGATTTGAAACTTCTTCATATAATCCTAAGTTAATTAAATTATTTCCAAGTGCTCGTCCCATTAAATATTCTGCTGATAAGTAATAAGCTTGCTTTCCTTCTCCATAAACCTTATTAGTGTTGTTCCAATTATCAATTATAGTTTCCATTAATGCTGATGAAAGGCTCCAGAATATTTCACCTTTCGATGCTTCTTCTAAGCTTACACCATACTTTATTTTTAGCTGACGTTCCATAGATTCTCTTAATTCATTTTTCATTTAAAATTCCTCCAATAATATTTACTAAAATCTTCTCACACTTCTACTTAAATTCTTCCATATAGTACTGTTAAATCTTTTAATTCCTCTGCTACTTCATCTGTAAGATATTCTTTTTTTACTCTCCATTGCCAG
Organism: uncultured Clostridium sp.; assembly: GCF_947072515.1. GTDB lineage: Bacteria > Bacillota > Clostridia > Clostridiales > Clostridiaceae > Clostridium. The sequence goes on from NZ_CAMTIG010000012.1 coordinate 21,973, forward strand.
TTTCCACCTAACACTGACGGAGTATTCATTCTAGCTTCACTACCAAGTCCTAATAAATCTTGCATTGTTACTACTGCTAAAAAACTTACTGATTTCCAAATCTCTCTCAAGTAATCTTCACTATTTAAGTCTTTTACATTTAAATAGTCTTTTGCCTTTTCAATTTCTTTTTTAGTAGCTAAATTTTCTGTCCATCCCATAATAGTGTCATTGTCGTGAGTTCCTAAATAAGCTATTGTATTTTGCTCATAATTATGAGGTAAATCTCCACTATCTTCTCCTCCAAATCCAAATTGAAGAACTTTCATTCCTGGGAAACCTGTTTCTTTTCTAAATTCTATAACTTCATCTGTCATGAATCCTAAGTCTTCTGCTATAATATTAACTTCTCCAAGTGCCTCTTTAATTGCATTAAACAATTTGATTCCAGGCCCTTTAACCCATTCTCCATTTTCAGCTGTTGTATCACCATATGGAATTTCCCAATAAGATTCAAATCCTCTAAAGTGATCTATTCTAACCATGTCATATATTTTTAAACTTTCTTTTATTCTTGAAATCCACCAAGTATAACCTTCTTTGTCCATTTCATCCCAATCATATATTGGATTGCCCCACAGTTGACCTGTTACTGCAAATGCATCTGGTGGACATCCTGCTACTACTTTTGGCATATCATTTTCATCTATTTTAAACATTTTCTTATTACTCCACATATCTGCACTATCTGCTGCAACATATATAGGTAAATCTCCAATGATTTCTACTCCATTGTAGTTTGCATATTCTTTTAGCTCATTCCATTGCTTAAAAAATATAAATTGAATAAATTTATAATATTCCATTTCTTCTTTAAGCTCTTTTCTATATCTATCCATAGCTCTTTGCTCTCTATTTTTTATATCCTCGTCCCATTCAAGCCATGATTTTAAATTAAATTTATCCTTTATAGCCATATACTCACTATAATCTTCTAGCCAAAAACTATTTTCTTTTTTAAATTTTTTATATAGAAAATCTTCATGTCTATTTAAATTTCTTTTCTTAAAATTTAAATATGCTAAATTTAAAATTTCATTTCTTTTTTCAAAGATTAATCCATAATCAATCTTTTCTAAATCTTCTCCAAAATTTTCTTTTATATAATCATCTTCTTCAAGTAATCCTTCTGCTTTTAATATATCTAAATCAATAAAATGTGGATTTCCTGCAAATGCTGAAAAACATTGATAAGGTGAATCTCCATAGCTAGTATGTCCTAAAGGTAGTATTTGCCAATACTTTTGACCTGCCTTTACTAGAAAATCTACGAAGTCATATGCTTCTTTCCCTACGGAACCGATTCCAAACCTCCCTGGTAATGATGATATATGCATTAGTATCCCACTGCTTCTCTTTTTCATAAAATTATCTCCCTTTATAATTCATATCTTTCTATTATTTTTGAATCTTTTGTATATACTTCTACTTCTATTACTTTATTTTTTAATGTAGTTTCTATTTTTATATCAATATTCTTATCTTTATTTTTTATGACTACTTTTATTTCATCTTTTATCCCATTAATATAATCTTTTGATATTCCATCATCATTATATAATGTGTAAGAACCCTCTGTTTCTATAAATGCTTTAACTTTTATAGTCTTTTCATCTATCGCTTGAACACTCTCTGCTACTTCACCTAAAACAAGCATTTTGTCTTTTCTTATAAAGAAAATAACTTCATCTAATTCTGCTTCTATATAATGATGTCCCTTTTCCATAACTTTATATTCTAAGTTTTCCAAAGATTTTCCTTTTACTAAAAGCATTTCCTCTGGTAAATATACATATCTTCCATTTGCATTTTGTTTAACTATAGGTGTAAGCATTAATGAATCACCCATTAAAATTTGATCCTCTATTTCACGAACCATTAAATCCTTATATTCAAAACTTAAAGGTTTGAACATTGAATCATAAGAATTTGTTGCTTTCATATATTCGCTATAAATATATGGAATAAGAGCATATCTAATATCTATAATATTTTTTAATGTTTTTTCATTTTCTAAACCAAATGCAAAAGGTTCTTGCTTTCTTGTTCCCATTGCAGAATGATTTCTAAATAAAGGTGTAAATATACTAAATTGGAACCATCTTATTAATAAGTCTGCTGTACAGTTTCCACCAAATCCACCTGTGTCTGCTCCTGTATAAAGATATCCACACATATTTAAGTTTGGCATCATTTTTACATTCATTTCCAAATGTTCCCATAATGATGTATTATCACCTGTCCATATTCCTCCATATCTGTGCATTCCAATTGATGATGCTCTAGAGAATAATAAAAATCTTTTATTTTCATCTATACTATCTAAACCTTCTGCTGCTGCTCTTGTCATATTGTGACCGTATAGATTGTGTATATCATTATGTTTGATTTTTTGCCCATCTACATTATGATAAAAACTATTATAATCTTCATTACTATTACTTAAACCTAGCATTTTATCTTTTAATTCAAAAAAGCTATATATATCTAAATTTTTATTTTTACTTTCTTCTACAAACTCAAATGCCTTTTTCAATCCTTCTTCTGAGTAGAATATAGCCGGTTCATTCATATCATTCCAGAAACCTTCTATTCCTTTATCAGTTAAAAACTTATATTTTTTTCCAAACCATAATCTTGCATCTTTATTAAGGAAATCTGGGAAATGAACTTTTCCTGGCCATACTGCTGCTACAAAAGGGTTTCCTTCCTTATCTAAGCAATAATGTCCTTTTTCAATGCCTTCTTCATAGATATCGTATCCTTCTTCTATTTTACATCCTGCATCTATTATTGGAATAAGTCTTATTCCTTCATTTTTCATTTCTTCAACTAGTTCTTCAAATTTCGGAAACGTTTCATTATTAATGCTAAAATTTTTAAAATCTTTCATATAATCTATATCTAAATAAATACAATCTATTGGTATATTCTTTTCTCTAAAAGTTTTTCCAATTTCTCTTACTTCATCTGCTGTCCCATAACTCCAACGACTTTGTTGATATCCAAAGGCCCATTTAGGTGGAACATAATTCATTCCTATAAGTTTTCTAAACTCTTTCACAATATTATTTATATCATTTTCTTCAATTATATATAAATCATAATTATTTTTTTCTATTTCAATTTCTAGTACATCTTTATCTGTATATCCAATATCAAATTTTACTTTAGCTGGTGTATCAATAAATATCCCGATACTTTTATTTACTCCATATATAACTATAAAATTATGTGCCCCATAAAGTGACCTTTTATCTTGCGCATGATTTGGATCATCTGTACAATAGCTTTCAAAAATCCAACCTCTTTTGTTTATTCCTCTAACATTTTCACCTAATCCATATACTAAGTCTTTTTTGTCTAAACCATATATTAATTTATTTTCTTCTCTTTTAAAATAAGGTATTTCGCCCTTTTCCTCTGTTATATTTTTTACTACTGAGTTACAGTCTATAATTTCTCCAACTCTAAATTTTTTAATACTCACAATATCACTCTCCTCTATTTATTTATGTACTCTAAAATTTCTTACTGAACTTCTTTCTATAAGTTTAGTATCTAAAACTACATGCTTATTTTCTTTACTACCCCTTATATTATCTAAAAGAATTTCTATACTTTTTTCTGCTATTTCATCTCTAGGTTGCATTATTGTAGTTATTGCTGGATTATAAAATTCTGTTATTTCCATACCATCAAATCCAATTAAAGATATTTCTTCTCCAATTTTCTTACCTAAATCATTTATAGCTTTTGCTACTCCTACAGCCATAATATCTGATATACAAAAAATTGAATCTATCTCTTCATTGTTTAAAATAAGTTCCTTAGTTACCTTGTATGCTTCTTGCATTGTATAACCACCATATTTTATATATCCATCTTTTATTTCTATTTTATATTTTCTTAAAGCTTCTAAATAACCTTGTAACCTTTCTAATCCTAATCCAATATCTTCTTTTATTCCTAAAACAATTCCAATTTTTTTGCCTCCATTTTTTATCAAATACTCTGTTGCATTAAATGCAGATTGTACTTGTTGTATTCCTACATATGAAAAAGTTTTAAAGTTTATATCATAGGTACTATTTGTTGAAGCTAAAACTAAAGGAATTTTAATATCTTTAAATGTGTCTTCTTTCACATCTTTAATATCACATCCTAAATATATAATTCCTTGTAGTTTTACTTCATTTTGAAATTCAATTAAATTTCTAACTTCATCAATTTCTCTAGCTGAGTAATCTGTATGTCTTAAAAGCATTGTATATCCATTTTGATTAATTCTTTTTTCTATTATATCTACTATTTCAGAGAAGAATGGGTTAAATACACCTCTAGTCAGAACCCCTATAGTATTAGAATTCATCATTTTTAAATTTCTAGCACTATTGTTTGGAATGTAGTTACTTTCTTCTATTATTTTTTTTATCTTTTCTCTAGTCTCATCTTTAACATCTGGATGATTATTTATAACTCTAGAAACTGTTCCTACTCCAACTCCAGCTAATTCTGCTATATCCTTTATATTCATCTCCCATTCCCCTTATTCCATTTTTATCTTTTTATTTACAATTTTACCATTAAAACGATTACTTTTCTATTGTTATCTCTATTTTTTAGAAAGGGTATTTAATTTTTTACATATTATTCTTATTCTTTAACAGCTCCTGCAACTAATCCTTTTGATACGAATTTTTGAATTGATACAAATAATATTGCAAGTGGAATTGTAGCCATTACTGATGCTGCCGCATATGCTGTCCAGTTTGTAGATACTCCACTATCCATAAATGATTTTAATCCCATAACTAAAGTTTTAAGTGCTGGATCTTTAATTAATGCTGCTGACATTACAAATTCTCCAAACGTTCCTATAAATGAGAAGAAGAAAATTACAACAAGCATTGGTTTACATAATGGGAAAATTATTTTTCTAAATATTTGAGCATGTGTAGCTCCATCTACTAAAGCTGATTCATCAAGTTCTTTTGGAAGACCATCAATAAATCCTTTCATTAACCAAATGTTATAAGCACTTGCACCACACATAATTAAAATTAAGAATAAGTGATTATCCATTCCATTTAATTTATATGCTACTGATAAGATAGCTGGTAATGCCATTGATGCCGGAAACATTTGAAGAATTAATAAAGACATAAGTCCATATTTCTTACCGCTAAATCTTAATCTACTAAAAGTATAAGCAGCTGGTAATGTCATTAATACTTGTATTGTTGCTACAGATAAACATACCTTAAATGAGTTCCATATCCACAATAAGAAGTCTGTCTCTTGTAAAACATACAAATAATTTTTAAATGTTATTTCTGATGGAATAAGTTCTTTTTGTATAAAACTTGATCCTGTTGAAAGTGATGCTGTCACTATTGCTACTACCGGAAATAGTATTATAAGAATACTTGTCCATATAAAAATTCTACTAATCCATAATGTAACCTTTTCAGGTTTAGTCATTTTATGTTTATGTTTATATTTTTTCTTTTTTACTTTAGATTCTATATTTTTTGGTTCTATAGAATCGGTCTTTTTTATTTTTACTTCCATCTTCTATTCCCCCTTAAATTGTCCTGATGCTCTCATTTGGAAGAAGGCTATTGTTCCTACAATTAAGAATAATATAATTGAAAGAGCTGCTCCTAAATCAAATCTACCAAATTGAGTTGTCATTTTATAAGCTGCTGACCCTAATACATCTGTATATCCTGCAAAAGGTGAATCAGGTCTTACAGGCCCTCCTCCTAATAAAAGGAATGCTGCTGTAAAGCTACCAAAATTAAATGACCATGACCCTATTAATAATGGGAATGCTGTATTTGCAAGTGATGGTAATGTAATCTTAAAGAATTTTTGTAATGTTGAAGCTCCATCTATGCTTGCTGCTTCATAATATGTTTCTGGAATAGCTGATAATGCTCCTATACAAACATTCATCATATATGGGAATCCAAGCCAAATACTTATTACTAATACTGCAAATCTTGCAGGTCCTGCTTCTGTAAGCCACATTATTGGTTCAGATATTAAATTTAAGTTCATTAATATTCCATTTATTGCTCCATATTGACTATTTAATAATCCTGTAAAAGATATTGTAATTATTGCTGCTGGTAATGCCCATGGAATAACTAAAAAACCTTTATATATTGCAGATTCTTTCATATTTTTATTAGATAAAACTAAAGCATATATTAGTCCTACTGCAAAACCACCTAATGTAATAATTGTTGCTGAAACTATTGTCCAACCAAACACCGGTAAAAAAACTTCCTTTAATGGTCCAAATAAAACGTCTTTGAAATTTTTTAATCCAACAAAATTCCACCCTTTATTTAATGTTTTTATATTATAATTCGTAAATGCTATTATAATCGTATATATTATAGGAATAACTGTTAGTATTATCATACTTATTATTGCAGGTGACAAAAACTTAACAGCTCTAAAATTATCTTTTATGGTTACTTTTTTCTTACTCATAATACCCCTCTCCCATTTTGCTAAAGAATTTAATTATTATTAAAGGATAGAGAATAGTTTCTCTATCCTTTTATTATTATTGTTGTGTTTCTATACCCTTTTTAACTGCGCTAACGATGTCATCAGCTACCTTTTTAGCATCTTCACCTTTATAAACTCTTGTAATTTGTGAAGTTGCATTCCATACTGCTTGCATTTCTAAAATGTTTGGCATTGGAACTGCTACTTTAGATTGATCTACAAAACCTTGTAAATATTTGTTTTCTTTTATAGCATCACTTTCTAAAACATCATTTAATACAGGAATTCTATTTCCAACTTTAAATAACTCTTCACTTCTGTTATTTACTAAATCTGATAAGAAATCAAATGCTAAGTCTTTGTTGTTTGATTTAGCACTTACAAATGCTGTTTGAACACCTAAGAAAGACTTATATTTATTCCCACCAATTGTTGGAACTGGAGCTACACCAAAGTTTAATCCAGCTTCTTCAAATTGCTCTACATCCCATGGTCCTGAAATATAGAATGCTGATTCTCCTTCTTTAAAGTTAGTTGAAGCTATATCTCCAGTTATATCAACTGGCATTAATTTATCAGTTCTAACTAAATCTCCTAAGAATTTATATCCTTTTACTGCTCCATCATTAGCAAGTCCGATATCATCTGCTTTTAAATCTCCTTGCTCACCACCAAAGATGTATCCACCTAAAGTTTGTACGATTCCTCCTGTAATATAGAAGTTTCCTAAGTCTATTTGGAATCCTAATTTATCTTTTTTAGCCATATCAACTAATGCTTCCATAGTTTTTGGCACTTCTTTTACTTTATCTTTATTATAGAATAATGCTACAGTTTCTTGTGCCATTGGAACTGCATAGTTTTTACCTTCAAATGCTGTTGCTCCCCAAACACTATCTGTTGCATATTTAGTTTTATCAAATTTTCCTTCTGGAATTTCTTCTAATAATCCTGACTCATAAAATGATGCTAAGTTATCATGTGGCATTCCGATATACACATCTGGCCCCTTACTTGAGTTTGCTGCTTGTAAGAATTCTTGATATCCACCTTCATCATTAACAACTTTTACAGTGTTTCCTGTCTTTTCTCCCCAAGCTTTTGCTTCTTCCTCAATTGTCTTCATTTCTCCATCTTTAACTTTTGTCCAAACAGTTATTTCTTGTCCATCTTTTCCCCCAGATTTTGATGCGCCTCCACATCCTGTGAAAATCGATCCTGCTACTACTGTAGCCATAATACATGCTAATAATCTTTTCTTTATCATATAATTCCCCTCCATAAACTTTATATATTTAAATTTTTAATTTAAACTAACCCTTTTAATACCCTTTTTATATAACTGTGTTTTGAGTTTCTTCATCAAACACATGAAAATCATTTGAATTTATAATAAATGTGAATTTTTCTCCTATTTTTTTTGTAAATCCACTTTTTGTTTTTATAACTAAAGTTTTATCTCCTAGCTTTGTATGAATATAAGTTTCTGATCCTAAGTTTTCTAATAACTCTATTTCACTTTCAAATCTAATATCCCCTTTTCTTTCTTCCCCAGTTTCAAAAATTATTTTTTCTGGTCTAATTCCTAAAATAATTTCTTTATTTAAACAATTTGCATTTTCTAATTTTTCTTTTTTCTCTTCATTTAACTCAATTTTATTACCGTTAACTTCTACATAGGCTTTTTCACTTTCTGTAGTTACTTTTCCATATAAGAAGTTCATTTGTGGACTTCCTATAAATCCTGCTACAAACATATTTACTGGATTATTATATATTTCATTTGGTGTATCAACTTGTTGAACTACACCATCTTTCATTACTACAATCCTTGTTCCTAAAGTCATTGCCTCAGTTTGATCATGTGTAACATAAATAAATGTTGTATTAAGTTCTTTATATAATTTTGAAATCTCAATTCTCATTTGAACTCTTAGCTTTGCATCAAGATTTGATAGAGGCTCGTCCATCAAGAAAACTTGTGGATTTCTAACTATCGCTCTTCCCATTGCAACCCTTTGTCTTTGTCCTCCTGAAAGTGCTTTCGGCTTTCTATCTAAAAGATATTCAATATCTAGAATCTTTGCAGCATTTCTAACTTTCGTTTCTATTTCTGCTTTAGGAAGCTTTCTTAACTTAAGACCAAAAGCCATATTATCATATACAGTCATATGTGGATATAAAGCATAGTTTTGGAATACCATTGCAATATCCCTATCTTTAGGTGCTTTATCATTTACAATATTATCTCCTATATATAATTCACCTTCACTAATTTCTTCTAATCCAGCTACCATTCTAAGTGTAGTTGATTTCCCACATCCTGAAGGTCCTACAAATACTATAAACTCCCTATCCTCTATTTCTAAATTAAAGTCTTTTACAGCTTCAAACCCATTCTCATAAATTTTATAAAGATTTTTAAAAACTAATCCTGCCATCTTAATCCCCCTAATATTTTCTCATTTCTGGAACCCTTTCCAAAGAAGCTTAAATAATAAATCTCCTCCTCTTTAAAAATTCGGAAACCTTTCCAGTTTTTTCTTTAATATTCCCTTTTAATTTAAGTTTTATATTTACTTAATTTTCTATACTAAAAATTTCTTTCTTCCTCCCTCTCGAGGAAACGTTTTCTACATTTATCATTCTATCACCATTTATTTACAAAAACAATACTTTTTGTTAAAAATGTTAAAAAATTTTTAACATTTTTTTTATGTATTTCTAACGGATATCATAAACACTATATTTATGATATCCATTAGCTTTATTTTTTTAAAATTATAATTTCTCCACCCTTTAAGTTTATTTCCTCTTTCACTTTAATCTCATCTTCATCTCTCTCACTACTAAATAGTACTTTATATTTTCCTTTCTCTAACTTTACTTCTGTATCCTTGTCTTTACTATTTATAATTACATATGATGTTTCTTTTTCATATGATCTTTTCATTATCATAATTTCTGACTTTCCTGATTCTATTTTTTCTATATCCCCAAACTGAAGTGAACTATTATTATTTCTTACATTTATAATTTCTTTATAGAAATTGTATAATGAATCCTCATCTTCTTTTTGAGCATTTAAAGCAATTTTATCTAAATCATTAGTGGATTTTCTCCATTTAGTATTTTTTGATAAATCTTTATTATCCCAAATAAAAGGTTCTCTTATATCTTCATCAGGTTTTATTCCCTTCATACCAACTTCTTCTCCATAATAAATATATGGAGTTCCTGGCAATGTTAAATAAATACTTGCTGCCATTTTCATTTTTTTCTCTGAACTTCCTAAAGTATTCATTATTCTATTTTGATCATGATTACTTAAAAAAGGAGCTACTATAAACTCTGGATTTTCCTCTGTATATAATTCATAATTATATTTTATAGATTCCGGTAGTTTCTCTATATTCTCTCCTAACAACCCTTTTGTTATCTTCTCTCCTAATGAGAAATCAAAAAAACTATCCAGCGAATTTTGATATTGTGCCATAGAAAATGCACTATCCCAAACCTCTCCTACTAATTTAAAGTCTTCATTTAAACTCTTACAGTATTCTGAATATTCCTCTATAAATCTATTATTTTCTTCTGCTTCATTATGAAACCACTTTACAGCATCCATTCTAAATCCATCTACACCCATATCAATATAGAATTTTGCGATATCTTTTAATTCAGTTTTTACCTTTTCATTATCTAAATTTAAATCTGGCATTCCACTCCAAAAAATTCCATAATAAAATTCATCATCATTTTTATTTACTTTTGCCCAAGGCATAGTTCCCATTGGAGACATCATTGATGCTTCTTTCTTATCATCTGTCCATATATAATAATCTCTATATCTATTTTCTTTTCCTTCACTAGCTTCTTTGAACCACATATTTTCACTAGAAGAATGATTTATCACCATATCTATATAAATTTTTATATCCCTCTTATGTGCTTCCTCTAAAAGATTTTTAAAATCATCCATTGTTCCATATTCTTTATTTATTTCTTTATAATCAATTACATCATATCCATGATAGCTTGGTGATGAATTTATAGGCATTAACCAAATGCCTCCTATTCCTAAATCTTGTAGATAATCTAACTTTTCTGTTACACCATTAATATCACCAATTCCATCACCATTACTATCATTAAATGCTCTTACAAATATTTCATAAAATACTCTTCCATTGTAGTCTTCCTTAGAAACTTTTCCATTCTCGCTTCCACAGCCAACTATTCCAATTAACAAAATAGTTGTTAGTAATACCCCCATTAGTTTATTTAACTTTTTTCTCATACCTCTCACCCTTTTTATTTATTTTTAAAGCTTTTATGCAAATTGCACAAAAGCTTTACTTTCCGATACGAAAAATATATACATTTCTATTTAAATATAAATATTTATACTGTGATACAACTTATATCCTAAGACTTTCGTATTGTATCTTCCTTCTTCATCTATCCCATTTTGTAATGATACACCACATACTACTTTGGTTCTGTATGATAGTCCAAAGGCTTAAATTCCCCAGTATCGCTAGGTACATATTCAGAATCTATTTTAGGTTAGATGTTCTGAATTGGATAATTTGCTAAATTTATACTTGCATTTAAATCTCTATCAATTTTAAGACCGCAAGAACATTTATATATTCTATCTTTAAGTTTTAGGTCTTTCTTGATATTTCCACAACAAGAACATTTTTTTGATGAAGGATACCATTTATCAGCTTCTACAAACTCTATTCCATACTTTTTACATTTATATTTAATTTGTCTTTTAAATTCATATAAACTTTGTTCTGCAATAGCTTTTGCTAAGTGTTTATTCTTCATCATATTTTTGATATTAAGAGTCTCCATTACAATTCTGCTAGGCTTGGTTTTCACAATAGCATTTGTTGTTTGATGTAAATGGTTAGTTCTTATATCGTTAAGTTTTTTATATAAATTACGAATAATATTATTTTGTTTTTGGATGTTTTTTATATCCTTTAAAGGCTTTTTATAAATGGGCTTTCTAGTTTTAGTATAACTTGAAATATTATTTTCTATCTTTCGGCTTAACTTACGTTGTTCTCTTTTTAGCTTCTTTTTCAAGAACTTAACTCTTTTAGTTTTGTTAATGTTCTTTTTAACTTTACCCTCTGAACAAACTGCAAGTTTTTTTATTCCAACGTCAATTCCTAAACTCTTTCCTGTTAACTTAACAGGTTCGAATTTTCTATCATATCCAACTGATAGAAACCAGCTTCTACCATCAAATGATATTCTAGGATTAGAATATTTTTCACCTACTTTTAATTTTGGTAATGCTCCATAAGTTTTCACAAAACCAATCTTTTCACCTCTAAAACCGCCTTTAACTTTCTTTAAATTTTCATAATTTACATAAAAACTAATTTTATTTTTTCTTCTGCTTTTAAATTTAGGTTTATTGCCTAATCCTTTAAACCACCTATCTCTAGCTAAATTTGCATCTTTTACTCCTTGCTTCATAACATTACTACCAACTTCTTTAAGCCAAGTATGTGTTGTTTTCTTCAAAACATTATTTATATGTTTTCTAACATCACTTTCTTTAAGACTTTTCTTATTTTCATTATAGTAATTATTACTTTCTGCTAAGAAATAATTATAAGACCATCTAGCTACTCCAGCAGATTTCCAAAATAAAATTTCTTGTTCTTCTGTAGGATTTAATTTTATTTTAATTCCTGTTAACACTTATATCACCTCCTAATGATGATACAAGATTTTGCAAATTATTTTCTGTACCATCTCTTAATTATAGTATTCCTATATTAAGAGATTAAATATCCACATTTACTAGATTTATATATATTTTTCTCATTCACTATAATTCGCAACATTATAGCAGTCTTTCCATTACTGGTAGACCTCTTATGCTTTCACATAAGCGTAGACTATATCTTTATCTCTACAGAGATACGGTATTTTTCCTCCACCCTTAGCTTGTGGTTTTACTCTCCCTCAAGGAGATAGTCGTTGAAGGTTATCCATATCTTAAAAGACTTAGGACATTCCCTGCTAAACACCCATTATTAAAACCCTTAGTGCCTAACGTATTCTATGTGCCACGATTATCCATTCATAGAACCTAATTAGATTTTATTTCAACTTAGGTTATCCTTACACTTTTTTCTGCTTTCGCACCGTTACACTTGTCATTTCTAACTCTGCTTTGGTAGTAAGGCTTTAGGGATTAAAAGCAATTAACTCCGAGTCTGCACCTATCACTAGATACAGAGGGCTTTCTGTTTTTAAATCTATACTTCTATACATAGTTGTATAGTTTTATTTAAATTTGTTGTAACAGTTTAGTTACCCATTTTCTAGACTTCCATCTCTTATAAATTAAAATTCCTCTAACCCATTCATCTACTGCAAATGCAATCCATATTCCAGGTAATCCAAGTTTTAAGACTATTCCTAAAAAATAGGCTAGTCCAACTGCAAATATCCACATAGAAAATATAGCTATATATACAGGATATTTAACATCTCCAGTTGCTCTTATTCCATTTATTCCAACTAAATTCATTGCACGTCCTGGTTCTAATAAAACATCGATTACTAATATTATTACTCCTAATGTAATAATAGCTTCATTATCAGTAAAGAACCCTAATATAACTCGCCCTAAAAATACTAATACAAAACTTTCTACAACAGTAATAATCATAGATATTTTTATACTGTATCTATATAATTCATAGGCTTTATCCCCTTCACCTTCTCCTATTAACTGTCCAATTACTATACTAGCTCCTTGTCCTACTGCCGCTGAAAACATAAATGATAAAAATATTATATTATTTATATATCCTTTAGTTGCTATACTGCTTATAGCCATTGTATTAATGAAGCTAGTTATTATTAATTGAGTTATATTATAAGAAAATTGTTCTCCTACTGTTGGAATTCCAATCTTCACTATATTACTAAAATGCTCTTTAGAAAAATTCTTCACTATCTTTATAGTTAGCTTATGCAGTACTAATTTATATACTTGATAACCTAAAATTATTAATGCTACTATTCTACTAAAAGTTGTTGCTATTGCAGCTCCGCTAACTCCAAGCTCTGGAAATCCAAACTTACCAAATATAAGACAATAGTTTCCTATAATATTTATCCCATTCATTATTAAAGTTATTTTCATACAAATTTTTGTTAATCCATGAGCCCTTAAAATAGCTGTGAAAGTCATCATTATAGCTATAACAAAAGAACATCCTACAATTATTTGCATATACCCATTTCCTAGTTCTATTAATTCTAATGGTGTATTTAATAAATGAAATAATCCTTTTCCTGTTCCTACAACAAGAACACTAAGAATTATCCCCAAAATTCCATTAAGTCCAATAGATATTCCACAAATTTGAACTATATCATCCCCAGATTTTTTTGCACCTAAATATTGAGTTAATAAAACTGATGTACCTGCTGTTGTTATACAAAAAGCTAAATTAATCATCCACACCAATTGATTAATTATCCCCACAACTGCTACAGCATTATCTGAATATTTTCCAAGCATAAAAATATCCATACTTCCTAAAAGAGACATTAAAATCATTTCTACTAATATCGGCCATGTTATCTTCTTTAATTTGTTTTTCAATTCTAAATCCATTTCATCCCCCTATTATTCCCAAATATGTATTTTAAATTATATCATTTCAGCATTTTTCCCCTTTTATATTATTTGTATTTTTTGTATATTTTTTGTATAATATCTATAAATTAATTTCATGGAGGATTTTTATGATTACTGATATTTCATTAGATACATATCTACCATTTTTAGATACTGATTTTTATATGTTAGTTCAAAATAACAACTATAATTCCATTATGGAAAACATAAAAGCTAGACAAGCACTTGAAGAAAATTCCCTAATAGATATTGAAACTAAAAAGCATCATTTAATTATTTGGAATGCTTTTCTTGCTAAAGGATTACTTCAAAGTGCAGTAAATAATGATTCTATAGTTATTCTTTATCAAAATATTTATAAAAATATTTTATCTTGCAAAAGTATTAAATCTCTTCATGCCTTAGAACTTTCTATATTTGATTCATATATTCATAAATCTCTAAATGGTCAAGAAAATAAAAGTAATTTCTTGATCAACAACATGATAAAATACATACATTTACATATAGAAGACAATTTTTCTCTTAATCAAATGGCAAAAGATTTTAATAATTCTCCGTCTTATTTAAGTTCTCTTTTTAAAGATGTGATGAATATCTCTATAACTAACTATGTTCATAAGATGAAGATAGAACGTGCAAAATTATTATTAAAAACTTCTACAAAGCCTATATTAGAAATATCAAACTTGCTTTATTACTGTGATACAAGCCATTTTTCTAAAACATTTAAAAAATTTACTGGGGTATCTCCTATTCAATATAGAAACCAAATATAAGAATTTTTATAAAGGATTTTCTAAAAATAAGAAAATCCTTTTTTTATTTTCAAAAATATATTGACAATATATCCCATATACCATATATTGGTATTAGCTGATTATCTAATAAGGAGATGATATTTATATGATGACTGTAACTTTTATAAAAAAACCTGTAGTAGAGTTTGCTCGTTGGGTACTCTTTAAACCACTTAATAAAGTTTTAGAGGCTGAATCACTTTTCACTTTCTCTAAACCAACTAAACTTATTGAATACGCTGATATACTTTATTCTTCACTTACATCTTATCAAAAGCAAGAATTCACTTTTTTTGATGAAATCTATGCCTTTCACGTAATATTTTGGGGCTTTATTCATGATTATGATATATACACTATTGATGATTACTTTAAAGTATTCGATGAGTGTGATATAGAAACTCTTTTTAACTATATAGGTGGATGCTTTCTCGGTGAAAAACTAATTGATGATAATAAAGGCTGGGATGATGTTAAACATGATTTAGTTTTAATGAAAAATTATATTAGAAACCTTACAGAATTATCTGATGAGGATAAAGAAATTATATTAGATCTTTATGATTCCCCTGAAGAAACCAAAATGAGATTAAGATATATTATAAATAAACTTGCAGAAGTTTATAAACCTTTAGAACCAGAGATTCTATCTATTTTAGAAAAAGAAGAAGAAGTATATATAAATTTATATAACTCTGATAAAGAAAAGTTCTTCTGCTCTAATTTTTTAGATAGGCTAGGTTTAAAACTCGATTCTAATATGAACCTTACTGTATGTATGTCTTATTTTAGTTTGGTTGGTGTTATGATAGATGATTTATCTTCCCCTAATCCATGCGCATATGTAGGTTATAAAAATATTGAAGTATTTGAATTTACAACTATTGAAAATAATCTAGAAAGATTCTTAAAACTTCTAGGTGATAAGACACGCCAAAAAATTCTTTTCTTATTATCTGAAAGACCTTACTATACTCATGAACTAGCAAAAAAGCTTAATTTAGCTGCATCTACAATAAATCATCATTTACAAACCTTTGTTACTATTGATATAGCATACTTTAAAGAAAAAGATAATAAATGCTATTATTATTTAGACAAAAAAAATACAAAGCTTTTTCTAGATCTTCTAAATAATAAACTTCGTCTTGATTGATTTATTCAATAATTTGTAGAGCATCTATATGGTCAAGATGTTCTACTTTATTTCTAACGTATTATTTTTAATTTTATATAAAAGGAGGATGAGATATATCAGAATTTAAACTTATCTTGATATATCTTCAAAAAGAATTTATGAATAAATATATTTTCAAATTTAAGGGACTGCTTTTTACCACAGTCACTATCCGGTCAATTGGTGCTTTAATGCAAGTTTTTGTTGCCTTGCTTATAAGAAATATTGTAGATACTGCTGTTTCTGGAAATCTTTCAGCCTTCTATAAAATCTCTATCTTCTCTTTAGTTTATTTTATTTTAATGGGTGCAAATGATTACCTTACAGGAGCTAGTCAAGCCGTTTATTTAAGAAAAACTTTAAACTATTTAAGAGAAGATATTTTTAAAGGTGTCATGAATAAAAATCATAGTGATTTTACCTCTTCTGACACTGCTTCTTATATTTCTAATCTTACTAATGATATAAATTTAATTGAAAATAATTATATTATTCCCTATCTAATGATGATTGGTGACATTGTTATCTTTATTGGTACTGTTTTTGTTCTTCTATATATAAATCCATGGGTAACATTAGTTCTTTTTATAACTGGAGCTTTAATGCTTATTGTTCCTATGTTATTTAGTAAACCTTTAAGTCATAGACAAAATACCCTTTCAGAAAATCTTAATTTTTTCACTCAAAATATAAAAGATATTTTTGCTGGATATGAAGTAATTAAGTCTTATGATATTGAAAAAGAAAGCTCGTCTGAATTTAAGCAAAAAAATTTAGAGCTTTCGAAATCTAAATTTAAATCTCTCCATTTAACAGCTATTGCTAATGCTGTTTCTTTAATCCTTGCAATTGGTTGTCAAATATCTGGTACCATTGTTGGTGGGTTCTTTTTAATAAATGGAAGTATAACTGTTGGTTCATTAATAGCTATTTTAAATTTAGGAAATGGTGTTTCTGGTCCTATAATGTGGATTATTCAAAAAGCTACTATGATAAAAGGAATGTCTGAAGTGAATGAAAAACTTTTAACTATAATTAAACAAGGGGAAGTTCCAGATAATAGAGAACCTTTAAAAGTCTTTAATGATAAAATCTCTATTAATGATTTAAGCTTTTCTTATAGTGACGATAAAATTATATTAGATAATTTACACTTCAAATTTGAAAAGAATAAAAAATATGCTTTAGTTGGAGAAAGTGGCTGTGGAAAAACTACTTTAATTAAAATTTTACTTGGCTATTATCCTAACTATACTGGTAATGTGCAAATTGATAATTCTGAAATTAAAGATATAAACTCTAACAGTATAGGTAAATTTATGTCTGTAATTCATCAGAATGTCTATATGTTTAATAAAGATATACGAGAAAATATTACCCTATCTAAAGATTTTACAAACGAAGAATTAAATCATGCACTAAATGTTAGTGGTGTAAATAAATTTTTATCTAATTTAACTCAAGGTATTAATACTTCAGTTGGTGAAAATGGATCTAATCTATCTGGTGGTCAAAAACAAAGAATTGCTATTGCTAGAGCTTTAATAAGAAAAACTCCACTTTTAATTTTAGATGAAGGAACTTCTGCTCTAGACTTAAAAACTGCAAGTGATATTGAACAAACTTTACTTACTCAAGATGATCTTACAATCTTAACTATTACTCATAAATTAGATAAAGAAATGCTTAGTAAGTATGACAGTATTCTATTTATGAAAAATGGTAAGATTTCAGAAGTTGGCGATTTCAAAACTTTAAAATCCTTAAATGGTGATTTTGCCAAACTTTTAAACACGAATGTGAGCTAATAATTTTTAATTTAAATAACTTTATATATTAAAAAGCCCTTATAGCCTCCACTATAAGGGTTTTATCTAATTAAATATATATAATTTACATTATTTGTAATTTATTTTATAATAATATAATAAGTTCTAATTAAAATTTAAAGGAGATATTTTATGAGTGTTAAAGATTTTTTCAAATTTTTCACATCCTTAAATGGTGGTGATGAAATCGATTATATTGTTTCATTTAAAGTTCCTAAACCTAATATAAGTGAATATCCAAATCTTATGAAGATAGGAACATGGAGAGCATATTCCGACAATGGATATCGATTAGATTGTACGTTAAGCAAAGATGATTTTTTAGAATTAATAAGTCATGAAACTAATATTAGTAAAGAAAATATAGAAATAATTATACCTGCAGCTTTTATTTATCCAAGATAATCTCCTATCTATATACCTATATAAATAAAGAATTCAAAATATAATCTAATTACTAAAAATGATAAAACCAATGCTAAAATCAAATTTATCATTGGTTTTATTTTTAATACTGTGTATCAACCAAAATATAGTTATTTCATATACGAATGGATTTAATAATAAAATTATCACTTCCATATAATATTATTCTATTAGTTTATTAGTGTTTTTAAACAATGATTTCTATTACTCTAAATTAGTTAATTTGATATACTTAAAGCTTTTATTATACTATGATATTAAGATTAAATTTTTAATTTTAATATCAAAATACTAGGAGGAAATTCTCTAATAAGAGAATTACAAAATGCTTTTATGAAAATATCATCAACAAGATTAAAAAATATAATACTATTATTTATAATAATAATAGGTGGTCTCATATTTATATTATCACCTGGTTATTAAAAGGAAGTGATTTTTATGTTCAACAAAATTCATAAAAAACATATTTTTCAAAGAATTAATGGTTTCTATAATCGCTTAGAATATATTTATACCTGTGTTGAAACTAAATATCCAATACTAGATAATGACACCTCTGAGCAGGATTTAATATTAGAAAACTTAACTAATTTAATGAAAAAATTTGAAAAAGATATTTGTTCTTATAAAGATAATACTCTTACTTTTTCAGACTTAGAGTATGAACTTGAAAAACATATAGAAACTTTTGATCTTTTAAAATCAGATTTTCCAGTTTTAGCATGTTTTTTAGTTAATCCTCCATTTGTTACAGGTGATAGTGTTTTTCCTTTAACTGATATTTTAAACTATTCCTCTACTTTACCTAAATACTGATTTTAATATAGAAAGGAATGAATTATCTTGTTTAAGAAAAGCTTAACCCATAAAAAAACAATCAAAAAAGCTGAAGGACTTTTTGATTATTTTAAACTATTAAGATCAATAACAAATGAAAAATATCCCATAGTAGAGAATATTGATATTAATAATAAAACTATTTTACTATCTGATATAAATTACTTAATCGAGGGTTTAAAAATTGTAACCAAAAAATATTTAGACCATGATATATCACTTATAGAGTTTAATGAATCATTAAATTCTATAAGTGATTCATATAATAAATTACGTATAGATAAACCTATGCTTAATGCTATTATTTTTGCCTATCTTACACCTACATTCGGTGGTGCTGTAGGCACTCCAATTGCTGGAGGAAATGGTACATGGGAATATTTATTTGATAGGATTAAAAATCCCCCTGATTAAGCTTACAAAAAAACTGGACACAAATGTGTCCAGTCAAATTTCTAAATAAGCATAGCTTAAAGTAATTTATTTATATAATAAACATATTCATTAAAATCTTCTAAATGTTTTTCTATTATCATTCTAACTATTTCTAAATTTATTTTTTTATAGTCATGCACTGCAATATTTCTAAAACCAACCATTGCTCCTAGATTTTTATTTAAATCTTTATCAATCATTCCATTTTTACATAAAACCTCAAATGCATCTCTACTAGTCTGTGGAATGCCTAATTTTTTTTCTGATATTATATGCATTGCTAAATCAATAGATGCTTCACAAGCTCTTTGTATATTAAGTATTATTGAATCTTGCTTTGTATAATCCTCTAGATTTTCTTTATTATTTGCATAGACTTCTTTTATTCTATATATACATCTCTCAATTGTTTCTATTTTATTTAGAATTATATCCGTTCCCATAAACACTACCACGCTCTCTTATATTTTTAATAATTTCATTTCTTTCTTCATTTAACATAGCATACTCTTTTAATGTTCTCATTTCAAACAACATTCTCTCATTATTATCATTACAGCTTATAACTTTACCTTTTTCTACAACTTCTTTTTTAAACACTGTAGATGCTTTTCTTAAATCAATTAAATCCACATCTCTTTTCAATAAAAAAGCAAGTTCTTGAGCTTTCATAAAAATATCATATTCATTTAAATTTAACTTTCCTAAAAAAGCTATATCTATATCACTATCTTCTCTAAGCTCATTTCTTGCTGCTGATCCAAACAAATAGATTACTTTAGGATTATAACATTCTAATTCTCTTTTTATCTCATCCACATTAATGTTCATGCTCCCCCTCCATAAATCCTTTTTTATTTTAATTATATCCTAGATAATAATTTTTACGCAATTAAATAGTTTCTCTAAATATTTTTTCTTTCTCTTTCTCTCTTAATTTCTTATATTCTCCTAGCTTTAACTTTTTATCTAATTCTAAATTACCTATTGCTATTCTTTGTAAAAAAATAACCTTGCATCCAACTGATTTTAGCATTTTTTTTACTTGATGTTTTTTCCCTTCCTTTATAATAAGTTCACCACATACAATATTTTGATTTATATAACTTATTTCACTAATATCAATTTTCTCTTTTATCCCTTCTTCTAACTGAAGAAGATTTTGAAAATTTCTAATATTATTTATTTCTGCTTCCTTTGTTAAAACTTCTCCTTTATTTATATAAACTCCTTTTTCTAAAGATTGCTTCTTGTCTTCATCTATATTTCCTAATGCTATAAAAAAATAAGTTTTATCTATATGTTTATCTGGATACATGATTTTATGTTCAAATTCTCCATCGTTTGTAAATAACAATAATCCTTCTGTATCTTTATCTAGCCTTCCAATATGAAAAATTCCTTTCATATCTTCTTCAAATAAATCAAATACGGTTTTATGTATTTCATCTTTTGTTGCTGTTATGTATCCTTTTGGTTTATTTAACATATAATATACTTGTTCTTTTTTTATTACTTTTTCCTCATTTAATTCTATAACATCCATATTTTCATTTATCTCTATAGCAGGTACATGTATAATTTTTCCATTTACTTTTACTAAACCATCTTCTATGTATTTTCTAGTATCTTTTCTTTTTCCTATCCCAGCTTGAGCCAAAAATTTATCTAATCTCATTCCTATACCTCAACTTTTTATTTATTTTATATTTTATCATTTTATTTCAACCCTTGTACTCTTTTATTTATATATTCAAATTTAGTAATGTTATTTTTATAATTTATTTTTTATTTTTTTCACAAATAATCATATATTCTATTCATTTATAAGCAATATGAAAACATCTTCTTTTATTTTTATGATAAATGGTTTTTTTTTGAAATTTGTATTTTTTTTCAATTTTATTTATACTTTGTTAAGTAAATTTATTTTAGAATGGAGTTTTATTAATGAGAAAATTTTTTGCGGAATTTATAGGAACTTTTATACTTGTTCTAATTGGAACAGGTGCTGCTGTTTTAGGTGGAGGAATTAAAGGCATTGGTATTTTGGGGATTGCTTGTGCTTTTGGTATTTCTCAGCTTATTTTAGTTTATGTAATTGGAAGTATTTCTGGATGTCATATTAATCCAGCTGTTTCAATTGCTATGTTTGTAAATAAAAGAATCGATGTTAAAAATCTTGTAGGATATATTATCGCTCAAGTTTTAGGTGGTATTTTTGCTTCATTTATTTTAATGTTATTCTTAAAATCTGATAAAATGCCTTTAAATAATTTTGGTCAAAATGGTGTAAATCATTTAACTGTTTTAGGGGCATTACTTGTTGAAATAGTTTTAACATTTATATTTGTTTTAGCTATTATGGCTGTTACAGGGAAAAAAGGAAACCCTCAATTTGCAGGAATTACAATAGGTTTTTCATTATTATGTGTTCACCTTGTAGGTATTCCTTTAACTGGAACTTCAGTTAACCCTGCAAGAAGTATCGGACCTGCATTATTTGCTGGTGGTGCTGCAATATCACAACTATGGATATTCTTAGTTGCACCTATTATTGGTGGAATTATAGCAGCTTTAGTAGCAAAATATGCTCTTGGAAGTGAAGAAAACTAAAATTTTAATTTTCAGTTATATATAAATAGACTGTTATTTCACTAGAATAACAGTCTATTTTTTTATTTATTTTTTATATAATTTAACTGTCCACCTGCTTTTAACAATTCCTTTTGCCTTTGTGTAACTTCTAATATCATGATGTAAGTTTCATTTGTCTTTTTATCTATAACTTTATATTCTCCTGTATCTAGTGATTCAATTACATTTATAATTTCTAAATTATGATTTTTTTCAATCTTATCATAATCTTCTTTATTCTTAAAAATTAATGGCAATATACCATAATTAATTAAATTATCTTTATGAATTCTTGCAAAAGATTTCGCTATAACTGCTTTTATTCCTAAGTACATTGGTGCAAGAGCCGCATGTTCTCTACTTGAACCCTGCCCATAATTTTCACCAGCAACTATAAATCCACCCTTTTCTCTCTTTGCATTTTCATAAAATTTATCATCTATTCTCGAAAAAACATATTTTGATATTTCAGGAACATTTGAACGTAATCCAATGATTTTTGTTCCAGCTGGCATAATATCATCTGTTGTTATATTATCTACTACCTTTATTATTGCTTTACCCATTAAAGTTTCTTCTAATTCTCCTCTTAATGGTAAAGGTTTTATATTTGGTCCTCTTAAAACTTCAATGTCTACTCCATCTTCTGGTGGCGTAACTATCATTCTATCATCTACTATAACATTATTTGATTCCTTTATTTCTAATATTCCATCTATATTTTCTATATCCATTGGATTTACTAAAACTCCTGCTAATGCACTAGCACCAGCAACTTCTGGACTTACTAAATAGACTTCTGCACTCTTAGTTCCACTTCTTCCAAAAAAGTTTCTATTAGAAGTTCTTAATGAAACTCCATCTGTACTAGGTGCTTGTCCTACACCTACACATGGTCCACATGCGCATTCTAATATTCTAGCTCCTGAACTTATAAGCTTTTGAAGTATTCCATCTCTAGCTATCATTTCAAATACCTGTCTTGATCCAGGTGCTACTACTAAGCTTACGTTTTTATTTATGATTTTTCCATCTAAAATATATGCAAGTTTTGCTAAATCTAAGTATGATGAATTAGTACAACTTCCTACAAATATTTGATTTACCTTTAGTCCTTCTAATTCTTTTACTGTAACAACTTTATCAGGCATATGTGGCTTTGCTATTAATGGTTCTAACTCTGTAAGATTAATCTCTACTACTTCATCATATTCTGCATCTTCATCTGGCATTAAATCAATAAAATCTTTCTCTCTTTTTTGTGCTTTCATAAACTCATAAGTTTTCTCATCACTAGGAAATACTGATGTAGTTAACCCTAGTTCTGCACCCATATTTGCTATTGTACATCTTTCTGGAATAGTTAATGTCTTAACTCCTTCACCTGTATATTCAAAAACTTTCCCGACTCCGCCCTTTACTGAAAAGATTCTAAGTAACTCTAAAATAATATCCTTTGCTCCAACTCCAGCTCTTAATTTTCCTGTAAGATTAATATTTACAATCTTAGGCATGACTATGATAAAAGAATCTCCTGCCATTGCCATTGCTACACTCATTCCACCAGCACCAATTGCAAGCATTCCCATTCCACCAGAACTTGGAGTATGACTATCTGATCCTAAAAGGGTTTTTCCTGGTATTGCAAATCTTTCTCTATGCACTTGATGACAAATTCCATTTCCTGCTTTAGAGCAGTATATTCCATGCTTTTCAGCAACTGATTGAAGATATCTATGATCATCTGCATTCTCAAATCCAACTTGTAATGTATTATGATCAATATAGCTTACTGATTTTTCAGTTTTAACTTTCTCTATTCCTAATGCTTCAAATGCTAAGTATGCCATTGTTCCTGTAGCATCTTGTGTTAATGTTTGATCTATTTTTATTCTTACTTCATCACCAATATTTAAACTTCCGCTTTCTAAATGATTTTCTATAATTTTTCTTGATATACTCTTTTTCATAAAATCATCTCCTAAGTTTATTTATTCTATACTTTTATTTTATCTCTCCACATTTCATTAGTCTAATATATATTTTTTATATTTTTCATGCATTAAAACTATACTTTTTTCTAAAAAAGTAACTCCTCTAGTTAGAGAAGTTACTAAAAAAATTATTTTTTACTAGACTCAAAAATACAGTTACTGCTAAGATATCAGCACTTCCTCCTGGACTAATATTCTTTTTTATAAAGTTTTCATTCAACTCGCTTATATATTTTTTCATATTAGGATTATATAAACTTCCATTGTTTATAACTTTTTTTGAGATTTCTTGAACATGCTCTAAAACTTCAAAATTATGTCTATGCAATATTGTAGAGTCTTCACATTCACTCATAATATAAAATAATGTATGCAATAATCGATCATTTTCATCTAAATCTTCTGCTTTTTCATATTCTTTTAAAGCAAAATTAAAGGCTAATGGTATTCCATTTTCAGCTTCCCCTCTAACTCCAGTTACTCCATAATTTAAGTATAATTTTTCACCATGAGATAAATCTTTTTCATCTTTATTCTCTGCTTCTTTAAGTTCTCTAGTTATGTCATTACACATCTTCTTAATATTTTCTCTTATTTGGATAAAGTCCAAATTATTTTCTATACAAAAAGCAACACTACCTACTGTTAATCCCATAAGAAATATCATTCCCTTATGAGTGTTAATATTGTTAGTTTTCAAAAACATTTCTTCTTCAGCTTGAATTCCAATTTTCCTTAAGCTTTTAAATAATTCTTCTAAGCTTTCACTGTTAAATCCTGCTTCTGAAAACTTACCCATATATTTATTTAGCACAACTGTGCTATCTATAAATGTGTAAAAATTCATATCTTTATGAGAACCATTAGATACCGGTGAAACTAGTCCTGGTGATGGAAAACAAGAAACTTCATATAACATTGCCTGTGTAGCAAACTCTGATAATTTAAATGAAATATCAATCATTTTAAAGTTCCTCCTCTAAGATAAATTCCTTCACTAATTTATCTATAGCTTCTAATACTTCTTCTATACTGTGGGCTCTTGATCTAGAACATACAACTGCATCATTTGAACATACTAAGCACTCTCGTTTTTTTATGCTAAAATCTGATCTACTTAATAGTCTACCTTCCTTATCAAAAACATCTATATCAAATATTCTTCCAATAGATAGTCTACTTTCTAGTTCTATCATCAGCATTTTCACATCGTTAGCTGGTGCTAATACAATACAGAAAAACTCATATCCTGATTCTCTTTCATTTACTTCTTCATAGGAAATAAGAAGTTTTTTTCTCTCTAAATTTTCTTTAATTTCCCTAATTCCTTTATTAAAAACTTTTTTATATTCCTCTGATATTTTATATAATCCTGGAATATTTAACGTAAAGGAAATTAAAGTTTGATTATATTTAGTTAGTATCTCCTTCTGTCTAAGGACTCTACTTTCTTTGCCATCTAAAATTTTAAACATTAGCTCTTCTGTATTCATATTTTCACCACTTTTCTTATTTTAATCTATATCTACTATTTAACTTTTCTTATTACATCTATTATTGAACCATCTCTATATTCAACAACAGCTATAACTTTGTCTTCAAATTCAACTTTTTTTGGAGTTCCTGTTAATTTATAAGCTTTTTCTTTTAATTCTTCTATTGTAAACATTGGTATTCCTGTTTTTGATAGTTTTTCAATTAAATCAGCTCTCTTAGGATTTACAGCTACTCCTCTATCAGTTACGACTACATCAATACTTTCACCTGGTGTAATTGTAGTGATAACATCATCAACTATTGTTGGTATTCTTCCTCTTATTAAAGGACAAACAATCATTGAAAGTTTTGCTCCAGCAGCAGTATCACAATGTCCACCTGATGCTCCTCTTAAAACACCATCTGAACCAGTAATAACATTAACATTGAAGTTAGTATCAACTTCTAATGCACTTAATATTACAAAGTCTAGGTTATTTACTGCACATCCTTTATTATGTGGATTTGCATAAAATGATGCATCTATTTCATAATGATATGGATTTTTACCAATTGATTTAGCTGCTGTTAAATCAAAACTTTGTGTATCAAATAATTTTCCAACTAAACCTTCTTCATGCATTTCTACAAATTGTCCTGTAATTCCTCCAAGAGCAAAGCTAGCTTTTATATTATCAGCTATCATTCTTTCCTTTAAGAATCTAGCAACTGCAAGAGATGCTCCTCCAGTTCCACACTGCATTGAAAATCCATCATTAAAATATCCTGATGCAAACATTACTTCTGAAGCATATTTTGCTATTAATAATTCTCTTGGATCTTTAGTATATCTTGTAGCTCCTGAAACTATTCCAGCTGGATTTCCGATTTGATCTACTGTAACAACATAATCAACATCAACTTGTTCTATACTTGCAGGAACATTTGGATATGGAACTAAATTATCTGTAATTAAAACTACTTTATCTGCAAATTTAGCATCAACTTTAGCATATCCTAATGAACCACAGAAAGATTCTCCTTCATATCCATTAGCATTACCATAATTATCACAACAAGGTGCTCCTAAAAATGCAACATCAATTTTAACTTCTCCACTTTCAATAGCTCTAGCTCTTCCACCATGAGATCTTATAACAATTGGTTCATCCATTAAACCATTTGAAATCTCTTCAGCAAGTTCACCTCTAATCCCACTTGTACTAATTTTTGTAACTACACCATTTTTAATATGTTTTATTAAATCTTTGTGTATTCCGTTCAATGAACTTGGAGCTAAAGTTAAATTCTTAATTCCCATACTAGCGATTACATTCATAACATTATTTAAAACATAATCTCCTTCTCTAAAGTGATGGTGAAAAGAAATTGTCATTCCATCTTTTAATCCAACTTTTTTAATAGCTTCTTCTATATTATTTAATAATTTGCTTTCTCCTGGTTCGATTTTACTTATTTCTCTTCCTCTTAATCTTCCAGTTGGTTCTACTGCAAAAGCTCCTTTAAAAACGTCTTTTCCATCCATACCTTTAATATTTCCTGGTATTTCTCTTCCTATATTATTTAACATCAACGTCACCTCCAAAATCAACTTGTACTCCAGCTGCTTTAGC
Organism: uncultured Clostridium sp.; assembly: GCF_947072515.1. Lineage (GTDB taxonomy): Bacteria > Bacillota > Clostridia > Clostridiales > Clostridiaceae > Clostridium. The sequence continues at coordinate 49,478 of NZ_CAMTIG010000012.1, forward strand.
AAGCATTATTGCTCTTTTAGCTCTTTCAATGATTGGTTTGTCTACCATTTTCCCATTTAATGATACAACACCTGAACCACGTTTTTTAGCTTCTTCTGCAGCTATTATTATTTTTATTGATTTATCTATTTCTTTTTGTGATGGAGTATATATTTTATTTACTGGTCCAATTTGTCTTGGATTAATTACTGATTTACCATCAAATCCTAATTGTTTTATTAATGAAGTTTCTTGGATAAATCCTTCTTCATTATTAACATCTGAGAATACTGTATCAAATGCATATATTCCAGCTGCTCTAGCTGCTAAAAGTACTTGGCTTCTTGCAGTTAAAAGTTCTATACCTTCTAAAGATCTAGTAGTTTTCATATCTGTTACAAAATCTTCAGCTCCAATAGCTATCCCCATTAATCTTTTACTTGCAGTTGCTATTGCATATGCATTTATAACTCCTAATGCACTTTCTACAGCTGCCATCATTCCTGTAGTTCCAACTGGAATTCCAGCTTCTTTTTCAATTCTTTCAATTTCATTTTCTACATCTATAATATCTTGAGCTGTTTCAGTTTTTGGAAGTCTTATTATATCAACTCCAGCTCTAACCATCGCTTCTAAATCTTCTAATCCATATGGAGTTTCAAGTCCATTTATTCTTACTACTAATTCTGTTCCTTCATAATCTAATGTTCTTAATGCATTAAACACTAATAATCTAGCAGTATCTTTTTCATTTATTGAAACTGAATCTTCTAAGTCAAACATTATTGAGTCTGCTCCATATATATGTGCATCTCTAATCATTCCAGGGTTACTTCCTGGTACATACATCATGGTTCTTCTTAACTTGTAAGCCATTATTTAACACCTCCGAAATTAAACTTTTCTCCATCTGTTCCTCTAACTACAGCTGCTTGAACTCTTGCTTTTATTACGCAATCTAAAGCCCCTTTATCTGTTGCTTGAATTATTACATTTGAAACACTTAACTCTTCTAATGTTTCCAATATAACCTTTCTGATTTGATCTCCAAATTGTTTTTCTACAGTACTATTTAATTCTAACTCTACTCCTGTATCATTTGGTTTTACTGTTATAAGGATATCACTTGATTCAACAGTCCCTGCTGAAGCAGCTTTTACTATTTTCATAACTTTTTCCTCCTTAGTTTTACATAAGTTTTAATTTGTTAATAATTTCTTTTGCCTTATCTGATATTAAAAAATTATATGTGGTAACTGGAACTAATTTTTTTATTTCTTCAAAATTTTCTTCCTTTAATAGCTCTCTAACTCTTGAAGCACTTATTTTTACTCCATCTATTTCTTTTCTTTCTATCTCTACTACTTCTATATTTTCTGCCGGTAAAATTTCTTTTAAAATTTCATTATATATTCTAGTAACTTCACTGAAAGGCTCATTCCCAACATATCTTTTATTTATCTTTAATGATTTAGCTATATATTTTGCAAAAATCTTTGCATCTAAAGTTGCTTGAGATTGTACTATTTCACTTACAGATTTTAGAAAGTATGTTGGAAATGTAGAATTTGATATAATGTAATCTACAGCTCTATGTACTACTACATTATTAAATTCCTTTATTCCTTCTAATACTAATTTATATCTAACCTCTGTAGGAAAAATAGACTCATCTTCATCTACAACAAATAAATGTACAATTTCATTTTCTTTAGAAGCTTGTTCGACTAAATATTTGTGTCCAAATGTAAATGGATTACAATTCATTACTATTCCAGCAATTTTTTTATAATTCTCATTACAAATATTTGAGTTTTCACTTTCTTTTACAAGCTCCTTACAATATCTTTCAATTCCATGTTTATCATTTTCTAATAATATTGCTTTTTCTGATTTTACTAATAAATAAAATCCTAACTGATTAAACAATTTTTCATTTTTAGGTTTAGTGAAAAGGAATAATTTCGAAGTATCTCTTCTATATTCTTCACTTATTAATTCTGAAGCTATCATATTTGAAATGCCTTCTCCTCTATATTTATCATCTACTGCAATGCATTTTAATATATTCTTTTCAAAAGACCCAGTCCCTATTATTTTATCATCATCTAAAATAACTACGGTATATTCTACTTTTTTATCTAAAAGTAAATCTTCCTGTTTTAAAAATTCCTCTACTGGTTCAAGTTCTTTTCTTGTTGGTCTATCTAAAATTACTGTTTCAAAACTCATATGATAACCTCCTTTCCACCTTTTATCTCTTGTTTATTTTATTAATGAATTTGCTACTACATCTACTACTTTTCTATTAAATACACTTGGTATTATATTATCTTCATTTAAATCTTCTTCCGAAATTAATTCTGCAATTCCTTTTGCTGCATTAAGTTTCATTTTATCAGTTAATCTATTTACTTTACCATGTAATGCACCTTTAAATATTCCTGGGAAAACTAAAAGATTATTTACTTGGTTTTTAAAATCTCCTCTTCCAGTTGATACTATTCTAGCTCCGCCTGCTTTTGCTTCACTTGGTAATATTTCTGGTGTTGGATTTGCTAATGCAAATATTATGCTATCTTTATTCATAGTTGTAATCATTTCTTTAGTAACTAAGTTTCCAACTGATACTCCTATAAATACGTCTTTACCTTTTATTATTTCTTCTAATTTTCCTGTTTCTTTTTCTTTATTAGTAATAAGTGCAATTTCTTTTTGAACTTCATTTAATGTGTTGTCGCCAGCAATTAAAGCTCCATTTATATCAGCTAAAACTATATTTTTAGCTCCTGCTTCTATTAATAATCTTGCAATTGCAATTCCTGATGCTCCTGCTCCATTTATAAGAATCTTTATATCTTCAATATTTTTTTTTGTTATTTTTAATGAATTATAAAGACCTGCTAAAACAGCAATTGATGTTCCATGTTGATCATCATGATATACGGGAATATCTAATTCTTCTATTAATCTTTTTTCTATATAGAAACATTCAGGTGCTTTAATATCTTCTAAATGAATTCCTCCAAATCCTGGTGAAATAGCTTTAACGATTTCAACAATTTTATCAGGATCTCTTTCATCTAATGCTATTGGAAAAGCATCTATCCCAGCAAACTCTTTATGTAATAAAGCTTTTGCTTCAACTACAGGAAGTCCAGCTTCTGGTCCAATATCACCTAAACCTAAAACTGCTGTCCCATTAGTAACAACTGCTACAGTTCTTCCCTTTAATGTGTAATCATATGCTTTTGATTTATCTTCTGCTATTTCTAAACATGGAGCTGCAACCCCTGGAGTGTAAACTAAAGATAAATCTTCTTTATTTTCAACCTTTAATTTACCTACTATTTCTATTTCGCCCATTTTTTCTTTGTGTAGTCTTAGGGATTCTTTTTTTACGTCCATAATCACACTTCCTCTTCTTTTGTCGTTTATTTATATTTAAATAATAGCACCATTGAAAATTTATGTCAAAACATTTGTCTTTTTATCAAACAAATGTTTAATATATTTCTTGAAATAAATTTTTTTTCAATAAAAAAAGACCACTAAATATTTAGTGATCTTATTTTTAATTAATTTTCTGAATCTATATTTAATATTTTAGTTGCAGTTTCTCCATCTGTTATAAGAACATTTATAAAGTTTCCTCTTAACGCTCCTAAAATAGCTTCCGCTTTAAGTTTTCCCGATGAAACTCCAACTCTATACTCTATATTTTTTATAGTATCTATATTTACTCCTATTACTTTTTCATTTATTTGAGCTTCTATAAGTTCTCCTTGAATATCATAAACATGCCCATACACACATCCTACTGCATTCTTACTTTTTATTTCATCATTCAAATAATTTTTCCATAAAGATGAAGCAAATACTGCATTTGAAGTTCCTATTCCTGTTAATGCTATTTTTGATTTACTTGCTGAAAATATTAAATCATTTATTACAGGCTCTTGTAAAAATGATTTTCTCGCATAATCATTATCTACGTATAACGGTGCATATAAATATTTATATTTCCCACTATATGCATTAGCAAATCTTCTTATAAGTTCTGGTGAATCTATAAGTAAATTATCTTTTGCTGCAGCTCCAACCAATTGAAGAACAGTTATCGGAATTTTATTAATTGGTTTCATATGTTTTATTACGTTAGATATAGTCTTTCCCCAAAGCACTCCTACCGTATCATTTTCTTCGATTATTCCTTGAATATATTCTGCTCCAAATTTACCTAATGCATAAATTATTTCATCATATGGAAGTGTTTTATTGTCTATAATTATTGCATTTTTCAAGCTAAATTTTTCTATTAATTCTCTTTCTAAACTTTTTAGTCTTTCTCTTGGGTAATTAATATTTATTTCTACAACACCACTATCCCTTGCATCTTGTAGGTATTTAGAAACTTTGAATCTAGTAGTCTCTAATTTATTAGCTATCTCCGATTGTGTTAGTCCTTGATCATAATACATACTCGAAAGTTCAGCTAAAAAACTTACCTTCTCTATTTGATTCAATTTTTCATATTCTTTCATACATTAATCCCTCTAATCTATTTATTTTTACAACTATTTTTATATTATATTAAAAAAAATATACATTTTCAATCATGTAGAACTGCCTTAACCCTTTACATTTCTATATTTTACAAAGGTTTCTCACTTTTAATTTTCTGAATACTTTAAATTTTTTATATTTTATATTTATTTAAACATTTGATTAAAATAATAACATTTGTTTTGACTTTGCTATTTTTATTTGTTATTCTTAATTCAAGGATTAAAAAATTTTATATAACATTTGCAAACGTTATCTCCCTTGAAAATTATAAAACATTTTTCGAGAATAGATTATTTATCGCTTACATAAGCATTCTCAAATATATGTCGCACTTGTAGTTTTCTGAAAATTTAATATTATCATTTTATTCGGTTAACTTTGCAATATGCAAAGCAACTAATGAGGAAGGATGCGAAAAATCATGTCAAAGTATAAAGGTTATATTTTTATTCTTTTAACAGCTTTATGTTTTAGTACACAGGAAATTAGTGGTAAGTATCTTGCGATGGACAACCTTAACGCCTATCAAATTAATGCTATTGCCTTTTTAATAGGTGCAACAATTCTTTTACCAGTTGCCATCAAGGATATCAAGAAGATGCAAATTCATCTTACAGGTAAAGATTGGGCCTACTTTTTACTTTTAGGTATAATTCAAGTTTCCGTAGGAATGTCTTTAATGCAAGAAGCATTAGTTTATACAACTCCAGCAATCGTTGCAGTTTTAGTATGTTCTAACGCCATTATGACTGTTCCTTTAGCTAAAATTTTCTGTAAAGAAAGTTTTGATCCTCGTGCATGGATAGCTATTGCTCTAGCAGCTGTTGGTATCGTTGTTATCTTTAATCCATTTGCTAGTGCAGGTGGAAAAGATGCTCATCAACATTTAATAGGTGTTACTTTAGCACTTCTTGGAGCTCTTTCAATTGCATTATTTAATGTTCTAGCTACTAAAAAAATCAAACAGTATGGAAAAGCTGTCACTAACAGTTTCTCTTTCTATCTTGGTGTTTTAGTAATGTTTATATTCATGTTAATCTTCCATGTGCCAATCATTAAAGGTATTGATTTACACAGTTTCACATTATTATTATATGTTGGTATTGTTGTAAAAGGTTTAGGTTTCTTCTTCTTCTTAGGAGCAATGAAAGAAACTTCTGCAATTACAGCTACAAGCGTATTTTATATTAAACCAATATTAGTTCCAATATTAATGTTACTAATTATGGGTGAAATGATTACTATGAACGTTTTAATAGGTACTATAATTATCATTGCCGCTTCATTGATTATATTCCAATTAAAACGTATGAATGCAAAGAAATTAGCCATGCATTAACTCTTAATAAAAAAGCCCTTGTGATAAATTCACAGGGCTTTTTTCAACTTACATATTCTCTATAAGTATGATATGTTTTTATATCTTCTTTTTTATTTATTTTTCTTATTTCTTCACTTTCCCAAGTATTATTAAATGGTCTTGCATAAAATAGAGTGTTTTTATGACCATCACATAACTCTTTATATTTATTTATTATATCTTCATCTGATAGTTCTTTTGTATATCCGAACTCCAAGTAACTATCATGACTTTCTACAAATGCTACTATATCATTTGATTCTATATCCCTTTTTTCTGTAAGTACTTTTACATATTTCAAATATTCAAATATTATCTCTGTTGATTCAAATATCACTTCTGCATAGTTAAATAACTCTTTTTCATCTAGTGAATTTAATACTCTTTCCCAAAACAAGCTTCCTTCATTAGGTAATTTTATATGCTTACCTGCATCGAATCTAAATCCACCTACACCACATTTTATTAAACTGTTTAAAAAATCTATTATCATATCTTGAAGCTCTAAATTTTCTAATTTTAAACATGGTAATCCTATGCATTTATTTATATTTTCATTTCTATCATTCCAATTTTCTACTGTAACAGCTTCTTTATAAAAATCACTATTTCTAATTCTTACTTTCTCATGTGGTAATAACATTCCATTTTCTAACCCTGCAACATGATTTAAGACTACGTCAACTATGACTTTTATATTATTTTCTTTAGCTGTTCTACATAAATCTATTAATTCTTCTTTTTTACAATAAAAATTTCCTATCTTTAAATCTACTGGTTGATACATTAAAAACCATGGAACTTCTCCATCTTTTTTTAATGGCTGAATAGGTCCTATTTGAATTCCATCAAACCCTTGCTCTTTAATTTTCAATATATTTATATCTTTAGCTTTATAATTAAATAAATGTAATATTCTTATTTTAAGCCCTCCCTTAGTTTCGTATATTAAGAGTATTGACTTATTTTTTCCATTTATTCACTATAATGCCTACTTATTTTTAAAGACTATTCCTTTTCTATAATTATCTTATGGTCAACTAGCTTCATCTCTTTTATTTTTCCTTTTATAATTTTTCTTTGACTAAATATATTTTCTAATAAAATTCCATCTTCTCTTGGTATAAGCTTGTCCACAGATTCTAATAAAAGCTCCTCTTCTCCATCTTTATTTAACATATATAAATTTGCTTCACACATTTTTCTCAATCTCCTCTCTTACTATTTTCACTAAATCATCAATATAATGTGGTAATGGCTTTGTCTCTATTCCCACTATAAAAATATTACTTCTATTTAATGGTAGCAATATTTTTTTTGCTCCACTTTCTGATATTGCTTTTGCTATACTAGGCGTTAATTCACCTAATAATGAATTAGCACATATTATTCCAATAGGTCCTAATATTATTTCTACTTTATTTGAATTATATATAATTGCATTCTCCCCTGTTGCTCCTTCATTAGCACCTGCTCTTAACATTAAAGTTGTTGCTGCTGAATTAGTTCCTAATGCTATAATCTGTATCTCTTCATCAAACTCTTTTCTAAGTCTTTCAACTATTACCTTACCAAAACCTCCTCCTTGACCATCAATCACTCCAATTCTCATCTTTTCATCATTCCCTTTTAAATACTTATTTTACTTTTATTGTGTTATATCCATTTTATATTATTATCCATTTTTTTGCAATTAGTATATTTGAAATAAAAAAAGCCGTGCTATATTAAAGTGGACCCTATGTCAAGGACATTTTAAAAAAGAGCTATGCAACAAGAAGTTGATTTCGGTATTGAACCGGAGTCAACTTTTTTAAATTCCATTGATATCTATAATTATTATAATAATGCATGTACTTACGAATAGATGATTTAATTTCCTCTAAAGATGTACATTCTTTATAATTAACCTCATCTTTCATATGACCAAAGAAGGACTCTTGTGGCGCATTGTCCCAACAATTTCCACGTCTAGACATTGATTGTCCGATTTTATATTTCTTTAATAGCTTTTGAAATTTGGGACTTGTATAGTGAGAACCTTGATCTGAATGAATAAATGCATCTTTATGTAAATTTATATTTCTATTAGCAACTAATTTTTTTACAGTATCTAATACTAAACTAATTTCTAGGCTATCTGAAATATTATAAGCTAGTATCTCATTCGTTGAAGCATCTTTGATAGTCGACAAATAAGCCATATTTGAATTTGAATATGGCAAATACGTTATATCTGTTAATAATACTTTACCGGGAATACCCTGTTTAAACTCTCTATTTAGCTTATTTTCAACAACTGAATGCTCTTTTGTTGCTTTAGCTATACGCTTATACGGATTAGCTTTTCTAAATGGACAGATAATATTAAATTTTCTCATTATTCTCTGAATTTTTTTTCTACTAAATATAGTGTTAAATTTATTTTGTAAAACCATCTTAATGCTTCTAGAACCTTTCTTAAAACTTTTGTAGTTAAATGCTTTAAGAACCATATCTCTTGCTTCAATATCATGTTTTTCACGAATGTTATGTTCTTCTTTCCTTGATATATAAGCATAATAAGCCGAACGTGTAACGTTAGCCGTTTCGCAAAGATATTTTATTGATTTCTTAAATGTTTTGTTGATATCTTCTATTAAATTATAAATTGCTGATGAAGATAATTTATTTTCCACCTCTCTTTCGTTCAGCTCTAATTTTTTTAGCAAATCTATTTCTGCTTTAAGATATGCAATCTCAGCATCTTTTCTCTTTAATATCTCTTCATTTGTTAATTCTTTTACTCGTGGTCTTCCAGAACTATTACGTCTTGTATCATCCAATCCAGAAAGTCCACTTTTCTTGAAACTCGCTCTCCAGCGGTCACTCGCGGCTTTTATTCGTCTATCACCCAATATATTAATATCAAAACTAGCTTTTTCAAATATTTGTTTTGCTGACAGTCCATTATTAGAATCAGCTATAAATTGTATTTTGAATTCATTAGTATATGTTATTGCCTTAGCACTTACCTTTAAAACGTATCTGTTATTTTTTAAAATTTCTATTTCTTTATCCGAAAATGTTTTTTTACTCATTACTTCACCTCTATATTTATTGTACAAAAAAAGAACCTATAAGCGAAGGCACTTTTTATAAGTGTCCACTTTATAGGTTCCATTTTATATAGCATCAGCTTTTCTTATTACTTTAACTAAATTGACTATTATAAAGTTCAGCATAAAATCCTTCTTTATCTAAAAGATTTTCATGACTTCCTTGTTCTACTATATCTCCATCTTTCATAACTAGTATAATATCTGCATTTCTTATTGTTGATAACCTGTGTGCTATTATAAAACTAGTTCTTCCTACCATTAAGTTATCCATAGCTTTTTGAATTAATACTTCCGTTCTTGTATCAACCGAACTTGTAGCTTCATCTAATATTAAAATTTTAGGATTTGAAAGAATTGCTCTTGCAATAGTTATAAGTTGTTTTTGTCCTTGAGATATATTATTTCCTTCTTCATTTATTTCTGTATTATATCCATGCTCTAAAGTTTTTATAAAATGATGTGCATGAGCAAGTTTTGCAGCTTCTTTTACTTCTTCATCTGTTGCATCTATATTTCCATACCTTATATTTTCCAATATAGTACCATTAAATAACCATGTATCTTGTAGTACCATTCCAAAAATATTTCTTAAATCATCTCTTTTAAAATCTATTGAGCTTTTATCATCTATTAAAATAGTTCCTTCATTTAACTCATAAAATCTCATTAGTAATTTAACTATTGTAGTTTTTCCAGCACCAGTTGGTCCTACTATAGCTATTCGTTGTCCAGCTTTTATTTTTGCTGAGAAATTATTTATTATTGTTTTATCTTCATTATAACCAAAGTTAACTTCTTTAAATTCTACATCCCCACGTATATTACTTATATCTACAGCTTCTAAACATGTTTCTTTTTCTTCATCTTCATCTAAAAATTCATATACTCTTTCTGCTGCCGCTGCTGTAGCTTGCATTACATTTGCTATTTGAGCAGTTTGTCCTATAGGTTGCATAAATGATCTTGTATATTGGATGAATGATAAAATATCTCCAACCATTATTTTTCCACTTATAGTTAAAAATCCTCCAACTATAGCAACTAATACATATCCTATATTTCCAACAAACATAATTACTGGCATCATAAGCCCTGATAAAAATTCTGATTTCCATCCTGCTTCATATAATTTTGAATTTAATTTATCAAATGTTTCTATAGTATCTTCTTCTCCATTAAAAGCCTTCATTATCGTATGGCCACCATATATTTCTTCAACATGACCATTTACGTGTCCTAAATACTCTTGTTGATTTTTAAAATGCTTTTGTGATTTCTTAACTATTAGCATCATTATTATAGCTGATAATGGTATAACTACTATACTTACTATAGTCATAGTTCCACTTATAGATAACATCATTATCAAAACACCTACAATTGTAGTAATTGATGTTATTGTTTGAGATAAAATCTGATTAAGGTTACGACTTATAGCATCTACATCATTTGTTACTCTAGATAAAACTTCTCCATGAGTCTTTTTATCAAAATATTTTAAAGGTAATTTATTTATTTTTTTAGAAATATCATATCTAAGTCTATATGATACCTTTTGTGATATATCCGATGTAATAAAACCTTGGAAAAATGAAAATATTGTACTCAATACATATAAGCCCGTTAATATAAGCAATGTTTTTCCAATTGAATCGAAGTCTATCCCATTTCCACCATTTATTTTAGACATTACTCCTTCAAAAATCTTTGTTGTAGCATTTCCTAAAATTTTAGGTCCAACTATATTAAAGGCTGACCCTAAAACTGCAAATATTATGACTAATATTATTCCAATTTTATATGGCGTTAGATTTTTAGCTAGCTTTTTCATTGTACCTTTAAAATCTTTAGCCTTTTCACCTTGCATTAAGTTTGGAGGTCCTCCTTGTGCTATTTTAGATTTCTTACTCATAGCTAACCTCCTTTTCAGATAACTGTGATAAAGCTATCTGTCTATATACTTCGCATTTTTTTAATAACTCTCTATGAGTTCCTATATCTACGATTTTTCCTTCATCTAAAACTATAATTTGATCTGCATTGATTATAGTACTTATTCTTTGTGCAACTATTAGGAATGTTGAATCCTTAATATTCTCTTTCAATTCATTTCTTAATTTTGCATCTGTTTTTAAATCTAAAGCACTAAAACTATCATCAAAGATATATATTTTAGGATTTTTAGCTAAAGCTCTAGCTATAGAAAGCCTTTGCTTCTGTCCACCCGAAACATTGGCACCACTTTGTGCAATTTCTGATTTAAATCCCTTTTCTTTTTCTTCTATAAACTCTAATGATTGTGATATAGATGCTGCTTTTTTAATTTCTTCTTTACTTGCACCTTTTTTACCATAAACTATATTACTTTCTATTGTTCCAGAAAATAATACACCTTTTTGTGGAATATATCCTATTTTATCTATTAACTTGTGGATATCTACTTCTTTTATATCTCTTCCATTAACTAAAATCTCTCCCTCTGTTGCATCAAAAAATCTTGGAATAAGATTTACTATAGTTGATTTCCCACTACCAGTACTACCTATAAATGCAGTTGTTTGCCCTGGTTTTGCTGTAAAGTTAATGTCATTCAATACATATTCTTCTGCATTACTATATTTAAATGAAACATTCCTAAATTGAACTACTCCATCTAAATCTTCTACAAATTCTTCTGTTTCTTTTTTATTTTTTATTATAGGCTCCATATTAAGAACTTCTGCTACACGTCCTGCTGATACTAGTGCTCTTGGTAACATAACCGTTAACATAGAAAGCATTAAAAATGCCATCATTATTTGCATTGTATATTGGATAAAAGCCATCATATTCCCTACTTGCATAGAACCAGTATCAATATTTCCTGCTCCAACCCAAATTATTATAACAGTTAAAAGATTCATAATTAACATCATCATTGGCATCATCATTGCCATTATTCTATTTAAGAATGTATTAGTTTTAGTTAAGTATAAATTTGTATCATCAAACCTATTTTCTTCAATATTTTGAGTACTAAAAGCTCTTATAACCAACATTCCTACAAGACTTTCCCTTGTTATTAAATTTAATTTATCTACAAGCTTCTGTACTATTTTAGATTTTGGAACAGCAAATTTAAATAGAAATGCAACTACTATCATGATTCCTACTATTCCTACACCTATTATCCACGCCATAGACTTATCTGTTTGGAATACCTTTATAGTTCCTCCTATAGCCATTATTGGTGCATAAATCATCATCTTCAACATAATCATTACAAACATCTGCACTTGTTGAATATCATTTGTACTTCTAGTTATTAATGATGCTGTTGAAACTTTATCAAACTCACTATTTGAAAAAGAAATTACTTTTTTAAATACATCCAATCTTAAGTTTTTTCCCACTCCTGATGAAACTTTTGAGCCTAAAAAACCAACTAATATAGCTGCAATCATCCCAATTAATGCTATTCCTAACATTTTAAGACCTGCAATAAAAATATATGTCATTTGCATTTTTTCTACATCCATTCCTATTGCTTCATACTCTTTAGCTATACTACCAATAGCATTTTGTTTTAAACTTGCATCATCTATTAGTTTTATTTTTTCTTCCATCTGAGCTTTTAATCCTTCAAAGCTCTCTTTAGGCATAATACTTATAATACTCCATATATCTTTATTTTCTGGAATATCTTTTATTAATCCCTTTGAAACTGCCATGTTTAAACCTTCTATAAGCATTAAAGGTTTCGGGATTACTCCACTTAACTTATCTATATCTTCTTTATCCTCTGTGTTTAACTCATATACGTTCTCTTTAGCTAAAATACTATATTTCTCTAGTTTATCCTCATTCTCTTTTTTATTAAGTAAATTATATTTAGAAAGTACAAAGTCCTTATCTTTTTCATTTAAGAATAATATTACTTTATTCATTTCTTTTTCTCTTATAGCCTCAGGAACTGGCTCATCTACGCCTGATTGTTGTATACCTACATTTACAATTTTTGCTGTGTAATCTGGTAATGCTAAATCACTCATAGCTTGAATTCCCAAAAGCGATACTATAACTACTATAACTATTAAAAAAGGCTTTAAGTATTTTAAAATTTTCCCCATAGTTCTCACCCCATTTTCCTTTTTAAGAATCATATGTATATAATATCCTTTTTTTACATTTTTGTACACGAATGAAGAAATTTTATTTTTTATTTTTTAAAGTTTTAATTGTAATCTTTTTCAAAAAATACTTTATTAAAATATTTTTTTTATTATTTGTGTATATATTTAAGAAAGTTACACATACTATTATCATAAAGCAAATGAATGAGGAGGTCAGTAAGATGAATAGTCAAATCAACCAAAACATTCATACTAAAGAAGCATCAAAAGCTAATTCTGATGGAGATAGTCCAACAGAGTATTTAGACTTATAAAGCTTCCATAAGTTTTATAAGTATGCTTTAATCAAAAAAATCTACTACAAAATGCTTAGCAAATTGTAGTAGATTTTTTTCTTTTATAATAATTCTCCAAATTTCTTTACATATATTTTCTTTACTATTGTCACTAAAATCATATATAACATTATTATAATAATTAATGCTATAAAATATATTCCAGGTAAAATCGCCATACCAAGCATTTTACCTAAGCTTGTATATGGAAGTATTGTTCCAACAATTATTCCTATACTGGTAGATATTAACAGTTGTTTAGATGCTCTACTTTGAATAAATGGAATTTTAGGTGTTCTTATCATATGAATTACTAATGTTTGTGACCATAATGATTCTATAAACCATCCTGTTGCAAATATACTAGCAAACATAGTTCCATTTATACCTACATCATTATACCCGCCTCCTAAAACTAAAGGACAGATTATAAAATACATGATTATATAAGTCAAAATATCAAATATAGAACTTGTTGGCCCTATCCACTTCATAAAATTACCTATAGATGAAGCATCCCACTTTCTTGGCTTTTTTAAATATTCTGAATCTACATTATCCCAAGGAATTGAAATACAAGAAATATCATAAATTAAATTTAAAACTAATATTTGTATTGGCATCATTGGTAAAAAAGGCAAAAATATTCCTGCTATTAAAACACTAAACATATTTCCAAAATTAGAACTTGCCGTCATCTTTATATATTTGATTATATTTGCAAATATCTTTCTACCTTCAATTACTCCATTTTTCAAAACTCTTAAATCTTTTTCTAATAAAATTACATCTGCCGATTCTTTTGCTATATCTACAGCTGTATCTACCGAAATTCCAACATCCGCTTTCCTCATTGCAGGTGCATCATTTATTCCATCACCCATAAATCCAACCACATGTCCTTTTTTCTTTAAAATAGATACAATCCTCGCCTTTTGATTTGGTGATAATTTAGCAAATATATTTACCTCTTCCACCAATTCTATAAGTTTTTCATCACTTATTTTTTCTAAATCAGACCCTAATAATATTTCTTTGCTATCTATTTTTACTTTTTTACATACACATCTAGTTACTTTTTCATTATCTCCAGTTAAAACTTTTACCTTTATTCCATTTTCATATAAACTTTCTATTGCTTCTACTGCAGATTCCTTTGGTGGATCTAGAAAACTTATATATCCCATTAAAACCATATTCTTTTCATCTTTTACAGAAAATTTTCCTTCTGGTGCTGGATTATTTTTTTGTGCAATTCCAATTACTCTCATTCCTGATTCATTTAGACAGTTTACAGTTTCTAGAATTTCTTCTTTTATTTCTTCTTTTAGTTCTACAACTTCATTTTTGTACTCTGCAAAAGAACATATATTTAAAATCTCTTCTATAGCTCCCTTTGTTATTAATTGTGTTTTTAAATTTTTATCTCTTAAAACAACAGACATTCTTCTCCTATTAAAATCAAATGGAATTTCATCTACCTTTTCATATATATCATTAAAGTCAGTATATCCTTCCTTTGCTCCATACTCTAAAATTGCTATATCAAGAAGATTTTTCAAACCAGTTTGAAAATAACTATTTAAATATCCATGCCTTAATACTCTTATATCTTCATTTCCATGAATATCTAAATGTTGTTCTAAAATTATTTTATCTTCTGTTAAAGTTCCTGTTTTATCAGTGCATAATATATCTATAGCCCCAAAGTTTTGAATTGCATTTAAATTTTTTACTATAGTCTTACGCTTAGACATTTTTACTGCACCTTTAGCTAGATTTGTTGTTACTATCATTGGAAGCATTTCAGGTGTTAATCCAACTGCTATAGATAATCCAAATAAAAGTGCTTCAAGCCAATCTCCTTTTGTAATTCCATTAATGAAAAATACAATTGGAACCATACATGCCATAAATTTAATTAATAGAAAACTTACTGAATTTACACCTTTATCAAAGTTAGTTTCCTCTCTCTTCTCCGTAACAGCTTCAGTTATAGTTCCTAAATAAGTTTTATTTCCAGTTCCAATTACAATTCCTATAGCAAAACCACTTATTACATTAGTCCCCATATATGCAATATTGCATAAATCTAAATGTGATGTACCTATTAGATTGATTTTAGGACATTTTTCAATTGGTTCTGATTCTCCTGTTATACTAGATTGACTTATAAATAAATCTTTTGCATCTAAAATTCTTAAATCAGCTGGTATCATATCTCCAGCAGAAATTTTTACTATATCTCCAATTACTATATTCGTAATATCTATTTCATTAAACTCACCTTCACAACATACTGATGCTGTGGTTTTTATCATTTTCTTTAGCTTTTCTCCCGCTTTATTTGATTTTCCTTCTTGAATAAAGCGTAAAGCTCCACTTAAAGTAACCATTATAGTTATTATACTTACTGTTACTAAGCTTTTATCTTCTGGACTAGCTATTATATAATCTGTAAAGAACGATATTATAGCTAACCCAATTAAAACTAAAGAAAATGGATTCACAAAAGCTCTTAAAACTTTCTGTATCATTGTTTCAGTATTACTATAAGTAATTTTATTTTCACCAAATCTTCTTATTCTTCTATCAACTTCTGCGTTTGTAAGACCTTCTAAATTAGAATCTATAATTTTAAACAATTCTTTTTCTTTCATAGTTCCTAATTTAAATAATCTTCTTGCTACTTCCTCTCTTCTAATATTTTCTTTCCCATTTTTTTTATTATTTTTTATAAATCTCATTTCTATTCCCTCCTATTTTTTAATTCCATAGTCTGAGAATAGACAACCCTTTTAAATATCTATTTCAAAACAAGCAATAATCTAATATCTTTAGAGTCTAGACATTGCCATAAATTTAATATTAAATTTTCTCCATTATTGCTCTTTTTAAAGAGATATTCATCTGTATCACTCTCTTTGTCTATTCTCAGCTGACTACTACTAGATTCCACTTGTTTTCACCTCACTTTTTTTATAAATAAAAATCTCGCTTAGTAAGGATTACTAAACGAGATGAAAAAACATAATAAAATATTATAAAAAATATAATACACTATTTCAAACCGTCCAAGCTTTAGCTTCATAGGGCAATGTAATTGCATTAAAGTACGCCTTAACTTTCGACGTCCTCTGCTAACCAACTCATAGTGTCTCCACTAACCTGCGGCAGCAACCCGTATCCCTATGGTAACCTCACCTACCGAAATTTTATTAACTTTTACAATATTATACTATTCAGTATCCCATATTTTGTCAACACTTTTTTAATATTTTTCTATTTCATTGAAAATTTCAATTATCTCTCCATCACAATTTTCTTCAATGAAATCAATAATTTTTTCACTAGTATTCTCTAACACCCTTTTTTCATTTGAAACTGATGCTATTCCTAATACTATATTTTTATGATCGTCATTATCTCCTGTTTCTGATATAGAAATATTAAAGTTATTTTTCAATCTATCTCTAATACTTCTTAAAATCATTCTTTTTTCTTTTAAAGAATGTACATATGCCACTCTTATCTTCACTTCCATAATAAGTATATTCATCTAAAACTTCACTCCTTATATTTTTTAATATTTATTATTTTACTGAATATTATTTTATTTTATACACATACTATTATTGTAAACCTATTGAATGAGGAGGTCAGTAAGATGAATAGTCAAATTAACCAAAACATTCATACTAAAGAAGCATCAAAAGCTAATTCTGATGGAGATAGTCCAACAGACCATTTAGGCTTATAAAACTTAAATCGTTTTATAAGCAGGTTAACAAACCACAATATAAAGGATAGCATTTATTGCTATCCTTTATTTGCTAATAAGATTTTCTTATTAGTAAATCAACTTTTTATATTTCATCTTCCTTATTTTTTAGTTTTATAATTATACTGAAATAAGAATAAGGGGTGATTTAATGAAAAAAAATTTATTCTCTAATATGTATTTTAAACTTTTATTAGCAATTATAGTTGGTGCAATAATTTGGTTTATTCCTGCACCTACCGGTGTACAAGAAGTGGCTTGGCACATGCTTGCTATTTTTATTGCAACAATTTTCTGTTGTATTCTAAGACCAATGCCTATTGGTGCTATTGCTATCATTGGACTTACTATTACAGTTTTTACAGGCATTGCAACCATAAAAACTGGTCTTTCAGCTTTTAGTTCTCCTGGAATTTGGCTTATTGTTTTAGCCTTCTTTATATCTAGAGGATTCATAAAAACTGGATTAGGCTCTAGAATAGCTTATAATTTTATTAAAATCTTTGGTAAAAGAACTATAGGTTTATGTTATTCTATGATATTTTGTGATTTAGTCTTAGCTCCTGCAACACCTAGTAATACAGCAAGAGCTGGTGGTATAATGTCTCCAATTGTAAGATCTCTTTCTGAGTCTTTCGGTTCTTCTCCTGATAATGGAACTGCAAAGAAAATGGGTTCATTTTTAATGTTCTCTGAATTTCATGGAAATATTATCACATCAGCTATGTTTTTAACTGCTATGGCAGCTAACCCTTTAGCACAAACCTTAGCAAGTAATTTAGGTGTTCACATAACTTGGATGGGATGGTTTCTAGCTGCTTTAGTTCCTGGTATAGTATCTTTAATAGTTATACCATTACTTATCTATAAACTTTTCCCACCCGAAGTAAAGAAAACTCCCGATGCTCCTAATATTGCCAAAGAAGCTCTTACTAAAATGGGTCCTATGAAACGTGAAGAAAAATTCATGGCTTTAATTTTTGTAATTGTTTTAGTTTTATGGGCAACTAGTACTTTAACTGGATTAGATAGTACTTTAACTGGATTTATCGGTTTATCACTATTATTATTATTTAAAGTTTTAACTTGGGATGATATAAAAGGTGAAAAAGGTGCTTGGGACGTTTTAGTTTGGTTCTCTGTTTTAGTTATGATGGCAGATGAATTAAATAAATTAGGTTTAATTTCATGGCTTAGTGCTTTCTTTAAAGTTCATTTACATGGTATAAGTTGGCCTATTGTATTAGTTTTACTAGTATTAATTTATTTCTATAGTCACTATATCTTTGCCAGTGCTACAGCCCATGTAAGTGCCATGTATTCAGCACTTTTAGCTATTGCATTAGTAAGTGGTGTTCCACCTGTTTTAGCAGCTCTTGTATTAGGATTCTTTGGAAACCTATTTGCATCAACTACTCATTATAGTAGTGGACCTGCTCCTGTTCTTTATGGACATGGATATGTATCTCAAGGTAAATGGTGGTCACTAAACTTTATATTAGGTATAGTTTACTTTATTATTTGGCTCGGTATTGGAATGCCTTGGTGGAAATTAATTGGACTATATTAATAACAAAAAAGATTTTCCTTTTGGGAAGGTCTTTTTTTATTTGTATTGCTAAAATTTATAACTTATAATGAATATAACATTATTTTACAAGGGGGCTAAGATGAATACACGAGATTTAGAATATTTTAATTGTGTTTGTAAGAATAAAAATTTTACTAAAGCTGCGAAAGAACTTTTTACTTCACAGCCTTCAATTACGAATGCTATAAACCGCTTAGAAACAGAATTAAATTCTAAAATTATTATAAGAAATAAATTTAATAAAGAAATCCAACTTACGGAATCAGGAGAAATCTTAAAAAAACATGCAAACAACATTTTTAATGAAGTAGATGAAATGATTTACGAAATTAAAAAATTAGAAGATAAGAAAATACGACTTGGTGTTCCGCCTATAATTGGCGCTTATTTTTTTCCTGCATTTGTAGAAGAATTAGTCACTAAAGGTTTATTTGAAAAAATTGAATTCATTGAAGAGGGTTCTGTAAAACTTGCTGAACTTCTTTCTGTAGGAAAAATCGATATTGCCTTAATTGGCTCTTTAAAACCTTTAGATAGTATGCAAATTGATAGTACTGTATTAAGTAAAGATGTTTTTACCGTTTGTTTGAATGAAAATCATCCTTTATCCAATAAAGAAAGTATACATATCAAAGAATTAGATAATGAAGTTTTCATAGCACTTGGAAACTCCTATCTTCACAATAAAGTTTTAAAGTCCTTACTCAAGGATAATGATATTACTCCAAAAAAAGTTTATCACACTGAAAATATCCAAACTGCTAAATCTTTAATTGTTTCTGGAATTGGTGTTGGAATAATGGTAAATATGTCTGTTAAACAAATGCCTAATATGAGAATAGTTCCTTTAATTCCAGATATCGAATTTATAATATCTGTTGCTTTTAAGAAAGAACATTATCTTAGCTTAAAGGAAAAAGAAATTGTTTCTACCATAAGAAATAAAAATATTACACTTAAAGGCTTCAAACTTTAAAAAGAATAAAGCAGTCTTAATAAACTAAGACTGCTTTTACTTAACTACATACTACATTTTCTGCATTTTCTTCTTTAATATTATCTATTAGTGGTTTAAACTTTTCAAATATTTCTAAAATATTTGCATATGCTAGTTTTATTTCTAACCCTTCGCTACTTTCTATATTCTGTCTAAATTCTTCTATTACATCTGAATTTTTTTCTAGACTTTTCATTCTTTCAATTGACTTCATAACAAATTTCCTATACTTTTCATCATCTATATACTTCTCTAGTTCTGTATATAATATATAGATATCTGATACTAAAATATAATTATTTAATTTTATTTGTTCCTTAAATGGTACTCCAGCTACACTAGAATTATCTCTCATAACTTTATCTATTGCAGCACATACTAGAAATAAGTTTTGCATTCCTAAGCTATCTACTTTACCATTTTGGGCCATAAAATAAATATATTCAATCATGCTGTATATTGTATTTTCATATTTCTTTTTAAATCTGTTATTTAAAGTATGTAAATCACATCTTAAAACAAATGTGTTTAAAATTATTGCTACAATCATACCTATAATAACAAATGCTATTCTTTGAAATGCAAAATCATATACATTTCCTGTTCCTGTTGCTAATGTTATTATACAGATAGTTGCTAAAAATATATTATATTTATATTGTTTTGTATAACACATTATATATCCTACAACCATTAAAACTGCAGTTCTTTCAACTCCACTTTTAAATATACTTAATAATATTATTACAGCTACAGCACCTAATAATGTTGATATTATTCTGTCTTTTGTTTTAAATTTAGTAGTTTCATATATTGGATTAACTAATGAGAATATAGTAAACATCATCCATGTTCCCTCTTCTAAATGAAAATATTGAGTTAAAAAACATGTTATAGTCATTCCTATTGCCACTCTTACTGCATAACTAAACCCTAAACTATTTTTAGTTTCTCTTGATAATTTTCTAGAAACTTTAAATCTTTCTTTAGTTTCTTTAAAGTTCTTCTTTAAATCTACTTTTTCTTTTCTAGTTTCTAATAAAGCAGCATTAATTAATATTAAACTATTTACTATTTGTAATCTCTTACTCTCTGATAAATACTCTTCATTTTCTTCTATAAACTTTTCTGTTTTAGCTATGAATTCATCCATAGAAATCTTTCCTTCCAAAAGTTCATTTAATTTATCAAAATATTTAATAATAAAAGTTGTAATATTCCTATCAATAACTTCTAGATTAGATAATGCAATGTTTAATTTTTCTAAAGCCGTAACTAAACTTAAGCTTGCCTCACCTTCTTTTGATATATAGAAATTCTTCTCTCTGCTATCAAAAATAAGATATTTAAAACTTCTAAGAACTCCATTTATTTGTTCTTGTACAATACTTATATCTTTTTCTTCATCTAATAAAATTACTTTTTGTTTTATTAAGTTATTTAAGTTCAAAAATATTTTAACCGAATTTTTCTTTACTCTATTTCTGTTTAGCAATAGTTGTGGAATCATTATTGTTATTGCACCTACAAATAAAGCTAATAATCTCATGCCTTCTTGACTATGTGGCACTGGAAATGCTATAAGCAGTACAAACTGTAACATAAATGGTACATAAGTTGGCGTTCTAAGTTCATTACATGTAATATATCCAACTATTATCATTAATGCGAAATTTAAAGGTATTGCTAACCATAAATTATATCCACCTATAAATACTACTAATCCCATTGCAAGATTTATTAGAATAAATTTAAATAAATTTGTAAAAAAGTTTGTAGTCAAATCTCTTTCTAAGTACATAAGCATTGCAATATATGACGTTACTCCAACATAAGTATTATTTTCTCCAAATAACACTTTAAAAATTACTGCAAATGCTGTTGCTAATAAAAATATAAATGTTCCTGAAATGAACTTGTTAAATAAAACTTTTCCATCTATTTTCTTCATATGTATCACCCCTAAAAAATGGTCGTAATGAAAAGTATACGTCAAACTTTTAACCATTTTATTTGCAAACTATTAATTTTTTTAGAACAAACTTGTTTTTTAGCAAAAAAAAGAAAGCATTAAAGCTTTCTTAGTCATTTTTTATATAAAATTTTGATTCATGATTTAATAACCACCCTTTTTTATCAATACCACCATTATATCCTGTTAATTTTTTATTAGAACCAATTACCCTATGACACGGTATAATTATAGCTATATTATTTTTCCCATTTGCTCCACCAATAGCTCTCACAGCTTTTTCATTTTCTATTTTCATAGCCTGTTCCTTATAAGAAATAGTCTTTCCATATGGTATTTCCATTAATGCAGTCCATGCTTTTTTTTGAAATTCAGTACCTTCAAGTTCTACTTCTAAATTAAAATTCATTCTTTCACCTTTAAAATACTCATCTAATTGTCTAATAACTTCCTCTATAAATTCTGTTTTCTCTAAAACTTCTTCTTTTTTTTCTACAAAATCTACTCCGAATAAAACTTTTTCCGATGCCTCTATTTTTAAAACTCCTATTGGTGATTCATAATATCCATAATATTTTTTATTCATTTCTCTTCCTCACAATTATATTCTATATAAAGAACTTCTAATTTGAACTTCCTAACTCTTCTATTAAATCTTTAGAAGTATTATATCCTTTTTTCTTATACTTCACAAATTACATATTTTCTTAAAAATGTTAACTTACTTTTAATTATATTTTTTTCCTAATTTTATATAACTTTCTATGATATATTATTTTAGTACAAAATAAAGAAAGAAGTGAAAAATATGGCAAGAAAAAAATCAAAAAAAGGAATAATAATTGGAGTAATTGTTGTAATAATAGTTTTATTCGCAATCATAGGAGCTATGGGGAATAGCAATAATTCACAGTCTAATTCAAAATCTACTACTACTAAATCAACAACTAAAACAGAATCTTCTCCATCTGCTACTGTACAAGATTTAAATGCATTAGCACAAGCTAAGATGTATTTATCTACTATGCCTATGTCTAAAATAGGATTATATAATCAACTATCATCACAAGCTGGTTCTGGGTTTACAGCTGAACAAGCACAATATGCAGTTGATCACATAGATGCAAATTGGAATGAACAAGCTTTAAAACAAGCAATACAATATGAAAAAACTTTACATTTATCTACAAACCAATTATATGCTCAATTAACTTCACAAGAAGGTGGAAATTTTACAGACGAACAAGCACACTATGCATTAAATAATTTACCTAAATAAGAAGTTATTAAAAAGGTTATCGCTTATCGATTAATTAAAATCAACTAGCGATAACCTTTTTCTTTAAGCAAAATATCTTTTTACCTTAGATAATTCTATTTTTCTTAACCTTTTATTTTATATAATTACACTTCATTTGGAAATTTAGGTCCTATTAAAGCTAATTGATAAAATGCAAGATTTAGCCATCCTCCAAATTTAAATCCTACTTTTTCTACTGTTCCCGAATGGATAAATCCTAATTTTTCATGCAATTTCAAACTACCTTCATTAGATGCATCTATTCCTGCAACTATAGTTTTATATTCTTCTCTTCTTCGAAGACTAGTAATGGATACCCTTCTTTTTTCTTTTTTTCAAACCATTCTCTCTTTTCTTCTATTGTTTGAATTTCATAAGTATAAACTGCTGTTGTATTTAATATTGCATCATTATAAATATCTAAAATTTCCTTTAAATCTTCTTCTTTTGCTTCTCTTATCATTATTTTCCACTCCTTTATCTAATATTTATTTTTATCTATTTTAACACTTTCATATATAGAAAAAAAGAACCTAACTATTCTGCTAGATTCTCTTTAACACTATATTAATAAACTTTCTAAATAACTAGATTTTTTATCTTCTATCAAGTTTAACAACTGTTTCTATATGTGCTGTATGTGGAAACATATCTACAGGCTGTACCTCTACAGTTTTATATCCTTGTTCCTCTAACACCTTTAAGTCTCTTGCAAGTGTTGATGGATCACATGATACATAAACTACTCTCTTTGGCTTTACTTTTCCTATCGCCTCTAGAAGTTTTATATCGCATCCTTTTCTTGGCGGATCTACAACTATTGTATCTGCTTT
The DNA here is from genome assembly GCF_947072515.1 of uncultured Clostridium sp. GTDB lineage: Bacteria > Bacillota > Clostridia > Clostridiales > Clostridiaceae > Clostridium. The sequence continues at coordinate 73,408 of NZ_CAMTIG010000012.1, forward strand.
TATATCTTTTTCTATAAGTTCTGGTATTACTTCTTCTGATTTTCCTACAAAGAATTCTGCATTTGTTACATTATTTAAGTTTGCATTTTCTCTTGCATTTATTATTGCAGGTTCTATTATCTCTACTCCATATACCTTTTTAGCTTTTTTAGATAAAAATAATGTTATTGTTCCTGTTCCACAATAAGCGTCAAAAACAATTTCTTCACCACTAAGATCTGCATATTCTAATGCTTTATTGTAAAGTACCTCTGTTTGAATAGGATTTACTTGGAAGAATGATAATGGACTTATATTAAACTTAAATTCTCCAATATAATCTTGTATAGTTTCTTCTCCCCAAAGTGTTATACACTCTGATCCTAATATTACATTAGTCTCTTCAGAATTTACATTTAAAACTATACTCTTCACTCCATCTATATTTTCTTTTATTTCTTCAATAAATTTCTCTATATGAGGTATCTCTTTTTTAGTTCCTACTAAAACTACCATTACTTCATTAGTTTTAAAACCTGTTCTTATCATTACATGTCTTATTAAACCTTTTTTATCAAACTTAGCATCTTTAAAAGCTGGTCTTATATTATTTTCAAGCATCCACTTTTTAGTTACAGCTCTTACTTTATCTGCTTTTTCATCTTGAATTAAACAATTTTCAATATCTATAATATCATGACTTCTTTCAGCATAAAATCCGATTTTAAGTTCTCCATTTACAAGTCCTACAGGTAACTGAACTTTATTTCTATATCTATAAGGGGATTCTTCCATACCTAATGGATATTTTACTAATTCTTCTGAAAGCCCACCTATTTTCTTAATGCAGTCTTTTACTCTTTCCCATTTAAAATCTAATTGAGTTTTATAATCCATATGTTGAACTTTACATCCTCCACATCTTTTATAATATTCACATTTAGGAACAACACGTCCCTTAGATTCATTTTCTATATTTATAAGCTTTCCATAAGCATAATTTTTCTTAGTTTTAAGAATTCTAGCATTAACTTTTTCACCTTTTAATGCTTCTTGTATAAATATTGGATATCCATCTATTTTAGCTATCCCTTCACCTTCATAGCCCTGTGAAATTATATCTAAAGTATATTCTTTATTCTTTTCTACCACGTCATTTCACCTTTTCTTCCTTTATTTTCGCTTAATTATATCACAAATTACTCTATTGTTGTTATTATACTATCTTTAAGCCTTTCTGACTTATCTAACCTTATGACTATTCTTTGAATATTCATGAAAGCTAACTTTTCTTCATTAGTCCAAAGATTTTGAAACTCTTTTTTAAAATGTTCTTTTATCTTTCTTAGAATCTCTTCTTCTTCTTTTTCATTAATATTATAGTTTATTCCATTTAGAATCTTTTCATTTACTCCATTATTCTTAAAGAAAAATATTGTAAAGTAAATTGTATTATTTAGTATCCTCTGATTATATATAAAATCTGATATTTTATCATTTTTTAAAATTGCATTATTAGATATAATTTTACTCTCATAAAGCTTTGATAATATTACCTTCTCACTCAATACTTTATAATAGTAATCATCACTAACTGACGATATTGAAAACTCTAATATCTCTTTACTCAATTTATAATAATTATTTACTAAAGATTTTATAGCATCTTTTATATTATAAGGCATTATATATTTCGTTCCTAAATATCCTATAACTATTCCTAACACTACAAATCCTAATCTATATGCAATTCCATGGACTGGTTCTTTTGTTACTATTGCAAATAATCCTAAACTAACAGTAGCCGTGCACATAGTTCTAATTTGAAAATCTTTGCTTATTACATAAAGATAATACATACCTATAAAAACAGCACCTTCCACATATATATTTTTTATAAATACATATACTAATACAAATAAAATAATTCCAAGTAACGTTCCTTTAAATCTTTTTGGAAATCTCTTTTTTGTATTCTCAAAAAATGGTTCTATAACTGCATATATCGTAAATACTATCCACTTTCCTTCCTGTATTGAAAATAAATTCACTATAAAATAAGATACTGCTAAAAGAAATGCTGCTCTAAATGCAAATGAAAATCTAATTGAATCTCTACTTATTTTAAATGTAAATACTGAACTTATATCTTTTCTAAGCCTTCTATTAAATAAAATATCTCTTTTCTTATAATCTGTATCCTCTAGATTATTTTTAAGCATAGATAAATTTTGAAGAATCTCATATAAGTAATAGTCATCTTTAGCTCCTTCTTTATGGCTTTTTATAAATTCTTCAATTATATTGATTAAATCTTTTCTCGGTTTTTCACTAAAAATATCTTTTTTAACTTTTTCAATAAGGCCTCTCAATGAAACTATAAACTCTAATTCAATATCATTATGTAAATCTATATTTATTTCTTTTAATAAATAATTTAATCTCTCTATGTATAATGTTATATTCAAAAAGATATTATCTTTTTTTGTAATAAATAATGGATCTATTCTTTTATTATATATTGTGCTCACTATCTCATTTACATTTTCATTTACTTTTAATTTATTATCTACAAGCTCCTTTCCATCAATTATAAAATCTATTTTAGATATTATCTTATCTAAAAGTTCATTTATATTTTTATCCAAATTTTTATTTGATTTATTTTTATTCACAATCATTTGACTTAATAATAAAAATAAGGATCCTAATCCTAATACTACTAATCTTATTGGTAATTTTTCTAATGTACCTGGCTCAATTAACAAATACAAATATCCTAATACAAAAGGCCTCCATATAAATTGCTTTATATTAGATACAAAATTATAGCTTAATATAAATATTGATATAAAGTTTACTATTAATCCTAAATAAATATTTAAAGATGCTATAAAAGAAAATAATCCTATATATACAAAAACTAAAAAAAATGTTATTGTACTTCTTAATTTATTACCCGTTAAGTCTGTATTTATAAGTACTAATGAACCTTTTGCTATAGTTGCTCCTATAAATGCAGTGCCAGGTCCTAATACTCTCCAAATTGTAAAAAATAATATAGCAGCCAATATATATACTATTGTTCTTAAATAAAACTCTTTACCCTTATATAAACTCACGCAAGCTTCACTCCTCTTTTGCTTTTAAATTTAATCTTTTCTTTCTATTTTAATACATTTATACACACTATGCCTTTTTTTCTAAAAATAAAAGGACTGCTTTTGCAATCCTTTTTAATATCTAGTAATAAATGTTTCACATTGATTTCTTTTTCTATTTGTATTATTTCCTATGATTATCATATTTTTTGCCTCACACATCCCTCTGTCATTGTAAAGACAATTTTCTGCTTGGCAAACTATTACTGGGTTCATCTTAATTTCGGTACTAGTGGATACTATTTGTGCAATTTCTCCTATAAAATTTGTATTTGGTAAAGCCTTAAATGCATTTAATATTGTTTCCTGACTGTAATTTTCGCATTGAGTTTGACTACTGGTATAGGCCTCTTCTCCACTAATAGTTATACTATTAGCACCACAAAATCCGCCTTCATTATTAACACAATTATGAACACTGCATCCTAAAATAGTCATAAGTATCGCTCCTTTTATCTCGTACTAAATATATTTTGCCTCATATATTTTTTTATATGCAAAAAGCTACACATAAGTGTAGCTTTTTAAAATATAGTTTAGTATCTCTTTAAAATTATGCGAAGTATCTATCTAAAAGACCTTTGAAAGCTCTTCCGTGTCTAGCTTCATCTTTAC
>NZ_CAMTIG010000013.1 GCF_947072515.1 uncultured Clostridium sp.
TCCCATTAACAATAGCAAACATGCAAGCTATAGAACATGGTGAAAAAGCTAAATACATTATCAATGACCAGTTCTTGAACTCCTTCTGTTATTTTGGGGGAGCCGGAAACACCTTGTGTTTAATAATAGCCATATTCTTGATTACTAGGAAGAAAAATAGTGAACAGCAAAGAACTATTTCAAAACTTGCATTAGCACCAGGTTTATTCAATATAAATGAACCTATTATATTTGGATTACCAATTTGTTTAGATCCAATATATGTAGTACCATTTGTTATTACACCATTGCTGAATTGTATAGTTACGTATTTTGTAATGTTGGCAGGGCTTGTTCCATATCCAACTGTTGAAGTTTTCTGGACAGTACCACCAATATTAAGTTCAATAGTAGCAACTCGTTCATTCACTGGAGGTATATTGGCATTAATCTTATTTATAATAGATATACTAATCTACATCCCATTTGTAATAGTTGCATCTAATAGAGACAAAGAATTACAAGAAGCTGCAATAGAACAAGAACATGCAGCAGAAATGGCAAATTAAGAATTAGCCATTTAATTAAAAAGACAAACCAATTAAGGTTTGTCTTTTTTTATGCAATAAATTAAAAAATAAAAGAAGAAAAATAGTCAGGAAAAGATGATTAAAAATAGTGTGCAGATATTTAAATATGAAGATGTATTCAAAAAAAATATATATATGTGCAGAAATATATATAAGAAAAACATATATATTAAAAAATTCATTTTTAAAAAAGAATAAAGAGAAAAAAAGATTTCTAAATAATAAACTAGAAGTGAATAAAGCAAAAGTAAAAGTTACACAAAAAATAAAAGTGTTCAATGATAATGTTTACATAGTGTGAAAGAGCCAGAGTTAAGCAATGGACTCATTTGGAAGAATTTTTAATTTAATTATAAATTTGGCATAAGAAATGCTTTAGTAATAAGTGTAAAAACAAAACAAACTTTTCACATAAGAGTTATTAATTTACAGGAATTATTGATAAAGTTGCCTTAGTGGAAAGAAAAATAAATAGGAGGAAGTACAGATGAAAAAATTTATTGCTTTCATGGAAAAGTATGTAGTTCCAGTAGCAGCGAAGATTGGGGCAGAACCACATTTAGCAGCTATCCGTGATGGTTTTGTAACTATCATTCCAATTATTATGATTGGAGCATTTGGAATACTTATTAATAACATTACAAATTGGCATGTTTATGTTAATTTCATGAGTGGGGTGTTTGGCCCAGGTTGGAAAGGTTGGGGAGGAAACGTATGGAATGCTTCATATGGAATTATGAGTCTTCTAGTTTGTTTCACAATTGCTTATCATTTTGCTAGAAGTAAAGGTAAAGATGGTTTAGCAGCAGCAGTTGTATCAGTTGGGGTTCTAGTACTATTCATAGTAAACATTGGTTCAGCTCAAAACGTTGGGTTCTTAGGAACTGATGGATTGTTATTAGGAATAGTAGTAGCACTTGTAGCTTCACATATAATGTGTCTGCTAATGGGTAATCCAAGATTACTTATTAAAATGCCAGATGGTGTACCACCAGCAGTTGCAAGATCATTTGCTTCATTATTCCCAACTATGATAGTTGTTGGAGGAGCAGGTATACTTCAAGAACTTTATTTAAAATGTCATACAGGAATGATTTTACCAGCGTTATTTAATAAATGGATTCAAACTCCACTTCAAGGTGTTGTTAGTTCATTATGGGGAGTACTAATCTTAATTTTAGTAATTCACATACTTTGGTTCTTTGGATTACATGGTTCAAACATGATGTTACCAGTAGTTCAAGCTGTATTATTCCCATTAACAATAGCAAACATGCAAGCTATAGAACATGGTGAAAAAGCTAAATATATTATCAATGACCAATTTTTGAATTCCTTCTGTTATTTTGGAGGAGCCGGAAACACCTTGTGCTTGATAATTGCAATTTTCTTAATAACTAGGAAGAAGAGTAGTGAACAACAAAGAACTATTTCAAAACTTGCACTAGCTCCTGGTATATTTAATATAAATGAACCTATTATATTTGGATTACCAATCTGCTTAGATCCAATATATGTAGTACCATTTGTTATTACACCATTGCTAAATTGTATTATTACGTATTTTGTAATGTTGGCAGGTCTTGTTCCATATCCAACTGTTGAAGTTTTCTGGACAGTACCACCAATATTAAGTTCAATAGTAGCAACTCGTTCATTCACTGGAGGTATATTAGCAGTAATATTATTAGTAATGGATATACTAATATACATCCCATTTGTATTAGTTGCATCTAATAGAGATAAAGAAGTCCAAGAAGCAGCAGTTGAACAAGAACATGCAGCAGAAATGGCAAATTAAAGATAAATAAGTTTTCAATTATTAGTTAAAGTTACAATAGAGAAGGAGGCGCTTTTAAAGTGCCTCCTTTAAGTTGCAATAAATGAAAATATATTACATAATTTAACATATGAATTATAAAAATACAAAATAATAAAAAAATTGGGGAACGTTTATAAAGAAAAACTTGTCTAATGGGTAAAATGGGATTTTAGGGGGAGAATATGGGGATTGTAATACAGGGTATTTTAAAAATACCTAAAGATAGAGTGACTAGAGCAAAGGAAGGGGACAAAGAGGCTTTTTCAGAAATTATAGAAGAAGAAAAACTCTCTTTATATAGAGTAGCAAAAGGAATATTAAAAGATGAGGATAAATGTTTTGATGCAATAAGCAATACTATAGTTAAAGCATATATAAATATAAAAAAACTTAGAAAAACAGAATATTTTAAAACATGGCTTATAAAAATCTTGATTAATGAATGTAGAGATATATTAAAAGAAGATAAAAAGATAGTCTATACTGACAAAGCTATAGAAAAAGAATATAAAGATTCATATGAAGATTTTGATTTAATAAATGGGATAAATTCTTTAGAAGAAGAATTTAGAGAAGTAATTATTTTATATTATTTTGAAGATTTAAAAGGGGAAGAAATCGCAAAAGTTTTAAATATAAAAGAAAATACAGTAAGAACTAGACTTCATCGTGCAAAAAATAAGCTTTATGAGATTTTAAAATAGAGGTGGATTTATGAGAAGAGAAGATTTAGAAAATAGACTTAAAAAAGGTAAAATAAATAAAATTCCTAAAGATATGGATAAGAAAATAGATGATTTATTAAAAAATATAGATAAAAAAGCATATCAGAGAAAAAAGAAAGGCTATAAAAAAATAGCTATGGTAGCAGGAATAGTGTTAGCACTAGGAATGGGTGGTACAGGAGCAATAGCAATAAGTAATGGAGAGAAAGAACCTTTATATGAGAAATGGGGCTTTGAAGATTCTTTTAAAAAATATAACACAAAATTAAATGAAGAAATTATAAAAGAGGGTGTAGGAATTAAGATAACGGATGTTGTTACAGATGGATATAGAGCATATATAAGTTACGAAGTAAGTGAAATAGATGAAAAATTTAAATTTGATTATATTTCATTAGATTTTAATGGAAAAATAAATGGAAAAAGATTAAAAGATGAAGGATTAATTTATCAAAATAGAAAAGGAAATAAGTTAAGTGGAATAAAGCAAATACGGTTATCAGATAATGGGAATAGAGGGGAACTAGGGGAACCCATAGAAAAAGGAACATTAGATTTAAAAATAAAATTTAGCAATGAAAATATGTATAAAAATATAAAGTGGGATTTTAAGTTTGATATTTCAAATGAAGAAATGAAGGACAAAATAAAAATTTATGATTTCAATGCAGAATTTAAATCGGGAATAGCAACTAAACTTATAGTTACTCCACTTAATATTTATTTAGAAGGAGTAGGAGAAGGTTGTAATCTTTATTTAAAAGATGAAAAAGGGAATATTTTATCCCCTGTTGTAGGCGGAAATCATGAAAATAAAAAAAGTTTTTATTGGGAATTTGAAAGTAAATTTAATAAAATAGAAAATTTAAGCATAGTAGAATTAAAAGAAATAAATGATATGGCTGAAGAAAAAGAAGTAATATTAAAGATAGAAAGGGATGGATTTAAGCAAATAGGTAATTATGGAATAGAAATTTTAGATATAAGTACAAAAGAGGGACAGACGATTATAAAATATAAAGGAGAAGATATAAATATGAGATGTTTTGAAATATCCTCAGAGGAGCATCCATATTTTGAAATGAAAGAAAATTTTATAGATAGGGAAATTAGAGAATTAGTTTTGATAAATGGAATATTAGAAGAAGGAAAAGAATATAAGTTTACTCATTATGATAGACCTATACTGGAGTTTGGAAAAGAAATATCTGTAAAATAAAAGTTCCTAGAAGTTAAGAAAATATTTTAAAATAGATATGGCATAATTTAAAAAGGGTTGTTTTGATACAGCCCTTTTTAATATGAAGAAAAATATGGAGAATTAAAATCAAAAAAATTATGGATTAAGAAGGTTATTTATAGAACTAGGAAGATTACTCATACCAGGAAGTCCAGAAGGGACAGCACCTAGAGAATAGTTATTACTTCTTGCTATTCCCTCAAGAGCTGGATAAGAGTAAGTCAGCCTTTCATATCTATATTTAAAAGTATCTATAGAATTATTTAAATCTGTAAGAGTGAGTTCTTCATTTAAATAAGAAGTTGCAATAGCTTTAAAATCTTTAATAAGCATATCTAATTTCTCTAAAACAATCTTTTTTTCATTTATATCGGAAGGTTCTAAAATAGGATATTTCAAATCTACACTTCCTTTCATAAATTTAAAATACTCATAAAGAGCAGTAGCTTTTCTAAAAATTTTTTCTTTATAATCTTTTTTATGCATAAAAGCACCTTCTTTGTAATTATTACCATAATTATGATATAAATAAATGTACAATAAATGGATGTAAAGTAAAAAAATAAATAATTTGCGAGAACATTTATATAAAGTGGGGTATCTAATAAGCAAAAGACTTAGCTAAGAATTTAAAAAATGAGGTGGACAAGGGTGAGTGTTCTAACTTTAAAATTACTTAATTTTAAAAAAGAAAAAACAAAGGAAGAGCTTGCAAAGATGGGGGATAAAGAGGCATTTGTAGAGCTTATAAATGAAAATAGACTTAACTTATATAAAGTTGCAAAGGGGATTTTAAGAGAGGAAAAAGACATTGAGGATGCTATAGGAAATACTGTAATGAAAAGTTTTGAAAAGATAGGGACTTTGAAAAATCCTGAATACTTTAAAACATGGCTTATAAGAATTCTTATAAATGAATGTAATTTAATTATTAGAAAAAACAAAAAGACTATTTATTTAGAACATAATGAAGAAGGGTACGAGGATAATTATAAAGATTTAGATTTAATAAAAGCCATTGATAGTTTAGAAAAAGATTTAAAAGAGGTAGTTATACTTTATTATTTCCAAGATATGAAGAGTGAAGAGATAGGTAAGTGTCTAAATATAAATCATAATACTGTGAGAACTAGACTTTATAGAAGTAAGAAAAAATTATATGGAATATTAATGGGGGAATAGCTATGAATTTTGAGAAATTAGATAAAAAAGTTAAAAAAGATATAGATGAAAATATAAATACTGTTCCAGAAGGAGTTAATAAGAGGATAGATGAGGCTTTAACTTCTTTGGGAACTAAAAAGAAGAGAGAAAATTTAAAAAAAGTATGTATTGTAGCTGGAGTAGCAGTATGTTTAGGAGCAGCAGGAATAACAACTACAGCTGTAGCTAAAGGGACACCTGTTAAGGATGCAATATTTGATATATTGGGATTTGATGATGATTATAAGAAGTATGCAACAGAAATTAACCAATCTATAGAAGCTTATGGAGTAAAGGCAACAGTAACAAGTGCTGTTCATGATGGATATAAAATGACTATAAATTTTAGGATAGAAGGGGAGAATGTAGATGAAGTAAAAGAGAATACACTACCTCAAATTAAGATAAAAGGTGAAGAGGAGAGAGGATATGAGGCAAGTTATAGAATGGAAAAACAAAATGATGGTACTGTAATAGGAACCTATGATGTAGACTTAAGCGATGTGAATGTAGGAGATAGAACTGCTTTAGGATATAAAGATAATATAGATATAGAATTTATATTAGGGCAATATATTCAAAAAACGCAAAAATTTAAGGAAGGGTTGAAATTTAAAATAAAAGCAGATGCTGAAAATGTTAAGGATGATATAAAAGTTTATAAAGTAAATGAAGAGATTGAAGAAGGAATTATAAAAGAAGTTATAGTAACTCCATTTAAGGTATATATAAAGGGTGAAAAATATAAAGAGAATAATGAGAATAGAGATAACGGTGAAGGAAAAGAAAGCGATAGAAGTTATATAAATCCTGTAGATATATATAATGAATATATTATAGAAGATGCTAAAGGGATTATAAGTACACCAGTATCAAGTAATTTTTTAGTAGCAAAACCGACTTTTATGCTTCAATTTGAAAATAACTTTAAGGATTTAAGTAAAATTAAATTTGCTAAAATAGATAATGAAAAAGAAAATAAAACTTATGAAGGAATTTTAAAAATAAATGGAGATAAAGTAGAAATAAATATTGGTGGGAATATAAAAATTTTAGAAAGTAAAAAAGAAAAAAATAATTTGAAAATAAAATATAAAATAAAAAATCCTTTGATAGAGAGAATTTATATTGAAGACTTCATAGATAAAAATATGGAGAAAATTGATTTTTATGAAAAGAGTAAAAATAGTGCAATAGATAAGGAAACAGGACAATTAATAGTTAAAGATATTAAAGATGGAGAATATAGGATAAGTTGTGGAGATTCTTCAAATTTAGAAATCATAGAAACTATAGATTTAGTAAAGTAGTATAGGGAAAGATATAGAATAGTTATCAAATAAAAAGATAATTTTCTATATCTTTTTATTTTTAGATAATTTGAAAGAGTTTAAGCAAATATTAAATTGTGAATAAGAAAAAAATAAGAGTAGAATGAAAAGAAAACCTAATAACAGGAGGAAAAAAATGATAGAAGTTTTAAATGAAAGTAAAGAAGAAAAGTTAAATTATATAATAAATTTACCAGATGAGTATGGAAAAACTGAAGAAAAATTTCCGGTAATATTGTTTTTACATGGAATAGGAGAAAGAGGAGCGGATATTAGAAAGGTTAAAAAATATGGAATACATAGATATATAAAAGATATAAATATTCCATTTGTAGTTGTATCACCTCAATGTAAGGAAAATAATTTTTGGGACAGGCATTTTTCAGATATTGAGGAACTATTAGAAAATATCAAGGAGAAGTATAGGATAGATTTAGAGAGGATATGTTTAGTTGGAGTTAGTTTAGGAGCTTATGGAGCATGGAATTTTGCTATGGAAAGACCAAATATGTTTAAAAGTGTAGTATCTATAGCAGGAGGCGCAATGATTCCTAAGTATGCGAATTTAATAAAAGAAATACCTGTATATATTGCACATGGTGAAGAGGACTGTGAAGTGGATATTAGGGAAAGTATGGAAATAGCAGAAGAACTTATATCCATTGGAGGAAAGGTCAAATTAAATATAGTTGCGAATAGTGGACATGAGTTATGTACTAAAATCTTTGAAGATAAAAGTTTATATAGATGGATAGCGGAAAATACAATGAAAAGATAACGTTTGTGCCAAAGAGAAGGAGTTTATGACAGATATATTGAAAAAGTAAAATATTAACATATAATTTAAGTATAGAGGTTAACCTTAAAGTTCATAAAGGGGTGGAGAAAATGAATAAAATAAGGTATATAGTTGGAGCAAAGCCAACAACAAAGAAGAGAATAATAATAGCTATTATTATTAGTGTTGTTGGGGGAAGCCTTATAGGATTAATGTTAAAAAATTTAATTGATCTTAATTTAGTTATGGGAAATATTATTGGTATATGTGGACTTATGCTATGGTGGGTACCTATAATATCAACAATGAATGAGCATTGGGACTTAACAGATAAGTATTTTGAGTATAGATATTTTAATAATCATATGGAAGGAGTCAAATATGTTATAGATGTCTTATTAGATAGAGAAGAGCGAGCAGTAGTTAAAATAAGATTAAGTCAAATTCAAAGTATAAAATTATATTGGGTTATAGCATTTGGTGTATATTCAGTAATGTATTTTCCAATACGAATGAAGATAGTTTTAAAGGATGGTTCTGTATTAGACACTGATGCTCTTTTAAATAAGAAAGAAGATTTTTATGAAGCATTTGATTATTTAAAAAGTAAAGGTGTAAAAATAGATGATAAATATAATTTAATAGATGCCTTAAGAAATCCAAAACTTAATATCAATGATTATATTATGGGTATAAGGGATGGAAAAAAATATGATAAAGTTTAATATATTAGTTCAAACTGATGGATTAAAGGAAAAGTTAGAAAATGATTTAAATGAATGGTTTAAGGAGAGAGAGATAATTGTAACTACTGAGAAAAAGTTAAAACCTAATACAGATGAGATAAATTTTATCATATTTGAAATTAAAGATGAAGAAGAAGTGAAAAGCTTACAGAAGTTAAAAGAGTATTTTGAAAATGTAGGATTGATAATTTGTAGCGAAAAAGAAGAATTAGTGTTTGAAGTTTTAAATCTTCAGCCAGTATGTTTTATAAGAATAAATAAATTGACAGAAGACATGTGCAAACTTCAGGAAAATATAAATGAATATTTAGAAAAAAAAGATACAGTCATCAAATTAAAAGCTGGAAGTATGCAATTAAGGTTAAATTTAAAAGCTATAATATATATAGAATCTTATGGACACTATCTAATTATTCATACGACGTCAGGGGAATATAAGATAAGGGAGAAGATTTCAAATATAGTAGAAAAGATTAATAGAAAAATATTAGTTAGAATTCATAAAAGTTATATAGTGAATTTAAATTTTATTGAAAAGATAGATCCGTCGACAGTAGAATTAAAATCTAAGGTAGTATTACCCAGAGGAAAAACTTTTAAAGCGGCGCTAGAATGAAATGTAAAAAAAGAATGAATATTATTGCAAAAAAATATAGATATGATATAATTAGAACTTATTTAAGGATAAATTTGTATAAATACACCTATGTAAATAGGTGTATTTCTTATGCTACAAATTTATTTATTTGTTAAATTATAATGTTGAATTATAAGAAAAAAATAAATAAAATATAATTTTAAAATAATATTTCAAATGAAAACGTTGTGTAATAAAAAATGATTATTATAAATATAATAATGAACTTGTATAGAAGAAGGTTATAGTCTATAATCTCCTAAGGAACAACGGAAAAAATTTATCATAGATAAATTTTTTTTGCCCTTTTTTAGATAACTAAAGATAGCTTCAAAGGAGACTAAGGATGAATAAAAGAAAGACCAAAGGTATTATTCTAATACTATTAATGGCATTTTGCTTTTCGCTGACAAGTGCACTTATAAAGGGAGTCCATGGGATACCACAAGAAGAAGAAGTATTTTATAGAAACATTATGTTATTTGTAACAACAATATTAGTAATGTTTAAAACAAGATCACCACTTCTAGGGAAGAAGGGACATAGATTAGCATTATTTGGAAGAGGAGCTTTTGGGACATTAGGAGCAATAGCAAGTTATTATGCAATAACTCATATGATATTACCAAATGCGGTTATAATAAGTAATCTTTGTCCGTTTTTCATAATAATATTATCAGCAGTGTTCTTAAGAGAAAAATTAAAACCAATGCAGATAGTTGCGGTTATTGTAGCATTCAGTGGAATGTTTTTTATAATAAACCCAGGTGGAAAAATGGCAATATTCCCAGCAGTTATAGGACTTATCGGAGCACTATGTGCTGGACTTTCTTATGTGCTAGTAAGACATTTAGGTCATAAAGAGGCACCAGAAACAATAATATTCTTTATGGCAATAACATCACTTCTATTTACAGTACCAAGTATGTTAATAAACTACAAGCCTTTAACAATGCATGATTTAATATTATTATTGTTAGCAGGATGTACTTATTCAGCAGCGGAAGTACTAGGAGTATGGGCATATAAATGTTCACCAGCTAGAGAGATTTCAGTATTCAGTTACTCAGATGCAATATTCTCAGCGGTATTTTCATTCTTAATATGGGGACAACTTCCTCATCCAATTCAATATATAGGATATGCATTAATTATTGCAGGAGCAATAGTAATATATATTCATAATAATAAAACAGTCGAAGAAGAATTAGAAATTGTAGAACAAAACTAGAATAGAAAACAATTGTCAGCGAGCAATAGTTAATAGTAAAAGTAATAATCTAAAAAATGAAAAATAGATCTAAGCTTAAAAGAGCTTAGGTCTATTTTTTATATATCAAAGGTTAGTAATCCATAATACAAAAATTTTACAAAAAATATTATAAAATTTGGGAACCTTAAATACATAAAGATTATCTAAATAGTATAATAACTTGTGGGGTGAGAGGATTTTGAGTGAGATTTATTTAGAAAAAGATATTTTTTTATCTAAAGAAGAAAGGGCAATAAGAGGGGAAAAAGAAGCCTTTGTTGAGCTTATAAATGATAATAGAGTAATTTTATATAAAATAGCAAAAGGAATTTTAAGAGATGAATTTAAAGCTGAGGATGCCGTCGCAAATGCAGTTTTAAAAAGTTTTAAAAATATAAATAGGCTAAGGAATGGACAATATTTTAAGACTTGGCTTACAAGAATTCTTATAAATGAATGTAATTTAATTTTAAAAAAGGATAAAAAATTTATATTATTTAAAGAAAAGGAAGTAGAAGAATCATATTTAGATACCTATGAAGAAATTGATTTAATACAAGCTATAAATAGTTTAAGAAAAGAATTTAGAGAAGTAACTGTACTTTATTATTTTCAAGAATTCACAATGAAGGAGATTAGTGAGGTTCTAAAAGTAAATGAAGGAACAGTAAAAACTAGATTACACAGGGCTAGAAAAAAGCTTTCTGAGATTTTAAAATAGGGGGGAATGAAATATGGATAAGCTAGATAAGGAAATATTAAAAAAGGATAACACAAAGTTACCAAATTCATTTAATAAGAGAGTAGATGAGGTTTTAGAAAATTTAGAGAAGGATGAACCTAAGCAAAGTAAATATAAGAAAATATTTAGAAATATAGCTATAGCAGCAGGAATAACTATTTGTGTTGGAATTGGTGGAATAAATGCTGTAGCGGTTGAAAAAGGTATAACAGTAAAGGAAGTTATTAATAGAATGCTTGGTTTTAATAAAGATGAAGAAAAATATAAGATAGAAGTTTTAAATGTTATAGAAAATAAGAATGTTAAAGTAACAGTTAAAGAAGCAATCTATGATGGATATACAGTGAAATTCACTTATAAAATAGAAAGTGAAAAAGAAGATATAAAAAAATTAAAAGAGAATTTAGAATTTGAATGTAGAAGATTAGATAGTAAAAGTAGTAATGGACATCAAGAGAATAGAAGTCAAGTTATAGATGATACTACTATAGAAGGTGTATATAGTTGGAAGTTAAAGCTATTAGAATATGAAAATAGTGAAGAACTGGTACCTTTAGAAAATTTGGATTTAGAATTTAAGGTATGGGATGAAAAGAGAGAGTTTAAGTTTAAAATGAATGTAAAAGATATAAAAACTAAAAATGAAACTAAAACTTATAATGTTAATAGGAAAATAGAAAATGGAATAATAGAAAATATAGTAGTAACGCCAATGAATATAAGAGTTTATGGACAAGGGGATGAGAAGCTTTTAAATAATTTACCTATGTATATCTTAGAAGATAATACGGGAATTAAAGATGTATGGCACGTAGGTGGAGGAACTTCTGATGGAAAAAATGCGGATATGCAGTACGAATATAAGAATAACTTTAAAGATCTAAGTAAGATAAAGTTATATAAGATGGGTGAAAATATTGAAAGAAAAGGAACTATAAAAATAGATGGAAGTGGAGAAGTAAAGCATAGTAAATTAGATAAAGAAGAGGAGTTTGAAATATTAAGAATAGAAGATAAAGATGATATATCAATAATTTACTATAAAGCAAAAAATCCATTACTTATAAGCTTTGAAATAGGAGATGAATATGGAGCATTTGATCAAAGTCTTATAGAGAAAAATATAGCAACAGCAACATTTAAAAAGATAAAAAGAGATAAAAAGTATAAGTTGAAATATTATAGAAATACAGTTATAGAAAATGAGTATTTAGAATTTAAACTAGATAAATGATTTAAGTTAGATAAATTATATAAGATAGAGTATTTAAATAAAACTATTAGTTTTTATAAGAGGACTAAAGTAAGATGTAAAAAACTTTTAATTTTGAGAAAAGGCGTAATGAAATAAATTCATAATATTAAAGAGTTTATAAAAATATATAAAGGGTTTACAAATAACTTTATATAAAGTAAGGAATGAATTTTATATAAATATATGATATAATTGAATTAAATAAAAAGTGAAAATGAGGGATGGATTTGGTTGTAAAATATAAAAACAGCATAGAAGATTTGATAGATTTAAATATATTTGTGGGTAGTGTATCGATAAAAAGATGGATATTAAATCATATTTTACCTATTATATATACAATTCTTACACTATGTGTAGGTGGAGTTCTTATTATGAAGTTTGGAGGACTTCAAGCTACTAATAACTTATTATTATTTATACTTATAGTTTGTAATGTATTTCTTTGGTTTAGAGTAACTATATTCAAAAGAAAGACCTTTAAGAAAAATCTTACTAAAATGGTGGAAAAGAATCCTGCATATATACAAAAGAAGGCAGTAACAAGACGTGAAAAAGAATTTTTTGTTCAGAATTTAGAGGATAAGAAAAAAACTATAACATTTAAAATAGATAATATATCTAAAGTAATAAGAAAAGAAAAGTATATCTATATGCTTAAAAAGGATTATTCACCAATGCTTATGATACCTGTGGATGCATTTCATAGTGAAAAAGATATGGATATATTCTTTAAAGGATTAAAAGTAGAAAGAGAGTAAAATATAAATAGAGTATGCTAAAAAGGGATTTGCAAAAGTTTTGTAAATCTCTTTTATTATTATAAGAAGAGTAGCCTATTTTTAAGTTTTTTTGCTGACAAAATAAGTAATAGTAGAATATTGTTGAATAATATTTATGTGTAAAATAATTCCAATATATGGTAAAATTAAAGAGGAATAATAAATAAAGGAAGGAGGAAAAATGAAAATAAGGGGCGGCTATGTGATTAATATAATTCTTTCAGTAATTACAACAATTTGTTTCTTCTATATTATAAAGATAGATAATGAATCTAGATTGTTACAGAATATAAATAGTGACTACCATATGAATTCATTGCCATTTATTTATTTAGTATTAATTTGTTTAGGTGCAATAACGATATTTAATATGTATAAATTAGCAATGGAAAAAGGAAATTATGAATTGAATAAAAAAGAAAGCTCTCAATAACCGTTATTGAGAGCTTTCTTTTTAAATTTTCCTTTTGCTTTTCTTTAACATATAACTATGAATTGGTAATCCGATAAGAGTTATAATAAGCCCTGATATAGCAATAAGACTTGATTGAAGTCCTGACATGAATAGTTGATTTATAACTACGAATAAACCACCTAATATTGCAATAATAGGAACAACTGGATATCCGATTACTCTATAAGGTCTATGTAAATCGGGCTTTTGTTTTCTTAATTTAAATACTCCAATAAATATTAGTGAATAGAAAATCCAAATAGTAAATATTGAAAGATTACTTAAAAGATTGAATTGACCACTTAATGCATATAAAATTCCTAAGATAGCAATAAGCCAAGTTGCATTTGCAGGGACATTATTTTTATTTAATTTAGAGAATCTTTTACTAAATGGTAAAAGACCAGTTTCTGCAAGTGCAAAAGGAACTCTAGGTGCAGTAAGAATATATCCATTTAATGTTCCAAGGATTGAAACTAAAATTCCAACATTAATTATTTGAGCACCTACATCACCAAATAATTTTTGTGCAACTAGTGAGGCTGGTGTAGCTGATGCAGCAAGTTCATTTGCTGGTACTATAAGTACGAAAGCTACGTTAATTGCTAAATATATAGCCATTGTAATTAAAAGTCCACCGATAATTGCTTTTGGTAAATCTTTTTTTGGATTTTTCATTTCACCAGCAATGTTCCCTACGTAAATCCATCCATCATATGCAAATAAAGCTGCAACTAAAACCTGTCCTAGAACAGAAGTAAAGTTTAAGTTATGTCCTATAAAGGGATGAACTACATTATGAGTATGCGGATTTTCAATGAATCCAAATAAAATTATAAGAATTACAGGGATAAGTTTTCCAACTGTTGAAACTATTTGTATAAATCCTCCTGTTTTTGAACCAAAAAGATTAAGTAATAAAATAATAAGGATAATTCCAACAGCGATAGGTACTCTTAAATGGGGCATTCCTATTATTTCACAAGCCTGCTCTGCAAAAATAATTGCAAGGGCGGCAATAACACTTGGGAAATAAAGGATTGTTTGCATCCATGCCGTTAAATAAGATAGTTTTTTTCCATAAATTTCTCTCATATAAACCATCATACCGCCAGTTTCTGGAAAAGCAGCAGAGATTTCTGTAGCTGTAAGTCCAGCAGCAATGGTTATTATGCCTCCCAATATCCAAGCAAATATACCTAGTCCAGGAGCTCCGCCAGTAGCTTGAAAGATTTGTTGTGGCTTAAAGAACACACCAGAACCTATAACAAGTCCAATTACTGTAGAAAGAGCAGCTCCAAGAGTAATAGTTTTTTTTAGTTTATTGTTGCTCATTTAAATTTCTCCTTTGTTTATGTTTTGAATATTAAGTTTTGTAGGAAAGCACTTTATTCAATTAGTATAAGTATATAGAATTGTTTAAAAAAAGTAAATAGAATTAAAAAATAATCAATAAAATGGACATTTAATTAGCAAAAATGATGTAATATAAGAAGAAAAATAATAAATTGGAAAAATAAAACTAAATAAAATGTAAGCAAATTATAAAGTAGTATTCATAAAGGGAAATTTAAAGATCTTTTTGGTATATACTAATAAGAAATATTAAATTTTAAGGAGGAATACTATGAATATACAAGATTACTATAATGAAGGACTTAAATGGGTTGTAATTGGAGATGTATTAAATGAGAAAAAATATGCTTATAAGATTTTAGAAAACTTTAAAAATAAAGGGCAAAAAGTTGTAGGCGTATCGCCATATAGTAAAAGTGGAGAAGTATATAAAAGTTTAGAGGAAATTGATTATAATATTGAAGGCGTAAATCTTTGTATAAATCCAAAAGTTGGATATGAAATTTTAAATAATGATAATAGACATAATATTAAATGTGTTATAGCACAACCTGGGGCAAGAAGTGAAGATATAAAAAAGCTATGTGAGAGTAGAAATATCAATTATATAGAGGCATGTACATTAGTTACATTATAAAATTTATATAGATTATAGTTAAGAAATTCCATAATAAAATTTAAAATTTATAGGATAAATTTAGAAATATTAAAAAAATGTGAAAAAAGTTAACAAATAAAGTTATGAAATTGTAGACAAAAATGGAATTTGTGATAAAATAAAGATATAGTAAATTTAGGAATTAGGAGAAGATTTGAAATTGAGAGATAATTATTTAGATCAAATAGACAATCATATAGCTGTTATGGAGTTAGATTCAAAGATGGGCTTAAACGAAAAAGCATATGTAAGAAGTTTAAAAGCTAACTATGTACAAAGTGTTGTATCGGATATGTTTATTATAACAATGTTAGCTATTGTTATAAGTATAATGTCAGTGATTATGAGTTAGAATTTCAAAATTAAATATAGTATAAAAAAAGAGTCTAATTTAAGGCTCTTTTTTTTTATATATAAATATACTACTTTTAGATACTCTAAGTTCTAACATTGATTGTTCCTATTGTAAAAATAATATTTTAGTTTTAAATTTATCAATTAAAAATGCTATGAAGAGAATTATTATTTCATTCATAGCATGTATCTAGTGCTATGCTATTGAGCTATAGATACACTTATATGTAATTCTTTCATTATAGTTGGTATAGCAACATTCATAATTAGAAAAACATAGAATTGAAAATCTTATATAAAAGAAAATATTGACTTATTCTCTAAAAGAGAATAAGATTTAATTACAACTTATTTCAAAAAAGAGAATAAGTAATAGGGGGATAAGCCTATGGAAACAAAAAGAAAAAATAAAAAAGGGCAAACCTTAGAAGAATTTTTAGAGAGTTATAAACCAGGTAATTATGAAAAGCCATCTTTAACTGTAGATATGCTTTTATTTACCGTAGTAGATAAATTTAATGAGAATAAAAAAAAGGTTCCAAGCAAAGAACTAAAGATTATGTTAGTTAAAAGAAAAAACCATCCATTCATAGGACAATGGGCTATACCAGGTGGATTTGTTGATATTAATGAATCTGTAGAAGAAGCTGTATATAGAGAACTAAAGGAAGAAACAAATATAGAAAATGTATATTTAGAACAGTTATATCTTTTTGGAGATGTAGATAGGGATCCAAGAATGAGAGTAGTATCATCTTCATATATGGCATTAGTAAGTCATAGAAATTTAAATCCTATAGCAGGAGATGATGCTGAAGATGTAATGTGGTTTACAGTGCAAATAGAAAATGAAGAAGAAGGGAAACAATTATTGATTCTTCAAGGTGATGATGAGAAAACTGTTTTAAGTTATACTATTAAAACAGTTTTTGAAGAAAAAGGAATCTTAAATAGAAAGAAAATAATTATAAACCCAGTTTATGAGGATTTAGATACTCAAATTGCATTTGATCATATTAAGATAATAAATATGGCTCTTGAAAGAATGAGAAATAAAATAGAGTATACACCTATAGCTTTTACATTAGTAGATGAATACTTTACATTAACAGAATTACAGAAAGTTTATGAAGTGATTCTAGGAAAAGAATTAAGAAAATCCAATTTTAGAAAGAAAATAGCATCTATGGTAATAGAAAC
This sequence comes from uncultured Clostridium sp., assembly GCF_947072515.1. Taxonomy (GTDB): domain Bacteria; phylum Bacillota; class Clostridia; order Clostridiales; family Clostridiaceae; genus Clostridium. Next base: position 17,105 of record NZ_CAMTIG010000013.1, read on the forward strand.
GGAGAAAAAGTGGAATGAAGGTGGATATAGACCACCTAAACTATACAAATTTAATAGAGAATGGACTCATGAATTCTAATTTAAAGAAAATAATACCTATTCTGAAAAAGAATAAGTCGGAGGATAATTAATGAATAAAATAGATTTGAAAAATAAAAGGAATTTAAGTATGTTAGTAGATTTTTATGAATTTACTATGGCAAACGGATATTTCAACAATGGATATAAAGATAAAATAGTAACTTGTGATATGTTTTTTAGGAAGATACCAGATGGTGGAGGATTTGCTATAGCAGCAGGGCTTGAACAGCTTATAGAGTATATAGAAGGGCTTGAATTTATAGAAGATGATATTAATTATCTAAGAAGTATGAATATATTTTCAGAGGAATTTTTAGAATATCTATTAAACTTTAAGTTTAAAGGTGATATACATGCAATAGAGGAAGGAACACCAGTTTTTCCAAATGAACCATTAGTTACTGTAAAAGCAAGAATAATAGATGCCCAATTAATAGAGACAATGTTATTACTTTCAATAAATCACCAAACATTATTAGCAACGAAAGCTAATAGAATTGTTAGAGCTGCAAATGGAAAGCAAGTTTTTGATTTAGGAGCTAGAAGAGGACAAGGAAGTGATGCAGCTATATTAGGAGCAAGAGCTGCTATAATTGGAGGAATAGATAAAACTGCAACTACAATTACAGGACAAAATTTTGGAGTTGGTGTTGTTGGAACTATGGCACATTCATGGATTCAATTTTTTGAGAGTGAATATGAAGCTTTTGAATTATATGCAAAGACTTATCCAGACAATTGTGTACTTTTAGTAGATACTTATAATGTTTTAGGTTCAGGAATTCCTAATGCTATAAAGGTTGCAAAAGAAGTTTTAGAACCGATGGGAAAAAGATTAAAAGGAATAAGATTAGATAGTGGAGATTTAGCTTATCTTTCTAAGAAAGTAAGAAAAATATTAGATAGAGAAGGACTAAGCGACTGTCAAATAGTAGCGTCTAATAGTTTAGATGAATATATAATTAGAGATTTAATAAGACAAGGTGCAGCTATTGACATATATGGAGTTGGTGAAAGACTTATAACAGCTAAATCAGAGCCTGTTTTTGGTGGAGTATATAAACTTATGGCTGTTGAAGAAAATGGTGAAATGAAGCCTAGAATAAAACTTTCAGAAAATGTAGAGAAAGTAACAAATCCAGGATGTAAAGAAGTTTGGAGACTTATGGATAATGAAACAAATAAAGCTATAGCAGATGTATTAACTATAGAAGGTGAAGTAATAGAAAATAGTAAATCATATAGAATATTTGATCCAGTGCATACATGGAAGAAGAAGATAGTGAGGAATTTTACACCAGTAAAATTACAAGTTCCTATTTATAAGCAAGGAGAACTAGTATATAAATTACCAACTATAGATGAAATACAAAAGAGAAGAGAAGAAGGCGTAGAGAGTCTTTGGGATGAAATAAAAAGATTTGAAAATCCGCATCAATATTATGTAGATCTTTCACAAAAACTATGGGATTTAAAAGCAGAATTAATAAATAAATTTAGTTAGATTAAAAAACAGAGAGGCTACTTAGTGTAGTCTCTCTTTATATATTAAGATAATTTTTCTCCCATCATAACGCCCATGGCGGAAGCCATCATAAGACCTCTAGTCCATCCACTAGAATCACCAAGGCAGTGAAGACCTTTTATATTTGTCTCAAAATTATCATCAACTATAACTTTATTACTATAGAATTTTATTTCAGGACCATAAAGTAGTGTTTCATCACTAGCAAATCCTGGAACAACCTTATTCATTGACTCTATAAAGTTTATTATATTAGTCATAGTTCTATAAGGCATTGCAGATGTTAAATCTCCAGCTACGGCATCAGGTAAGGTATATCTAACGTTAGATCTATCTAATTCTTTTTGCCATGTTCTTTTACCAGATAAAATATCACCATATCTTTGAACCAATATACTTCCATTTCCAAGCATATTAACAAGTTCAGCAACTTTTTTACCATATTCAATAGGTTTATTAAATGGTTCAACAAAATCATGGGAGCTTAATATAGCTAAATTAGTATTATTTGATTTTAATTCTTTATAGGAATGTCCATTAACAATAGCTAAATTATTATCATAATTTTCTTGTGATACAAAACCACCAGGATTTTGACAAAAAGTTCTTACTTTATCTTTAAATGGAGCAGGATAGCCAATAAGTTTTGATTCATATAAAACATTGTTTACACTTTCCATAACTTCATTTCTTACTTCAACTCTAACCCCAATATCAACTGTACCAGCTTTATGATTAATATCATGCTTTAAGCACATATCTTTAAGCCAATCAGCACCTTTTCGACCAGTAGCAACAACTACATTATCAGAAAGTAAAGTTCTTTCATTATCTTTTTTAAGAGAGTTTACTACAGAGATACCAGTAATTTTATTATCTTCAATAATTAAATCGTTAACTGTTGTATCAAAAAGAATAGTAACACCATTATCTAAAAGATAATTTTGTAATTTCAAGTATATTTCTTGTGCTTTTTCTGTACCTAAATGTCTAATAGGACAATCAACAAGCTTTAAGTTTCCTTCAATAGCCTTTTTTCTAATTTCCTTTACAGCTTCAGGGTTATCAATACCTTCAACTCTTTCATCAGCACCAAATTCTAAATAGATTTTATCAGTATAATCTATATAATCTTGTACTTTTTTTCCACCTAATAGAAGAGGTAAATCACCACCAACTTCATAGTTTAGAGAAAGTTTTCCATCAGAAAAGGCACCAGCACCAGAAAATCCTGTTGTAATATGACAATAAGGTTTACAGTTAACGCATTTATTTGTTTTAACTTTAGGGCAAGATCGTTTATCAATACTTCTACCTGCCTCTATTAAAAGTATATTTTTATTTTTATTTTTTCTATTAAGTTCTAAAGCTGTAAAAATTCCACCAGGACCAGCACCTACTATAATAACATCATATTTCATAAAAAATCCTCCTTAAATATGATGACCTATAGAAAGAGCATTTAAAGGTGCTCTGTAGAAACATTTCTCCATATTAGAAACTTATATAGAATCAAAATTCGTATTTTATTTTAAAATTTCATTATATTTTATATAATAAAGGGAAAAAAGAAAAAAATCAAGATAATATACGAATAATAACTAAAATAAAAGAAAAAAAGTTCATAAATAAACATAATAAAAAAACTGCGTTAAAGAAAAATTTCTTTAACGCAGTTTTTTTATTATGTAACAATTCTCAGAATGAAGAATTGCAAATTATAAATTTATAATTTATTTATATAGTATTATTTCAGATGGAGACTTATCTAAAATTATTGATAACTCTTCTGTAAGAAGTTTTTCAGCAGTTTTTAAAGTTCTTTCATCTGATTGATTTAATTTTTTTGAAGCTTTAATTTTTTCAAGCTTTTTAGCATGGATACTATTTGCAATATTCATCCAAATCTCAAAACTACCCTCTTTTAGAAGTTTAGTGAAATAAGTATGTCTTTCTCTTTCATTTTCAACCCATAGTGAGCATAAATCATTGTTATTAACAATAGCAGTAGCTTCATCTACATTGATTAGAGGTCTCATAAATAGTGTAGTATTAGTAGGGATTTTAATTTTAGTGTTATTTTCCGAAATAGAATTTAAAACATAATATTCTATCATATCCCCATCCCTATTTTTTTCACTAACAATATCAGCTACTTTGCAAACTCCACTTGTGCTATAAATTATGTAATCATTAATAGTAAACATAAAAACACTCTCCTTATAATAATTTTTTTAGAATAGATTATTAGATAAATAGGAGAATAAAAAATTTTGATATTTTCTCTTGTCATATTTATAAAATTAATTTAATAAATAAAATAATTTATTGAAATAAGATATTCTATATCTATTATATCACAGTTATAAAGATTAGATTGAATTATTATTAATATAAAGTTGAATATGAATAAAATTCAAAATAAAAATTCATTTGAAAATATTGACAATGTGATACAAGTGTTATATATTATATATAACAAAAAATGAAGGTGGGGAAAGTAGATGTTAAGTATAAAAAATTTCTCTAAAACATATAAAGGAAATAAAAAGGCAGTGGATAATTTAAGCCTAGAAATCAAAAAAGGGGATATATTTGGATTTATAGGTCATAATGGAGCAGGAAAAACAACTACTATAAAAGCTATAGTTGGAATTTTAGAAATAGAAGAAGGTAATATTTTAATAGATGGAATGTCAATTAAAGATAAACCGATGGAATGTAAAAAAATAATAGCATATGTTCCAGATAATCCGGATATATATGAAAATTTAACAGGAATACAGTATCTTACATTAATATCAGATATATATGGAATATCAAAGGAAGATAGAAGAGAAAGAATAAAAAAATATGGCGATGAATTTTCAATAACAAGTGCATTAGGAGATTTGATAAGTTCATATTCTCATGGAATGAAGCAGAAGCTTGTATTGATTTCAGCATTAATTCATAAACCTAAATTACTTATATTAGATGAACCTTTTGTAGGATTAGATCCATTAGCATCACATAAAGTAAAGGAAATAATGAAAGAAGAATGTGAGAAAGGATTAAGTGTATTCTTTTCAACACATGTATTAGAGGTAGCAGAAAAACTTTGTAATAAAGTAGCAATAATAAAGAATGGACAAATTGTTGCACAAGGAAATACAAAAGAGATTATAGGTGATAATTCATTAGAAGATTTATTTATGGAGCTAGAAGAAGATGAATAGTATTATATCTTTATTAAAATATAATATTATAAACACATATGGAATAAATAGAGTTTTTCAAAAGAAAAATAAAAAAGAGATACTGAAGACTATAGGAATAGGAGTTTTGTTTATATATTTGATAGGATTAGTGATAGTTTTTACAGATATGGTAGCAAAACCTGCAATTCAATTAGGGCTTGGAGATATAATATTACTTCAAGGAATACTTTTATCTATAGGACTTATTGGGTTTACATCTATATATAAAATGGCTGGATATATTTTTGGAAATAAAGATTACAATACTCTTTGTGCAATGCCAATAAGTAGTTTTAAAATAATTATTATAAAAATAATAACAGTAATATTGCCAACTTATTTAATTATGTTAATTTGTATGTTGCCATCATTTATTATATATAGTATGAATGTACAAACATCACCATTTTTCTTAGTTTATGCAATAATAATGCTTTTAGTAATTCCTATGATACCAGTATCTATAGCTACATTTATAGGAACAATTATTTTATATGTAACATCTAAGATGAAAGGAAAAAACTTTTTTACAGTTATTATTTTCTTAGTGATAACTATAGGAGCTATATTTCTTCCTCAAATAATGATCCAAAATATAACTGAAAATGTTGAAAAGTATGCAAAATCAGTAAATGAAATAGTATATGCAGTATATCCACCAACACGTTTCTATATAGGAGCATTAGTAAATGGAAGCTTTAAGGACTTTATAATTTTTATTTCTTTATCATTAATAATATTTATAGTATTTGTTTTATTTGTAAGTAAAGTATTTAATAGAGTAAATAGTAGATTACAAGAAACAACTATGAAAAATAATTACAAAATGGGTGAATTAAAAGAAAGTAGTGTAATAAAGTCACTTGTAATCAATGAAATTAAAAAACTTTTCTCTATGCCTATGGTAACCTTAAATGTAATTATTGGAGCAATAATGTATATTATATTTGGAGCTGCAACAATTTTTGCCGGAAAAAATATATTAGAGGAATTTGCTTCTTTAGGTATACAAAATTTAGAACTTGCAGGCGTATGTATAGTAGGTGTACTTTGTTTAATGTTGACAACTACAACAGCAACAAGTATATCACTAGAAGGAAATAAATTATGGTTTTTAAAAGTAATGCCTGTAGATGTTATGAAAATATTTAAAGCAAAAATAGCAACAAATTTAATGATAACTATCCCTTCAGTATTGATTGGTACAATTTTATCAGGAATTGGATTGAAATTAAGTATTATAGATATAATACTAACATTAATATTACTTTTAATTGTAGCAATACTAATGCCTGCCTTAGGATTAATAATAAATTTATTATTCCCAGTATTAAATTGGACATCAGAAATTGCTGTAGTAAAGAGAAGTACGGCAACAATGATTATGACTTTTGGAGGTATGGGACTTACATTTATAATAGGATTTATTTATGTAAAGATTAAAATAGACTTAATTCTATATATTATGATAATTGGTATTTTAGCTTTAGTTGGAATTATAGCTTGTATGTCTATTTTATCAAAATGGGGAAAGAATCGATTCTTAAATTTATAGAGTATATTGCTGAAAAGCCTAGTAAATATTTTTTACTAGGCTTTTTATTATAAGTCGGAATCGTATACAATACCAAGAGATTTTCTGATAGTATCTATGATTTTTATTGACTCTAAAGATTGGGATAAAGGATTTAAAGAAGATTCAGTACTTTTACTTAGAATAGTTTGAATAAAAGACTCGATTTCATAACACATATCATTTTCTATTTGAGGGATAGTGATATCCTCTGTAGAGCCATCTCTATATATAATTTTAATATTATTGAAGCGAATAGAATCAATTAAAATCGTTCCATTTTCACCTTGTATTTCACAAGGAAGATAGGAGTTTGAAATTTTTGAATAAATAATAGTAGCATCCATATTATCATATTTGAAAATAGCAACTCCAGAACCATCAGTTCCAGTATGAAGTACTTCTCCAGTAGCATGAATTGAATGAGGAACCCCGAAAAGGTTTACTAATGGATGCACGCAATAGATTCCAATATCGGATAGAGCACCAGTGGAAATTTCACGTTTGAAAGCATTTTCTATAATACCTTTTTTAAAATTATCGTACCTAGAAGAATATTGACAATAAGAAAAGAAAACTTTTCTTACAATTCCAATTTTACTTAATGCTTTTTTCACTTCTAAAAAATTTGGTAAACAAGTTATTCGCATAGCTTCCATAAGAACTAAATTTTTTTCTTTAGCTGTAGATATCATTTCTAAAACTTCTTTTTCATTAGAGCCAATAGCTTTTTCACAAAGAACATGCTTACCACCGTTTAACATAGCAATACTTTGTTTTTTATGAAGAAAATTTGGTGATGCAATATATACTGCATCAAAAGCAGATGAATTTGCAAAGGAATTTAAATCATCAAAGAATAAAGTTGCACCAAATTTTGCACCAAAGGATTTTGCTTTCTCTAGATCACGAGAATAGATAGAAACTAACTCAAAATCTACAATAGATTTAGCTGCATTTAGAAAGTTTTCAGTAATAGAACTTGTACCAATTATTCCAAATTTAATTTTTTTCATAAAAAGAAATCCCCCTTAAATAGTTTTTTTATTTATTATATCATATAGATATTTATACTTAAATAAAATCCTCGTAAATGAAATAAAATAAATAAAAAAATTAAAGATGAAACTTAAAAGTATAGGTTAGGCGGGGCTGTAATACTATAAATTAAGTTTGTTTTTTAATTTATAGAAAACAAATAAATTATCTTACAGCTATTTTGCCCCGCTATGAGATAAAAGAGTTAAAGCTTAAGATAATTTAGCTGTTTTCACAAATTAATTTAATAAAAATAGAAAAATAAAAAGTTTTATAAACAATTAAAGAAGAAAGAGAATAGGATAGATTGAAGAGATATTTATATGATAAATTAAAAAAGACATAATTAAATTATGAGAAGGTAAGTACATAAAGAAAAGGAGGGAAGATACCTAGTGTATCGACTTATATGAAAAGCTATTTTAAAAATGCAAATATTGTAGATGTTATTAATTCAAAGATTTTAGAAGGGAAATCGTTAATTATTGAAGATGGAGAAATAAAAAAAATACTAGATAAAGATGAAATTATAGAGGGAAAATTTGAAGAAATAATTGACTTGAAGAGTAAATATATAATGCCGGGTCTTATAGATTGTCATGTGCATGTTTTTTCAGATGGAAGTGGAAAAATAAACTTATTTAAGGAAAATATAGATCCGGTATTAGCAACAGCAGTGGCGATAAATAATTTAGAGACATTATTAAAATCAGGAGTAACTTATATAAGAGATTTGGGATCAGCAAGAGGATTCGATATAAGTTTAAAAGAGTGTGTAAGCTTGGGAATTATAAAAGGACCTAATATAAAATGTTGTGGCCAATTTATAACAATGACTGGTGGACATATGAATATGATAGGTAGAGAAGCAGATGGAATAGAGGAAGTAAGAAAAGCTACTAGAGAGTCTATAAAAATGGGAGCAGATATAATTAAATTAGCTGCATCTGGAGGGGTTATAACTCCAAGAAGTGATGTTAATGCATACCAATTCAATGAAGATGAATTACGAGTAGCTGTAATTGAAGGTCATAAAGCAAATAAAAAAGTAGCAACTCATGCTCATAGTGTACAAGCAATAAAGAATTCAATATTAGCAGGAGTTGATAGCATAGAACATGGATCACTTATTGATGATGAGTGTATAGAACTTATGGTGAAAAATAAAACTTATTTAGTACCAACATTAAAGGTTGGATATAGTATAGTAAATGGATATGAAAACGGAGAAAAAATAGTTGGTGAAGAAGAATATAAAAAAGAGAAAGGAATGTATAAGAATCACGGTAAAAATTTAGAAAAAGCATATAAAGCAGGTGTTAAAATAGCATTAGGTACAGATTCAGGAGTTCCAGGATGTATTTTTGGAACAACCTATCAAGAACTTTTGCTATTACAAAAATGCAATGTAGCAGTTAAAGATATTTTAAAAATAGCAACTATAAATTCAGCAGAACTTTTAGATATAAATGATAAGTATGGAGTTATTGCGGAAAATAAGATAGCAGACTTTTTGGTGTTAAATGAAAATCCATTTAATAAACTAGAAACTATAGGAGAAATATTAGCAGTTTATAAAAATGGTAAGTTAGTGTAAAATTGATATAAAAAGGGGGAGAACAGATGAAAAAATTATTAGCGTCTGATTTAGATGGAACATTAGTATTAAATAATGAAATTACAGAAAAAAATGAACAAGCAGTAAAAAGGTTAAATGAAAATAGTGAAATATTTGTAGTATCAACAGGAAGACCATTAAATGGAGTAGAGTTTATAGAAAGTAAATTTGATATTAAAGTTGATTACTATGTATTACTGAATGGAGCATTAATATTAAATAAAAATAGAAAAGTGATTAAACATGAAAAAATAAATAAAGAGGTAGTTAATACAATATTGCAAAATTATATTTTAGAGAATATGTTAGTATCAGTTGAAACAGGATATATAACCTATCTTTTAACAGAAGAAGCAGAACTACCTTATCCGAATTTGATAAAAGTTAAAGGATTAGAAGAAATAAAGGAAGATATAAGTCTTATTTCGATTTATTGCAGAGATTATTCAATAGAAAAAATAGAGAGTATAAAAGAAGAAATAAATAAAAAATATGATACTGTTGTAGCATATAGAAATTCACAATATATAGATGTAGTACCTAAAGGTTGTTCAAAAGGAAATGCTGTAAAATATATAGCAAGAAAAAAAGAAATTGATAGTAAAAATATTTTTACTATAGGAGATTCATGGAATGATTTAACTATGTTTAATATAACAAAAAATTCTTTTACATTCCATGAAGTAGAAGAGAACTTAAAGAAAAATACAAGTTATATAGTTGATTCAGTAGCAGAATGTATAGATGATTATATATTAAACTAAATAATATTAATGAAGGAGCAGTATAGAATAATTAAATTTTGTACATGCTCCTTTATAATTATATTAAATAAAAATAAAATACAAATAATTATGTTTACAAAAATACAAATAAAAAGATTACAAAGTTACAAACAAAAATGTTTGTAAAAATTTACGTTTGAATCGCTCATTATATTAAAAGGAAAACTTTTAATATATACCTAAAAATGTTAAAATATAGTTACTCTAAAGGAGGAAGATTTTTATGAAAAAGAAGAATATTTTAGCATGGGGAATTAGTGGTATTTGCATAGGAATTCTTATGGGTGTAGTTACAAGTAAAGACTTATTTGAAGAAGAAACACGATATGTTCAAAGTAGAAAAAAGATTCAAGCTACAGAATTAAAAAATATAGAAAATAAAGAAGCAGATAAATCTGAACTTATAAAAAGATTTAGATATGAAAGAGATATGGAATATAGTGATATAAACTATGAAGATGGAACTTTATATTTTAAAAGTTATTTATTTGATATTACGGAAGAAATGAAATTTAATGATGGCTTAAACATTCAGTTTGAAGGTGATAAACTTTCATGGGTAATGGAAATTGATAAAAAGTTTTATGGAGTAGTATCAGAACTTGAAAAAGGTGATATAGAAGTTGAAAAAAATAAAATAATAAGTAATAGAACAGGAAAAGAAACAAAATTAAATGCTTTTTTAGTAGAATTTAAACTTGATGAAAAAGATGGAAAACTTAAAGAAATTGGAAGAGAAAAAAAGACTTTTGAAGAGTATTTAAATGAAAAAGAAAATAAAGAGTATGGGAAATTTTATTCAAGTGAAGTGAAAGAATATAAGGATAAAAATAAGGAAACTGTTGAAGAAGAAAAAATTAAAGCAGTTAAACTTATGAAAGAAAAATATAATATAGCAGAAGTAGAGCATATAGAAGTGTTTAACTCTGATAATAGGTACTACTTAGTTATAGGATACAATAAAAAAATAGAACCAGTTTATATCTTAGGAGACAGAAAAGAAAATAAAGAATATCTTATTGAAAATGAAAATTTTAAAATTCAATTAAAGAGTATGTTTTCTTATGAAGATAGAATTTTAGGAGCAGATAGATTTGGAAACATATTTGAATTCAATATAGATAAAGATAACGTAGTAATGAAAGAGTTAAGTGAAAATGAAATACGTAAAAAAAATCAGGGAGAATTTCATATGATAGGAATGATAGATGAATATGTATATTTTAGAAATTATTTACCTATAGATTCACTTACTGCATATAATATAAAGGAACAAAAATTTTCAGTAGTTTATGAAAGTGAATTTAAAACTATGGATGGAATTGATATGAAAGATGGGTATATATCACTTTATATAGAGCCAGGAGTAAGAGCACAAAAGATGATAGGAAAACTTAAAGGAAATAAAATAGAAACTATAATTGATGAAATACCATATGTAAAAGGATCAACTGATTATATAAATAATGATATTCTAATAATGGAAGCCTTAAATGATCAGCCAGAGTGGGGACAAGATTATGGAACAGAAATTAGAGTATATAAATTAAATAAATAGTAAGATAGCAGAAACAATGAGGAAAATACTTTATTGTTTCTATTTTTTTGAAAATAATAGGTGAGATTTTAAAGGCGGATGAATATAATTTATTATATGAAATTATTAGGAGTCTTTTATGGAAAATATAAAGATAATTAATGCTGATATGAAGTATATAAAGTCTTATTGGGAAGCTTTCGATAGTATTGCAAGAGAAGAAGAGTATTTTGCAACAACAAAGGCATATCCTTTTGAAATAATTAAAGAGTGGATTAGAATGTTTGTTGATTTGAAAATGCCATCATTATGGTTAATTGAAAATGAAAAAATAATTGGATTTGCAGAGGCAGATTTTAGATGTAAAGAGATTGGATATATTAGTATGGGAATAATTAAAGGTTATCGGGAAAAGGGATATGGATTAATGTTGTTAAAGGAACTTATGAAGAAGGGAAAAGAATATGGATATAAAACATTAGAGATAGATGTTCGATTAGAAAACACAAGAGCAATAGCACTTTATAGTAAATTGGGTTTTGAAAGAGTACGTGTTATTGATAAAGGATTAAAACTTAATGATAAATATTACGATGTATTGCAAATGAAATATGAATATGAATAAAATAAAAAAAGCTGCTTATGGCAGCTTTTTTTATAAAAGTATTTTAATTGGATGCTTTTTATTAATAAATCTTGGTAAGAAAATTAAGACTACTCCAAGTATTGTTATTAGAATACCGAAAATAACTAAAGACCACATAAGAGAAAGTACTACGGAAAGAATACCTATTCCTATAGTTGGTACAGCCATTCCAGTATATCCAGCTAAATAATAAGTGGAGATAACACTTGATGATTCTTCTGGTGTAGAAAGCATACCTGCAAGTTGTATACTAGATTGAAAAGTTAGTCCGTTACCGATAGCTAAAATTATCATACCAAGGAATAAAAGCATCATGCTTACTTTATTTCCAGATTGAATAACAAGCCATGTTCCAATTATAAGAAGTAACATTCCTATTTGAATTCGTCTTATATTATTACGTGGAACTCTTATAAATTGAGCTGTAAAACCACCACCTAGGAATATAAGAAGTAGAATTCCAGAGTAAGATAAGTTACTTGATTTTAAAACAGTATGAACAAAAATTGGAATTAATGATATAACTACTCCGTTTAATGCAAGCATAATAAATACAGTTGGACAAATAAATAATAAGAAAAGTGTTTTAGAATTTGTAGGTATACCTAAACTAAATCTAATTTTCTCTTTCTTATTTACAGGTTCTTTTTCATTTGGTACAGAAAGTAAAAGAACTGTAGCAATAAGTAAAAGTAAAAATAAAACTATGTATGGAAGTACATATGGAATTAATGGTGAGTATTCAGCGATTAATCCACTTAAAAAAGGTCCAAGTCCAAATCCAAAAAGTGTCATAGCACCAGATAAAGCTAATGCTTTAGCCATATTAGGACTATTTTTAATAAGAAGTCCATTACTTGTTCCCATAAAGTTTCCAAGTGCAATACCTTCAACAGCTCTTGCTAAATAAAGCATAAAAGCATCTTTAGTAAAGATAAATATTAAGGATGAAAGAATTGCTAAAACAATTCCTGTGCAAACAACTGATTTTGTTCCATTTCGTTTAACTAAAGAAGTTGATATTAAAAGGCTTGGAATCATACAAGCTGTATAAATAGCAAAAAGTAAAGTTAAATCAAAATTGTTTAAATAAAAGTGTAATTGATATATTGGGAATAATGGAGCAGGCAGATTAGCACTAGCTGCCATTATGCAAATAACAAATAAAATTCGTTTCATAAATAAAACCTCCTAAGTAATTAAAATTTATAAATTAATGTCTATGGGTATATTATATATAGAAAAAAATATAAATTCTAATACATAATTTGATATAATTATATGTATTAGAAGAAATAAGGAGGAAGGAATGGAGTTATTACAATTAAAATATTTTATGAAAGTAGCACAAGTACAGCATATGACTAAGGCTGCAAATGAATTATACATATCACAATCATCTTTAAGTAGAACTATAAGTAGATTAGAAGAAGATCTAGGAACAGAATTATTCAAAAGGGATGGACGAAGAATTAAATTAAATGAATGTGGAGAAGCTTTTTTAAAAAGAGTTGAAAATGCATTTTATGAAATTGAGCAAGGTAAGAGAGAAATAGATAAGCTAAAGGGAATAGAAAAGAAAACTATTGTCGTAGGTGCAACAATAACAAGATTATTACCGGATGTATTCCAAGAATTTTTAAGAGAAAGACCTAATATTAGATTTAAATTATTTCAATTGTCAACAAAAGAAATTGAAAAGGAATTAGAAGAAGGAAAGATTGATTTTGCTATATCAACACCTTTAATAGAGAAAGATGGAGTAATCTCTAAAGAGTTAAAAAAAGAGAAATTCTTCTTAGCAACATCAAAAAAGCATCCACTAGCAAAAAGGAAGAGGATAAATATTGAAGAACTAGAAACAGAAATATTTATTGCATTATCAACAGAGTATACATTCCAAAAAAATATTGAAGAAATGTGTATTGCTAATGGGTTTACACCAAATATTATGTTTGAAAGTAATGATATTGAAGTTTTATTTAAGTTAGTATTAGATGATTTTGGTATAGCAATTATGCCAGAGTATTGGTGGGATGAGGAAAGAAAAAACTTACCTATGAAAATTGAGATTGAGAATATTTATTCTAATAGAGTAATTGGAGTTTCATGGAATGAAAGAAAAGAGTTATCAGAAGAGTTAGTAGATTTTAAGGAATTCTTAGTTCAGTATTTTAAATAAGAGTATTAAGAATTTTATAGAAGGTATAAAAGTTGAAATTATTGAATAGTTTCAACTTTTATATTATTTTTATATGGATTTTGGTTCGATTTTAATATTTACTATATCAGGTCTATTAAATAAACGTAATGGAAATCCACTATTTCCCAGTCCACGACTAACAATTAGATGTCCTTTAGTTCCAGGATAAAGTCCACCATAAAATTTTGGAAGAATACCTTGACCTGGCGCAAATAAACCACCTAAAAAAGGAAGAATAAATTGACCTCCATGAGCATGACCTGAAAGCATGATATGAAAATTATAAGTTGAATAATCTCCTTTAAGTGAAACCTTTTCAGGATAATGACTTAAAAGTATTTTAAAACCTGTCTTTGATTCAAGTTCTTTTAGAAGTTTTTCATATCCGGTAAGGTGATATGTAGCTTTTAATCGGTTAAGGCCAAACTTGTTATGAGCATCTAGAAGTTCAGACAATCCTAAAATATTTATTTCTTGGTTTTTAACTGTAATTTTAGCAAATTCATTTTGTAGTGTAATTACATTATTCTCTTTTAGTGTCTTTAAAATTAAAGATAACTCTTTAATTCTATTTTCGTTATTTCCGGGAATATAAACTACAGGACATTTTTTATTTAAGTCTATTAAAAAATTTAGAGTTTTATCAAAATTTTTTAAATTAGAATCAATAATATCACCAGTAGCAAAAATAATGTCAGGGTGAAAAGAAAGAACTTTTTCTTTTAATTTATTATTATCCTTACCAAATTCTTTGCTGTGCAAATCAGATATTTGTATAAAATTCAAAAGATTTTTCACATCGGCATTAAGACATATCTTAGTAGTTTTAAAACTATTATTTTGGTGATAGCAAAAACCAATCCCAGCACCTATTGCTATAGGAAGGCATTTTAAAAAAAATCCCATAAAAATTTTCCTCCTTAAATTATAAATACATTTAATTATAATACTAAGTAGGTGTAAAAAACAATTTATAAAATAAGAGGAGATTTTATAAAAATAGATAGAAAAAGAGGCGTAGTTTAAATATAATAATATAATGTATTTAGATTACTTAAAATATAAGTAGGTATATGATAATAGGGGAGGATATTATGGGAGAATTGAAAGAAAAATTTTTTAGACTTATGGGAGGCTTTATACTTTGTGCAAGTTCAACTGTATTTATGCTTAATTCTAATTTAGGATTATCACCTTGGGATGTATTACATCAAGGAATTGAAAAGCATACTTTTTTAACAATTGGATGGGCAAGTGTTATTGCAGGAATAATTTGTCTTGTAGGAGGAGTCATTCTTGGACAGAAACTAGGAATAGGAACTATATTAAATATGATAATAGTAGGACCGATTATTGATTTTATTATATACATCAAAATTATTCCAGTTGCTGAAAATGTTACTATGGGTATAGTAATGATGATAATAGGAATGTTTACTATGGGAGTTGGCTGTTATTTATACATAGGATGTGGCTTAGGATGTGGTCCAAGAGATGGGTTAATGTTAGCATTAAATGAAAAGTTAAATATTGAAATTAAATATATTAGATCAATTATAGAGATAATAGTATTAGTTTTAGGATATGTTCTTGGAGGAATAGTTGGACTTGGAACATTAATAAGTGCTATAGGGCTTGGATATTGTTTGCAATTAGTATTTAAAATAAAAAAGTTTGATGCAAAGAATATTATTCATAAATCGATTTTTAATTAGAAGTAAATAAATAATATGATAAATCCCAGAAAGGTTAAAATTTTTCTGGGATTTATTAAGTTTCTATTTCAGAGATAGAAAACTTGTGGGATATTTTAGTTTGTATAGAAAATTATTGAATGAATAAAGAAAAGTAAGTTATATCTAAATGAAAAATTGTCTTTAAATAAATATTTTAGAAAAATGAAATTTAAAAATAAAATTATGCAAAATGAAATAAGAGTGAAAAGGAAGAAAAATGAAAGGATGAGAAATGCTGAAAGGCCTTATGTAAAGGTATACTAAACAGATTTACAAAAAATACATAACTGAAAAAATAGTATAGATATGCAATAGATAAAATCCACTTATTCAAAAATAAGTAAAAAATAATTTACAGTTATTAGTTAAATAATTCAAAAAACATGATTTATATCAAGAAAAAGATAAGAAAATGGAAAACTAAGGGCATAAAACAATGCGTTTATAAAATATTCGGAATATTCAGAAAAAAGAATATGTAAAATTATACTACTTCAAAAAAATTTTTTAGCGTGAATAAAAGAGTAATATAGGTAGAAAAATGAAGTAAAAGTGATATATTTTAATTAAATAATATAATTTGATTAAAAATAGAGTAAAAATAGCTAAAATGAACTTTTAAGTTTTAAAAACAATAGTTATATAATGAATGCAAGGACAGAAAGAAAAAAATAAATTTCTTGAAAGTCTTCGAGACAAATCAAATGATAATTAAACAAGTTAATTTACATAATTATTAATTAAAATCTGTATAAGTATTCAGTATTTTAACGAAAATATAAGTTGGTTTTTTTAGTTATTAATGTCTAAAAATGCAATGATTTTAACGTTTTATAAGGAGGTGAGGGAAATGAATGTATTTGCACCTTTATATACTTGGAACATTTTTGGATACACAGTTAATGGAGATATAGTTACCCAATGGGGAGTTATGCTTGTATTAATTGTAGTAGGGTTCTTATTAAGTAGAAACTTAAGTGTCGAAAATCCAGGCAAGATACAAGTTACTGTCGAAATGATATATGAAATGATAGCTAACTTAGTAGATGAAAATATGGGGGATGAGTATACAGGATATGTTCCTTTTGTAGGTACACTTTTTATTTATCTTTTAATTTTAGATCTTTGTGGTCTGATAGGATTTGGACCTCCAACAAGAAACTTAAGTGTTGTTATTGGATTTACAGCAATTACTTTCATTTTAGTACATTACAATGCTATTAGAAAGAAAGGTCTTGGAGGATACTTCAAAGGTTATGGGCAACCATATGTTGCAATGCTTCCAATAAATATAATAGAAAAGGTATCTTTTCCATTATCATTGGCACTACGTTTATTTGGGAATATGTTAACAGCAGCTATAGTTATGGGACTTATCTACAGTGGACTTGGTCATATAAGTATGATTGCTCAATTCGGAATTCCAATTATACCACACGCATATTTCGATTTATTTGATGGTGTAGTTCAAACAATTATATTCGTAATGCTTACTATAATAACTATTAAGTTAGAAGCAACAACAGAATCACATTAAAAGTAGAAAATTAAAAACTACAGCACAAGAAGGAGGAAAATGAAATGAGTCAATTAGCAATGTTAGGAGCAGGTATTGCCGTATTAGCAGGTATTGGTGGAGGTATCGGTACTGGTATCGCAACATCAGCTGCAATTAAAGCAACAGTAAAACAACCTAAAGCAGCAGGTAAAATTCAAGGGATATTCATATTAGCAGCAGGGTTCTGTGGAGCTACAGCAATATATGGATTTATTATTTCAATGATATTAATGTTCGTTAAATAAAAAATAGCAATAAGAAAAATACTATAAAAGAAGAAAGTATATTCTTATAATAAGGAGGATATGATTATGGGAATCGGATTAATAGGTGTAGGTTTAGCAGCTGTAACAGCGCTTGGAGCAGGTATCGGAATCGGTATAGCAGCTAAAGGGGCAGTTGAAGGTATAGCTAGAAAACCAGAAATGTATGGGAAAATACAAGGTATGTTTATATTAGGTGCAGGTCTTGCAGAAGCAACTGCTATATATGGACTTATCGTAGCGATCTTATTATACTTTGTACACTAATATAAAATATATAAAGAAATTTATATAACCTTTGGAAGGAGGTTAGAGATTGTATGGAAATTCATTTAAGTCAAGTTATTATGACAATAATTAACTTTATAGTTTTACTTTTAATTTTAAAACATTTCTTTTGGGAAAAGTTTAAGGTTATTATGGACGAGAGAAGAAATGGAATCTTAGATAAAATAAACTCTACAAAAGCTAACTTACAAGAGGCTGAAGAGTTAAGATTTAAAAATGAGGAATTATTAAAATCTGCAGATACAGAAGGTAAAAAAATTACTGAAGCAAGAAAGAAACAAGCAGAAAAAATCTACAATGAGATTGTACAAAATGCAAAAACTGAGTCAGATACAATAAAAAATAAAGCTTCTCTAGAAATAGTTAGAGAAAAAGAAAAAGCAGAATTTGAAATAAAAGAACAGGTAATTAGTCTAGCTATAGCTGTTTCTAAAAAAGCTTTAAACGAATCTTTAAACGAAGAAGAGCACAGAAAACTTATCAATACTTTCATAGATGAGGTTGTATAGGTATGTATGAATTTTTAGACAGAAGATATGCTCTTGCTTTATATAAGATTGCAGAGGAAAAAGGCAAAGTAGATGAATATATCCAAGTAATTGAACAAATCTGTGACATTATTGATAATGACAAAGGGTTACATCAAATTGTAGAGCATCCACAAATCAGTACATCGGAAAAGAAAAAAATATTTGAAAAAATATTTAAAGGCAAAGTAGATGATGAAATATTATCTTTCTTAAAGCTTCTTATAGAAAAAGGAAGAATCCTTTACTTAAGAGAAAAATTAAATCAAATGAAGAAAATACGTTTAAACAAGTTAAATACTGTTGAAGGCGTAGTGAAAAGTGTCGTACCATTAACAGATGATGAATATGACAGATTATTAGAAAAGTTAGAAAAGAAATTTAAAAAACACATACTTTTAGACAGACAAATAGATGAAAGCCTTATAGGTGGACTTTATGTAAAAGTTGAAAATGAGGTAATCGACGGATCTATTAAAACAAAGTATGAAGATATGCGATTCTTAATGATGAATCAAAAATAAATAAATAAGGTGGTGAGCCCATGCATATTAGACCAGAAGAAATAACTTCTATTATAGAAGAAGAAGTTAGTAAATATGAGAAGAATTTAGAAACAGTAGACTCAGGAACAATTGTGCAAATTGGTGATGGTGTTGCTACTGTATATGGATTAGATAACTGTGTTGAAGGTGAATTATTAAAATTCCCTAATGAAATATACGGAATGGCGCTTAACTTAGAACTTGATAGCGTAGGATGTGTTCTTCTAGGATCAGAAGATGGAATTAAAGAAGGAGACATTGTATCAAGAACAGGTAAAGTCGTTGAAGTTCCAGTAGGGGATGCCTTAATAGGAAGAGTTGTAACAGCTTTAGGAGAACCTATAGATGGAAAAGGTCCAATAGCAAATGATGGATTTAGAGCAGTAGAAATGCCAGCTCCTTCTATCATAGACAGAAGTTCAGTTAATGAACCACTTCAAACAGGGATTAAATCAATTGACTCAATGATTCCAATTGGTAAAGGTCAAAGGGAATTAATCATTGGAGATAGACAAACAGGTAAAACTGCTATAGCAATTGATACAATATTAAATCAAAAAGGTAAAGATGTTATTTGTGTATATGTTGCAATCGGACAAAAACAATCAACAGTTGCAAATATAGTTAATACTTTAACTGAAGAAGGAGCTATGGATTATAGTATAGTTGTAGCAGCTACAGCAGCTGATAGTGCTCCACTTCAATATATTGCTCCTTATGCAGGATGTTCAATGGCTGAATATTTTATGCTAAAAGGAAAAGATGTTTTAATAATATATGATGATTTATCTAAGCATGCTGTTGCATACAGAACAATGGCACTTTTACTTAGAAGAGCTCCAGGAAGAGAAGCTTACCCAGGGGATGTATTCTACATTCACTCAAGACTTCTAGAAAGAGCAGCAAAACTATCTAAAGAATTAGGAGAAGGGTCAATAACAGCTCTTCCAATAATTGAAACATTGGCTGGGGATGTTACAGCATATATCCCAACAAATGTTATTTCAATTACTGATGGACAAATTTTCTTAGAATCAGAATTATTCAACGCAGGACAAAGACCAGCCGTTAATGCTGGTATATCAGTATCCAGAGTTGGTGGTAGTGCGCAAATTAAAGCTATGAAACAAGTAACAGGTACTTTAAGACTTGAACTTGCACAATTCAGAGAACTTGCAGCATTCTCTCAGTTTGGTTCTGATCTTGATCGTGATACTCAAAGAAGACTTGAAAAAGGTAAAAGATTTATAGAGATTTTAAAACAAAATCAATATAAGCCAATGGCAGTTGAACATCAAGTATGTGTATTTTATGCAGCAGTTCATGATCATTTAGCTGATGTACCTTTAGATCAAATCAAGAGATTTGAGAAAGAATTCTTAGAATATTTAGATGAAAAAGAATATAACTTAATTAGTTCTATAAAAGAACAAAAGAAATTTACTGATGAAATAACAAAAGAGCTTGAAAATGCGATAAAAGGATTTAAAGCAACATTTAAAGCATAGTAAACTAAAGTTAAAATGGGATGTATCAAGTTATTGATACAGCCCAATCTTTTAGTGAGTAGGAGGTGAAGGTATGCCAGCTGCAGGATTATTAGATATAAAAAGAAGAATTAAAAGTGTTCAAAGTACACAAAAAATAACAAAAGCGATGGCACTTGTATCTACATCAAAGCTTAGAAGAGCAAGAGCAAACCTTGAGAATAATAACCTATACTTTAGTAGTTTAGAAAATATAAAACAAGATATGCTAAAGGTAGCAGAAGAGTTTTCAGAAAATGAATATGTACATGAAAATGATGCTGAAAATAAGTTATATGTAATATTTGCTTCTAACTCAGGACTTTGCGGTGGATTTAATGGTAGCGGAGCATTATATTTAAATGATAAGTACCCAAGAGACCAAAGAGGAAATATTAAAACTCTTATAATTGGAGAAAAAGGTGTATCTTATGCAAAAAAATATAATTTTGAAATAGTAGATAAAATTACAGGAATTAAAGATGGAATAGAACTTAAAGATGCAAGACATATTGCATTAGATTTAATGGAATCATATTTAAAGGGTGAATATAAAGAAGTATCGTTTGTATATACTAAATATGTTTCACCAATTCAACAAGAAGTAGTTGAAGAAAGACTTCTTCCATTTAATGCTGAAATAGAAGATGAAAAAGAACCAGACGGAATGGAATTATTATTTGATGTAGAAGTTTCATCGGATGAACTTATTCAAAGTTTTGTTTATAGATATATGGAAGGTAAAATAATTAATGTTATTTATCATTCACAAACTAGTGAACAAAATGCAAGAATGCAAGCGATGGATGGAGCTAGTAAAAATGCGGATGATATCTTAGAAGAATTAAATATGAGATACAATAGAATAAGACAAGGTGCTATTACACAAGAAATATCAGAAATTGTTGGTGGTGCTGAAGCACAAAAATAGATTGGAGGGAAACCTTATGGCTAATAATATAGGAAAAGTAGTTCAAGTTATTGGACCCGTAGTAGATATAAAATTTGAATCTAACAATCTTCCTAATATGTATAATGCTATACGTATTAAAAATGGAGAAGAAGTTGTTGTGTGTGAAGTTGAACAACACGTTGGAGATGATATAGTTAGAACAATTGCTCTAGAAGCAACAGAAGGATTAAGAAGAGGAATGGATGCAGAAGATACAGGAAAAGCAATAACAGTTCCTGTAGGAGAAGCAGTTTTAGGAAGATTATTTAATGTATTAGGAAATGCAATGGATAATAAAGGACCTGTAAATGCAGAACAATATTACCCAATTCATAGATCTGCCCCAACATTTGAAGAACAATCAGTTGTTCCTGAAATGTTTGAGACAGGAATTAAAGTTATTGATCTTATAGCTCCATACCAAAGAGGTGGTAAAACTGGTTTATTTGGTGGTGCCGGAGTTGGTAAAACAGTTCTTATTCAAGAACTTATAAATAATATCGCTAAAGAACATGGCGGATTATCAGTTTTCACAGGTGTTGGAGAAAGATCAAGAGAAGGTAATGACCTTTTAGGTGAAATGACTGAATCAGGAGTTATTGCAAAAACTGCTCTAGTATTTGGACAAATGAATGAACCACCTGGAGCAAGAATGAGAGTTGCTTTAACAGGACTTACAATAGCAGAATCTTTCAGAGATAAAGGACAAGACGTGCTATTATTTATAGATAATATATTTAGATATTCACAAGCTGGATCAGAAGTTTCAGCATTACTTGGAAGAATACCATCAGCCGTTGGTTACCAACCAACACTAGCAACTGAAATGGGAGCTCTTCAAGAAAGAATAACATCAACTAAGCATGGATCTATTACATCAGTTCAAGCAGTATATGTACCTGCCGATGATTTAACTGACCCAGCTCCAGCTACAACTTTCAGTCATCTTGATGCTAAAACAGTTTTATCAAGAGCAGTTTCTGAAAAAGGTATATACCCAGCAGTTGATCCACTAGATTCTTCATCAAGATTACTTGATCCAAGAATAGTTGGGCAAGATCACTATGATGTAGCATCACAAGTTAAATTTATTCTAGAAAGATATAAAGAACTTCAAGATATCATAGCAATCTTAGGGGTTGATGAATTATCTGATGAAGATAAATTAGTTGTTTCTAGAGCAAGAAAAATTGAAAAATTCTTATCACAACCTTTCACAGTTGCAGAACAGTTTACTGGTATGAAAGGAAGATATGTTCCTGTTAAGGAAACAATCAGAGGATTTAAAGAAATATTAGAAGGTAAACATGATGACCTTCCAGAATCAGCATTCTTATTTGTTGGTACAATAGATGAAGCTATAGAAAAAGCTAAAAGTATGGCAGAGTAGGTGATTTAAAATGGACGGATTCGATCTATTAGTTATAACACCACATAAGAAAATATATCAAGATAAAGCAGAAATGCTAAGTCTAAAAAACTCAGTTGGTGAATTTTCAATACTTGCAGAGCATGAAAATATGCTAACACCAACTGTTCCTTGCAAATTAACTATTACTAAATCAGAAGGTGGAGAAATTGAATTTTTTACTTCAGGTGGTATGCTTGAAATTAAAGATGGAAATGTAGTTCTTTGTGCAGATACTGTTGAATCTAGAGAAGAAATAGATGTAAAAAGAGCGGAAGCTTCAAAGGAAAAAACAGAAAAGAAACTAGATGAAGAAAATGCTAGTAAAATAGAAGATATGAGAACAAAACTTGCCTTAAATAGAGCGATTGAAAGAATAGACTTTGCTAAAGGTAAAAAATAATTAAAAAACATGGAATTGTATATTAAAATTTATAAAATAAAGTTAATCTTAAGTGATTAACTTTATTTTTTTATGAAGTAAATAGATTGAATCACAATTTTTTTTGTTATATACTTTATATAACAAGAGTTTAGGAGGTGAAGGCATTGTTTATAGAAATTAAATTTGATAGTGAAATACCAATATATATGCAGATAAGGAATGAAATAATAAAAGGTATTTCAATAGGACAGCTTAAAAATGGAGATAGTCTTCCTTCAGTAAGGCAAATGTCTTCTATGATTGAAGTAAACCTACATACTATTAATAAAGCATACAATTTATTAAAAGCAGAAGGCTATGTAAGGGTAGATAGACGTACAGGAGTAGTTATAGATGTAAAACCTAAAGAAGAGTATGAGGCAGATTTAGAAGAAAAGATGGAACTTCTTTTAGCAGAAGCTTTTTTAATGGGAATAGAGAAAAAGAAAGTTTTAAAAATAATAGAGAAAAATTTTAATAAATTTAAAGTTGGTGAATAGAAATGAATTATGAAATATTGGTGATAATAGGAACTATGATTATTTTGCTATTCTTAAATGATTATTTACCGAGAGCTGGGAAAAAGGGATTACTATTTGGTGCAGTAGTTGAGGAAGATAATAAAGATAAAGAACCTTTTAGTGGGTTGATAAAAAGCTATAGAATAAGTAATTTGATTTCATGGATTATATTTTTAAGTATTACAGTAGTGAGTGGAATTTTAAATAATGAACTTATACAAACTATAGGAATAATAGGATATTTAATTGTTAACTTTATTATTGTTGCTAGATTTAACAAGCAAGTTAAAGAAATAAAAAAGACATATGTTGTAGATAGGAAACCGGTATCAATCATTCCACTTGAGAATTATAAAATAAATAGTTGTAGAAAAGTATATTATATTTTTATAGGAATAATATTTATAGGAATTAATATTTTAGGATTTTCGATAAATTATAGTAAATTACCAGAAAAAATTCCAACAAAATTTAATCTTGAAGGAGTAGCAATAGGATTTAGTAATAAAAGTATAGGAACTATAATTCTATTATTATCTATAACTATTATATTAATTTTGACTTATATTTTTGCAGATGTTCTTCTATATAAAGTAATGTTTAAGATAGATCCTAAGAATAAGGAAGATTCTTATAAAGCAAATTTAAAAAGTAAAAAGATGTTGAGTATAATGCTAGGATGTACTATGATTCCAATCATGGTAACTACTACATTAATGAACTTTATAGTATTACAAATACTTAGTACAGATATTTTTAAATTAATTTGGTTTATTCAAATAGTTACGCTAATAGGTGCAATTGGAAGTACTATTATGGTAATTAAAGAGAGAAATAATTATACTATAAAAGATAAGAATGTAACATTTAAAGATGATGATGATTGCTGGAAATGGGGAATCATTTATTATAATAAAAATAATCCAAGCCTTTTTGTAGAAAAAAGAATGGGGATTGGAGTTACTATAAATGCTGGAAATAAAATTGGGATGATTATTTATATTGGAATAGTTCTCTTAATTTTGGGAAGTATATTAATACCATTTATTGTACAATATATTTAAATAAAAATATTAAAGAACTATGCTTTTAAAAGCATAGTTCTTTAATGTTTAAAGCTTTTTACTATATCTAAAACTATATTCAATAAATTGATATTAAAATATCTTAATGATAGTAGATAAATATTATAAATCAAAAATAAAAAGATTATTAGTTTTAAAAATTTATGAAAAGCTACTTCTCCTTTAGAGCCTGTCTTAATATGAAAAAGTTTAATATTAAATCGAAATGGAAATAAAAGTTCTATACCTTCTCTTGTTAAAAGATCTAAAGCAAGGTGGGAGGTATATCCTAATATAAAACCACTACAAATAGTAAAAACTACTATATTCTTATGACTTATAGAAACTAATGTTAAAGATATTATATAAAGTATAGCTATAAAAATTAAGCTATGGGTAATACCTCTATGTCTGGCTTTCTTAAATGCTCTTGCAAGTAATGGATACCGCTTGGAGATATAAGAACCTTTCATATCTATATCTGGAAAGACAGAACCAAGGTTTGAAAAATGAAAAAATAAAAAAATCAAAAGAATCTGAAAGGGTAATTCATATCGTATTAAACATTTTGAAATGAAAATATTTAAAAAGATAAGAGAAAATAAAAATCCCCCAGATGTATGAGTTGGCTTTGTCATTTGTTCTCCTTATAATATTAAGTTTAATAAATAATATTATCAAATATATATATTAAAATGTCAATAAAAATGAGAACGTTAGTTTTGTTGTTGAAAATGTCTACTAGTAATTTAGTGTATAGATAAAGATTATTAAATATATAAATCAAATAGAAGTACTATTTTTAAAAATATGAAATTTTAAAAATAGTAAGTTATAAAATCTATAAATAGTAATATTAATTTGAAAAATGAAAATAATAAAAGAGATAACTAAATTATTTAATAAGTTTACGGAGGTATTTTATATGAAAAAATATTTAAAGCTATTTATAGTAGCAGGAGTACTAGCAGTAGCCCTTACAGGCTGTGGAAAGGATAAAACATCACCTACACCTACGCCAACACCAGATACAACACAAAAGCAAGGAATGGTAAATGATGATGGAACAAAAGGTACTCTAGAAAATGTATTTAATAAAACTTATACTATTGGAAAAGAAGGGAATATGGCATATGGAACTCTATTTATAGGGAATCCAGAATTATCTCATAAAACTGATAATGGAGGAAAGGCGTATATAGAAGTAACAATACCATTAAAACTTACTAATAATGGGAAAGCAGCTATACAACCATTAGATCTTTTAAATGCATTAACTATAGATAGTAATTATAATCCATATCAAGATCAATTAAAGCTTATGTGCATAGAGACAAAAGCAATAATAAAAGGAAATACAGATAAAGATGATCAATATTATTTTGTTGGATTATTTGATAAAGGTTTAAAAATGGAAAATAATAAGCCTGTATTAGAGCCAGGACAAAGTGTTAATAGTTATTTTAGATATATTGTAACTACTGACGATATACATATGGATCAATTAAAAAATGTAAAATTCAATGATTTAACATTAAATGATTTTCAATTTATAATAAATGCTAAAAATGGAGACGGATATACAGTAGTTAAATAAAAAAATTAATAAAAATAGAGAAGGACAATTAAATGTAGATTTAATTGTCCTTTTTAAAATGTTATTTTTTTGTAAACAAAAGGCAATTGTAAGTTTTTCTTAGGGACTTGAATATAAAAAAAGGGTATTATAGATTTGAAATGAAATTTTACAAAAGATTAGTAGATAAAATTTAGCAATTTAATTGCGCTTAGTGAGGTAAAAGATGTTTTGTAATGAATGTGGAAAAGATATGGGGAATACAGCAGAGAGAGTCTGTGATGAATGTAAGAAAAAAGCATTAGAAGAAAGAACAATGCTTATGAGTAGAGAGCATTTAGATGAGGTTCTAAAAGAAATAGAGGAACCTATAGAAGAACCTAATGAAGAAGATATTAGCGAAATTTTAGATAATGAAGCTTTAGAAGATGAAAAAAAACCTTATGAGGATGGAAAAAAATCCTATACAGAAGATAATAATATAAAAGAAAGTAATGATATAAAAAAGAATAATGAAAAAGTAGAAGAAGTATCATTATTTAAATTACCAAAAAGAAGTGAAAAAAATAAATCTAAAAAAAATAACACAAATAAAGATGACTCTAATAAAACAAAAAAAATCGATGTATCAGATAAAAAGGAAAAAGTAAAAAAGAACATAGAGGAAAAAACTGATGCTGTCGTAAAGAAGATGGATATTTTTCATATATTTGATGAAGATGATGAATCAGAAAAAGTAAAACCATCATTAAAAGATAGGCAAGTAGATGATACACTTTTTGATGTTAGACCAAAAGAATTAGATGAAGTAGTAGACAAGAAGAACAAAGATAAATCAAAAGAATTAAAAAGCGCTAAAAAGAATAAAAGAGGGAAAAAATCAGTAAGTTTTTTAAAACCAGGAAAGATTATAAAAAAAGTAATTATTTTAGTTATTATAATAGGTATAATTTTAATTGGGTATAGTGTTGTAAAGAATCATAAAAGTGCAGTTAAGGATAATATTGATAAAGGAATAAATAAAACACAAGATATTATAAATAATAGTGATAAAAATTCTGATAAAACCAATACAAAAGATAAGCAAGGAGAAGTAAATGAAACTATAAAACCAGAAAATAACAACAATACTTCTCAAAATAATGATTCACATAAGGAAACAGAGCATAAAGAAAATAATACAACAACACCTCCTAGTCCTGGAACTGATAATAAAACAGATTCTAATACAGGAAGTTCAAGTAATAGTAATCAAGGAAATACAACAACAACACCTCCTAAGGATACAAATACAAATAATGGAAGTGGCAACCAAGGAACTACAGGGGATAAAGGTGATACAAATAATACAGGGAATACTGGTGGTAGTACAGGAAATACAGGAGGAACAGGAAGTACAGGTAGTACAGTAACACCTGGTACAGGGTCTTCAACTGATGGTAGTGCAACTACTAATGATAATAACACTACTAAAGATAAGCAAAGCAATACGACTGAAACACCAAAGGCTACAGATACAACAACTAAAACAAATAGTGGAACTGCTAGTACTTTAGCAAGCAAAACTGGGGAGAAAACAAGTAGTGTAAGTAATGCTACAACACAAAATAAATAATAATGACTTGAAAGCGAAGGAAAGTTTATGGATTTACAAGAAACAATAAAAACATTTATTATGAATTATGGAATGATTAGTGTATTTGTATTAGTTTTATTAGAATACGCAAGTGTTCCACTTCCAAGTGAAATTGTATTGCCATTTATAGGAATTATTGGAGCAATGCATGGAATAAGCTTTTTTGAGATACTATTTGTATCCTTAATTGCAGGATTAGTAGGTTCTATAATTACTTATATTATAGGATACATATTTGGAATGAAGGTTTTAAACTGGGTAGGAAATAAAATTCCTAGAACAAGGAAAGCTATAGAAGCAGGATATAAGTGGATAGAAAAATATGATAAGGGAGCAACGTTTGTATCAAGACTTGTTCCTGTAGCAAGAACATTTATATCAATAATAGCAGGGGTTGTTAAAATGAAACCAGTACCATTTATTCTTTTTTCAACAGTAGGAATAGTGTTATGGAATTCACTATTAATAGGTCTTGGATTTATATTAGGAAATAATACTGCATTAATTGATACAATTCTTCATCAATATAGTTTAGCAGTTGGCGGAATTGCTATAGTAGTTATTGTATTTATTGTATACAGAAATAGAAAAAAATTAATAGAGTTATTTAGATAATAAAAAGCCAGTAAAATATTTCTAGATTTTACTGGTTTTTATTATTGAAAAAAGAAAAAAATGGAAATAGAGTTGGTAGCATTATTTAAATGAAATATTAAATAAATATTAAGTTACAATAATGTAATATAAAAGCAAGAATATACTCTTTTATAGGTGGTATATTTTAAATACAAAAAGTAAGACAAGGAGTTATATAGATGGCTAGTATTAAAAAGAGAAATTTACTAGGTATAGTGGTAGCTGTAGTATTTATATTATTAAGAATGCTTTTATATTATTTAAATAATACAAAAGGATTAGTTTTAATAAATCCATATATATATGGATTTGTAGACTTTGGGATAATATTAAGTCCTCTTATATTTATATATGAAGATAAAAAGATAAGAAATATTTCTTATATAGCAATTATAATTTTAGTGATATTAAATGGTTTAAGTATAGCTAACTTAGCAAAAAATACAGAAAGAATTTTTATGAATTCTAAAAATATAAAAGATGATGTAATTATAGAAATAGTAAATCAAGGAGTAGGATCTGAAATATATGTATATGAGAGAAAGTATTTGATTTTTTCAGAGTTAAAAGAAGTTATGTACAATGAAGGTGAGGTAGCCTTTAATACTAGAATGAAATTAACATGGGTAAATGATAATTTATTATCTATTACTTACAGAGATGATAATCAAGTGGTAGAAAAAATAATTTATTTTGGAGGACCAGAAACTAGATATGAAAATGTATTGGATCATATTGAAGGAACTTGGGTTTGCAGTGAAGGAAATAAATTAATTGTCAGTGGAAATGATGTTAAATATGTTTCAGGTGGAAATACGTATACTTATTCTGCAAATTATTGTGATGAACAAAATAATTTATCTACAATACTTTATGGAAATTATTTAAAACCTTCAATAGCTATTGTAAGAGAAAATGGAGATGTTGTTTCAGTGAGAAAGGTATCTTTAGATGAAACAGATTGGGTTCAATATAAAGGTGCTTAGATGAAAATAGACTGCTTAAAGCAGCCTATTTTTTTATAATTTAATATATTATTTAAGGTAAAGCAACGGTAATGCCAGTAGAATTTAAAAGTAGAGAGTTTAAAATAAAGATAAAGATGATATAATTAATAGTAAAATGAATTTAAAAATAGAATTTTAGGAATAAAACACTGGAGGAAGAATGGAAGAGTTAAAAAAAGCTATAAGTGAAATTTTAAGTGATGATATAGGTAAAATAGTTATTAGTAATAAAATGAAAAAAGATTTTGAATATAATAAAATAAATATTTCTTTAAAAGAGATTAAGGGAAAAGTATTCTACCAAATTGAAAAGTTTACGGATAAGCAAGTATTTCATGAGAATTTAGATAAAGAGGAATTAGAAGAAAAACTTCTTTTACTTGTAGAAGGAAATTTTAAAAATTTAAATGCTTGGGCAAAAGAAGTTACATATGAGTTAAAGATATCTAAAAAGGGAAAAGTATTTTTAGGCAAGATAGGTGGAGATAATAAAAAGATTTTATCTAAAGCATCTAGCCATAACAAAGAAAAAAATTATATTTTAAAAGAGGGGATGATAATTGAACCACTTATAGATCTTGGAGTATTTACTAAGGATGGAAAAGTAATAAATTCAAAGTATGATAAATACAAGCAGATAAATAGATTTGTTGAAATAGTGGATGATGAAATAAAAAAGAATGATTATGAAGAATTAACTATACTAGATTTTGGATGTGGAAAATCATATTTAACATTTGTTTTATATTATTACTTTGTTAAAATAAAAGGAATAAAAGTTAAAATGATAGGTCTTGATTTGAAAAAGGATGTTATAGAGAAGTGCAATAAAATTGCTGAAGGATATGGCTATAAGGATTTAAAATTTGAACTTGGAGATATTAATGGATATAAATATGAAAATAAAGTGGATATGGTAATTACATTACATGCTTGCGATACAGCAACTGATTATGCTCTTTATAATGCTATAAAATGGAATGCGAAGATGATATTTTCAGTTCCATGTTGCCAACATGAATTTAATACTCAAATGAATACGGAAGATTTAGCATTAATATCAAAATACGGCATAATAAAAGAAAGGATGGCAGCTCTTATGACAGATGCAGTAAGAGGAAATCTTTTAGAGGTATGTGGATATAGAACGCAGATATTAGAGTTTATAGATATAGCTCATTCGCCTAAAAATATATTAATAAGAGCGTCTAAAGGTGGAGTATCTAAAGAAAAGAAAGAAAAGGCTATGGAAGAAGTAAAAAAATTAGTAAAAGAATTTAACTTTAAACCAACTTTAATGGAACTTTTAAAATTAGAAGATAAATAGATATAGTTTAATAAAAAACTCGCGTTAAGCGAGTTTTTTATTGTTTAAGATAATCTATTTGATGGAATCCAACCTGTTATACCATCAAAAGCTATTTTAGACCAACCATTTGTAGTAGATAAAACTACTACAGTAGTATTATTATTTAAAGATGTTTCGATTGTAGAATACCATGTATCTTCACTCATTACATCACTATAACCTAAACTGAAATTAATAGTTTTTATAGTTCCAGTTTGGATTCTATTTGATGGAATCCAAGCTGTTGTAGATTGATAATTAATTTCTGTCCAACCATTTTTTTGTCCAACAATTTGTACTTTAGCACCATTATTTAAAGTACCAGCTAAATTACTATTCCAAGAGTCCTCGTACATAACATCGGTATATGGATTTTGACTAAAGCTTATAATTCCAGTTTCTGTAGTTTTTTTATTTAAAGAATTTAATAAACTAACTCTAGATAAGGGTATCCAAGCAGTTCCATTATTATAAGATATTTGACACCAACCATCTTTTATAGAAATAATATTTACATAAGTATTCGAAGGTAATGTTGAAGTAACATTAGAATACCAAGTTCCGCTACTCATTATATCTGAATACATCGAAGTTAATCCTGTGCCTATATAAGCTTTATTTAAAGAGGTTACAACTCTATTCATAGGTAACCATCCAAGAAGAGGAAGAGAACCATCATAACCAAAAGTCTCTATTTGATACCATCCATCTTTTTGAGCAAGAATTTTGAAATAACTTCCATCTTGTAGTGTTCCAGATAAGCTAGTATCCCATGTAGGAGTAGACATTACATCAGTATATCCAACACTAGGGAATTCAGAAATACCGTAGCCAATAGGTGTATTTAAACCATTAGATTGAATTCTATTATTTGGAACCCATAGTATTTGATTATCTACGGAAATTTTATCCCATCCATTATAAGAACCTATAATGTTTACGTGAGTTCCATTAAATAGTTTTTCTGTAATATACCCATTCCAAGATGGAATATCTTTAGCATAAGTAAATGCGCCTCCAGGCATTTCTATAATACCCTGTTTGTTAATAGGTGTCACTTTATATGCAGCAGAATTATCAACTCTGTTCATTGGAATCCACCCAGACATATTTAAATAATCAATTCTATACCAGCCATTAGATTCACCTGTTATATTAACTTGAGTGCCACTAGAGATAAATGTTAGAAATCTAGAATTCCAATTATTTTCAGTTAGAACATTAGAACCATCATTAAAATTGACTACACCAGTACCTATAGATGAATATTCGGTTTGTCCTTTTGATATAACTCTTGAAGCTGGAATCCATACAGTTTGATTATTATAAGTTGCTCTAACCCAACCGTTCCAATTGGTTGTTGTATAACCGGTAAGGGTTATATTTTGTCCAAATGGAATTGTAGTTATAACAGAGCTATTCCATGTTGGTTCACTCATAGCATCAGTATATTGAACTATATTACCAAGGGTAGGTGAAGTGGAGATTATTGAATCTGAAGTAGTCGATTTACTTGCAGGTGAAATAGTAGGTGTTGTTTTTGGAGTAATCGACTTACTTGCAGGTGAAACAGCAGGTGTTGTTTTTGAAGTAGTCGACTTACTTACAGGTGAAACAGCAGGTGTCTCTTTTGAAGTAGTCGATTTACTTGCAGGTGAAACAGTAGGTGTCTCTTTTGAAGTAGTTGATTTACTTATAGGTGAAACAACGGGTGTTGTTTTTGAGGTAGTTGATTTATTTGTTGATGAAGAATTAGGTGTTGTAGTTGAAGTTTCAAATTTTGGAATATTAAAATCAAATAAATCGTTAGATGCATATAAATCTTTATTATCATTTATAATACTACCTATTTTAGAAGCATATTCTATATCAGTTGAATATTGATGCCATATATCTTGGCTAGGAGCATCTATAAATCTAAGTTCATAAGGTGTATTTTGGGCAATATCCGTGTTATGAACATAATTTTCTGATAAGAATTGAGCAGCTCCGTAAATAGCTTTTGATACACTTGTCCATCCATGATTATAGGCATATGTTGTAGCCATTAAAGTTGGATTACCATTATCAGCACCTATTCCAAAAAGATTATAAACAGTAGTTGGTTTGTTTAATTTTTTTGTTGTATATGTTGTTTTTCCATCTTTAGTAACAGGAACTGCAATTTGATCTATAGTAATTCCTTTAGCAAAGTTACTGCTTCCCCATCCTGTTTCTAATCCGGATTGTGATATAAAATAAACAGGATCTAAATTATATTCTTTAGCTGCGTTTATAAAGGTATCAGCTTGACCGCTAAAAACACCTTTTCCATTTAAAAAGTTAGTTACTTTATTAGTATTTACATTTCTAAAAGTATCTACTCTTAGAAATTCAAATACTGAACTTGCATATTGAGGATTTATTGCTTGTAGCATAGAATCTAAAGTAGCTTTTGTTTGAGAACCTCCATTAAGACCATATGATTTCATTTCTGCAGCAGCATATTTAGCCATTGTATAATCATATTTAACATTTGAATAAGTTGAATTAACTGTTGTTTTAGCAAACATTTCAATTGGAGCAGTTTGCTTAGATTGATGATTTAATGTGTCTGCAAATGCAGTTATACCTGGTGTAAATGATACTGCAAAAGATGCAATAGCAGCACTTACTACTAAAAGGGAAATTTTTTTACTTTTCATTTGTATAAACTCCTTTAAAATAAATTTTTATTTCTTTATATAGGGTAAAATATAAATAATATAAATTAATGATAATACTTGTAAAAATGAAAAGGTTACGAAAAAATGAAGCAAAATTATTTAAAACAAAGAATGAACAGGTAAAATACATTAAATACAGTATTAAAGGGTAAATAGTCTAAAAATATAGACAAAATGGAAAATTTTTAGAGATAATTAGTTTTAGAAAATTATGATTAATAGATATAATAAAATTGTATGTATAGCAATAATTTAAACTATATTTGGAGAGAAAAATCATTTATTTTTTTATAATAAGATTTTAATTGATTTAAAGCTGGAAGAATATATTGTAAAAAAATGGCTTAATAGTGTATAAATATGTAAAAAAAGACAAAGAATTTTAAAAAAATATTTAAGTTAAATTCTAAATTAGCCTAAGCATTTTTTTATATAAATCCAAATTATTCAATGAAAAAATATGCAAATGTAAACGATATTTAATAAATAAAAATTAAATTTATAATAGTTTAATTATCTCTATAATACCCAATAGGCGTAATTTATTACAAAAAAAATATTAATTAACAAAGTATATTTAATAAAATATTAATTAAAAATATATTAAATATATTTATTATTTTTTCTAAGTTTAAAAAGAAAGATAAAATAAAAACTTTTGCATCAAAAAGTTAATAATATGTAACATATAGACGCAAACTATATGAATAAAGAAAAAGAAGTGATAAAATTCAGTTATGCAAGTTTTATTTAATTTATAAATTTAATTTAATTAAAGAAAAATTTGAATTATAAAATAGGAGGAAGAGATATGGTAGGAATTATTCTTGCTAGTCACGGGGATTTTGCTAATGGTATTTTGCAATCGTCTTCAATGATTTTTGGTGAACAAGAAAACGTTAAAGCCGTTACATTAATGCCAAGTGAAGGACCAGATGACATTAGAAGAAAACTAGAAGAAGCAGTTGCATCATTAGAAGATGCAGAACAAGTTTTATTTTTAGTGGATCTTTGGGGAGGAACTCCATTTAATCAAACAAACACATTGTTTGAAGACCACAAAGATACATGGGCTATTGTAACAGGTATGAATTTACCGATGGTTATAGAAGCATATGGATCACGTTTTTCAATGGAATCTGCTCATGAGATTGCAAAAAGTATTTTAAGTGCTTCAAGAGAAGGAATTAAAGCAAAACCAGAAGAATTAGAAGTTGTAGAAGAAAAGAAGGTAAGTAGCAATATAAATGGTAATGCAGGTTCTCCAGGGTCTTTTGAATACGTTTTAGCACGTATCGATTCACGTTTACTTCATGGGCAAGTGGCAACAGCTTGGACAAAAGCTGTAAAACCAACAAGAATTATCATTGTTTCAGATGAAGTTACAAAAGATGAGTTACGTAGAAACCTTATCAAAGAAGCAGCACCTCCAGGAGTTAGAGTGCATGTTATTCCATTAGAGCAAATGATTAAAATTGCAAAAGATGATCAACATTTTGGAGGAGAAAGAGCAATGCTTCTTTTTGAAAATCCACAATATGTACTTAAAGCAGTTGAAGCTGGAATTCCACTAAAAACTGTTAATGTTGGATCAATGGCACATTCAGTAGGAAAGGTTCAACCAAGTAAAGTTCTTGCCTTTAATCAAGATGATATTGATACATTTAAAAAGCTTGAAAGCTTAGGAATAAGCTTTGATGTTCGTAAAGTTCCAAATGACGGAAAAGCAAATTTAAATGAAGTTATGAGAAAAGCACAAGAAGAATTAAATAAGATGAAGTAAGATTTTTAAGATTTATACTAAGGAGGAACAGGAATTATGGATTTAAATATTATTCAAGTAATACTAGTTCTTATCATTGCATTTATTGCAGGTGTAGATGGAATTCTAGATAGATTTGAAGTTTATCAACCAGTAGTAGCATGTACATTAATTGGACTAGTAACAGGACAATTAGTACCTTGTTTAATATTAGGAGGTACATTACAAATGATTGCCTTAGGATGGGCAAACATTGGAGCAGCAACAGCTCCAGATGCAGCACTTGCATCTATAGCATCAGCAATTATTTTAGTTTTAAGTGGTCAAGGAAGAGCAGGGGTTTCTTCAGCTATAGCAATAGCAGTTCCTCTAGCTGTTGCAGGACTTTTATTAACAATTATTATTCGTACAGTTGCTACTGGACTTATACATTTAATGGATTCAGCAGCAAGTAAAGGCAGTATAAGAGGAGTAGAATTTTGGCACATTGTAGCTATAGTACTACAAGGACTTCGTATTTTAATTCCAGCAGGATTAATTTTAATAATTGGAGCTGGACCAATTAAAGATCTACTTAGTGCTATGCCAGCATGGTTAACTGATGGGTTAGCAATAAGTGGAGGAATGGTTGTAGCAGTAGGTTATGCAATGGTAATAAATATGATGGCAACAAAAGAAGTATGGCCATTCTTTGCAATTGGATTTGTAGTTGCAACTATTTCACAACTTACACTTATGGGTCTTGGAGCAATTGGTGTTTCTTTAGCTCTTATTTACCTAGCACTTACTAAAGTAGGTGGTGGACCAGGTAATGGAGGTTCAAATACTGGAGATCCAGTAGGCGATATTATCGATAATTATTAGGAGAGGAGATAAAGAGATATGGAAAACGCAAAAAAAGATGATTCAAGAATTAAACTATCAAAAAAAGATCGTATCATGGTTTGGCTTCGTTCATGGCTTTTACAAGGTTCTTGGAACTATGAAAGAATGCAAAATGGTGGTTGGGCATATTCATTAGTACCAGCAATTAAAAAATTATATAAGACAAAAGAGGATAGAGCAGCAGCTCTTAAACGTCACTTAGAATTTTATAACACAAATCCATTCGTTTCACCTCCTATAGTTGGGGTTGTATTAGCACTTGAAGAAGATCGTGCAAATGGAGCACAAGTTGATGATGGAACAATTCAAGGTGTTAAGATTGGTATGATGGGACCTTTAGCAGGGGTTGGAGATCCAGTATTTTGGTTTACTATTAGACCAATACTTGCAGCCTTAGGTGCTTCTCTTGCAATGGCAGGGAATGTTTTAGGACCAATAATATTCTTCTTCGGTTGGAATATTATCATCGCAGTTGTTACTTGGTATTTACAAGAATTTGCTTATAAAGCAGGTAGTAAGATTACTGAAGATGTGTCCGGTGGTTTATTGAAAGATATTAATAAGGGTGCAGCTATTTTAGGTATGTTTATCCTAGGAGCACTTGTTAATAGATGGGTAGCAATTAAGTTTACACCAATAATTTCAAAAGTACCTTTATCTAAGGGAGCATTTATTGATTGGAGCACACTTCCAAGTGGAGCACATGGAATACAACAAGCTTTAATTCAACAATCTCAAGGGTTATCATTAACTCCAGATAAAGTTATAACTTTACAAGGAAATTTAGATTCATTAATCCCTGGTCTTGCAGGATTATTATTAACACTTTTCTGTATGTGGTTACTTAAAAAAGGAGTTTCTCCTATTATTCTTATACTAGCATTATTTGCAGCAGGTGTTATTTTCCATGTACTTGGATTAATGTAATATTTAAAAACCTAGGTTAAACATAATTTTAATCTAGGTTTTTATTTGATATAATAGGAATATAGAATAGCGAGAAAAGAGGTAAGAAAAATTGATACAGTCACTTAATACAAAAGCAGATCTAGTTATAGATGGAACATCTTGTAATGGAGTATCTAGTTATGGACAAATAATGATTGGGGATAAAGGTTTTGAATTTTATAGCAAAAAAAATAAAAAGAATTTTATTCAAATTCCTTGGGATGAAGTAGATTGCGTGATTGCATCAATAATGTTTGGTGGAAAATGGATACCAAGATATGCAATTAAAACAAAAAAGAATGGAACATTTTCATTTACATCAAAAGATCCTAAAAAAGTACTTCGTACAATAAGACAATATGTAGGAGCAGATAAGATAGTTAAATCACTAACCTTTTTCCAAGTGTTAACAAGAAATATTAAAAATATATTTAAAAAATCAAAATAAATTCAGACATCATTATTTTAGATAATGATGTTTTTTTGTAAAAATAAATAGAAGGAAGATATGGTAAGATATAGATATATTAAAGCAGAGGTAGTGAAAAATGGAAACAAAAGATAAAAAGACAATAAAAATTTTTTCAAGTTATATGCTTATAGCATTATTAGGTGGAGGATTTATATCTAGCAGCTTTGTAATTTTTCTAAGTACTGTAAAAAAATATTCTTATAATGAAATAACTTTAATTGTGGGTATAACACCTATAGTACTTTTACCAACTTCATTTTTATGGGGATGGATAATGGACAAGCACAAGAAACTTATATTAACAAATAAGCTTATAACTGTTGCAAATACTATTAAGATTTTTCTTCTAGTGTTGTTAAATAGTTTTGGTATATTTTTTATAATAAATTTAATTGGAAGTTTTTTAACGCAGCCATCAGGTGGAATTAATGATGAGTATATTATGCATATTGTAAAGAAGACTGGATATCCTTATGGAAAAATTAGAGTTTTTGGAGCAATAGGATTTGGATTATCAGGAATTTTAGCACCAATTAGTATTTATTTTTTTGGAGTTAAAGGAGCTTTTGTTGTAGGTGGAATTATAATATTAGTAACTTTAGTATTTTTAAGTAAGTTGCCAGAAGTTTATGTATCTGAAAAAGAAAAGAAAGAAAAAATAGATTTCTTTACAGTATTAAACTTATTTAAAAATAAGAAATTTATTTTAGAACTTATAGCACTAACTATATTAGTTTCAACTTCAAACATTACAGGAAGCTTTGCTATGCCAATTATATTATTACATCTTCATGCACCAAATGAGTTTGTTGTTATGTTGCCATTTATAATGGTATTAATGGAAATTGTATTTTTATTTAATTTCCATAAATTTAAAATAGCAGATAAGAGTTATTTAATTATAGTAATATGTTTAATTTTAGCGGTGGTAAGATGGACTATAATGGCTAATGAAACTAATTACTATATACTTATAGCTTTAATGCTTTTTCATGGATGTATTATAGGAATGGTTTTACCAACACAGAATAAACTTATTAGTATTCTTGTACCTAAAAAGCAGCAATCAACAGCATTTTTATTTCAGTTAGTAATAATTCCAACTGTATTATCAAGTATTTTAAATTTATTTACAGGATATATGGTTAGTAAAATGGGAATAAGTATTTTTGGATATACCTATTTGGGACTAACTATATTTGCAGGTATTTTAATAATTCCTAATATTATTAAAGGAAAACTTATAAATAAAAAGTTTTAAGGAGTGGTAGATATGCATTTTATAGGATATAAGCATGGATTGATAACTAAAGCAAAAGGAATAGCAGAACAAGCTGTATTTATTTATAATAGAGTATTTTTAGAGTATGAAGGTGAAGAGAAACAAGAGGCTTTAGAGAAATTAGAAGTTATAGTAAAAATATTAGATATATCTCTTGAAGAATATAAAATAAATAATATTACTACGGAAGAAATGAAAGAAAAGTATCTTACTTATAAGCAAGAATATGAAGAAATATTTCAAGAGTATTTATGGATAAATAAATTTAATTTATATGATGGCTATAAGCCAGAATATCCTGTGCTTTAAGAAGATGATTAGTGATAATAATAATTTTGTAAATGTAACTTGGGCATTTTAGTAAAGAAGGTGAAGTATTTTGTTAGGACATAAGCATGCAGTAATAAAAAGAGCTACGAATATAATGGAGCGATGTGTATTAATCCATAATAGTGCTTTTATAGAGTATAAAGAGTCAGAAGAAAAGAAAGAAGCCTTAGAGGCCTTAGAAGAGGTAGTGAGGACTATAGGAACAGCATTAGATCAATATAAGGAAAAAGAAATAAATTTAAATGTTTTAGAGATAATTTGGAGTTCATGTGTAAGTGACTATTATAAAATAATCAAAGAGTATCCATGGTTAAGTAAGTTTGATTTACATCCAGGAGAAATGGCAACAGGTGTTTAGAGGGAGAAGAGTGTCTAGTTTAGACCTCTTCTTTTTTAATGTATAGGAAATATATAATATTATGTTCTACAAAAGCGTATAGTTAGTGATTTTACTAAAGTTTTAGAGATTAAAAAAGTTATTTGTCCGCGTGAAGCCTCTAGCTAAAATTATATATATATATAATTTTAGATTAAATAGAAACATAATAAAGCATCTAATTTCATTTTTATTAAAATTATTTAACAATATTTTAAATAAAACCCAAATTATAGTTAATATAAGTTTAATATTAAAGTATTAAACTTTGACTTGTAAATATAAAAAGGGTAAGGGGATTTTTAAATGAAATTTAAAAAAATAATCGCAATAATTTTAGTCGTAGGAGCTACTTTAGGAAGTTTTGTAGGATGTGGATTGGCTACTTCACAAGAAAATGGGGGGAAAGATGTAGCAGTAACTAGTAATCAAAATAAGGAATATAAAAAGCCTAAATATATTTTTACATTTATAGGGGATGGAATGGCATCAGTTCAGCTAAATTCTGCTAGGGTTTTCCTTGGATCTAAAGAATCAAAAAAAATAAAAACAGGAAAGCTTACAGTTGATAGTTTTCCAATAGTGGGAAGTATGACAACTCAAGATTCAACTTCATTTGCACCAGATTCAGCATCAACAGCCACGGCAATGTCTAGTGGATATAAAACACATAGTGGAGTGATAGGGCTTAAAGATGATAAGGAAAGCAAAGAGGAGAGTATTACAGAATTATTGAAAAAAGAGGGAAAGAAAATAGGTATTGTAAGTAGTGTCTCAATAGATCATGCAACTCCTGCAGCTTTCTATGCACACACACCATCAAGAGGAAATATGTATGATATAGCACTTCAATTAGCAGATAGTAATTTTGATTATTTTGCTGGTGGAAGCTTAGCACAATCTAAAGGAAAAGATAATAATGAAAAAGATGCTTTTGGAATAATTAAAGAAAAGGGATATACAATTACTGAAAATAAAGAGGATTTTAATTCACTTAATGAAAATTCAGGAAAGATTTATGCTATAAGTGATGAATTGCAAGATTCAAATGCTATGGCGTATAACATAGACAAAAAAGAGGATTCTTTAGGATTAGATGATTTTGTTAAAAAGGGAATACAAGTTTTAGACAATGATAATGGCTTCTTTATGATGGTTGAAGGTGGAAAAATTGATTGGGCTGGACATGCGAATGATGCAATGACTAATATTAAAGAAACTTTAGCTTTAGATGAAGCTATAAAGGTAGCTTTTGATTTTTATAAAGAACATCCAGATGAAACATTAATTATTGTTACAGGAGATCATGAAACTGGAGGTATGACTATAGGACAAGCAACTACAGGATATGATACTGCTTTTAATATATTGGATAATCAAAAAATGAGTTATGTTGAATTTGATGAACTTCTAAATAAGGAAAAAGAAAAAAATAAAAATTTAACTTTAAAAGATGTATTACCTATAATTAAAGAAAAATTTGGACTTATAGCTAAAAGTGATAAAGATTCTAATAAAAAAGAGATGGAAAATTTAGTGCTTACAGATTATGAATATAAAAAATTAGAAAATGCATTTAAAGAAACGATTAAGAGTGAAGAGGAAAGAAATAAGGTTAAGGATGATGAGGAACAAGTGTTCTTGTATGGAGGATACGAGCCTTTAACTGTTACATTAACACATATTATGAATAATAAGGCTGGAATAGGATGGACTTCATATTCGCATACAGGAGTGCCAGTACCAGTTTATGCAATAGGAGAAGGATCAAGTGAGTTTACAGGATTTTATGATAATACTGATATATATAATAAATTAGTTAAAATATCAGGGATTAAATAAATGAAAAATAAAAATTTAGTATTTTCAATTATAGCTTTAGTAGGGATAATAATTTTATTAATTATTCCTACAGGCTTTGAAAAACAAATATATAAAAATTCATATAGTGCAAAAGGAAAAGTACTTAATATAAATGAAAGTAGTATTTATAATACTGGAATGATAAAACAGGGTAATCAAGTTTGTGAAATAAAAATTTTGAATGGAAAGCATAAAGGTAAAGTAGTCTGGGCAAATAATCTTTTATCGGGAAAGTTAGAAGCAGACAAATTATTTAAAGTAAATGAGAAAGCCTTAGTTTTAGTTGAAATGGATAGTAAAGGAGAAATAACTGGAGCTAATGTAGTAGAGCATTATAGATTAGGAAAAATAGTAATATTGGTTTTGGTATTTTTCTTATTGCTTGGCTTATTAGGTGGAGTAACAGGAATTAGAACTATATTATCCTTTATATTCACAATAGTAACTATTTGGAAGATACTAATACCTCTTCTTTTAAAAGGATATAGTCCTATGTTAGTAGGAATTGCTATTGGTTCTGTTATATCACTTGTGACATTAATTTTGGTATCAGGATTTACTAAAAGAACTTATGCAGCTATTTTAGGAGCACTTATATCATCTATTTTAACCTGCGTATTGGGAAGCTTAGCAACAAGTATATTTAATATAGATGGAGTAATTATGCAGTGGTCAGAGTCATTGCTTTATGCAGGATTTGAAAGTTTAGATTTAACAGGTATTTATAAAGCATCTATTTATCTATCTTGCTCAGGAGCTATATTAGATTTAGCTATAGATATATCTGCCGCCATAGAGGAACTTTATATCAATAATAAAGAGATTTCTAAAAAGGATATTTTAAAATCAGGTATGAATATTAGTAGATCGGTGCTTGGGACACAGACCACTACATTATTATTGGCTTACTTAGGAAGTTTTATTTGTGTAATGATGGTGTATATGGCTCAGGGAACTCCTTTTATTAATATTTTAAATTCTCAATTTATTTCATCTGAAATTGTACATACATTTATAGGATGTATAGGACTCGTAATAGTTTGTCCAATAACAACTATTATTTGTGGAAAGATATACACAGATGGTAGTAACTTTAAAAATATAGTGAAAAAGTCAATAGTTTATAATAGTTTTTGGAAAATATAAATATTAATAAGCAAAAGATATTTAACAAAAGACTGTAAAATTTGCAGTCTTTTTTCTATTGAACAAAAAGATTGGAAGACAAAGAGTTCTTTGATAAATAAATTATCAATAAATAGAAGAAATATTATTAAAATAATAAAATAAATCAAATTATTAGTGCGTTTTTTTAATATATAGAGATAATAATGAAAAAATATAAAAGTTAGAAAGTTATAAAATATAAAAAATAATAAATGAAATTTTGAGAATATATATAATTTATTTATATATATAAATATTTAATATAATCTCTATAAAGCTAGTAATTGCAAAGCTTTAGAAGGGATTAAAAAGATATTTAAGTAGTTTTGATAATATATAGATGTATAGATAGGTTTGTGTAAACAATTTTATTAATGTATATAAAGTTAAAAATGTAAATAAAAATGGAAGAAAAGTTTGATGGAGTTTTGAATTGATAGATAAGAAAATGTATAATGTTAATAAAATAATAAGGATTGATTTAATTGATTTTTATAAATAATTCAAATGTTAGGAGGGGAGATATAGAAAAGATAAACGGAGTTAATTAAATTTAGGTTATTTAAGTATTTAATTTTGAGAAAATTAAATAATAGTTGAAAAATCTTTCAAACTATATAGTAATGGGGTTAAAATGAGGGAAAATTTATTATATTGGATTTAGGGATGATCTAATTATATATTGCTGGAGCGATATATAATTTAAAAAATAAACTTTGTGAAAAAGATAAATTATAAAGGAAAATAAAGAAAATCTTCGAAATTTTATATTTAGAATTAATATATTAACAAAAAAGACTTTTTTGTATTATATAATGAGACAGATATACCTTAAAAAATACAAGGAGGGCTAAATGAAGAATATACGTAGAATAATAAATGTGATATTAATTTTAATAATAATATTTTGTCTTTATAAGATTGTATATAAGCAAATAGAATATTATACTGCTAATAAAGCAAATAATAAAATACAGCAGATGATGGAAGTTAAACCTAATGAAAATATATTAAATAAAGAAAAGGAATTAAAGCAAATAAATCCAGATTATAAATTGTGGCTTAAAATTCCAAATACAGAAGTGAATTATCCTGTTGTTCAAACTGATAACAATGAATACTATCTTCATCATAATTTTAAAAATGCTGAAAGTATAGAAGGAAATCTATTTATTTATAATAAATACAACCCTGAAACTTCAAGAAATTTACTTATATTTGGGCACAATATGAGAAATGGAAGCATGTTTGGTAGTCTTTGGCCATACAAAGATACAAATTTCTTTAAAGAAAATAAATATATATATGTGATGCAAGGAGATTACTTATATAAATATGAAATATTTGGGGATGCTGTAGTTCATGCAGATAATCCATATTTAAAAGTTAACTTTGCAAATCAACAGGAATTTGAGAATTATATAAATGACTTGAAATCGCATGCATACTTCTGGCGTGATGTACCTATAGATAGTCAAACAAAACTTCTTACATTATCGACATGTAGTTATGAGTTTGATAATGGAAGATTTGTAATAGTCTCTAAATTAGTTGATAAAACACAAATAACACAAAATGAATTAGTAAATATAAATTCTAATAAAAATGTATCTACAAAATTAAAGATTGAATATTTCTTAAGAGAATATTATTTAGCAATAATTCTAGCAGTATTAATTTTAATAGTGATTGGATATGCTGTAATTAGAAGAATAAGAAGTAAAAAAGTAAAGAATAAAGAATAATATAAAGAAATAAGCGTAGTGGAAATAGGAAGTTTCTACTACGCTTATTTTAATTGGCTGATTTAAGAAGTTTAGTTAATTAGATTTTTTACGAGAAGGAGAACAACTGTTCCTAACACCGCAGTGAGGACATTTTAATAATTTAGAA
This sequence comes from uncultured Clostridium sp., assembly GCF_947072515.1. GTDB lineage: Bacteria > Bacillota > Clostridia > Clostridiales > Clostridiaceae > Clostridium. Next base: position 62,048 of record NZ_CAMTIG010000013.1, read on the forward strand.
TTACCTGTATTGAGACCTAAAAAGAAATCTAATGGAGTTGACTTAAATTCTTTATGACATTCACTACATATAAAAGTAGTACTTTTAGCTGCAAATAGTACAAATAAAAAAAGTCCTCCAAATGCTAAAATTACTATTATAATTTTAGATATTGAAGTGAAAACTAAAACTATTGAAATAAAGATTAAAAATAAACCGAGTCTTGAAAGCCATTTAAAAGTATTATTCATAAAAATCACCTCTGTAAATTTATAAGTTTTGTTTATGAAGTCTATTAGTATAATTAAAAAATTAAATAATACTAATAAGGTTGTAAAAGTTCAATAAACTCAACAGTGTAAGTAAAAGAAATAGATAAAACGAAAGTAGTAATATATTGTATATGTTATATAATAAAATGAAGTAGTTAGCAAATAAAATAATTTATTTAACTAGAGAAATATTTTGTATGAAACTACTAAATTAGTATAAGTATATGGGAGAGTTTTATTAAAAGTAGAGTGAAATATATATTTTACTTTAGAATATATATATTAAATAGCTTAAAAAGCAGAAGTTTAAAAGATATATTAGTAAAAGAAGAATAAATATAAAGAGGAGGGAGAAAATATTTATAATTAAGTATATCTATATTGTTTTTAATATATTTTTTTTATTTTAGAAAAAATAAGTATTTAATGTTTATAGATAAATACTAAAATTAAGATAAAATTATTAAGTTGATTTAAATGTTTACTTAGATAGAGAATAATATGGTATAATTTTAAAAAATTAAATAAATGTTTCAGGGGATACTAAGGAGGAATTTTTTTTTATGGATGTACTTGTATATGTTGCGGTAAGTGTTGGTGTTTTATCAGGAGTTTGGGCATGGATGGCCACTTTTTTTGGAATGGTAAGTTGGACTGGATTTGTAGGATGGACTAGTTACTATTCTTCAGGCGGAATGGCAAAAGGACTCTTTAGATCTCTTTGCTCAAATGCTACGGGAATTCTGTATGCTGTTCTTATTATAAAGGGATCATCAATTTTTCCAAGTCATTTTTGGTCATACTTTTTAACAGCAGTCTTTTCTTTTGCTATGGTAATACAAGCAAAGTTCAAAAAGTTTGAGTTTATTTCAGGAGCTTTTTGTGGATGCTTTTCAACATTTGGATTAAATGGACATTGGCAAGCAGTAGTGCCTGCTTTAATATGTGGTAATGTATTGGGATATTTATCACAAAAAATAGGAATAATTTGTCATGCTAAATTTAGTAAATCAAAATCAAAATAAAAGTATAAAGGTGAAAAGATGGAACAAAATAATATAAAATTAATAACAGAAAAATATTTAAAAGATGAACTAGGATTTAAAGAATCTGTTGTAATGGATATACCATTAAAGACATATGGTTTAAAAACTGAAGAAATAGCAGATTTTATTGTTGAATATTCAACAGGAGAAGAAATATGTCCTCTTATAGTAGTTTCATGTGTAGACTCTGAAAATATAAGTGATGAGGCTGTAGATAAGCTTATGGATTTAAGTGATATGACAATGGCTGAATATGCAATAGTTACAAATGGAAAAGCAGTACAGATGTATGAGTATGACGGTAAAGAAAATGCATATTACTTATTAAATGAACCATTAACTAAAACAGAGATTGAAGAAATCTTTGAAGAAGAATAATAAAAAAAATCACATCATAATTTGATGTGATTTTTTTATTTAAATATTTATAAACTAATATCTTTTTCATGAAGTTTTTTATTTACATATCCGCTAAATATTTTATAGAAAGCACTTATTAAAGGAATACCAATAAGGATTCCAAGGATGCCATAAACATAACTTCCAAGAATTATAGCAATCATTATCCAAAGGGAAGAGAGTCCTACGGAAGAACCAACAACTCTAGGGTAAATAACATTACTTTCTACTTGTTGAAGAGCAACTATTGCAATTAAGAATGTAAGTGCCTTTATTGGACTTATCATAAGTAATAAAAGAATAGCTGGTATTGTTCCAATGAAAGCTCCAAGTATAGGAATAACTCCAGTTACACCTAGCAGACAAGCTATTAAAAGAGCATATGGAATTCTTAAAATTGTCATCAGTATAAATGCTAAAACAGCAATTATAAATGCTTCAGTACATTGTCCAGTAATAAAAGATGCAAAAGATGTATTAAGTGTTTTTATAACGCTTACAATCTTATCAGCTTCATTTTTTCTAAGCAATGCATAAATAACTTTTTTTGATTGTCTTATAAGCATTTCTTTACTATATAACATGTAAATTGCTAGAATAAGTGACATTATAAAATCAACTACTCCACTAGTAAATGATATAGTAAATGAAAGAATAGAGGAAAGTCCTGATGTAATAACAGTAGTACCTACTGAAAGGATATTCTTCCAAGCACCAATAGCTTCTTTATAGATTCCATTAACTAAATCGGATTTATTAGATATATGGAACCATTTTTCTAAGGTGTTTTCAAGACTTATAAGATATTTTGGGGCATAACCAGCAATCTGTATAAGACTATCTATAACTTTTGGGATTACAACGAAAGAAACAGTTGCTATAATACCGAAAATTATAATAATAGCTAGAATTATACAAAGTCCTCTAACAATGCCTTTATTTTTATTAGTCTTTTTCTTTAAGAAAAATTTATAAACCAATTTGTTTTCTAAAAACTTGACAACTAAATTTAAGATGAATGCAAGTGCAATTGCAACAAAAATTGGAGTCATCATACTCATAAAGACACCCAAATACCTATGGATATCATCTAATTTAAATAGAAAATAAATTAAAAGGATAAGGACTACGCCGACTTGTAGAATATAACTTTGTTTTAAGTTTCTTATATTCAAAATATTTCGCTCCTTTTCAATATTAAAAATATTATGTTCTTTTAATATGAAAAATATTCATATTATGTATTTAGAGTATATTAAAAAAATTAATAAAGAACAAACAAATATAAAATAAAATGTAAAACAAGAAAAGAATAATTATATAAATAATATAAATTTAAAAGAAAACATTGATTTATTTAAAAAAATGAACAATTACTTATTAAAATATTCAAAAAAGAGATAGTTAAACTTATAAATTTGAAAATAATAACAAAATATAAAAAATCCTAGATATGATAAAATTTATATATACAAATGAAGAGAATGGGAGTTGATAATATGGGCAAAATAGGGGCTAAATGGATTGCACCGATAATTTTAGCCGTAATAGTTAGTTATATATTAATTATTGGAGGGATTCAAGTTTGTAATAACAGTTATACTATGAATCACAGAGGAATTTTTACTGATGAATTCGCACATGGGAATTTTCATAAAATTAAATAAAATGAAAAATTTGCTTTATAACTAATCATAAATGTGATTAGTTATTTTTTATAGAAAAATATAAAGTAAGCATTTATAAATAATTTTAGGTTAAGCTATAAATTAATAAAAATTACTTGTATAAATTAAATTTAAAGATTTATAATTGAAAAGATACTTATTAAAGAAAGGGTCTAACAATGGAAAAAATTTTAGAAAATAAAAAAACAATAGTATATATATTAGTAGTAGCATTTATATTAAGAATTATATGGATATTTGCCATAAAAACTCAACCTATATCTGATTTTAAATTAATGTATGAAACAGGAAGAGCAGTAGCAAATGGAAATTTTTCAGGATTTCATGGAAATAGTTACTTTGCAAGATTTCCACATGATAGTATAACAGTATTATATTTTGCAAGTTTATTTAAGATAAGCAGTACCCCACTAATTTTAATAAAGATATTGAACTGTATATATGAGACTATTTCGGTATATTTAATTTATAGAATTGGAATAAAAATATCCAATTATAAATTAGGTAATATTATTGCAGCATTACTATGTATATTTCCACCATTTATATTTTATACTAGCGAAACTATGGCTGAAAATATGGCAATACCACTATTTTTAGGAAGCGTATTATTGTTTCTAGGTTTCATAAATAATAAAAAGATTAAACCATTAATATATAGTGGTATATTATTATCTCTAGGAGATTTATTTAGGCCTGTAGGGATAGTATTTCTTATAGCTTATATAATTTATTACATATTGGATTTAATTATTTATAAAAAAGAAAAGATAAAGAAAAGTATTGTAAAAATTATTACATTAATAATAGTATTTATATTACCAACTGTAGTTGTGAGTAATTTGTTAGTTTATAATAAAATTTTACAAAATCAAATATGGAAACCATTAGAACCAACTATAATTACTATTTTAGTTGGAACAAATTATAATACAATAGGGGCATGGAATGCTCCAGATGCTAGTTTAGCAGAGAATAATAATTATAATAAAGAGGCTATATCTAAAATTGTAAAGAAAGAAATGACTGAAAGATTTGAAGAACACACACCAGTTGATATTTTAGAGTTTTATGCTAAAAAATTAGTATTACAATGGGGATTTGGAGACTTTGGAGCATGTGGATGGACCATAAATTATAATAAATGGATGCAAGGAAGTACACAAATAACTAATACAAAAAATATTATAGATGAAGGAATAAGTATTTTTGAAAATAATATAGTGGCAAGTTTGTTAATGATAGTAAGTTGGATTTATTACTTTATTCTTTTATTCTTTAGTGTTAAAGGAATAATGGCGTTAAAACGCAAATTTAATTTAGCAATAGTATTCTTCATAATACTTTTATTAGGATTTATAGGCTTTTATTTATTAACAGAAAGGCAAAGTAGATATGCGTTTATTATAGCGTGGGACTTTGTGATATTAGCAGGATATGGAATGTTAGATAAGATTAATAATAAAAAATATAGTCATTAAAATAAAAAAACTAGTATCTGAAAACTTCAGATACTAGTTTTTTTTGGAGGCGCCACCCAGATTTGAACTGGGGATCAAGGTTTTGCAGACCATTGCCTTACCACTTGGCCATAGCGCCATATTATATTTATAATTATATATTATAGAAAAAGAAGTTGCAACAATGAATTTAGAATTTATTTTAAAAGGAATATATAGGGAGAGTGTAAATTTAAAATTAAATGTGAATACAATGTATTAAAATACTAAAAAGGAATGTATATAGAAAAAAAGAGATAGTTATAAGTTAAATTAGTAATATGAAAATAGACTCTCTAATAAAAAATATTTATTAAGAAACGTAGATTACACGTTGAATGAAAATAATGTAATAAATAAAAATATAGGGAAAGGGTAAGAGGGATTATTAGTGAGAAAAGAATATAAATTAACATTAAGTCTTTGTATGATAGTTAAGGATGAGGAAAAAACTTTGGAAAGATGCTTAGAATCTATAAGGACATTTGTTGATGAAATAATAATAGTTGATACAGGATCGCAAGATAAAACTAAAGATATAGCTAAAAAATTTAATGCAAAGATATTTGATTTTGAATGGGTAAATGATTTTGCAAAGGCAAGAAATTTTGCTTTTTCTAAAGCAACTAAAGAATATATTTTATGGTTAGATGGAGATGATTTTATTGATGAAGAAAATATTGAAAAAATCGAAAAATTAATTAAACATTTTAATAAGGATATTCAATTTGTTAGTGGCTTATATGTATTGGGAAGAGATGCAATGGGAAATGTTTCATATTCACTTAGAAGAAATAGAATTGTAAAAAGAGAATGTGGATTTAGATGGATTGGACATGTACATGAATACTTAGAGGTTTTTGGAACAGGAATTGATGGAGACTTTGCAATTGAGCATGGAAAAGTAAAAGCATATAGTAATAGAAATCTTCAAATATTTAAAGAAATGGATAAGAATAAAGAAGAGTTTACTATACGAGATATATTCTATTATGGGAATGAACTATATGATAATGGAGAGTATGAAGAGGCAATAAAAAAATATAGAGAATTTTTAGAAACAAAGAAAGGCTGGATTGAAGATCAAAAGGTTGCATATTATAAAATAATAAATTGTTATAGAATATTAGGGGAGAGGGATATGATACTAAATGTAGCATTTGAATCTTTTTCGATAGATGTACCTAAAGCAGAAATTTGTTGTGCATTAGGTGAATATTTTATTGAAGAGAGTCTTTATAATCAATCAGCTTTTTGGTATAGGTGTGCATTAGATTCTAGACATGAGAAAGGAAATGCAAGTATTGATAATAAAGAATATTATACATGGATTCCAGCATTACAGCTTTGTTTATGTTATTTTAACTTAGGTAAGCTAAATTGTTCCTATTTCTTTAATGAATTAGCAGAAAGTTTTACGGGAGATCCAGAAAAGATAAGATATAATAAAAATTATTTTAAAGAAGAGTTTAAAAGGCAAGGAATAGAAGCTCCTAATTTAGAATATCCATTAAGAATCAGTAATTATATTAATTATTTATAATAAGGAAAGATAGAAATAAGAAAAGGACGTTTTAAAAACGTCCTTTTCTATAATAGTTTATCTAACTAATTAAAAATATTATTTATGTAATAAGTTAGATTTTTTAGTTTTAGATAAAAGATAAAGAGAATGTAATGCTCTAGTACAAACGGTATATAGAAGATTTCTTTCAGAATCTTTTGTATACATATCCATATCTGGAACTATTACAGCATCAAATTCTAATCCTTTTGAGATATAAGAAGGAATTATTGTAATTCCTTTATTATAATGACCTTCATCATCTATTATAAGATTTAAATTAGTAATTTTCCCTTTTAAACTATTGAAAAGATTTGAAGCATCCTCTGAAGTTTTTGTAATTATTGAAATAGATTGTAAATCTTTAGAATGTACCTCATTGATAATCTTTAAAATTTCATCATCTATATTAGGGACATTCTCTAACACAGTAGGAATATCTCCATGTCTTTCTACACCTTCAACAGGTTCACCGAATTCTAAAATATTTTTAGCAAACTCAGTTATTTCAAATGTTGAACGATAACTCTTTGTAAGAGATACTATCTCAGTATTTTCAGCACCAAAAATATCTTTAATATCTTCTTTTTTATCTATGTTAGTATGACTAGATATCTTTTGATTTATATCTCCTAAAATAGTAAATGAAGCCTTCTTGAATATTTTATTTACCATCTTATAGAATAGAGGACTATAATCCTGACATTCATCTATAATAACATGTTGAATTTTATTGTAATTTTTAAAACCATCCATATACATTTTTAAATAAAGTATTGGAATTATATCTTCAAATAAAATAGTTTCATTATCAATAGAAGTTAAAGTTAAATCTGTAATATTTAAAAGATTTTTATTATTTTTTAAGCTAAACCAAAACATTTTATAAATTTCAACAGGATTTAAAGTTTTAAACATAGAATCTATTTGTTTTGAAACCTCTTCTTTTAAATAAGCTTGTATATTATTCCCGTGATCAAAAGGATTATATCCAAAATCAGAGGAATTTTTATTTTTTAATTGAGTAAAATATTTAGTTTCTACAATAGAAAAAACATTTCCTTTAAGAGAATCAATTCTATCTATAAATGATATATTTTTAAATTTAGATAAGAAAATTTCAGATAGCTTAGATTTTCTTACAATTATTCTATTATCAAAAACTATATCTTTAAAATTAGTAAGTAAAGAATCAATCTTTTCTAAAAAAGCTTCAAGGTTGTTTGAAAAATCTAGACTATTCTTATATTTCATTGAAAAATCACGTATTTCTCGTTCTTTACTATTATTGTTGCTATAAACATATTCTAAATAATCATTTTTCTTTTCATAATTATAAATTCTAGGTAAGAAACTAGTGTAGAAATCTTCTAAAGTTGTTTCAGAAATATTACTTTCACCTAATCCAGGAAGTACATCACTTATATACTCACTAAAAACATTGTTAGGAGAGAAAATTAATATATCATTTGCTTTCAAAGTCTTTCTGTACTTATATAAAAGGTAGGCAGCTCTATGCATAGCTATAGAAGTTTTACCAGAACCTGCAACTCCTTGAATTAAAAGAACTTTAGTCTTATCATTTCTGATTATTTCATTTTGTTTCTTTTGGATAGAAGAAACAATATTTTTCATCTTATCAGATGTATTACTTCCAAGAACACTTAGAAGTGCTTCATCGTGGATAGAAGAATTATTTTCATGAATGAATTTAATTTCACTATTTTTTATATTATATTGTCTATTTAAAATAATTTCTCCTTGAATTTCACCATTTGGTGTTTGATATTTACTAGGACCCATTTCATAATCATAAAACATATTTGAAATGGGAGAACGCCAATCTAAAACTAGAAAGTCAAAATCATCCTCCATTACACTAGAAACTCCAATATAAATACTTTCAGGAGATTCTCCAGTTTCTTTAAAATCAATTCTAGCAAAATAAGGAACGGAAAGTTGATTTCTAAGAGTTTTGATTTTCTCTCTGTTTTTTAAATAAAGTTTTTCTTGCATAGCAAGGTTCTGATTGAAATGTTGAACTTCAATTTCATCAAGTTCTTTAATACTATCCCATAAAAGGCGTCTGTCTGATTTTATATCATTACTTTGTGATTCTTCTGAATCACCTGCTTCCTTTAGTAAATTTTGTATTCTATTTAAAGTTTTATTAAGATATAAAACTTCATCTTGTTTATCTTTTCCTATAATCATAGTTAATCTCCAATTCTTAAAAATGTCTAATTATTATACCATATTAAATATAATCATTAAACTGTAAAACCTAATAAAATATATAGGAAAATATTTTAAGAAAATATGAAGCGGATAGAGAAAAAAGGTTAGAATATTGCTATTTATAAGAGAATAGATAATTTTCATCAAATGAATATATTCACAAAAAATCAACAATATAAACAAAAAAATTACAATTAGCTATATTTGATGATACTTTAATAAAAAAACACCTAATAAATTAAAAAAATTATCATTTTATAGAGAAAAAATTAGAAAAAATATTGTGTAAAGGTAGTGATTTTATAAAAAACTTATATTTTGTAATTAGAAAAAAAAGTAGTATGTAACTATAATAAGCTTCATAAAGGATTTCCGAGAATCCTTTAAATAAAACAAAATATGAGTGGGAAGGATGTCGTTATTATGGATAACAACAAAAAACTTAGTTTAGTACAACTTATTGGTATTACTATGGCTTTCTTTGGAACAGTTAGAAGTGTTCCTACGTTAGCTGCAACAGGTTGGACACAAATTTCTTACCTTATTGCAGCAGTAGTGCTATTTGCTATTCCAATAGCATTAATCGCAGCTGAACTTGCAACTGCATATCCTAAAGAAGGAGGTCCTCAAGTTTGGGTTAAAGAAGCTTTCGGTGAAAGATTTGGATTCGTAACTTCATGGTTATTATGGGTTCAAATGTTTTTCGGAATGGTTATGATTGCCTCAACTATAGGAGTTATGATTGGTTATGGAGTTGGTAGTCCAGCACTTGCACAAAACCATATATTCATATTTATATGTATAGTTGCTGGATATTGGTTAGTAACTTTACTTAGCTTAAAATTTGATATGGTTAAAGTAGTTGGTAACTGGGGAGCAATCATTGGAGTATATATTCCATTTGCATTATTAATAATCTTAGGATTAATATATGTTGCAAAATTTGGAATAAATCCTCATGGTTATTTAGCAGGTGGATTCTCAGTACACAAAGTGTTACCAAACTTCCATGATGCTGGAACATTAACATTATTCTCAGCTATCGTATTTATTTTCGCTGGTATTGAAATTTCTTCAGTTCACGCAAATAATATCGATAACCCTAAGAAGAATTATCCAATAGCTGTAATATTCACATTAGTGGTTATTATCATATTAAACTTAATTACAGGTTTAACTATGGCAAATGCTGTTCCAAACGGAACTATGGAATTCTCTAACATTTTACAACCATTCTCAATATACTTTAAAGCATTAGGAATTCCTATGATATTTACAAATGTTATAGGTTGGATGATAGCAATAGGTATATTAGCACAATTATCAGCTTGGGTTTTAGGACCATCAAAGGCTATGATAAAGGTTGCAGAAGAAGGATTACTTCCAAAAGTATTCCAAAAGAGAACTTCAAATGGAGCTCCAATTACTTTTGTAATAATTCAAGCAGTTGTAATTTCTTTATTAGGATTAGTATTTGCTGTAGTTCAAAGTGTAAATACTGCATTCGTAATGATTACAATAACAACTACAATCATCTACTGTTTAGCATACATCTTAATGATATTTGCAATAATAAAATTAAGATATTCTAAACCAGAACTTGAAAGACCATTTAAATTAGGTGGAAAAGGAACTGTATGGATAGTAGCAATACTTGCATTAATCGGTGTTACTTTAACAATAATTGCAAGTTTAATACCATCATTACCTGGAATTAGTGCAACAGGATATATTGCATTCCAAGTAATAGCTTCAGTAGCTATGTTTATAATTCCATTAATAATTTATGCTTGTAGAAAACCAAGTTGGAAAAAAGACGCTTAAGATATAATTAAGCCGATATATATTAAATAAATTTCTAGCCCAAAATGAAATTTATTTAATTAAATAAAACGACAGACTTACTCAATAAAATTTCACTAATATAAAAAAGGTAGCTATAAAAATATTTTATAGCTATCTTTTTTTGTGGATATATAAAACAACAAAAGAAGCATGAATTAAGATACCTGTGATTATAGAAGTAAAATATTTTCTATTAAATTTTAAAAAAGATATATGGGAAATATAGATTGTAAAAGAGAAGTTTTTTTGAACAATTTAGAAGGATATGTATTAGGGAGAAATACATATCCTTTTTTGTGTATTTCAAAAAGAAACAAACTATAATATGTAAAGTGATAAAAAAATAAAAAAATAGGTAATAATTTATTAAATTAATAAATTATTACCCTTTTTTTGAAACTGATGTAATAATATGCGAAAAAAATCTATAATTTAAAATTTATAAGTATAAAAGAAGAAAAAGATGATATAATAAGTACAAATATTAAAGAAATGTTAATTTTAAAAACATATAGTTAACAAAGGGGGCAGAATTATGAGTACAAAAACTAAACAGCAAAAAAGTATAAGTAAAAAAGATGAAAAAAAGCCATCTTTTATAGAGAAGGTTGGAAAGAAAATACCAGATCCAGTAATTATATTTATGTGTTTATATGCAATAGTGTTTACTCTAACTTTGTTTATGGGTGGAATGAAGTTTGAAACATTAGGAGCAGATGGAGGAAATATAGTACATGAAGTAAAAAATATGTTAAGTCCAGAAAACTTTAGATGGATATTTAATAATGCTTTGCTTAATAACTGGCTTGGATACGGTGGAGGAGTTTTAGCTACTATCTTAATAGTAATGCTTGGAGTTGGATTAGCTGAAGAATCAGGACTTTTAAGCACTATAATTAAAAAAGTAGGTCTTAAAGTATCAGATAAGTTTTTACCAGTAGTATTAGTATTTTTAGGGATTATGAGTAGTATTGCAACAGATGCAGGTTATATAATTTTAATTCCACTTGCAGGTATGCTTTATGTAGGACTTAAAAAGAATCCTCTTATAGGGATGGCAGCAGCCTTTGCAGGGGTGTCAGCAGGATTTAGTGCAAACTTAATACCAGGAACACCAATAGATGTTATAGTAGGGAATAATGCTAAGATTTTTGCTGAAGGACAAGGGGTACCATTTGTATCAAATGTAGGAAAAGCTATTAATCCAGCAACAATGAACTATATCTTTATATTAGCATCAACAGCTCTTTTATCAATAGTAGGATACTTTATTACAGCTAAATTTGTTAAGCCAAGACTTGAAAAAGAAAGTTATGTTGTACCAGAAGATTTTGATCAAGAAAATTTTGCTATAAAGCCAGAAGAAAATAAAGCTTTAAAAAGTGCTTTATTAGGACTTGTAATTGCATTAGCTGTTATAGCAATGTTAAAGTTTGGACCTCTTCAAAGTTTTGTAGATGAAAAAGGTGCGACTATTAATCCAATAATGGATAACATTATCTTATTCATTACATTTGCATTTTTTGTACCAGGATTATTCTTTGGTAAAAAGGTTGGAAAATTCAATAAACCAATTGACATAGTAAAAGCTATGAGTAAACAAATGGGCGGAATGGGATATGTGTTAGTATTAACTTTCTTCTCATACAACTTCTTAGCATTACTTAGTTACTCAAATATTGGAACTTATATAACATATCTTGGAGCTTCATTCTTACAAAGCTTAGGATTAAGTGAATATCCAGTATTATTATTAATAGGATTTATATTAGTAACAGCTGTAATCAATCTATTTGTTGGAGGATTAACTTCAAAATGGATGTTACTTGGACCAATATTTATACCAATGTTATTTAGTGTTAATCAAAACTTAACACCAGAAGTAGTAGCGGCGGCTTATAGATTGGCTGATTCATCTACCAATGTAATATCACCACTTATGTCTTATGCAGGAATTATATTAGTATTTATGAGAAAATATAAACCTGAATATACATTAGGAGATATGATAAGACTTATGACTCCATATTCTATAGGATTTATAATTTGTTGGACAATCCTTTTAATTGGATTCTTTACTTTAGGAATTCCATTTGGAATTTAATAATAGAAACAAATAAGAGCTACCTTTTAAAAGGTAGCTCTCAGCTTGTAGACAAAGGACTTTTTCAAAATTGAAAAAGTCCTTTATTTT
>NZ_CAMTIG010000014.1 GCF_947072515.1 uncultured Clostridium sp.
GAATTAAGTTATACAGATGTAATGAGTCAAGGAACATGGTATTCAGATGTAATAGGATCATTAAATAATGGAACAGAAGTCAATATAGTAGGACAAAACTCTAACTGGTATGAGTTAGTATATAATAATCAAAATGTATGGGTACCAAAATCAAGAGTAAATACTGTAGTTGGAGAAAATGAAACTGAGACAGTGGACTTTAATGGATTAAGCTATACAGATATAATGAATGGACCAACTTGGGATACAAGTGTTGCAGGAACATTATCTGATGGAACTAGTGTACAAGTAATTGGACAAGCTAATGGGTGGGATGAAATACAATATAATGGCAATACTGCATGGATACCAGAAATGAGAGTTACAACGCCATCTAACTGGAGTGCACAACAAAATGAAAATATGCAACAAAAAATACAAGATATAATATCTTATGGAGAACAGTTCATAGGAACACCTTATGTTTGGGGTGGAGAAAGTCCAAGTGGATTTGACTGTTCAGGATTAATGCAATATATATTTGCAAATTATGGAGTAAACCTTCCAAGAACAGCAGCGGCACAGCAACAATGTGGAACGCCAGTATCACAAGGAAACTTACAACCAGGAGATTTAGTATTCTGGGGAGAGCCTGCATATCATGTAGCAGTATATATAGGAAATGGACAAATTTTAGTAGCACCTCATACAGGCACAACTGTTACTATAATGAATTTATATCCATATACAAATGCTAGAAGAATATTATAGAATAGTAGGGGAATTAAACTTAGGGGGAGAATTTATGAAAAAATATGAATATAGAGTAGAAGTAGTTCTAATTCAAAGTAAAAAGGCTATCTTAAAAATCTGCAATCAAATGGGAGAAGAAGGATGGGAAGCAGTTGGATTAGATGATGGGTATATTTTATTTAAAAGAGAAAAAGAAGAGTAAAAGGGAGTGCATAAGCACTCCCTTTTATAATATAAAAAATTAACTATTAGCTATAAAATTTAAAGACTCTTCTAAAGATATTACATTAGCAAAGCGATTATTCCAAATAGTATAATTATAAAATTTATATAGATTTTCACCAGATAAAAATTCATTATCAAATGTAGTATTGGTTTCTTTAGGAATATATATTTTATATCCTAAATCAAAAGCAGATTTTAAAGTAGCATCCATACAATACTCAGTTTGAAGTCCTGTTAAAATTAAGTTTGAAATGTTTTTATCTTGTAAATATTGATGAAGAGAAGTTTTATAAAAAGCACTATTATAATTTTTATAAAAAATAGTATCATTTTTAATTGGCTTAACTTCATTATAAACTTCCCAAGTAGACAATCCTTTTGAATAAGGACTAGATTCTAAGGAGGTATGTTGAACATAAATTATTTCTACAAATTGTTTTCTTGCAGAGGCAATTAACAATTTTAGATTATTTATAACATTTTCTTTGTTATATGGGTTTGAATTAATTAATTCATTTTGTACATCAATTATTAGTAAAACTAAATTTTTCATAAATACAACTCCTTTAAGTATTTTATATAATAAAAGAAGAAATTTTAGAAGAAAGATCTCTTCCATTCCAAGAGCTAGGCATATTAAGAGTTAAAGGTGAATTTGATTTATAATCACTTGTTAGGCCATTTAAAAATAACGTACCTATATTATTAATAGTTATAGTAGCGTATAAGGGATCTTTATATAAAATTAAATCTTTTAAGAATGGAAATTGCTCGTGTGTTTTTTGAGAGTAATCAAAATGCTCATATTCAGGACCACACCAAATATAGGACATAGAATTAAGACTAATATAATGAGTTTTATGAATTAAATCTATAGAGTCAGCATGATCATGTCCATTAATACAACAGAGAATTTTTTTCTTTGGTGTATTAACATTATTTATTAAATTTTGAATTTCTACTCTGTTAAAGATTCCTCTATTATTAAAATTATTTTCTAAACTATGGTGAGAAAATATAATATAAAACAAGTTTTCATCATCATTTAATTCATTTTGTAACCAATCAAATTCATAATCAGGTAAAATAGGATAAATATCAGTTGATTTATTATAGTTATCAATATTAAAAGAAAAATACTGATTATTTCTTTTTATAAAGCAAGTATCTAAAACAATAAACTTAATATTTCCATACTTAAAACAATAATAGCTATTATTGAGTTTGAAAAATTTTAAAATCTCCTTTTTAGAAAATAAATCTGAATCATGATTTCCTAAAACATGATAAATAGGAATATTAATACTTTCTAGAAGTTCTAGTAAATATTTATTTTCATCTTTAGGAATACATAAATCACCTAATTGAATAACAAAATTTAAATTATGATTTTTTATTTTTTGAATAAATTGACTAAGTCTTTCATATCCATCAGGAATATGATCAAAATGTAAATCTGTAAATATAGCAAAATTTAATATATTCATATAAATACCTTCTTATTTAGTTTCTAGAATTGAAGAGATAATTTTTTTAGAATGAATAATTTCTTCATCAGAGCCAATAACCTCAAAAATTATTTTTCCATCAAAATTTTTCAAATAATTTTTGAAAATTAAATTAAAATCAAGGTCACCTTGTCCAATAGGTAAATGTTCATGTTTTATAGAAAAATGTTTATCAGCAATGTGAAGACATGTAGGAAATTTTATATTAATAATATTTTGCAGATGAATATAGTTATCTATATGTGCAAGATCAAGAAGTAAATCAACATCTTGATTTTTATCAAAAAATATTTTTAAATCAGAGACAGAATAATTTATTGGATCAATAATACTATTATTTTCAACATATAGCTTAATGTTTTGTTCTTTCAGTAATTGATTAGTGTTGTAAATATTCTCCGCAAGTATATTTATAGTTTCAGCAGTTATGGGAATTGCTTTACAAATAGGATGAATAATAACTTCTGTATGCTTTAAATATTTTAATATACGAAGTAATTCAGAATTGTATTTATTATAATCATAGATATCATAAACCACATGAATTATAGTTGGAAAACTTGCATTTAAAATTTTTTCTTCAATAGGCTCAGGAATATTATCAAGCAAAAGCTTTCCATCCTTGAACCAAACCTGTATAAAATTAAAATTATTTTGAATTGAAAAGTTAATTTCATCAGTTAAATTATTAAACCAACGAATACTACGTCCATATGTTATCATTTGTAAATCTCCTTTCTAAATTAAAGTTAATTAGTAAAACAAAAGTCTGTTTTTAATGTCCAATGTAATCTTTTTATCCATTCATTAAAGGAAATAGAATTACTAATCGGAATTTTATTTATTATAGATATAATTTTAAAAAGTGCATATGATTTAATTTTTGATAAATCGATAGTTTGAGGTGAATTTTCTCTGTATGATTGGATAAAAATTTGGGGAAGAATATTGGAAAAATTGGGATAATGGAATTTAAAAAGCCATACAACCCATGAGATATCTAAAAGAGGATTTCCTAAACCAGCCCATTCCCAATCTATAATATACAATGAATCATCTGTAAGAATAGAATTATGGCAACCAAAATCACCATGGGTTAAAACATAATTATCTTCTTCATATATAGATAAAAATTGTTGTACTTCATTAAAAGATTTAGAAGGTAGACATTTTAATTTAGTGATATCTATATCAGAAAGTTTAAATGATGGAAGCGAAACAGATGAATCTAATAAATTAATTGAGTGTACTTGTGCTAAATGTTCACCGAGAAGTTTGTAGATTTTTTCACTAGTATGGATATTATTATTGCCAAGATAAGTTTGTCCGTTTATTCCATCTATATAATCCATAATAAGGACATTATTTTCTTTAAATTTAAAGTTTTCTTTTATCTTAGGAATCCATTTGAAATGGGTTAATAAATTTAAGCAGATATATTCTGTGCAACTATCAACATTAGAAAGTTGAGAGACTTTAACAACTAAAGATAGCGTTGGATTTTTTAAAAGAAAAACTTCATTGGTATATCCACCTAAAAGAGGTTTAAGTGATATATTTTTATATTTAGTTTGTAAAAATGATTGTAGCGAATTAATCATTATACTACTCAACTCCTTTTGTAATAGTAAAGATAAAATTTTTAAGAATACCTATTTGATTTAAAAATGTATCATTTTGATTGTTTAAAATTAAAGTGTTACATTGAGGTAAATTTAAATTAATACGTTCTTTATTAATTAGAGAAATAGCTTCAAGGAAATATTCTTTTTCAGAGTTTTGTTCATTAACGATACTTTTTAAAATTAAACTTCTATAAGGTAAATGTTTTTTATTACGGATTAATCGTCTAGAAAGAATATCCTTATCTGGAGATTGGATAAAAACAAAGGATATAGAGTCTATAGTTTTACCTAGTGTTTTTAATATAAAAGGTTCTATACCGGCTATATAAGGTTCATTAATATTTTCAACATAAGATTCTTTTTTAGATAAAGAATAATTTAAATTGAGCTGAATAGCATAATGAACATCTATAATTAAAAAATTTTCTTTAGGAATTATTTCATTCATTAAAATATTCTTTGCTGACCATATTAAAGCTGAATAGTTATCTCCAATACTTTTTAGAGGAAAGTTTTTCGCGTAGCAGCTTCCTTTAAAGCCCATTTTATTTTATAACGTTTAATATTAGTAATTTGTTCTAATTCTTTTATAAGAGAAGTTTTTCCAGTGGCAGTAGCACCGCCTATAAAAATTACATTACTCATAAAAGGCCTCCCTTAGATATTCTTTTTGAAGCATATAATCTTGTTAGGTTCTATAAAACCTAGATTTAAGTGAAAATTAAAGCTATCTAAATTGTCAATTTCACAATCACTAGCAAATTCTAAACAGCCTTTATTTTTAGCCCAGTTTTGACAAGAAAATAACAATTCTTTTATCATTTGAAACAAATCCTTTCAATGTAAAATATAATATAAGTATCTATTTTAGTTGTAAAAAAATAGAATAGAGGCAAATGGTTTTTCTAGATATTAAGAATATACATAATTAAAGCTTCTAAATTATCATAATTAGAGCTAGGATTTAAAGCTGTATTAAAGTATTTGAAAGCTATAGGGTCTTTTTCTTCTAAGTAATTTAAAGATTTTTTAGGACCTAAATAAATATAGCCTTTTACCATAAAGTAAATTTCTAAACTATCAACTAAAAGCCAATGATATCTAAAGTTTCCCTCAATATCTCCTCTGTTAGATCTTTTCAGCATTTTTCTAAGCCAAGCTTTTTGATGCTGAATTTCAGAAGAGGTAAAAGTATTTTTAGAAATTAAGCTTTTCTCGATAGTAGTTAAAAGAGAAGAACAAAAATTTCGATTATCTAATAAAATTTTTCCTCCATAAAGATGTGTTAAATTTTCTATATCATTCATTTTATCTGTATCATAAATAAAGCAATCTAATTGAACGTTTTGAAAAACAGAATTGTCTGTTTTAAAATGAAAATCATCAGAAAAGCAAATGACATCTAAATCACTTTCATTAGTTTGAGTATTGTTGGAGTATGAACCATATAAAATCATAGAATGGCAATTATAAGTTTTAATGAGATAATTTTTCAAATTATTTAAGTCAAGCATAACAAACTCCTAAAATGTATTTCTCTTCTATGAGATTATTTATAGTATAATATAATTATAACAGTAAAGTAAAATAAAGGATAATATGAGATGAGCCTATAAAGTTAGGAGAGAAATACAGATGATAATAGAAGTATCTGATAAAAATATTATACAAGCTGCAGAGATTCATTCAATATCATGGATAGATTCACATAAAAATTTTTGTAGTGAAGAATTTCTTAAAAAACATAATATTAAAAATCAAATTAACTATTTACAAAGTGAAATAAAAGAAGGAAAGAAAATTTACATATTAATTAAAGACTATCCTATAGGAATTATTTCATTATATAATAATCTTATTGAAAACTTATATATTTTACCTAGTGAACAAGGAAAAGGATATGGAGCTGAGTTATTATTATTTATTATTGAAAAATGTGAAAATGAACCAAAGTTATGGATATTAAATAATAATAATAGAGCATATAAATTTTATTTGAAATATAAGTTTTATAAAACTGGCAATATTAAAAAAATATCTGAGAATATAGAAGAAATTGAAATGAAGAGATTCGATAAAAGTACAAATGAAAAAAGGAAGTGATAGTATGATAAAAGTTAATACATATGATTTGAATTCCATAGAAAATGAAAAATTAATTTTTGCAGTAATAATAGCTAGGTTTAAAGAAAAATTTGTATATGTAAAGCATAGAAAAAGAGATACTTGGGAGATTCCAGGAGGAAAAAGAGAAGCTAGTGAAGATATCATAGAAACAGCTAAAAGAGAATTATTTGAAGAAACGGGAGCTAAAAAATATAAATTAACACCTATATGTATATATGAAGTTGAAAAAGATGATATTGGAGGATATAGAAATGATTTTGGGCAAGTATTTTTTGCAGAAATAGAAGAATTTGATATATTACCAACATCTGAAATTGGTGAAGTAAAGTTATTTTCTAAGCAACCAGAAAACTTAACATATCCATCTATACAGCCATATTTATATGAAAAAGTAATTCAATTTTTAAATAAAAAAAATTAGAAAAATTAAAAAAATGAGCAGATAATGCTCATTTTTTTTAGCGGAAAGAAAAAAATCTTAAATTTTCCATAATATATTAGATTAGAAAAGATAAATTGAAAAATAAGTATTATAATAGTATATGAAAACAAACTAAAGGAATAAACCCTTTTATAGGAGGAGATTTAAATGAACGAAGAAGAAGAAAAAAAAGAAGAAATATGCGATAGTGTTTTAGAATCAAATAATAAAATATTAGAAGAATTTTTAATTAAAAATTTAGAGATAGATGAGACTATAAAAGATAGATATGAAGTGAATTTAAAAAGAATAACAAATAAAATAAACCCATTTTCAGCAACGGAGACAGTCTCAAAGAGGGTTTTAACTAAATTTGGGGAAAAGAATTTAATAATCGAAACAGAAAAAAGATTAATAATTTTTTCACTTGGAAAGCTTAATGAAATTATAGAGGTAGCAAGTATTGGGTTTAATCATATAAAAAGATTAGATTTTGATACAAAGCATAAAAAAATTAGTATTAAAAGA
The DNA here is from genome assembly GCF_947072515.1 of uncultured Clostridium sp. Classification (GTDB taxonomy): domain Bacteria; phylum Bacillota; class Clostridia; order Clostridiales; family Clostridiaceae; genus Clostridium. Next base: position 7,167 of record NZ_CAMTIG010000014.1, read on the forward strand.
AAAAATGTTAGTAAGATACATGATCATTTTCAAAAGAAGCTATTAGAAATACCTAAAAATTTGGATGTTTCAATAAGAACAGAAAACTGGGAACATTTATTTCATGATTTAGAAAATTTAAATTGTGAAAAAACTCTACATTAAGTGGAAATATACTTCTTTAAATTTGAAAACTATTTAAAAAATTTTTATTTAATATAAAGTTATAAATATAGGAATTTATATTTAGGAGGCATCATTATGGAAGGGTTAAATTATAGAGAAACACTAAATAAAAACTTTAAGTTATTTAGAGGAATGGTTAGGTCTTATGATGGATTTAAAAATATTAGAAATGGAATAGTAATTGATTTTGTAAGTGTCAAATTAGAAATAAAATATTTTAATGAAGACATTGTTAAAATATTCATATCAGAAAATGAAAAAGCTACAAAAACAAATGCAGTTGTATTAAAAGAAGAAGATATTAAATTAAAAGTTTTAGAGACAAATGAATTTATTGAAGTAATTGGAGAAAAAGTAATAACTAAAATTTCAAAAAAGACAAGTAAAATATCCTTTTATGATAGTAATAATACTCTTTTATGCAGTGATTATGAACCATCTTTTAAAGATGAAGAAGGAAATATATATATATCAAAAATAAATGATTCTATTGCATATTATGGATTAGGAGAAAAAGGTGGAGATCTTAACAAAAAAGGTTATTATACAGAAAACTTTAATACTGATGACCCAGAAACAGATGATAATTCAGTAATGTATTATAAAACAATACCGTTTTTTTTAGGACTTGGAATAAATAAAAGGTATGGATTATTTTTTGACAATAGCTACAGAAGCTTTTTTGATATGGGTAAGGAATATGGAGACAGAATATTTTTTGGAGCAAATGGAGGTCAAATACAATATTACTTTATTTATGGTGGAAGTTTAAAGGAAGTAGTTTGTAACTATACAAAGCTTACAGGGAAAATGGACATGCCTCCTTTATGGAGTCTTGGATATCAACAAAATAGATTTAGTTATTTTGATATCTATGAAGTAAGAGAAGTTATTAAGGAATTTGAAAAAAGAGAGATTCCAATAGATGTAATTTATTTAGATATAGATTATATGGATGGGTTTAGAGTTATGACTTTTAAATCTCCACAATTTGATGGAGTTAAAGAGCTTATAGAAGAACTTAAAGCTAAAGGAATAAAAACTATAACTATATTGGATCCAGGAGTTAAAGTTGATGAAGAATATGGAGTTTATAAAAGAGGGAAAGAAGGAAATTACTTTACTAAGAAAGCTGATGGAGAAACTTTTATAGGGGCAGTATGGCCAGGCGATAGTGCTTTCCCTGATTTTTCAAATAGTGAAGTTAGAACATGGTGGAAAGAAGAGTTAAAATCATTTATAAAGGAATATAATATAGATGGTATATGGAATGATATGAATGAACCATGTGTCTTTAATACAGATTATAAAACTATGCCTGATACTTGTATTCATAAAGGGGATTATGGTGTTATGGAACATAAAGAGTTTCATAATAGATATGGGTTTGAAATGAGTAGATGTTCTCATGAGGCACAAAAAGAGCTTAAAGAAAATATAAGAGAATTTTCTATGACTAGAGCTACTTATGCAGGCGGACAAAGATACTCATCAGTTTGGACAGGAGATAATATTAGTCTTTTCAGTCAACTTAGAATGTCTATTTCTATGAATGCTAATTTAGGAATGAGTGGATTTTCTTTTGTAGGAAATGATGTGGGTGGCTTTGGAGGAGATTGTAATGAAGAACTCCTTATAAGATGGACTCAAGTTGGAACATTTTTACCTATATTTAGAAATCATTCTAATATGTATACAAGAAGACAAGAACCATGGGCTTTTGGCGAAAACTGTGAAGAGATTTGTAAAAAAGCTATAGACCTTAGATATGAACTTATGCCATATATTTATACAGCATTTTATGATTCATATAATAGTGGCATTCCAATGTTTAGACCTTTAATATTAGAATTTGAAGATGATATTAATGTTATTAATATTAAAGAACAATTTATGGTTGGAGATAATTTAATGATTGCACCTGTAATGAATGAAGGTGAAAGAGAAAAATATGTGTACCTACCGAAAGGAAATTGGTACAATTATTTTACAGAAGAAATGTATGAAGGAAATAGAGGATATATGCTAAAGTGTCCATTAAATGAAATATTAATATTTGTTAAAGAGGGTAGTGTAATTCCGATTTATAAAGAAAAATATTTTAATATGGAAAACAAACCAAAAGAATTTTATTTGAAAATATTTGGTGCTGAGGCTACTGGAAAACTATATAATGATGATGGAATATCTATGGATTATAAAAAAGGAAAGTTTAATTTAATAGACATTCATTATAATCATGGAAAGTTAGAATTAAATTATAAAGTAAAAGGATTAGAAGAAGAAATAATAAAATAGAAAAAAAGTATCAGTTTTGATTTTTAATAATGATTAGTTTGAAAAATAAAATCATTATTAGAAAATTGTTTAACTGATACTTTTTGTCTTATAGAAAGTTATTAATATTTAAATAAAATTAAATAAGAAATAATAGAAAAGATAAGTGTTATTAGACTAAATAAAACTACAATTTTAATTTCACTGTATCCTTTTATTTCAAAAGAATGGTGTATGGGAGCCATTTTGAAAATTCTTTTTTTGAATAGTTTAAAACTTCCAATTTGAATTATGACAGAAAGAATTTCTATGACATATATAATACCGACAATAATTAATATAAGGGGATGGCCAAGCATAATAGTAATAGAGGAAATTATACCTCCTAAAGCAAGGGAACCTGTATCACCCATTATTATTTTAGCAGGGTAGAAATTAAAAATTAAAAAACCAAATAAACTTCCAACTAAAATTAATGAGAACATACCGATTTCAGGTTTGTCTAATATAAAACTTGCAGTTGATAAGAATATAAGAACAATAATACTAAGACTTGTACAAAGACCATCTAAGCCATCTGTAAAATTAACAGCATTAGCAAATCCTGATAAATAACAAATACCTAAAGGGATAAATAAAAATCCAAGTGTAATATGATATTTGAAAATTGTAATTGTAGTACCATTAATGATAGATATAAGTACTAACGAGATAATAGATACAAGAATTAAAAGAATTAATTTTTGCTTTTTATTTAGACCTTCATTTATTTTTTTTACTTTCTTTAGATAGTCATCTAAAAAACCAACTAGTGCAAATAATAATAAAATTATAGATAATATAAGTCCATTTAATTTAAATGAAGTGAAAAAAATCAGAAATGTTATTATTGTTGAGAAAATAAATATTACTCCACCAAAAGTTAAGACACCTTGTTTTTTTAGATGAGTTTGAAGGCCTTCTTCACGGATGTTTTGACCTAAGTTTAATTTCTTGAAGAGTGGAATTATAAGTTTTCCAATTATAAAGGATAGAAAAAAACTTATAAGAAGTACTGAAAATTTCATGTGAATAATCTCCTTTTGCGCATTTAAAACTTTTACATTATAATATAATAAGCAATTAAATGGGACAATGGTTATATGGAATTTAAAAAAAGAATATATCTTTGTTCAATACAAAGTTGAATAAAATTCAACTTTATATTTTATTATTATATTGAGGTGAAGAAATTGAAAAAAGAATTATTAGAGATAAAAAATTTATCTGATAATTTAGAATATAAACTTAATAATAAGAAGTCTACTAATTTAGAAATCAAAAATATAAAAAATGATATTTTTGAAAAGACATCTAAGATATTTATATATAATTTAAAAAAGTTAATTCAAATTGAAGAGACACAAAAAAACTTAGCTAAAATTATTGGAGTGTCTCCTGATTTATTATCTAAATATAAGTCAGGAGAAACATTTCCAACGATAGAAACATTAATGTATATTTGTGAAGTCTATAATTTATCATTAGATAATTTGTTAAATAGACCTTTAAATGCAATTGATATAGAAAATTTAGAAAATAGTTTATATCAAGATGAAAGTATATTTTTAGAAAAATATTATTTATATTTTTCAGTTACTAATTTAGGTGCAAAAGGGAGTATTCACAAAGGAATTTTAGAAATTAAAGATAATATTGCTATATTTAAAATTGTGGCTTCAGATAGAATATTAAAATATTTTAAAGGAAATTTTTCTGTATCTGAAAATATTATATCTTTTAACTTAGAAAGCACTTCAGATGGGAATGTAAGTATAAGTATGATTAAACCTCCATTAAATAAAAATAAATATTTAGGCGGAGTTGGAATTTTAATGTTGCCATCTGATGCTAGTAGTAAACCTTGTATTCAAAAAATAATTTTAAGTAATAAAAAGATTGATAGAGAAGTGTACTTTAATAATTTAAAAGAAATACTTAAATTTTCTGCTCTAGAGAAGGAATTTAATTATTTAAAATTGAATCAAGAAGAAAATGACATAGTATATGATTTTATATCAAAAATATAAAATTTTAAATAGATAAAAGACTGCTATAAAGAGGTTTAGCAGTCTTTCTTTTGGTTGTGTACTTATATATTTTAAATTTGCATGTTAGCTAAAATAACTTTTTCATAGATAAAATGAGCAAATAAAGAATTTGACCAAGCGAACCAATCACGAGTGAACTCTTTTGGATTATCACAGTGGAATCCTTCATGCATAAAACCTGTATCCCCATCTGTATCTATTAAAGTTTTGATTAAAGATTTAATTTCTTCTTCTGAAGAAGAGGTTAGTCCTTGCATAGCTAAAGATATATGCCATATATAATCTTTTGGGGTATGAGGACTACCAATTCCAGAGGCAATGCTGCCTTCATAATAGAACGGATTACCTTTGCTTAAAATGAAATTTCTAGTATTTTTATATATTTCATCATCTTTATCTTTAAACTCCAAATATGGAATTGAAAGAAGACTTGGAACATTTGCATCATCCATAAAAGTATAATTTCCACGCCCATCAGTTTCATAAGCATAAATATCACCAAATTCCTCGTTATAAACGACACCGTGATTTTCTATACCAGAATCTATGGATGCCTTTAAGTCAATAGCTTTTTTTTCTAATATAGGATCTTTAAAAATATCTCTTGATAAAATCTCTATATATCCTAAAACTGCTGAAGCAAACATATTAGATGGAAGAAGATATCCATAAATACAAGTATCATCGCTTGGTCTAAAGCCTGACCAAGTAAGACCCGTGTATTCTACAGGATTTCCAACACCACCATTAGGTAAAGTGTCTGTAGTAGAGCAATTTAATCTTTTAAAGAAATAATCTGAAAGTTCTACATGTTTTTGTTCTATAGTCCATAAATCTATAATTTTAAAAAAGGTTTCCTTCATTTCCTCATTAAATATAGAAGTATCTTTAGTTTTTTCATAGTATTTATAGATTAAACGGATAGGATAACAAAGAGAATCAATTTCATATTTTCTTTCCCATACCCAAGGACTATCCTTAGTTAAATCATTGTCCCATTTTTGACCATTAGCTTCTATATTAAAAGCGTTGGCATAGGGATCTATATTAATGCATTTAATTTGTCTTTTAATTAACCCTTTAAAAATATCTTTTAATTCTTCTCTTTCAGTTACAAAAGGAAGGTAATGTTCAATTTGTGATGTAGAATCTCTAAGCCACATAGCAGGAATATCTCCAGTTATTATAAATGTGTCTTCATCAGTAAGTTTAACTGTAGTTTCCATAGTATTTATAAAGCAATTATAAAATAATTTTCTAAGCTTTTCATTTTCAATTTTTAAAGATAAATCATTTCCTAAATTTCTTATTATATCTTTTAATTCATTTATGTTTGAACTCATAAAAATACCTCCCTAAATCTCGTTGTAATACTATTGTATAAGTTTACAATGGAAGATTAAATAGGGAGGAGTATAGTTTCTAGAATTATTATATAAATCTTAAAATTTTTTCACTAAGATTATTCTATATTTGAATTTTCTTGTAGTTGTTTAAATAAAACTCTATTACTAAATACAAGAAAAAATGCTAATAAACTAAAGATAAATATTACAGTAGTTCCAGGTGATACTTCAAAAATAACTAAAGAGACAATAAGTAATAAGAAGTTAGTTATTGTAAGTATTGGTCGAGTAATTGTTAAAATTACAGCTGCCTTAATAGTTTGGATATTGTTCATTTTAAATTTAGTCATTAATAAAAAAATAAATGGAGTAGATAGAAGTATAATAAGTAAAATACCTACAAAAAAACAGGCAAAGATTGTATTCTTATATATGGATGAAAAGAACTTAATATTTGAATGTAGAACTAATATTATAAGAAGTTCAGGAATCCAAACACTTAAAGATTGCTTTAAATTAAGTTTTATTCCCTTTTTTAAATCAAAAAAGATATTAAAGCTTTTTGTTCTTAAAAATGAATTCATTACATGAAATAATGCACACATACTTGGTGCTAAAGGAATAGAACACAGTAAAAATAATGGAAAATAAGTTGTTACATTACTAATTCCTAAAGTGAAAAAGAAAATTACTAATGGAATATTTAAAATTAAGAAAAATAAATTAAGTAAAAAAAAGTTGAAAATTGTATTACATACATCTAATATTTTTTCAATGTTGAAAATTTCTGACATAATATACCCCCTCATAAATAAAGTGAAAACATTTTCGTTATCATAGTATCAGTATATTTAAAAAAAGTTTTAAATTCAATTTATTATGAAATTATACTAGCTAAAACTATAATAAATCCATAAAACCTATAATAGAACAATTTAAAAATTTCAAAAAAAAACTTTAAATGTCATAAATTGAATGTTTTAATATATATATGGGAGGTGTGGAATGAAAAGGGTAAATATTTATAAAAAGATGACATATATGTACGTAATGATAATAGTGTCACTTATATTAGTATTGGATATCTTTTTTATAGCATTAGTATTTAAAAATACTTTAAATAATAATTTGTATATAAATGAGAAAATTGGGAATGAAGTAAATAATGGGTTAATTAAAATGAATGATTATAGTAATTCAATGATAAACACTATGTATTCAGATCATAATTTAATGAATGATGTTTCAAGTTTTTTAAACATGAATACTGTAACGTATTTAAAAAATAAACTAGATACTTTTTCTAGTGAAGATGCGATTTATTTTAATGGTGTAGAAAAGTTTGTGAAAAATGGGTTTTTAATGAATGAAGAAATTAATAGTATAACTTTTGTTAGTTATCCTAGAAACGAAATAAGTGTATTCAACAATAAAAATCAAATAAAAGTTGAAAAAATAAAAGTAATGAGTGAAATAGATAAATTAACAGAAAATAATATAATGATAAGCAAAGACAATATCAGTTTCACTAGAAATATAACAAATCCAAAAACCTTTAAGTTAGAAGGAAAAATAATTATAACCTATCATTTAGATAATTTTAATAAATTAGTAGATAAATATGATGATAATTATGAATTAATTTTATTAGATCCTGATGGAAAAGTTTTTTATGATTCAAAAGAAGAATTAAATTATGAAAAATATAAGTACTATGAAAAGATAAAAACAGGAGATTTAAATGATAAATATGATTTAGAAAACGAATACTATGTATATAAAACAACTAACAAACTTGGAGTAACAGTAATATCTAAATTTTTAGCATCAAAAGTTATGGATATGCCAAGAGGTTATATGTATTCTATTATATTTATTGATGTATTAGTGCTTCTTATAGCTATATTTATTTATATAAATAAACTTAGAAAATTAAATAAAAGAACAGATAGAATTCTTTTTGCTATGGAAAAGGTGAAAAAAGGAGAGTTAGATATTAAAATAGATACATCTAATGATGCAGAAGATGAAGTAAAAGAAATTGCTGAGAATTTTAATAGTATGTGTAAAGAATTAAATACGCATATAGAAAAAAGTTATATGGCTGAAATAAAAAGAAAAAAGGCAGAGCTTAATGCACTTCAAAGTCAAATTAATCCACATTTTTTATATAATACTTTAGAGGGAATAAGAATGAAGGCTGTGTGCAATGGAGATAAGGAAGTCGGTAAAATGTTATATTCATTAGCATTTTTATTTAGAAGTCAAATAAAGGATAATGAAAGAATTCATATAAAAAATGAAATAGAATATTGTAAAAAATATATAGAAATATTTAAGTTTAGATATGAAGAAGTTTTTGAGTTTAATATAAATTGCGAAGAAGAAATAAAAAATAAAGAAATAATAAAATTCTCTTTGCAACCGTTAATAGAAAATTATTTTGTTCATGGAATAAGATTAGATAAAAAAGATAATTATTTAGAAATAAATATTTTTCAAAAAGATAAAGAAATAATAATAGAAATAATTGATAATGGGAAAGGAATATCAAAAGAAAGAATAGATGAGATAAACAAATGCTTAAAAGATGGTCAAGCTGTAGGAAAATCTATAGGAGTAGCTAATGCAAATGAAAGAATAAAAATAGCTTATGGAGAAATATATGGTATAAAAATAAAAAGAAGAGAGGAGCAAGGAGTTAAAGTTATAGTAAATATTCCTTGTAGAGAGGTAGAATAAATGAGAAGCGTAATGTTAGTTGATGATGAAAAGTTAATAAGAGATGGATTAAAAGTATTAATAGATTGGGAAAGTTTAAATTTAGAAGTTAAACTGTCAGCAGAAAATGGACAAGAGGCTTTAAAAAAGTTTAAAGAAAATCCAGTTGATGTAGTAATAACAGATATAAATATGCCAAATATGACAGGGTTGGAATTTATAAAGGAATTAAGGGAGATAAATAGTTCTGTAAGAATAGTTATATTAAGTGGATATGATGAATTTTCTTATGCTAAAAAGGCTATAGCATTTGGGGTAGCTGATTATTTATTAAAACCAATAAACGAAGAAGAGTTAGAAGAGGTTTTAGAAAAAATAGTTATAGACATAGATAAAGAAGAAAAGAAAAAGTTATTATCAGTAGATAAAAATAAAAGTATATTAGAACTGTTAAGAGGGCATACAGAGCATTTAGAAAATATACAAGGTGTTATGAATATAAGCTTAAACGGAAAGTCTTATGTAGCGGGAAGTATTACTTTAAGTAGAAATGGGGAAATAATATCTAATATAGATTTAAGAGAGATATTTCATGAAAATAATATTGAAAATTATGAGATTGCTTATATTTTAGAAAGAAGATTTCTATTTATAAAAGAATGGAATACAGAAGTTAATGGAAAAGAGGTAATGGAGTATTTCTATAGATTAAAAGAATTATTAAATAAGAAGTATGAGTTAGATGTATTTATTGCAGTAGGAAAGATAGTTCATAGTATTTATGAAATAAATGAAAGCTATAAAGAGGGAAGCAATATAAATAAATATATGTTAACTGAAGGAAATAATATTTGTTTATGTAAAGATAATTTAAAGTATTTAGATAGTAAAATAAAAACCTTTGATTTAGAATTTCAAAAAATAAATAAATATATTATAGAAAAAGATTTTGAGAAATCAAAGGAGTATATAGAAAATATATTTTTAAGAGATGACTTAACACCAAAGGATATTTATGATTTTTCTATAGGAATTATTGTAATGTTATATAAGATTGCAGAGGAGTTTAAAATTGAAGGTGAGAATTATAATAAAGAAAGCTTAAGTACAACTATTATTGAATTATGTAATGAGAGTACAACAGAAAATATAAAGTTATTCATTATTAGAGAGATCGAAGAAATTATTCAAAGCATGTATATAGGAGTAACAAAATATAGTCCTGTAATTCAACAGATTGTAAACTATATTAATGATAAATATTATGAAGAACTAAGCTTAAAACTTCTTTCAAATAAATACAATATAAATAGTTCTTATTTAGGACAATTATTTATAAAAGAAGTTGGAATGTCTTTTTCAGATTATTTAAATAATGTAAAGAATTCAAAAGCTAAAGAACTACTATTAACTACAAATATGAAGATAAATGATATAGCTAAAAAAGTTGGGTTTGTAGATACAAGCTACTTTTATCGAAAGTTTAAAAAGTATTATGGTGTATCACCATCAGTGCTTAGAGAATTAAAAAATTATTAAAAAATGAGGCCTTTAGGCTTCATTTTTTTGTTTTAATGGATTAATTATTATAAAAAAATGGGTATATTAAATTTTTACACTAAAACTGAATTAATTCAACTATAAAGGAAATAGTTACCATGGTATATTTAATTCATAGAAAGAAACGTTTACAAATTGAGGAGAGGAGATATGGTATGGCAACAGCATTAAAAGAAAAAAGTATACATAAATTAGCAGAGGCTGATTTAAATGAAGGGAAAAAAGAGAAGTCAAAAAAGAGTGGATTCATAAATAGGATCAAGGCGAATAAAGAATTGTTGATATTAACAATACCAGGAACTGTATGGTTTTTAGTATTTGCATATCTACCTATGTTTGGAGTTACATTAGCATTTAAGGAATGGACTATTCATGGAAATTTTATTGAGAGTTTAATAAATAGTAAGTGGGTGGGATTTAAGAATTTTGAGTTCTTATTTAAAAGTAGTGATGCTTGGTTAATTACAAGAAATACAGTTTTATATAATTTAGTATTTATAATTTTAGGAATAGTATTACCGGTTACGTTAGCAATTTTACTAAAGGAGCTTTTAAATAAAAAACTTTCAAAGTTTTATCAAAGTTCAATGTTTTTACCTTATTTCTTATCATGGGTTGTAGTAAGTTATTGTTTATATGCATTTTTAAGTCCAGAAAAAGGATTTGTAAATAGCATGCTTCTTAAAATGGGAATGGACAAGGTATCTTGGTATACAGAACCTACAGTTTGGCCATTTATAATAATTTTTATGAGTCAATGGAAAGCAGTTGGATATGGAACAGTAGTTTATTTAGCTTCAATTTGTGGAATAGATAAGTCTTATTATGAAGCAGCAATGATAGATGGAGCTAGTAAATGGCAACAAGTTAAATATATAACTCTTCCACTTTTAAAACCTGTACTAATAATAATGTTTATTACAGCAGTTGGAGGAATGTTTAGATCAGACTTTGGATTATTCTATCAATTACCTAAAAATACAGGAGCATTATATCCAGTAACAAACGTTATAGATACTTATGTATATAGAGCGTTAACTAATTTAGGAAATATAGGAATGAGTTCAGCAGCAGGACTTTATCAGTCATTTGTAGGACTAGTACTTATATTAGTAACTAATGGAATAGTTAGAAAGGTAGATGAAGAAAATGCATTCTTCTAAATAGAGGTGAGAGGGTATGGCAGAATTAAGAAAAGAAAAATTTAGTTTAAAAGGATTATTTAAAAAAGAAAAGGTTGAAGAAAAGGAAACAAAATTCAATTCAATATCAAAGAAAACAAATATATTATTTAATGCATTGTTTGGAATACTAGCAGCACTTTGCATAATACCATTTATATTTGTAACTATAATATCATTTACAAGTGAAAAGTCACTAGATATGAATGGATATCAATTTTGGCCATCTGAATGGAGTTTAGATGCTTATAGATATATTTTAGGTGGAGGAAGTAATATACCAAGAGCATATGGGGTAACAATATTTGTAACAATTGCAGGAACGATATTAGGGCTTATTATAATGACAACTTTTGCATATGCATTATCAAGAAAATCATTTGCATATAAAAAGTTCTTTACAAAGCTTATATTTATTCCAATGTTATTCTCAGGTGGGATGGTTGCATCTTACTTAGTAGTAACTCAGTTTTTAAATCTTAAAAATAATATACTAGCACTTATACTTCCTATATGTGTAAGTTCCTTCCATATTATAATTTTAAGAACTTTCTTTAAAACAACAGTGCCAGATGCAATAATTGAATCAGCTAAAATTGATGGAGCATCAGAATGGACATTATTTTTAAAGATAGTTTTACCAATATCACTTCCAGCAATAGCTACAATTGCTTTATTCCTAACTTTAGGATTCTGGAATGATTGGTTTAACGCAATGCTTTATATAGATAAAGAAAGCTTAGTGCCTCTTCAGTATCTATTAATAAGACTTGAGACATCAATGGAATTCTTGGCAACTAATTCAGCAAGTCTTGGAACAGCAGCAATTGAAGCAGCTGCAAATTTACCAAAAGAAAGTGCCAAAATGGCTATAGTAGTTATAACTACACTACCAATATTATTTGCTTATCCGTTTTTCCAAAAATATTTTGTAAGTGGATTAACAGTTGGAGCAGTAAAAGAATAATAAATATCTACACAGGCTATAGAAGCCTGTGTAGAATAAAAAATTTAAGTTTTAATTATCTAAAGATAAAAATCTTAGATAATAAAGTTTAAATAAGATAAAGAAATTTTTTTAAAAGGGGATGTTAAATATGCATTATTTATTAGAGAGAATTGACAAAACTTGTGGAGAAATTGCAAAACATGTTTATAGAGACGAGGTTAAATTAGAGAATTATAGATATATAGATGGGAACTACCACAATATAGATGGAATAAAAGAAGCATCTGAAGATGGATGGAGAGAATTTAAAAATGGAGATCTTTGGGGTGGACGTGACTGTCATGGATGGTTCAAATGTGAAGTAGAAGTTCCAGAAAGATTTGCAGGACAAACTATAGCTTTAAATCTTTCAACATTTGAAGAAGGATGGGATGCTACAAATCCACAATTTATTCTTTATGTAAATGGAGAACAAATTCAAGGAGTAGATATAAATCATAGAGAAATAATTTTAACTCATGAAGCTATTCCGGGAACTAAATATGAAATAGATTTACATGCATATGCAGGAATGCTTGCAGATAAACTTGCTACATTACATGGTAAATTAGTAGTAATCGATATGGAAGCTAGAAGATTATACTGGAATTTAAAAGTACCAGTTGATGTATGTAAAGAACTTGAAAAAGAAGATAAAAACAGAATTGATATGATAACTGTTTTAAATGAAGGAATAAACTTAATTGATTTAAGAAGACCTAAAAATGAAATGTATGATGAAAGTATAAGAAAAGCAAATGAATTTATAGAAGAAGAATTTTATGGAAAACTATGTGGACACAGTGATGTAACAGCCACTTGTGTAGGACATACCCATGTTGATGTAGCTTGGCTTTGGACTGTAGCACAAACTAGAGAAAAAGTAGCTAGAAGTTTTTCAACTGTTCTTAAGTTAATGGAAGAATATCCAGAGTATGTATTTATGTCATCACAACCTCAACTTTATAAATTCTTAAAAGAAGATCACCCAGGAATTTATGAAAAAGTTAAAAAGAAAGTAGAAGAGGGAGTTTGGGAACCAGAAGGAGCTATGTGGCTTGAAGCTGATTGTAACGTAACATCAGGTGAATCTTTAGTAAGACAAATTTTACATGGAAAAAGATTCTTTAAAGAAGAATTTAATGTGGATAATAAGATACTTTGGCTTCCAGATGTATTTGGATACTCAGCAGCACTTCCACAAATTTTACAAAAATCAGATGTAGATTACTTTATGACTACAAAGATTGCATGGAATCAATTTAATAAAATTCCAAATGATACATTTATGTGGCAAGGAATTGATGGATCAGAAGTTTTAACTCACTTTATAACAACTACAGGACCAGGACAAGAGAGAGAAAGTCACTTTACGACATATAATGGACATGTTCAACCTGATGCAGTTATGGGAGCATGGAGAAGATACCAAAATAAAAATCTGAATAATGATGTTTTAATTTCCTTTGGATGGGGAGATGGTGGCGGAGGAGCTACTTTAGAAATGCTTGAAAATGCAAGAAGATTATCAAAAGGAATTCCAGGAGCGCCAAGAGTTCAAATGGGAACTTCATTAGATTATTTTAAAAGATTAGAAGAAAAAGTTAAGGATAATCCAAAATTACCTAAATGGGTAGGTGAATTATATCTTGAATATCATAGAGGAACTTATACTTCAATGGGAAGAAATAAAAGAGATAATAGAATCTGTGAAAACATGTATACAGCAGCAGAAAAGGTAAACTCATTAGGAATGCTACTTGGAAATGAATATCCACAAAAAGATATAAATGACTCATGGGAAACAGTTCTTTTAAATCAATTCCATGATATAATTCCAGGATCATCAATTAAAGAAGTTTATGATGTAACTGACATAGAATATAAAGCGTTAAAGAAAAATGCTGAAAAGTTAGTTAATAAAGGAATAGATACAGTAGGAAATTCTATAAATTTAGAAAAGAGAAGTGTAGTAGTTACAAATACTTTAGGATTTGAAAGAAGTGATATAGCTACATTTGAGGTTCCAGAAGATATAGAAAATCCAGCTGTAATCGATAAAGATGGAAGAGAGATTATATGTCAAAGAATTGAAAATGGAAAAGCTATTTTCTTTGCAAATGGAATTCCTGCAAATGGACATAAATCATTTGTAATAACAGAAAAAACTATAGAAAATGTTGAAGATGTAAAATTATCAAAAGACTTCGCGGAAAATAAATTCTATAAAGTTAAATTTGATGATAAAGGACAAATAGTTTCATTTATAAATAAAGCTCAAAATAGAGAAATCTTACAAAATGGAGCTATAGGAAATGAGATTCAAGCTTTTGAAGATAAACCAATGTGTTTCGATAACTGGGATATAGATATTTACTATAAAGAAAAGATGTGGAAAATTGATAATGTAGAGAATATTGAAGTAATAGAAGTAGGACCTGTTAGAAGTTCTTTAAAAATTGAAAGAAGATTCTTAGAATCAACTATAGTTCAAAAGATATATGTTTATAATGACTTAGAAAGAATGGATTTTGATACTTATGTAGATTGGAAGGAAAGAGATGTTTTAGTAAAAACAGCATTCCCAGTAGATGTAAATACTAAGGAAGCTTCATTTGAAATCCAATATGGAAATGTTACTAGACCAACTCATAATAATACATCTTGGGATGTAGCAAGTTTTGAAGTTTGTGGACATAAATGGGCAGATTTATCAGAAGGAGACTTTGGAGTTTCTATAATGAATAACTGTAAATATGGACATGATATCAAAGATGGAAATATGAGATTAACTCTACTTAAATCAAGTTGTGATCCAAATCCAGATGCAGATAAAGAAGAGCACTTTATCACTTACTCAATTTATGCTCATGAAGGAAACTTTAAAAAGGCTAAAACTACTAATAAAGCTTATGAATTAAATACACCTTTATTTACAAAAGTTTGTGAAGCTCAAAATGGAAATTTAGAAAGCAAATTAAGTTTAGTTAATGTAGATAAAGAAAATGTAATTATTGAAGTAATTAAAAAAGCTGAAGATTCAGATCATTTAATTATTAGAATGTATGAATTCCACAATGCTAGAACAAATGTAAATATGGAATTCTTTAAAGAAATTGAAGAAATTTCAGAATGTAACTTAATGGAAAGAGATTTAGAACAATTGAATCCAGAAGGAAATAAAGTAAGTTTCACTATTAAGCCATTTGAAATAAAAACATTTAAAGTAAAATTAAAATAATATAAATTTATTTTTAGAAGAACGTATAGAGACTCTATAGGTTCTTCTTTTTTCATAAAAATATAGATTTGTTTTAGAAAAGAAAATAAGGAGGGAAGAGGTGATAGAAAGGAATTAATAGTGGAGGTAGAAACTTTTTGAGTTTCTTAAAGTAATAGATTATGAAAAATTTAAAAATTAAAAAGAGGTGAGAACATGAAAAAAGTTATTCAAGTTAAAGATTTATGTAAAAATTATGAGTTTTATAAGAAGAAACAAGGTTTACAAGGAACATTAAAAAATCTTTTTAAAAGAGAAATGTTAAAAAAGGAAGCTGTAAAAGATATAAGCTTTTCAATTGAGGAAGGCGAAATAGTTGCCTTTTTAGGACCAAATGGAGCTGGAAAAACTACAACATTAAAAATGCTATCGGGAATATTATTTCCTACATCAGGAAGCATAAAAATTTTAGGATTTAATCCATCAAAAAGAGAAAACAAGTTTAAGGAAAAAATATCTATTGTTATGGGACAAAAGAATCAATTGTGGTGGGATTTACCTTCCATAGAATCATTTTATTTAATTAAAAAGATCTATAATATTTCAGATGAGGATTACAAAGAAAGATTAGATCAAATGGCTGAGCTTTTAGATGTTACTCATCTTTTAGAAGTACAGGTTAGAAGACTTTCATTAGGGGAAAGAATGAAAATGGAGATTATTGCAGCTCTCCTTCATAATCCTAAAGTTTTATTTTTAGATGAACCAACTATAGGTCTTGATATAGTGTCACAAAAAAAGATAAGAGAATTTTTAAGGTATTATAACAGAAAAGAAAAAACTACTATTATTTTAACTAGTCATTATATGGAGGATATAAAGTCTTTATGTGAAAGATGTATAGTTATTGCTAAGGGAAAAGTTGTTTTTGATGATAAGCTAGAATCCTTAGGAAGTCTTGATAATACAAAGATTTTAAAAATAAAATTAGCAGATTTAGAAAAGAAAAATCTTTTAGAGAGCTATGGAAAAATATTAGAGATAAAAGATATAGAAGTAAGTTTAGAAGTAGAAAAAGAAAGTTTAAAGTTTACTGTATCTGAAATATTTGAAAAATTTAATGTTATAGATTTTACTATAGAAGATACACCAATAGAAAATAGTATTGAAAATTTATATAAGCTTGGGTGTTAGACATGAAAAAGTATTTAGATAAATATTATTATTGTTTTTTTATGGGATTTCAAAATGCATTAGAATATAGAGTAGATTTTTTATTTAGCTTAATAAGCTGTATATTTCCAATAATTATTCAAGTGTCTTTATGGAGTGCTATATATAAAGCTACAGGAACAGGAGTAGTATACGGTTATAGTTATAAACAAATGATTATGTATACATTACTTGTAGGACTAGTTGGAAAGTTTTTATCTACAGGATTTGAATGGGAAATAAATGAAGATATTAAGATGGGGGGACTTAGTAAATATATAGTGAGACCTTTAAATTATATTTATTATAGATTAAGTTGCTTTTTAGGTGGAAGAATTTCTTTATCTATAGTAGTTATTTTCTTTATAACGATTATTATGATGGTATTTCCAAATGAAGAGAGAGTAACTGTATTAAGAATAATAGGGATTATGATGTCTTTCATATTAGCAATGCTTTTAAATTTCTTTATATATTTTATTTTAGGAATTTCAGCATTTTATTTTACAGAGGCATCTAAGATATTTCCTGCTGTATCTATAATATTTACTGTTATAAGTGGAGGAATATTTCCTTTAGATATATTAGGAGAAGGCTATATGAAGCTTTTAAATATACTTCCGTTTAAGTATATGTTGCAGTTTCCTGTAGATGTACTAATAGGAAAGGTATCTAATGGTGATGTTTTATGTGGAATAAGTATTCAATTAGTTTGGGCAGTATTAATATTTATATTTTTAAAACTTTTATTTAATAAAGGGCTTAAAAAATATGTGGCAATTGGAGGATAACTATGGAGAGTATTAAAAGATATCTTAGTGTATTATGTGTATTTGCAAGAAATTCTTTTTTAACTAATTTAGAATATAGAACAAATTTTTTTGCAGGAATTTTTGTAGAAATTGGTTTTACTTTTGCTAAATTAACCTATGTATTTTTAATTTATGAGACAGATATTAATATAAATGGAATGACGCCAGATTATATGCTTATATTTATTGGAACCTATGTATTTATGACAGGAATTTATATGAGCTTCTATGGAAACTTTTTAAATATAAGTAATCAAATAAAGACAGGAAACCTAGATGTTTTAATTACAAAACCTGTTTCTCTTTTATTTATTTTAAGTTTTCAAAATATAGATTTTGCAATGCCAATACCTTGCTTAATATCAGGTGTAATAATGATAGGTATAGGTTGGGTTAAGTGTAGTATAGCTGTAAGCTTATTAAATATTAGTTTATTTATAATATTTTTAATACTTGGAAGTATATTAACTTATGCATTATTTTTACTTCCAAGATTACTTTCTTTTTGGGTTGTTTCAACTAATGGAATATCCCAAATTTGTGATTCATTATGGGACTTTAACAATATGCCTAGAGGAATTTATGGAAGAATAATTCAAAATATAGGTACTTTTATTATTCCTATATTTTTAATTACAAATTTACCAGGGATGATAATTAAGGAAAAAAGTTTATTTTATATGATTGTAGGTGTAATTGCACCAGCAATATTTTTATGGATAACATTAAAGATATGGAAAATCGGAATTAAAAATTATACTAGTGCAAGTAGTTAAAAATAATAAGAAAATGGGATAAATTAAAAGATTTATCCTATTTTTTTTGATAGTGGATAAATTATATATAAAATTTCAAGTAAATATGAAAAATGTACACTATAAAGGTTACAAATGATAAATTATAATAAAATTGTAAACGTTATTAATTTTCTAAGAATAAAATAAATTTTTTAAAAACAAAAGGGTATAAAATAAAATTTGAGGGGGACAAAGAACTATGAAACTAAAAAAAATTATGGCATTAGCATTAACAGCTATTACAGCGACATCACTTTTTGTAGGGTGTGGTGGAAGCAACGGTAAAGGATCAGCTGATGGGAAACCTGTTACATTAAAATGGTACACAGTAGGTAGACAACCTAAAGATATGGAAAAGGTTTTAGAAAAGGCAAATGCTTATTTAGAGGAAAAAATAAATGTAAATTTAGATATGAGTTTTATTGACTTTGGAGATTACAATCAAAAAATGTCTGTAATAATAAATTCAGGAGAAAGTTATGATTTAGCCTTCACTTGTTCATGGGCAGGAGATTATTTTGGAAATGCAAGTAAAGGAGCATTTTTAGATGTAACACCTTACTTAGATGATAAAGGAAAAGATATGAAAGAAGCTATAGATCAAAGATTTTGGGATGCAGCTAAAGTAGATGATAAAATATATGCAGTTCCAAACCAAAAGGAAATAGGAGCAGCACCAATGTGGGCATTTACTAAGGAGTATGTAGATAAATATAAAATACCATATGAAGATATTCATTCATTAGAGGATTTAGAGCCATGGCTTGAAAAAATAAAGAAAGAAGAGCCAGGAGTAACTCCACTATATATTACAAAAGGATTCTCATGGGAAGTATTCTTTGATGCAGTAGTTCCACCAGTAGGATTTAATGTTAATGATAAAGATTTAAAAGCAGTTAATATGTTTGAACAGCCTGAAATGAAAAAGAATTTAGAAACTATAAGAAGATTCTATCAAAAAGGATATATAAATGCAGATTCAGCAACAGCTCAAGATGATAAATCTGTTAAAAGATTTGTAACTAAAGGAGATGGACAACCTTATGCAGATAAGATTTGGTCAAAAACTTTAGGATATGAAGTAGTTTCCTCAGAAATTACTAAACCAGTTGTAACTAATGGTTCAGCTACAGGAGCTATGACAGCTATTTCTAAAAACTCAAAAAATCCAGAAAAAGCTATTGAGTTCTTAAACCTTGTAAATACTGACGAAGAATTAAGAAACTTATTAAACTACGGTATTGAAGGTGAGCATTACGAAAAAGTTGGAGATAAGACTATAAAAATAAATGAAGCTAAGAAAAAAGATTACGATATGGTTTATTACGGAATTGGAAATATGTTCAAAACTTATGTTTTAGAAGGTGAACCAGAAACTAAATGGGATGAATTTAAAGAATTCAATGATTCAGCTCAATTAGCACCAACTTTAGGATTTAGATTTAATCCTTCAGCAGTAACTACAGAAATAGCTGCAATAAATAATGTTTTAGAAGAGTTTAAAGCAACAATTTATAGTGGATCTGTTGATGTTGATGAGTATTTAGGTAAGTTAAATACTAAATTAAAAGAACAGGGAATAGATAAAGTAATTGCTGAAGTTCAAAAACAAGTTGATGAATGGAAAGTTTCAAAATAATTAGAAAAATACAAAGATATAAAGGGGGGAGTTAAATCTCCCTTTTATTAAAAAGAAATTAAGGGCATTATGGAGGAGTTTAAAATGATTGCATGTATAGATATTGGAGGAACTTCGATAAAAATAGGAGTTTTAGATAAAGAAGGTAATATTAAATTTAAAAGTAGCTTAAATGTTTATCAAGAATGGGATAGATTTATCCAAGAATTAATAACAGGAATAGAAGAATTAAAGGAAAAGTTTAATATTGAAGGAATAGGGATTAGCTCACCAGGTGCAGTAGATACAAAGGCAGGAATAGTTGGAGGAATGAGTGCAATTCCATGTATTCATGGACCTAACTTTAAAGAGATTTTAAGTGAAAGATTTAATTTACCAGTAAGTATAGAAAATGATGCAAATTGTGCAGCACTTGCAGAAAACTTTAATGGTTCAGGAAAAAATATAGATAGTATGTTATTTGTAGTATGTGGAACAGGAATTGGAGGAGCAATTTTAAAGAATGGAAAAGTTCATCATGGAGAAAACTTACATGGTGGAGAATTTGGATACATGTTAATGGAGGAAGAAAATGGAGAGTTTAAAAATTTTAGTGAAGTAGCATCAACTATGTCTTTTGTTAGAAAGATAAGAAAACAGTATAATGATCAGTCGTGGGATGGAAAAAAGGTATTTAAAGAAGCGGAAGAAGGAAATGAGAAATGTATTGAAGTAATTGACAAGTTTTATTTAAACTTAGCCAAAGGTATTTTCAATTTACAGTATATTTATGATCCAAAACTTATTCTTTTAGGAGGAGCTATATCAGAGCGAGAGGATTTCATAGAAAGAATAAATGAAAAACTAGATTATATATTAGAAAAAGTTCAAATAGCAAAAGTAAAGCCAATAGTAAAGGCGTGTACTCATAAAGGGGATGCAAATTTAATTGGAGCTTTAGCAAACTTCTTAAATGAATATAATTAATTAGAAAATAAATTTTAAATTTATATAAATAAAAAACAGTAGGTGATGAGAAATGTTTTATGAGCAATTTTTAACAAAGGATTATGGATCAAAGGTTCAAAATATGACAGTTATAAGAAGTACTATGGTTGTACTTGCTATAATGTCTACTTTTACTATAGGAATAATAGGATCATTAATATTTGGAGTGATTTATTTAATACTTGGTAAAATAGAAAATAAAATGTTTTTAGAATATGAATATGAGCTAACAGAAAGTGAATTAGTTTTAAGCAAGATAATGAGTAAAAGAAAAAGAAAGATAGTAGGAAAACTTGATGTAAACAAGGTAATAGATGTCTTAACAGAAGAGGAATGTAAAAGAAGGGGAGCAAAAATAATTAATGTATCTTTAGAAGAAAAAGAAAAAAGTAAAATAATACTAGTTTCAACTGATAAAGAATTAATAGGATATAAAATGACTATGGATAAAAAAATGACACATATATGTAAAAGCATAAATTCAGTTGGATTTATGAAAGCTTAAATTTAAAGGGGGATTTTGAAAATGGCAGGGTTAGTATTAAAAGGAATCGAAAAACAATACGAAAATGGGTTTAAGGCAGTTAATAATTTTAATTTAGAAATAAAGGATAGAGAGTTTATTGTATTTGTAGGACCATCAGGGTGTGGAAAATCTACTACACTTAGAATGATTGCAGGACTTGAAGAAATTTCAGGAGGAGAGCTTTATATTGGAGATAGAGTTGTAAATGATGTAGCTCCAAAGGATAGAGATATAGCAATGGTATTCCAAAACTATGCATTATATCCACACATGACAGTATATGATAATATGGCATTTGCGTTAAAACTTAGAAAAGAATCAAAAAGTGAAATAGATACAAAAGTTAGAGGAGCTGCAAAAATATTAGATATAGAGCATCTTTTAGATAGAAAGCCAAAAGCACTTTCAGGAGGACAAAGACAAAGGGTTGCAATGGGAAGAGCAATAGTTAGAAAACCACAAGTATTCTTAATGGATGAGCCCTTATCAAACTTAGATGCAAAGCTTAGAGTTCAAATGAGAACAGAAATAGCTAAATTATATAACAAATTAAAAACAACATTTATTTATGTAACACATGACCAAACAGAAGCAATGACTTTAGGTTCAAGAATCGTAGTTATGAAAGATGGAGTTGCACAACAAATAGCATCACCAAAAGAAATTTATAATAATCCAGTAAATCTTTTCGTAGCTAGCTTTATAGGAAGCCCTCAAATGAATATTATGTATGGAAAAACTATGGAGAGAGAAAATGATATTTATTTAGAAGTTTTAGGAAAAGAGATTAAATTATCTAAAGAAAAGGTTGAAAAGTTAAAGGCAGCTAAAAAAACTAATGCAGAAGTTTTAGTGGGAATAAGACCAGAAAATATGAGCTGTAAGAGAAATGATTTAGAAAAAGGAAATAACATATTTGAGCTTAATATAGATATTGCTGAAAACTTAGGTGCTGAAACATATTTATATTTAAAAAATGGTGATAAAAATATAGTTGTAAAAACTGCCACATCAGATAGTATTCCAACAGAAGGAAAAGCAAAATTTGTTGTAGATGAAGAAAAAATTCATATATTTGACAAGGAAGAGCAAATGACTATTTGTTAATTAGAGGTGAGATATGAAGGAGTTATTTGTAGGTGTAGATTTAGGTGGGACAAAGATTTATACAGCTTTAGGAGATGAAAAAGGAAATATTTTAAATGAAATAATTGTAGAGACAGAAGCTGAAAAAGGGCCAGAGGCAATAGTAGAAAAGATTAAGTATACTATTAAGCATGTTAGTGAAGGTAGAGAAGAAAAGTTAAGAGCTATAGGAATTGGCTCTCCAGGACCATTAAATATAAAGGAAGGAATTATATTAAATCCTCCAAACTTACCTTTTGAAAATTATAATATAGTAGAAAAGATAGAGAAAGATTTTAATATTCCAGTATATTTAGATAATGATGCTAATGCTGCAACTATAGGTGAATATGCTTTTGGAGCTGGAAAAGGAACGGATAATATGGTTTTTATAACAGCAAGTACTGGAGTTGGTGGTGGAGCTGTATTGAATGGTAAAATCTATAGAGGAAGTACATTTAATGCTTTAGAAGTTGGACACACTACTATAGAAGTGGATGGAAAGCGTTGTGGATGCGGAAATAAAGGCTGTTTTGAAGCCATGACATCAGGGACAGCAATAAAAAGATTAGCAGAAGATGCAGTAAAGAGCTCAGTAAAAACATCTTTAAAGAAATATAAAAAAGTAACTGCAAAGGAAGTTTTTATAGAGGCTAATAATGAAGATAGAGTATCAAATGAAATTTTAGAAGATTCTTTAAAATATTTAGGAGTGCTTGCAGCTAACTGTGCAAATATATTAGATCCAGATTTAATAGTAATAGGTGGAGGCGTATCAAATGGTGGTGATATTGTCTTTAACAAAATAAAAAGAGAGATGGAAAAAAGATGTTTAGAGCCTGTATTAAATCATTGTAAAATAGATAAAGCTATGTTAGGTGGAAAAGCAGGGGTAATAGGAGCACTAGCTTTAGCAATAACAGAATTCAAAAATTAAATAAAATAAAAAATAAAGCCATAGTATATTTTTCTATGGCTTTATTTAGTTAGAAAGCAGTTAATTTATAAACTAAAAATCTTTCACTTGTATCATTTATAAAGTTAGGTAATTTAACCTCATGAGTTAAAGTGAATAAGTTACAATTTTCAATAAAGAAAATATAATCTTCAGAGGGATAGAATAATATAATATCTATGTTTCTTTTTGATTTACAAGCAGAAATTAAAATTTTCTCTAAAACCTTCATAAATATTTGGACAGAGAAAGGATTGAAAAAATAAAATTTATTGTCAGTATTAGTTGGAGTATAATCCTCTGCTAGAATATTCAAGAAGGATATTTTATCTTCTCCATCGTTATATTTAGTTAAATATGAATTAAGGTTAGAAATTGAAGCATTAAAAAAATAAGGATTCATTTCTATACCAGTAGTTTTAATTTTAAATTTATTATTCAAATAAAAATTCAGTCTTCCCATGCCACAGCCAAAATCAACTAAAGAATCTGTAGCTGCTAAAGTATATTCAGAAAAAAACTTTTCAAGAGCTAAATAAGAAGTAGGCTCATATCTATTATAGTGTTCTGTAGCTTCGCTTACATTTTGTTCTCCAGAGGTTTTTATAGAGAGAAGATTTTCAAAATATTGTTCGTCCATTAGTCATCATCCTTTATTTTAATCTATAAAAATAATACTTAATAAGAATAAATAAGTCAAATTATACATAGGAAAATAGAAAAAATTACATATTTTAAGAGAGAAATTTATTTTATAATCGTTATATAAAGTGTGAGGGGTTAAAATTTAAAGTAATATATAAAGTAACCTTAAGTTGGGAGAGGAATATGAGAATAAATGAGGAAAATCATATAAAAGAATTGCAAAGAGGTCGGGAAAGTGCATTGAACTTTGTTGTAGACAAGTACTTACCCTTAGTAAAAGGAGTGACACTTAAAGTATTAGGAATATTTAAAGATGATGGATTAATAGAAGAATGTATTAATGATATATTTTTAAGTATATGGAAAAATGCTAAAAGCTTTAGTGGAGATAAAAGCAATTTTAAAAGTTGGGTTTGTAAAGTTGCTAAAATGAAAGCTATAGATTATTACAGAAAAAGAAGTAAAAATAAAAATGAGTTTAAAGAAACAATAGAGATTGAAGATAAAATTTCTATAGAAGATAGAGTTATAAATATAGAAAATAAAAAGGAATTATTGAAAATCATAAATACACTAGAGCAGTTAGATAAAGAAATTTTTATAATGAAATACTTTTTAGGGATGAAAAGCTTGGAAATTGGGGCTAAAAAGAACATTTCAGAGTCAGCAGTAAATAATAGACTCTTTAAAAGTAAAAAGAGATTAAAAGAGAATTTAAAGACTTTGGAGGTTTATTAGTATGAGAGATGATAGAGAAATTTATGAGTTATTAAATGGTATAGAGATAAATGAAAATGATTTTGCAGAGGTGGAAGTTTCAGAATTAGAAAGAATGAAAGTTAAAAAGAAGTTAAAGAAATCTATAAAAAAGAAAAATTATAAGAAATATGCATTAGCAGCAGGAATAGTTTTATCAGTTGGAATAGGAGCCGTTACTGTAGAGCCAGTATTTGCATACAATATTCCTATACTAGGAGACTTGCTTTTAGAGAAAGAAATTCAGAATAATGCGTATAAAGACTATGCAGAAGTGATAGGTGAAACAAAGGAACATAGGGGTGTAAAAGTAACTTTAAATAGTGCTGTAATAGATGAAAATAACTTATCTGTTAGTTTTGATATCTATGATGAAAAGGGAAGGATATCAGAAGAAAATCCTGAGATTTTAGCAATTGGAATAGGAAGTGGACTATATATAAATGGAGAGGAGTTTTTTGGAGGTGGTAGTGGGGATTGGAAGATTATTAGTAATAAACATTTTAAAAGAATATATCATTATGATTTAGCAGATAAAAAATATGAAAATGAAGTAGAAGTAGAAATACTGAATAAAGAAATTCTTGGAGTTAAAGGTGATTTTGGCTTTAAATTTAAATTGAATAAAGAAAAAATAGGCAGAGAATCTATAGTTTTAGATAATTTCACAGAAGAAAATGAGTATTTAAAAAAGATAAATAAAGAGAATAAATATATTGATATAAAAAAAATTTCTAAAACACCACTTGGAATGACCATTTTAGGTATAAATAAAGATATAAATGATTTAAAAGTTTTGGATTCAAAGGGAAATGAAATTTTAGGAGGCTTTACGGGGTTTGATGGCAGTAAAAATTTAAGTGAATATAATTTTGAAATAAATGAAAATATGGATGAGATAACTTTAATACCTATAAAAGAGAAGGTGAAAGAAGATTTAAAAAGTAAAACTATTCTACTAGAAGAGAATATGAAAGGAAAAGAATTAGTAATAGATGAAAATACAAAAGCTATTATAGATAATATTTATAGAGAGGGAGAATATATAATAATAAATTATGAAACAGAAGTAAAAGGAAATTTAAATTTAAATTTAAAAAATCCATCAATATTATTTCTAGAGGATAATGGGAAAATTATAGATGTTGTAGGGTTGACAGTTTCACAAGAGGAATGGGAAAAGGTAGCAAAAAGCTTAAAGGACTATGATATAAAGGGAAAGAAACAAAGTATATTTAAAGTTAGTAAGGATGTAGATATTGATAATTTAAAGCTAGGAATATACTATCTAGATAATAAAGAAGCACGAATAGAAGACAGTATAAAAATAAACTTAAAAAATGTGGAATAATAAAAAGACAAGCAAATTAATTTTGCTTGTCTTTTATGCTATTTATCTTTTGAAGAAGGCTTAGTTATTTCCTCTTTTTTAGTATCTAGTACTGTATCTTCATCAGTAGAAGTTTCATCTTCTTCAGAAGGTTTTTTACCACTTAAAAGATCTCTAATTTCTCTTAGAAGAGCTGTATTTTCTTCGATTTTTTCTTCAACAACTTCTTCTTCATCAGCTTTATTTCTTTGTAACTTAGTAAATAATTTTATAACTACAAATATTGAAAGGGCTATAATTAGAAAATTAACTACATTTTGAATAAACATTCCTATGTTTAGAGTTACTGCTGGTTTTTTACCTGCTGCATGTACAAGTACGATTTTTAAACTATTAAAATTAACTCCACCTGTTATAACACCAAATAGTGGCATTATAATATCGGAAACTAATGATTTTACTATAGTATTAAAAGCACCACCTATAACAACGGCTACGGCTAAATCGATAATATTACCTTTTAAAGCAAAGGCTTTAAATTCTTCTATAAACTTTTTCATTTGTTTAACGCTCCTAAAATTAAAAAATATTTTTTGCTAATATATAATATAATAAAATTTTAAATAAATCAATAAATTTAGATAAATAGATTGAATTTTATTTGGTTGTTGTTAGTGGTAATAAATCATTATCATATAGAATAATATCAGTATCAATTAGTGTATAATTATTATTTAAACAAAAAATAATTATTGAATCTCTAGGATTCATAGGATATAAAGCACCTTTATTACAAAGTTTTAGAAATCTATCTGTTTCATCACGAGTAAGAGAGAGTGCAAAAGCAAGCTTGAAAATAGTATCCCTGTTAGGAATTGTAGAGCCATTTAAGAATTCATAAAAAGATGCTTTGCTTATATTAGATAAGGATAGAAAATCTTTTATGGAATAATTTTTGGAATAAAAAAGTTCTTTAAAGTAATTAGAAAAGGATAGTGAGGAATTATCTAAAGTTTTTAAAATATCGGTAAGTTTATGTATATCTTTAGCTTTTGAAATAGCATGTTCAAAAGCTTGAGTTTTATTCTTCAAAGTAATCATCTCCTAGGAAAATATTTAAGTAGATTATATAGTAATGATATAATGTTACATATGTAAAGGCAAGAAAGAGGTTTATAGATATGAAAGAAATTTCAATTGAGTATAGAGTATATTTATATGAAGAAGTAAGAGAAATATCTAAAAATAAAATCTATATAGTTATTAATAGATTAGATAATAAAGTGTATATTAAAAAAATTTTAGATAAAGGTTATGAAAAAATTTATTTTAGATTAAAGGATAAAAAGAATAAGTTTAGAGTAGAGATTATAGAACTTATTCTTTATCAAGAAAAACTTATAGTTATTGAAGAGTATATTAATGGATGGACATTGATGGAGATATTAGAAAAAAGAAACTTTAATGAAAAAGAAGGAATTGAATTAATTTCTAATATATGTGATGGATTGATTGATTTACATTCAGATATTGAAGAAATTATTCATAGGGACATAAAGCCTGAGAATATCATGATAAATAATGATGGAATAGTTAAAATAATTGACTTTGATATCTGTAGAATAGTAAATTTAGAGAAAGAAGAGGACACAACTCTTTTAGGAACTAAAAATTATGCATCTCCAGAACAATTTGGATTTGCTCAAACTGATAAGAGAAGTGATATATATAGTATAGGAATTTTATTAAATTATATATTAGTCAAAAAGTTACCTAAAGATGAGCTATATGAAGGGAATCTTAAATATGTAATAAAAAAAGCTACAGAAATAGATAGAGAAAAAAGGTATAATAACCTTCAAGAAGTAAAAGAAGATTTAAAAAGAGGGACAGATATAGATGAATTAAAAGTGAAAAATAGAAAAATATTAAAATCTAAGATATCGATTAAAAAAATAGTTGGGTTTAGAAGTGGAGAATTAATAAATAGTTTAATTGCAATAGTATGGTATTTTATAAGTATTTGTATGCTATTAGGATATATTTTCTATAATCAAGCAGTAGACTTAGGAGTTGCTATTTGTTTAATCTTAATGCCAGAAATTGTAATTGGAGAATTCTTTGGGTTCGGTAGGCATATTCCTTTTTATAATAGTGAGAATAAGAAAGAAAAAGTAATTTTAAGAATTGTTGTAGGAATAATTATGCCTATAATTATTTTATGGATTTTTAATATGGTATATATGATATAGAAAAAGTCTGCCACCAGCAGACTTTTTTTCGTTAGAAATTTTTTATAATTAAGTTTAGATATTAGTAGCAAATAAGGGAGACTTAATTATGAAGAAGTATTTAAAAAAAGAAAAGACAATAATATATATTTTAATAGTTACATTTATATTAAGGATTATATGGATATGTACTATAAAGGCATATCCAGTATCAGATTTTAAATTGATATATGATACTGGACAGAAGGTTGCAAGTGGAAATTTCACAGGCTTTTATGGGCACAATTATTTTGAAAGATTTCCACATGATAGTATAACTGTATTGTATTTTGCATTATTATTTAAAATAAGTAAATATCCATTATTTTTATTGAAATTTTTAAATTGTATATATGGAACAGCATCAGTTTATTTAATTTATAAAATAGGGATACGAATATATAATAAAAAATTAGGAGTTATTACTGCAATATTATTAACTTGTTTTCCACCGTTTATAATATATACAGCGGAGGCTATGGCAGAAAATATGGCAATTCCTTTATTTTTATATAGTATTTTATTATTTATTAGATTTGTACAAGAAGATAATAGTTTAATATTAATTTTAAGTGGAATTTTTTTAGGTTTAGGAGATTTGTTTAGACCTGTAGGAGAAGTAGTTATTATTGCATATATAATATATTATTTAGCTAATGTATTTTTATATAAAAGGGGAAAAATAAAGACGAGTATAATTAAAATAGTAATTTTAATTATAACGTTTATTTTACCAACAATATGTATAAGCAATATTTTAGTGAATAAAAAAATTTTAGAAAATCAATTATGGAATCCTGGAGAGCCAACAATAGTTACTGTATTAATAGGAACTAATTTTAATACTATAGGAGCATGGAATAAAGAAGATTCAGCTATTCCTAAAGATTATGATTACAATAAAGTGCTAATAGAAAAAGCTTCAAGAGAAAAGATTATTAGGCGATTTAAAAACCACACTCCCTTAGAAATAATAAAATTTTATGGAGAAAAAATTGGATTGCAGTGGGGCATAGGAGATTTTGGTGCTTGTGGATGGGTTATAAATAATAATGAGCCTATTGTAGCGACGGATAATTTTGCAATTGTAATGACTGTAATAAGTTGGATTTATTATTTAATTCTTTTAATTTTTAGTATCATAGGAATAAAAAATTTGAAAAATAAATTTAATTTAGAAATATTGTTTTTTATTATAATATTACTTGGTTTTATAGGATTTTATATGATAACAGAAAGGCAAAGTAGATATGCCTTTGTGATAGCATGGATTTTTCCTATACTAGCAGCTTGGGGAATAGTAGATAGAGTAAGAATAGAATTTTAGATAAAAAGATATAGGAAAGCACCTACTTTAAAATAAAGATTTAAGTAGGTGCTTTTTTTTACATATCTATTAAATTATTATCTTTTCTAAGTTTGGTAATATTGTCATAATTTTTTAGTTTCATATATAAGTAGAATGGAACTCCAGCTAGGATTAAAATAAATCCCCATAAAACAGTTGTTGCTCCAGAACCATAAATTGTCCAACCAGCATATATAAATCCAAGTAATGGAATTATTGATGATTTTATAAATTTAAAAAGATTAAACTTTTTATCTACTTTTACTAATAGCATAATCTCAGCTGCTGCTGTTGATGCATATACAGGTAAATAAGATAGAGTAGCAAGAATTACTATGAAATTAAATGCAGCTGTAAAAGATTTTGTGTAATTCATAAGTAAAAGTATATTTACAAGTATTGCGGGTATTATAAGAGACATATATGGTGTCTTAAATCTAGGGTGAACTTTTCCAAATATCTCAGGAAAAACTTTATCTTGAGCTGCCGCAAAAGATATTCTAGCAGTTGATAAAATCCAACCTACAGCAGTTCCAAGGACACTAACAACGGCTGCTATAGTTATATATTTTGTTACATTACTTCCAAGATATTTAGATAAAATATCAGCAATAGGAGATGAACTTTTAGCAAGTTCTGCTTGTGGCATAGCACCCATTGCAAAGAAGTTTATTAAAAGATACAAGATAATAGCGATAACTATTCCATAAATAGTACTTCTTTTAACATTCTTCTCAGGATTCTTTATTTCACCAGCATTTACAGAGGCAGATTCAAGACCTATAAATGCCCAAAGAGTTAAAGTTGCAGCAGATGATAGAGTCCCAATTCCTTTATGCGCTGGGAATAATGGTCCAATGTTTGATGTATTAAAATGAAGTGATGAAATTATTATAAAAAATATAAATAGTATGATTTCAAAAATAGTTATAGCTAGTTGTGCTTGCCCTGCTTTTTTTACGCCAAAAATATTTAAAAGTGTAACTAGCCAAAGAATAACTGAACCAAATATAAAGGAATAAAGGTGGTTTACTCCTAAAATAGGGAAGATTACAGCTGAATAGCTTGTTATTGTAATAATAACTGCAGCATTTGCAATCCAACAACCATTCCAGTAAAGCCATGCATTTATAAATCCCATAAAATCTCCAAATGCTAATTTAGAATATTCATATGGTCCCCCAGTTTTAGGGATTTTAGAACCAAGTTTAGCAAATGAAAGAGCTAAAAATATAGAACCTATTCCCGTTAATATCCATGCAAGTAATGTAGAACCAGGCCCTGCAACAGCAGCTAGGGAAGAAGGTAACATAAAAATACCAGATCCCATCATATTACCAGCAACTAAAGCGGTTGCTATAAAAATGCCTATATCCTTTTTCAAATTTTTATTTTCCATAATAATCACCTCAAAATGTTCTTTAGTATGTTAATACTTTAATTCATTAAAGCGGAAATGTAAAGAGAAAAAATATGTATAAAAGTTAAATAAAAATAAAATTGAAGTCATAAATAAAAAATAAGATAGTTTTTTTTAGAAAAGAGATAGAATAAATTTGACTTATTTATTTATTTGCCTTTATAGTATATACTATAAAGTACTTAAGATAGCTTAATAAAACAAATAGTATATATTATAAAAGAAAAATATGAAAAAAATGAAGAAATTTATCGAAAAATATTTATTAAGAGGAATTTTTAATATATACTAGAAACAGAAACTTAATAAATTTTTAATGCCTAAAAGGAGAAGATTAATTATGGAACTAACTCATGATCTTGGATTAATAGTATTAGACAGCTTTAAAGAAGTTGGAGGTGCTATTGATAAGTACATTGCAGAAAAAAACAATACTACAGAATCATATCTTGTAGAAACAGAACAAGTAAGATTTGCTAATGGTGAAGGAAAAGTAAAAATTTCTGAAACAGTGAGAGGAAAAGATATTTATATTCTGTGTGATATTGGAAACTATAGCTGCACATACAAAATGTTTGGGTTTGAAAATCATAAAGGACCAGATGAACATTTTCAAGATGTAAAAAGAACTATTTCGGCTATAAAAGGAAAGGCAGCAAGAATTACTGTAATTATGCCGCTTTTATATGAATCAAGACAACATAGACGTAAAGGAAGAGAATCTTTAGATTGTGCTTTGGCACTTCAAGAATTAGAAAGCTTAGGAGTTGATGAAATAATCACATTTGATGTTCATGACCCTAATGTTCAAAATGCAATACCTTTACTTTCTTTTGAAAATATATATCCAACATATGATATAGTTAAGAATTTAGTTACAGAAGAAAAAGATTTAGAATTAAACAAAGAAAAACTTTTAGTTATTAGTCCAGATACTGGAGCAATGGATAGAGCAATTTACTATTCAAGTGTATTAGGTGTAGATGTAGGACTTTTCTATAAAAGAAGAGATCATACTGTTGTAGTAAATGGAAAGAATCCAATAGTTGAACATGAATATATGGGAAGAGATGTTGCAGGAAAAGACGTTTTAATAGTTGATGACATGATAGCATCAGGAGAATCAGTTCTTGATATAGCTAAAGAGTTAAAATCAAGAAATGTAAGAAATGTATATGTAGCAACAACATTTGGTTTATTCAATGAAGGATTAGAAAAATTTAATAAGTATTATAATAATGGTACTTTAAAGAGAGTTTATTGTACAAACTTAACTTATGTGCCACAAAATTTAAGAGAAGCAGAATGGTTCAAGCAAGTTGATATGTCAGAATTCATAGCTAGAATCATAAGAAGATTAAATAAAGGACAATCTATTGCTAAATTTATGGATGCAACAGAAATAATCCAAAGTTTAATCCAAAATGTAGATAAATACGAACACTAAAATTATAAAATAATCATAAGGAGAATGTTTCTTCTTATGATTATTTTTTTATTAAATTAAAAATAGTATTGAAGTGATTTTAATAAAATGAGATTTTATACTTAAAAATAAAATTTGTTTAAATAAATTTATAAAAATATTGTAGTAAATAACAAAAAAACAAATAAATATGATACTATTAAATTAAAGAAATTTATATAGACAAAAGTCTATAACTATATGGGGTTTATAAACAAATGAAAAAAATAAGAAGATTAATTTTAGTTATTGTAATAATTATTTTAGCGATATTTGCAGGGAAATGGATTATACAAAAGGCCTATACGAAATATCTGTATATAACACATCCAGAAAAATATAGTTCGTATGTAATAAAATATAGCAATGAATATGGACTAGATCCTATGTTTGTTAGAGCTATAATAAAAACAGAAAGTAACTTTAATCCAAATGCAACATCTAATGTTGGGGCTAAAGGACTTATGCAAATTACAGATGAAACGGGTAGTGATATAGCAGAAAAATTAGGAGTGCAAAATTTTACACCAAGTATGTTATATAACCCACAGACAAACATTGAATTTGGAACATATTATTTGGCAAGTTTAGTTAACCAATTTAATAATGATCCAACTTTAGTATCAGCAGCTTATAATGCAGGAAGAGGAAATGTTGTAAATTGGTTAGGTAATTCTGAGTATTCACCAGATGGAATACATTTAACTTATATACCATTTACAGAAACAAGAGGATATGTAACTAAAGTGCTAGATAACTTTAAAATATATACTGAGTTGTATGGCTAAAAACATTAGTCAATGGAAGGGAGCGATTTAAATGAAAAAGAAAAATATAGCAAAGTTAGCATTAGGAGGACTTGCAGTAGGTGGAGCTGCATTTGCAATAGGAAGCAATTACCTTTTTAAACTAGCAATTAGCACAAAGACAAATAAAGATAAAGTCTTTGGACCATCAGAAAAGGACGTTAGTATAGATGAAACTAGTGGACTGCTAAACAAAGAAGATTTAGAATGGTTTAAAAGTCGTGGAGATAAAAAAAATGTTTATATTTTATCTGATGATAATTTAAAGCTTCATAGTTATAAAATAAATAATGAAGTAGAAACTCATAAGTGGGTTGTTGTAGTTCATGGATATATGAGTAGCGCGATTTATATGTCAAGAATAGCAAGATATTATTATGAAATGGGATATAATATTCTTATGTTAGATTTAAGAGGGCATGGAAAAAGTGAAGGTGACTATATAGGAATGGGATGGCCAGATAGATTAGATATTTTATTATGGATAGATTATCTAATTAAAATGGACAAGGAGTCAGAAATAGTTTTACATGGAGTTTCTATGGGAGCTGGAGCTGTTATGATGGTTTCAGGAGAAGAATTACCTGAGAATATTAAAGCAATAGTTGAAGACTGTGGATATACATCAGCGTGGGAACAATTTAAATATCAATTAAAAGAGTTGTATAGATTACCAAGTTTTCCATTAATGGATGGAGCTAATGCTATTAGCAAAGCCAAAACAGGATATTCTATAAAACAGGCATCAGCAATTGATCAAGTTGCAAAATCAAAAACTCCGATTCTTTTCATTCATGGAGATGAAGATAAATTTGTACCTTATGAGATGATGGAAGAGTTGTATAATGCAGCAGAATGTGAAAAAGCAATGATAACTATTCATGGAGCTGGACATGCTGAGGCTGGGACTACAAATCCAGAAGTATATTGGAATTCTGTTAAATCTTTCTTAAATAAGTATATAAAAGAATAAAAGTGGAAAAATAAAAAAGAGTTGCATTTGCAACTCTTTTTATTATATAATAATTATTATTAGTTAAAAGAGGAGAAGATAGTATGGATAACAAGATTGCGTTAATATATGAAAATAAAACTTATAGATTAGATATATCAGGAGAGATGATACAAGAATTTAGTAAATATGAAGATGCTTTAAAAGCATTTGAAGCAAAAATAAAAGAACTAGATAATAGTGAAGAAGGTAAATGGCAAAATATGCTAGTAACTCTTAAAAATGTTGAAGAAAAAATAATAATCAATAATGAGTTTAAAAGTTTAGAATTTGAAGGGTTAAAATACTTTTTAAAGACAGATAAAGTATTTTTTATGAAAAATGGAGAGATGATTCCTCTATTAGGTGGATTTAGCTTTTTCAAAGCAGCAGTAGTTTTAACTGAAGAAGGTAGAGTTGGAACATTAGAAAGCTTAGTTCTTTTCTTAAAAGAATTAATGACTGCTAGAATAAATTATAGATTAAATGAACTATCATTATTAGTACTAAGTGCTGCATTTAATTATGGTTCAGCAGAATATAATTTTCAAAGTGAAAAATTAAATAAGGGCGCATCAATAGTTGATAGCACATTTGAAGAATTTAAATCATATATTTTAGGAATAATAAAAAAATAATAGAATAATAAATTAAAGGAATCAAATTCACTTGATTCCTTTAATTATTTAGTTTGAAAAATCAGAAAATTTAATTTTATTAATAAATAATAATTATTGACAGAAAATAATTATTATAATATAATTTGACTATAGGTTAAGAAAATAAAGAAATTAATATAAATAAAAAGTTCAGGAGGAAAAGAATATGAAAAAATTTATTTGTGTAGTTTGTGGTTATATACATGAAGGTGATATGCCACCAGAAAAATGTCCAGTATGTGGTGTAGGACCAGACCAATTTAAAGAACAAATTGGAGAAATGGCATGGGCAGATGAACATAAAGTTGGAGTCGCACAAGGTGTAGATGAAAGAATAATCGAAGGATTAAGAGCTAATTTTATGGGTGAATGTACAGAAGTTGGAATGTATTTAGCTATGTCAAGACAAGCAGATAGAGAAGGACATCCAGAAGTTGGAGAAGCATATAAAAGAATTGCATTTGAAGAAGCAGAACATGCAGCAAAATTTGCTGAGCTTTTAGGAGAAGTAGTTGTTGCGGATACTAAAGCTAATCTACAAGCGAGAGTAGATGCAGAATTTGGTGCATGTCAAGGAAAGAAAGATTTAGCAACTTTAGCTAAACAATTAAACTTAGATGCAATTCATGATACTGTACATGAAATGTGTAAAGACGAAGCTAGACATGGAAGAGCATTTAAAGGTCTTTTAGATAGATACTTTGGAGTAGATAGTGAAGATCCTTTTGAATTTAAAAAATATGAATTAATAAAAAGACAGGCAGAAAATGATTTAATAACTTCATTTTATTTTAAAAGAGTAGATGGAGAAAATTTAAAAGCACATAAAGCAGGACAATTCCTTTCAATTAAACCAGTAAAATCTGGAGAAAATATAGATGAAGTAAGACAATATAGTTTATCTATGAGACCAGGATCAGATTTTTATAGAATAAGTATTAAAAAAGAAGAAAAAGGTTTAATTTCTAGATATATACATGAAAATTTAAATGTTGGAGATATAGTTGAAGCAACTAGCCCACTTGGAGAATTTATTCTAAAAGAAGGAAATAATAATAGACCACTTGTTTTATTAAGCGGTGGAATAGGTGTTACTCCAATGATGTCAATGTTATATAAAGCATCAGGAGAAGGTAGAGATGTGACTTTTGCACAAGCAGTATTAAATTCAACAGCGCATACATTCAAGAAAGAATTAGAGAAGATTAAAGATGAACATTCAAATGTAAAATCTGCAATATTCTATCAAACACCACTTGAAAATGATGTTAAAGGTGAAGATTATGATTTTGAAGGATTTATGTCAAAAGAATGGATTGAATCATTACCTAAAAATGCAGAATTCTACTTCTGTGGACCTTTAGGATTTATGAAACACATTTATAATACTCTTACTGCTATGGGAGTTAAAGAAGAAGATATAAATTATGAAATGTTTGGACCAGCAGCTGATTTAAAAGATATGTAATTATTAAAGACAAAAACACACCTTAAAATTTTAAGGTGTGTTTTTTTACACTTGAAATTGAACCGGTACAAAAATGTTTCTAAAATAAAAATGAAACTATAGAGATAAACTATACAGTAGTAGAAAAGCTTTGTAGTTACTTAAAGATAGAAGGTTTTATTTTTAAAAAAATGTAAACAAACTATGATGGAGGGGGGAGAGGATTGAAAAAAAAATCTTATACAGTTATATTAACCTTATACACAAATGAGGAGGAAAAAAGATGGGAAGCGGAAGAAGTAAAGAACACACTAAAACTATGGGACTTATATTAACAGCTCTTATGATAGCTTTAGTATTTATAGCAGGAAGTATAATAAGAATTCCAACTTTTAATGGATTTATTCAACCAGGAGATTGTATGGTATTTACTAGTGCAGTTTTACTTGGCAAGAAAAAAGGATTTGTAGCTGGAGCTGTAGGAATGGCTTTAGTAGATATAGGAGCAGGATATTTAATGTGGGCTCCATTTACATTTATAATAAAAGGACTTATGGTTTTAACAGTAGCAGCTATATTAGATAGAAAAGAAAAAAGAAGTATGAAATTATACATAGGTGCATTTATAGTAGGAGCAATAGTTAATTTAATTGGATATTTTATTGGAAATGCAATAATGGGAGGAGTTATTACAGGAGCTACAACAGGATTGATGGGAAGTATTCTTTATGCAGCATCACATTTTGTTGGAGATTTATCAGAAGTTGTAGTAGGACTTATTATAGCAATACCACTTGCACCAATTGCAAATAATGCAAGAAGAAGATTTTTAGCACAATAAATAGTATTTATTGTATAATAGAATAAAGAGAGAGTAAAATTAGATGTATAAAGAAATTATACATCTAATTTCTTTATAAAAAGCTTTAGTAAATGTATATAATTTGTGAGAAATAAATCTAAAAAGTTATTCTTTTTAATAAAAAAAAAACTTTATTTTTTTGCGTTGACTAATAAAAAGGGCTATTATATAATTATCGAAGGTATTGAAAAAATTAACAATAGATGAAGTATTAAAGAAATAGTAATAATTAAAAAAAATTTTTGAAAAGAAGTTTAGTAATATCAAGTTTTATATTTAGTATTTCTAGCTTAAAAACTAAGAGGAATACTGAAAATAGTATAGATACTAAACTTTGGAGTGTTTAGTAATATTAAGAAAATTAGAAGAAAATTTACTTAAAAGGAACTGAAACTTTGGAAAAAATATAAAATGAAAGGATTTGAAGTTAGTTTTGAAAGAAAAAATAACATTGTATGGCTTTAACAATTTAACTAAAACTTTAAGTTTTAATATTTATGATGTTTGTTATGCCAAAACTGAAAAAGAAAAAGAAGATTATATAAGGTATATTGATGAGCATTATAATTCAGAACGATTAACCAAAATATTATGTGATGTAACTGAGATTATAGGAGCCCATGTTTTAAATATTTCAAAACAGGACTATGAGCCTCAGGGAGCTAGCGTAAATGTTTTAATTACAGAAGAAGCACTACCAGT
Source organism: uncultured Clostridium sp. (assembly GCF_947072515.1). Classification (GTDB taxonomy): domain Bacteria; phylum Bacillota; class Clostridia; order Clostridiales; family Clostridiaceae; genus Clostridium. Next base: position 45,469 of record NZ_CAMTIG010000014.1, read on the forward strand.
AGCACTTATAGACCCTTCATGTAATAAAGGTGAATTTTCATATATGGGATTAAGAGATAGTGTTATGGGACATTTAGATAAAAGTCATTTAACTGTACACACTTATCCAGAATGTCATCCAAATAATGATATAACAACATTTAGAGTTGACATTGATGTATCTACATGTGGAAAAATATCACCACTTAATGCCTTAAATTATTTGATTTCTAGCTTTGATTCAGATGTGATTACAGTGGATTACAAAGTAAGAGGATTTACTAGAGATATAGCAGGTAGAAAATATTATATTGATCACGAAATAAGATCAATACAAGATTATATAGATAATGAAACACTAAGAAATTATGATTGCATAGATATGAACGTATATCAAGCAAATATGTTCCACACTAAGATGATGGTTAATGATATTAAATTAAATAATTATTTATTTAATTCAGACCAGTATGAATTATCTCCACATGAAAGAAGAGAAATTAGAGATAGATTATCAAAAGAAATGATAGAAATTTATGGTGGTGTGAATATTTATTAAGGGGGGAATGAAAATGAAGAATGAGTCTCTTCAAAGTAAAGCTCCAATATATGAAGCATTAAAATGGTATAAAAATCAAAGGATAGTTCCTTTTGATGTACCAGGACACAAACAAGGGAGAGGAAATAAAGAACTTCAACAATTCTTAGGGGAAGATTGTCTTTCAGTAGATGTAAATTCAATGAAACCGTTAGATAATCTTTGCCATCCTACATCGGTCATAAAAGAAGCAGAAGAATTAGCAGCAAAAGCTTTTGGTGCAGACAATGCTTTCTTTATGGTTAATGGTACAACTTCAGCAGTTCAAGCTATGATTATGAGTGTATGCAAAGAAGGGGATAAGATTATTATGCCTAGAAATGTTCATAGATCAGCTATTAATTCACTTATTCTTATTGGGGCAAATCCTATATATATAAATCCAGGTATACACGGTAAGCTTGGAATTTCATTAGGAATGTCTTTAAAGGATATAGAAAAAGCTATAAAAGAGAATCCAGATGCAAAGGCTGTATTTGTAAATAATCCAACATACTATGGAATTTGTTCTGATTTAAAAGAAATAGTTAAGCTTGCACATAGGCATGGGATGTATGTATTAGCTGATGAAGCTCATGGAACACATTTTTATTTTGATGAAAGATTACCTGTATCTGCTATGGAAGCAGGAGCGGATATGGCAGCAGTAAGTATACACAAAACAGGTGGATCTTTAACTCAAAGTTCTATGTTACTTATGAAAAATAATAGGGTAAATCCACATTATGTTAGAACAATTATAAATTTAACTCAAACTACTAGTGGTTCTTATCTTTTATTATCATCATTAGATATAGCAAGAAGAAATTTAGCACTTCATGGAAAAGAAATTTTTGAAGAAGTTGTTTCTATTGCAGAATATGCAAGAACTGAAATAAATAAGATTGAAGGTTATTATGCATTTTCAAAAGAAATAGTGAATGGTGATAATATATATGATTTTGATGTAACTAAATTAACAGTCAATACTCTAGATATAGGGCTTGCAGGAATTGAAGCCTATGATATATTAAGAGATGATTATGGAATTCAAATTGAACTTGGAGATATTGGAAATATACTCTCTATAATTTCAGTAGGAGATACTAGATATAATATTGAAAGATTAGTATCGGCTTTAAGTGAAATAAAAAGAATTCATACTAAAGATAAAAAAGGTATATTCGATCATGAATATATAAACCCTATAGTTAAAAAGTCTCCTAAGGAAGCTTTCTATGCAATTAAGGAAAGTATTGATTTAGAAAAATGTGAAGGAAGAATTTCGGGAGAGTTTGTAATGTGTTATCCACCAGGTATTCCAATACTTGCACCAGGAGAGCTTATTACGAAAGAATCTATAGAATGTATTATGGCAGCTAAGGAAAAAGGAAGCTTAGTAACAGGGCCAGAAGATATGGATATTGATAAACTACAAGTTTTAAAATAAATAATTTATTTAAGGAGTGATTTTAATATGGAATTATGGTACACAGAGGAACATACACCAGAGGCACGTTTTTCAATAAAGGTAGATGAGCAATTATATAGTGATAAAAGTGAATTTCAAAGAATTGATGTATTTAAATCAAAAGAATTTGGAACTTTCTTTACACTAGATGGATTAATGATGGTAACTGAAAAAGATGAGTTTATCTATCATGATATGATAGTTCACATTCCAATGGCAACTAATCCAAACATTAAAAATGTTTTAGTTATAGGTGCTGGAGACGGTGGAACTGTAAGAGAACTTACAAGATACAATACTATAGAAAAAATTGATATGGTTGAAATAGATAAATTAGTTGTAGATGTTTGTAGAAAGTTTATTCCTCAAACAGCAGCAAAATTAGATGATGAAAGAGTTACTTTATACTTTGAAGATGGATTAAAATTTGTTAGATCTGTAGAAAATAAATATGACTTAATAATAGTTGATTCAACTGATCCATTTGGACCAGGAGAAGGATTATTTACAAGAGAATTCTATGGAAATTGTTTTAAAGCTTTAAAAGAAGATGGAATACTTGTTAATCAACATGAAAGTCCATATTATGAAGGATATGCAAAATCAATGAAGAGAGCACATAAAAGAATTAAAGAGTGTTTCCCAGTTTGTAGAGTATATCAAGCACATATACCAACTTATCCATCAGGACACTGGTTATTTGGATTTGCATCGAAAAAATATGATCCATTAACAGCTGAAATTGAGTCATGGAATAATTTAGGATTAAAAACTAAATATTATAATACAGACTTACACAGAGGTTGCTTCGCGTTACCAAACTATGTGAAGGAAATGCTCCAAAGTGTTAATGAATAGAAATATAGAAACATTCTTAGGGTGTGAAGCAGAATATAAAGAAGCAACTACAGTAATTTTCGGAGCACCGTTTGATGGGACTACATCTTTTAGACCTGGAACAAGATTTGCAAGCAAAGTAATGAGAAGTGAATCTTATGGACTTGAAACTTACAGCCCTTACCAAGATGTAGATTTAGAAGATTTATCTATATATGATGGAGGAGATTTAGATATACCATTTGGGAATCCTCCTAAAGCGTTAGATATGATAGAAGAATATACAAGAGAAGTATTAAATGATAATAAAACACCTCTTATGATTGGAGGAGAACATTTAGTAACTCTTGGAGCTTTTAGAGCAATATATGAGAAGTATCCTGAAGTACATGTAATACATTTTGATGCACATACAGATTTAAGAGATAATTATTTAGGTGAAAAATTATCACACGCATCTGTTATAAGAAGAGTGTGGGATCTTACTGGAGATAATAAGATATTTCAATTTGGAATCCGTTCAGGAGAAAGAGAAGAATTTTATTGGGCAAAAGATCATATGTATACAAATAAATTTAATTTAGATACTTTAGAGGATATAGTAGAGAAGATTAAAGATAAGCCAGTATATATAACAATAGATTTAGATGTTTTAGATCCATCAATATTCCCAGGTACAGGAACACCAGAGGCTGGGGGAGTGACATTTAAAGAGCTTATGAATGGAATAATGACATTTTCTAAGCTGAAAAATATTGTGGGAATAGATATAAATGAATTATCACCACAATATGACACATCAGGAACATCTACGGCTGTTGCATGTAAGGTTTTAAGAGAAATGCTTATTGTAAGTAATAAAAATAAATAACTTTAATAGGAATGTATAATATACATTCCTATTTTTGAAAAATAAATTAATATAGAAGTATAATTGATAGTTAATAAATGTAGAAAGGATGAGAGTATGCTTAGAGAAATAGAAATTATAAATAGAGAAAATGATATAAATGAAGTAGGAAATATAAGGTTTATAAAAAAAGAAGAATTAGAGAAAATTATAGAATTACAAACTAAAGTAATGGAATGGTTATCAGATAAGGATTTATATTCACCACCAAAGGAAGAAGAATATTATAATCTTTTAAATGGAGAAAATAAAAGAGGGAAACTTATAGGGTGCTTTAATGAAGAGGAAAGCCTTATTGCTATGGGATCATATTGCTATCATGGAAAAGATGGGCATAATTATGGATATGATATAGAAATTGAAGGAGATGAACTTTTAGAAATAGCACAAATAGAAGCTACAGTAGTTCATAAAGATTATAGAGGAAATAAATTACAAGGTATAATTTGTGAAGTGATGGAAGAATTAGCTATAGAAGATGGTTTTAAAATTCTAATGGCAACAGCTTCTCCAGATAATCCATATAGTTTAAATACATTTTTGAAAAATGGATTTAAAATAGAAAAAGAAAAACTAAAATATGGTGGTCTTAAAAGAGCGATTTTAAGAAAAGATATAGGTAAATAGCTAGAGTAGTTGAAAAAACTCAAATATAGGGGCATATTGGAGAATAAAGAGAGAAGATAGGCAATTATATAGCTAAGAGAAAAGAAGCCTAAAATAAAGGGATAGAGGACAATAAAAGGAAATAAAAAAAGCACCTAAAATTAGGTGCTTTTTTATAACTTAAATTAAGCTCTGTTAACTGATCCGAAAAGAACCATTTTTTCTTTAACGATAGCTTTGATAGCTTCAAAACCAGGGTTAAGAAGTTTTCTTGGGTCAAATCCTTTTCCTTCTAAATCTTTACCAGCTTCGACATACTTTCTAGTAGCATCAGCGAAAACTAATTGACATTCAGTGTTAACGTTGATTTTCGCAACTCCTAAAGATATAGCTTTAGTAATCATGTCATCAGGGATTCCTGTTCCACCGTGTAATACTAAAGGCATGTTTCCTGTAGCAGCATTGATTTTAGCTAAAGCGTCAAAATCTAATCCAGTCCAGTTTGCAGGGTATTTACCGTGGATATTTCCGATACCAGCAGCTAACATTGTAACTCCTAAATCAGCGATTTGTTTACATTCATTAGCGTCAGCTATTTCACCAGCACCAACAACTCCGTCTTCTTCTCCACCAATAGAACCAACTTCTGCTTCTAAAGATAATCCTTTTTCATTAGTTATTTTAACTAATTCAGTTGTTTTTGCGATATTTTCTTCGATTGAGTAGTGTGATCCATCAAACATAATTGATGAGAATCCAGCTTCAATACATTTAAAACATCCTTCATATGAACCATGGTCTAAGTGTAAAGCAACAGGAACAGTGATGTTTAATTCTTCTATCATAGCAGTAGTCATAGCAGCTACTGTTTTATATCCTGTCATGTATTTTCCTGCACCTTCTGAAACTCCTAAGATAACAGGTGAATTATTTTCTTGTGCTGTTAAAAGTACAGCTTTAGTCCATTCTAAGTTGTTTATGTTGAATTGACCAACAGCATATTTACCTTCTCTAGCTTTTTGTAACATTTCTTTTGCTGAAACTAACATGTACAAAACCTCCATATACTTTTAAAAATTTAATATTAGGAATTCTCTGATAAATCATAGAATTCCTCTCTAATTAGTAGTATAACTCAAAAAGAAAAATATGCAAATAGAAATAGTTAAAAATATATGAAAAGTAGTGGCAGAAATTATATTAATTGAACAAACATTGTAGAAAATAGATGATATTTTAATTAAATATCTAGAGAATTAATAAATAGTTAAAAAATAAGGAAAAAGAAAAAAGATACATCTTTTGATGTATCTTTTATTTAAAAATTAATCTTCGTAAAGATATTTTCTAGTCATTGGAAGATTGTTGTTAGTTCCTTTTGAGAATAACATTTGATGTATATCTATAGTCCAGTAATGGAAAGCAGCAGCACAAGATGCAAGATATAATCTCCACATTCTTATGAATCTTTCGTCACACATTTCTATTTCTTTAACTTTATCGATATTTGCATCAAAATTATCTAACCAGTGCATAAGAGTTTTCATGTAGTGAAGTCTTAAACTTTCTACGTCAATTACTCTGAAATCTAAGTCAGCAGCAATATGCATTTCTTCTCTTCCTGTTGGTAAATATCCACCTGGGAAAATATACTTAGTGATAAAGTGATTTCCTTCAGTTTCAATTGGGTTAGTTATATTGTGTAATAGGAATAATCCGCTCTTTTTAAGAACAGCGTGGATGTTTTCAAAGTATAATGGTAAGTTGTTGTGACCAACGTGTTCAGCCATACCAACACTTACAACTCTATCGAATTCAAGTCCACTTTTCTTAAGGTCTCTGTAATCCATAAGTTTGATTTCTACTAAATCTTCTAAACCTTGTTCTTTAATTCTTTCTTGACCTTTCTTATATTGTTCTTCACTTAAAGTGATTCCCATAGCTTTAACTTTGTAAAGTTTAGCAGCTTCTATTATAAGGTAACCCCATCCACATCCTACATCAAGAAGAGTTTGGCCTTCTTTAAGATTTAATTTCTTTAAGATATGGTGTATTTTATTCATTTGGGCATCATAAAGAGAGTCATCTTCATTTTTAAAATATCCACATGAATAACTCATAGTTTCATCTAACCAAATACTATAAAAATCATTTCCGATATCGTAGTGGCTAGCAATATCAGCTTTTGATTTAGCTTTTGAGTTTGAAGCTATTTTACCAACAAATTTTAAAAGAATACTTTCATTTAAGAAACTATCGCTTTGTCTCATTATACTTTCAAATATTTCTTGAAGATTTCCTTCTAAATCTATTTTTCCGTCTAAGTAAGCTTCACCAAGTGCAATACTTGCATCAGCTAAAAGTTCTTTTTTAGTAGGAAATTCATTAATTACTACTTTGAATTTTGGAGTTCCTTCTCCATAATTTATTTCTTCTCCATCCCATAACTTAAGTGTAAATGGTTGATCACTTAGTTTTTTACAGAATGATTTAACAATTACTTTATCCATTGCCATTTTATTCACCTCTTGTTTAAATTTAAAATTATATGTATCCATATAGAATTATTAACATAACATAACAAGATTATACCTTGCTATAAAAGTTTAATTAAAATAAAAAAAAGGCTAAAATACAGTGAAAAAGGTGAAAAAAAAGGAAAAAGAGCAGGAATACTTTGAAAAACATAGAAATACTTTAGAATGCTATTGAAATTGGTATGGAGAGGGGTGGATAAACAAGTGAGAGTAAGGGTTTAAGAAGAGTCAAGAATGTAAAATGGATAATGATAATTTTTAATGAATAAAATTACTAAAATATATAATATGGGTATGTAAGTAAATAAAGTTAATAAATAAAATATAAATAGTAAATAAATAAAGAAAAATAGAGAGGAAAAAATAATGATAAAAATAGTTGTTCTCTTATAAATATAAAAATCGATACTGAAAATAAGTTAATTGAATATTAACATAATATTATGCATTATGTTTGAAAAGTTGATAAAATCTTCTTAGAATTTTATCAACTAAAAAAAACAAAAATAAATAAATAGTAATATTACTATAAAGAGAGCTGTTAAAGTTACAAATTTAAAAAGGAAAGTTCCGCCAAAGAGTGAATGATGAATTCTTCGTGGATGATAAATACTAAAATTAAATAAAGGCATTCTGAAATTTTGTGCACTGCCAATTGAAGTGGTATTAGTAGTATTATAATAAGTTTCGGTCTGAGTATGAGAAGGAGACTTAAAATTATTAGGTTGATATGTAGATTTAAAAAAGTAAAATAATCCAAATGAAATTATTAAAACTATAAGAAAATTAAGTAATAATGACATTGGTCGATTCATTAATTATCCACCTCCTTTGATAGTGTATATTTAAATAAATATTAATTAATTATAATTATAAAGGAAATAAAGGATATTAAAATGAATAAAAACGTTATCAAACAAAAGTTGTAGAAAAAATTACAAAATATTAATAAAAAAAGGCCTGTTTGTCTTAAAATTTTAACTTTTTATCTTTAAAAAGTTAGTACAATGATTAGGAAGACGGAATTATCTTGTGGAGGGGAAAATAATGCACAGATACAAAAGAAAAAGAAAAAAAGGTAATATTAGATTGGTAATAGCAATTCTAATAGTGGTAGTTATCATTGTAGGGGGAGTAGTATATTTTGCTAGTAAAAATAAAACAGTTCAAGCAAAAGAAAACAGTTCTACTGTAAGTAAAACTACAGAACAATCAATTAATAGTAGTAATAATAAGGAAGATAGTAGTAAAAATACGAATACAGATGTAGCAAAAAATAAATTTGGTTATCCAGAGAATGGAGATAATATTATAGCATCAGCTAAATCTTATGCAGTTCCAGCAAATCAAGTATTTGATATGATAGAAACTAAAAATAAGGTTAATAATGAGAAAGAAGTATTCTTAACATTTGATGATGGACCAAGTGAAAATACACCACAAATTTTAAATATATTAAATAAGTATGGTGTACATGCAACATTTTTTGCAATGGGAAATAATTTAAACTCAGAGGCAAATAGAGGTTACTTGAAAGAAGCTTATAATGACGGAAATGCTATAGGAAACCATACATATTCACATAATTTCAAAAAATTATATCCAGGAAATAATGTAAATGTAGATGTATTTATGAAAGAAATAGCACAAACTGATGATATGATGAGAAATATTCTAGGAAGTAATTTCAATACTAGAGTTATAAGAATGCCAGGAGGATATATGTCTAGAGCATATTATCATGATAAAAATTTAAATGCTTTAAATGAAGCCTTTAAAGAAACTGGAATAGTTTCAATAGACTGGGATGCTGAAACAGGAGATGCAACAGGAAATAACTTACCAGTAAATAAGCTTGTAAGTACAGCTATAAAAGAATCAACAAATGAAAATCATGTTATATTATTAATGCATGATGCTGCAGCTAAGAAAACAACTGTTGAAGCATTACCACAGGTAATTCAGTGGTATAAGGATCATGGATATAGCTTTAAAGTTATTGAAAATTCACCTATGCAATAAAATAAAGAAAGATAGAAAACTAGGTTTTCTATCTTTTTTTATTTATAATAAATCCAAAAGGAACTAAAAATAGTTCCTTATTATTTTGTCATTTTTGAATTTTCCCAAGCCTTAACGAATTCTTCTAAGATATTGTGTAGAATATTACCAATCTTAGAGTAAGAATTATCATCTAAATTAGCTAAAGATATTCTTATTGACCATTCAGGCCCTTGGAATCCACTACCGCTTAAAAGAACTATTGATGATTCTTCGGCAAGACGATAAAGGATGTGAGATGGCTTATGATACTTTTGAAGGTAAGTTGCAAACTCAGCACCATAATATTTATTAGCCCATTCTAAAAGGTCAAATTGAGTATAATAAGCTGCATCATACTTATCTTCTGGTAAAACTAAATCTAAACCTTCAAAAAGTAATTTTTTTCTGTGATGACAAATATCCATTGTTTTATTTTTATATCTATTATTTTTATCTAATACTGCAAACATACAGAAAAATGCCATTTGGACTTGTTGTGGAGTAGAAAGACCAGCAGTATGATTTAAAGCTACCTGTCTACTATCGGCAACGATTCTATCGATAAATGGAACTGTTGAAGGATCTTTACACATATCTCCATATCGTCTATTAAGAGTATTTTTATGTTCAATTGGTAATTCTCTTATAAGTTTATCTAAAATATTATTTTCGTGTAAGGCTATAGTTCCAAGTCTCCAACCTGTTACACCAAAATATTTAGAGAAAGAGTACACTCCAATAGTGTTATATGGAAGATCATTCATTAAGGAACGGAAATCTTTAACAAAAGTACCGTAAACATCATCAGAAATTATTATTAAATTTGGATTGTGATCATTCACTATAGAAACTATATGATTTCTACATCTATCACTAATTGAGATAGATGGTGGATTACTTGGATTTACAATAAATAATGCTTTAATAGTTGGATCTTTAAGTTTATCTAACTCTTCTTTTGGGTATTGCCAAGTATGTTCACCTTTTCTACTTTCACTTGCATTTATTGTAACTACTTTTAAGTTGTAGTTAGGTAAAATAGGAATTTCTAAATATGGTGTAAAAATAGGAGTCATAATTGCAATGGTATCACCCTCATTTAAAATATGATTAACTTTAAGGGAATCAAAAAGATAGCACATTGCAGCAGTTGCTCCTTCAACTGCATAAATATTAAATTTATCGTCTGGATTGCTTCTGTATTTCATTTCTTGAACAAGATAGTCATGAACTATCTCTTCTATATGGTGAAGCATTCTATCAGGAAATGGATAGTTATCTCCAATTATTCCATCTGCTAATTCAAAAACCCAATCATCAGGATTAAAGTTTTTTTGTTCGACACCATAATGAATCATTTCCTTTAGTAAATCAATTCCAGGTAGAGTAGGGTTTTCAGTTGCAAAATCTAAAAATCTTTCATAGATACCTTCTTTTGTTGGCATTCCAGCTAAATCCCAGTTTTGCCAAGTTCTTTGAGTTTCATTAACAGCAAATTGCCCAAAAGTGAAAAAGGCTTGACGAGGAGTAGCACATGTCCAGTTAGGGTTACCTCTTCCAGCATCTAAAAGAGTACGTGCTCCTTTTTCCTCTGTGGCAAGGCCTATAAGTTTATTTTTAAATTCAAAGGGACTTATCTTCCCATATATTTTTTCAATTTCTTCACGTTGAATATTTCTATCCATAAGTTCATACCTCCGAAAGTCTATATAAATATAGACATTTTTTTAATAAGCATAAGATAAATTATACTATATATTTCCTTATTAAAATAAAACAAAACTTTATAATAGTGTTAATTTTTTTAGGCTATTTTATTACATGAAAATAAAAAAACTACTTCCAGATTAGGAAGTAGTTTTAAATTTTCTATTTATTAGCTAAAATATTGGCTATATCGTTATTATTATAAGGAGAGTTAGGGAATTGGTTTTGTAACTCTTGAGCATATTGTTGAGCTTCCTTAACATGACCTTGTGAATAATAGTATTTAGCTAAGATATAAAGACATCCCGAATTATAAATATTTGCATTAGGGAAATTCTTTAAATATAGTTTATAGTATTCAACAGCCTTATCGTGATTATCAAGACCAGAATAAGAAGCACCTATATAATAAGTTAAATGAGGTGCTAAGTAATTACCATTAGCATATTTTAATCCTTTAGTAAATAAATCTACAGCTTGGCTATACTGTTTATTATTATAAGCAGTCATACCTTGATTATAGAAATACTCAATTCCGTTATCTTGCATTGCTTGAAGACCGGCTTGATATTCAGCAGATTCTGCTTGTGGAACTTCATTTTGAGGTGCTTTATCTAATAATGTATAAATCTCATTATAATTTTGAGAATTTATTGCATTTTTCATATCACTATTAAAAGAGTTCCAATCAATCTTTGGGGCTTCAGGAGCTGGTTTAGTAGCTTCAGTTTTTGGCTTAGATGATGTAGAAGAGGATGATTTATAGATTAAAACACCAGCAGCTACAACAACTATAACGGCTACGATAACAGCAATTATCTTTTTGTTAAAGGTATTTTTTCTGTTAACGGATGAAGAGCGTCTGTTTGCAACGGAAATTTTCTCAAATTGAGTATTTTCAGCTTGAGAATCTTCTTTTTTAGCATCTGTAGAATTGGAAACAGAAGGTTCTTCCTTTTTAACTTCTTTAGGCTCAGAAACTTTAATAGGTTCTGAAACAGAAGCTTTTTCCTTTTTAACTTCTTTAGGCTCAGAAACTTTAACAGGTTCTGAAACAGAAGTTTTTTCTTTTTTAACTTCTTTAGGCTCAGAAGCTTTAACAGGTTCTGAAATAGAAGGTTTTTCCTTTTTAACTTCTTTAGGCTCAGAAACTTTAACAGGTTCTGAAACAGAAGTTTTTTCCTCTTTAACTTTTTTAGGCTCAGAAACTTTTACAGATTCAGAAACAGATGGTTCTTCCTTTTTAACCTCTTTAGATTCTGAAACTAAAGGTTCTTTGTTTATTTCTACAACTTCAGGAGTAGTTGATTCCTTCGGTGCAATTTTTTCTTTAGTTTGTAATGATTCATTTAATTCTTCTTTAATAGGTTTAGCTTTAACTTCATTTATTTCTGTATTTTTTTCAGTTATAGAATCAGATTTATTAGATGATTCTGTTTTGGTAGTGTCTACAGTTGCATTAGCATCGTCTTTAACGTTCTTATTGTCTTTTTTAGTAGATTCCTTGTAGGCATCTATAACAAGTCGTCTATATTCTTCATTTTCAGAATATATACTTGTATAACTTAGTGCCATTTGTTTAACATTTGTGTCTAAACTATCCAAATGTCTTTGTGCTAAAGCATTTTTGTTATATTCAGCATTAATTTTCCAAGTTATTATAGCATCATCAATTCTATCAGACTTGTAAAGAATTTCACCTTCAAGAGTTAATGCTTCTTCATTATTATATTCTTTATTTAAAACTTTACTGCAAAGCTTTAAAGCTTCTTTATATTTACCATTTTCAAAATATTCAAATGCTTTTTGTAATTTTTTATTCGAAAATTCCATATTTCCTCCTTAGTGTTAAAGACTTATTATTTTACCTATTATTTTTATCCTATATAGTTTAATACTTTTTTATTAAAAATTTCTTTCATAAAAATTTCTTAATAAAAAAATAATAAATTATAAATAGAGATATGTAAAGAAAATATCTCTATTTGCAAAAAAACATGACTTTAATAACAAAACAATATGTTTATTAAGCATGAATTAATCAATTAGTTAAAGCTTTATATTGAATAGTAACATAAAAATATGAATAAAATATGAATTAAAAATAAGGGGAAAATATGTTTAAAATATAGAAGAAGTAAAAAAATTATGCTATAATCAATATGTTATTCTTTAATACATGGAGGATTAATTAAATGAAACACATAAAAACTATAAACAAAACAAATATAAAGAACAGCTTAAAGAAGCCAGGTTGCAAAGAGTGCGCTAACTCATGTCAATCAGCTTGTAAAACTTCATGCACAGTTGCTAACTTAGAGTGTGAAGCTTAGAAATTTAGCAGTAACTTTTTAAGTTACTGCTTATTTTAAGAAATTGTTTTGATTATAAGTTAATTAGTCAACTCTATACGAACAATTTAATATATATAGTTTTTTAAAGATATAGGAGGAGTTTAATAATGTCATTAATTCATAAATTTAAACAAGGTGGAAATAACTTTGTTTTAGACGTTAATACTGGAGCAGTTCATGTTGTAGACGGATTAGTTTACGATATTATAGAAGATAAAGGTTTAGAAGCTAAGGAAATAGTTTTAGAAAAACTTAATGGAAAATATCCACAAGAAGAAATAAGCGAAGCTTATGATGAAGTAAAAGAATTAGTAAAAGACGGAATACTATATTCAATGGATATGTATGAAGATATAGCTCATAGCTCTATGGATGATAGAGATTACATAAAAGCTGTTTGTTTAAACATTATCCACTCATGTAACTTAAGATGTAAATATTGTTTTGCAGATGAAGGAGAATATAACGGACATAAAGGTGTTATGGATTTAGAAACTGCAAAAAAAGCATTAGAATATGTAGTTAAGAGAAGTGGTCCTAGAAGAAATATTGAAATAGATCTTTTTGGTGGAGAACCAACAATGATTTGGGATACTGTAAAAGAAATAATAGCATATGCTAGAGAACATGAAGCAGAATGGAAGAAAAACATTAGATTTACAATGACAACTAATGCAACTCTTTTAAATGATGAAATGATGGATTATATTGATAAAGAAATGGGAAATATAATTCTTTCATTAGATGGTAGACCAGAAGTAAATGATAAAGTAAGAATTACTTTTGATGGTAAGGGATCACATGATAAAATCCTTCCAAATATTAAAAAAATGGTTGATAAAAGAGATAAGAGCAAACATCATTGTGTAAGAGGAACTTTTACAGCTCAAAACTTAGATTTCTTTGAAGATGCTATGTATATGGCAGAACAAGGATTTAAAGAAATTTCTATAGAGCCAGTTGTTCTTGAAAAAGGACATCCACTTGCTTTAAAAGAAGAACATTTAGGAAGAATTTTTGAAAACTACGATAAGTTATTTGATGAAATGGCAAGAAGAAAGAGAGAAGGGGATGAATTCAACTTCTATCACTTCAATATAGATTTACAAGGTGGACCTTGTGTTTATAAAAGAATATCAGGATGTGGAGCTGGATTTGAATATGTAGCTATAACACCTCAAGGGGATGTATACCCATGTCATCAATTTGTAGGAAAAGAAGAATTTAAATTAGGAAGCATTTTTGAGGATAGCTATGATGCTGAAATGGGAAAAATGTTTAAAAAGGCACATATTTACAATAAACCAACTTGTAAAGATTGTTGGGCAAGATTCTACTGTAGTGGAGGATGTCAATCAAATAACTTTGCATTTAATGGAGATATTAAAAAGCCATATGAAGTTGGATGTAAAATGCAAAAGAAGAGAATTGAATGTGCAATTGCATTAAAGGCTGTTGAATAAAAAAAAATTTATAGTATATAATTTAGGTGAAGCTTCTAAGGCTTCACCTATTTTTATTATGAAGGAGAAAATTTATGAAAGAACATGTTTTTTCAAATGGATTAAAATTAATATATATAGAAAGAGAATCAAACCTTACATCAGTTTGTATATCCATAGATGGAGGAGCTGATATGGAAGAAGATATTTACGGATTAGCTCATGCAACAGAACATATGGTGTACAAAGGAACTAAAAATAGAAGTGAAAATAAAATAAATAGTGATTTAAGTGCAGTATTTGGATTTAATAATGCAATGACAAATTATCCATATGTAATTTATTATGGAACACTTTTAGAGGAAGATTTATCAAAAGGATTAGATATATTAGGAGATGTAATTATAAATCCTATTTTCCCTGAAAAAGGGTTTGAAGAAGAGATTAAGGTTATAAAAGAAGAATTAGAAGAATGGGATGAGGAATTAGAACAATTTACAGAGGATAAGCAATTTTTCAATACATTTGAGAGAAGAAGAATTAAATATCCAATCATAGGGAGAAAAGAAGATTTAGAGAACATAACACTAAAAGATATAAAGAA
The DNA here is from genome assembly GCF_947072515.1 of uncultured Clostridium sp. Classification (GTDB taxonomy): domain Bacteria; phylum Bacillota; class Clostridia; order Clostridiales; family Clostridiaceae; genus Clostridium. The sequence goes on from NZ_CAMTIG010000014.1 coordinate 60,536, forward strand.
TTTTTATAATAGCTTTTATTTTCCAGGGAATTCTAGTATAGCAGTAGTTAGTGGTATGGATTTTGATGAAGTAAAATTCAATGTTTGGAAAGTATTTAGAGAGTGGGAAGAAAAGAAAGATATAGTTAAAAAACATGAAGAATATGATGACTTTAAAGAGGGGATTTATAAAGATTATAGAGATGGAATAGCAAACTCTAAAATTCAATTTATTTTCCCAATTGAGAAATTAAATGATGATGAAATAAAAGGGTTAAGAATTTTTAATGAGTTATTTAGTAATGGAATTAACTCAATACTTTATAATAGATTAAGAACAGAAAATGGATTAATCTATGATGTTATTCCTAAAATTGCATATGAAAAGGGAATAAAATTATATAAAATAACACTAGGAACAGCTAATGCGAATGTGAATAATGTTATAGAAATAGTAAATGAATCTATTAGAGAATTAACAGAGATAATAGATAAATTGGAAAAAGAAGAGATAGAAAATTTAAAGAAAGCATTTAAATTGAAAAGATTATTTAGAGAAGAACAAGGGATTATTTTAGCAAAAGAATTAGGAACTTATGATACTATGTATGAAAGCTATAAGGTATATTTAAATGAAGATATCCATTTAGACTATATAGATAAAGAGTATTTAAAAGATTTGACTAAAAAACTTTTTAGCAAAAAAAGTATTCAAGTGATATCTAATAAAAGATAAGGGGAATTTATATGAATGGAAGAATACCGATACTTGAAGAGATTATAAAATATAATAAAGAAGATAATTTGATTCTTTCTATGCCAGGAAATAAATGTGGAAAAGGTTTTTCAAAAGATTATATAGGAAGAGAATTTTTAGAAAAGATGGGGTATCTAGATATAACAGAAGTAGAGCCTTTAGATAACTTACATCATCCACAAGGAATAATAAAAGAGAGTATAGAGCTTTTAAGAAAATATTATGATGCATACAAGGCGTATTTTCTTGTTAATGGAAGCACAGAAGGAAATTTAATAAGTATATTCTCAGCATTTGAAGAAGGAGATCATGTTTTAATAGAACGAAATTGTCATAAATCTATATATAATGCATTAATATTAAAAAAATTAAAAGTATCCTATATAAAAGGAAGAATTGATAAAGAAAAAGATATCTTTTTACCACCAACTAAAAAGGATATAGAAGAAGCGATAGATAAGAATAAAGATGTAAAAGGTATAATTTTAACATATCCTAATTATTTTGGCGTATGTTACGATATAAAAGATTTAATATTAGAATTAAAAAATAAAAAAATAAAAACTATTATAGATTCAGCTCATGGAGCACACTTTAATTGTAGTGAAAGTCTACCAAAAAGTTTAACATCGGTAGCAGATTATGTTATTTTAAGTGCGCATAAAACAATTCCATCTCTTACTCAAGGTGCATATTTGATTGTAAATGAGAAAAATTCTAAGGTAGATTTTTATTTTAATGCATTAACATCTACATCACCATCTTATTTATTATTAGCATCATTAGATTATGGAAGATATTATATGGAAGTATATGGAGAAAAAGACTATGAAGAATTAATACATAGATGTGAAAAGTGGAAATCTAAAATAGAAAAACTTAGAGGTATTCATATTTATGGTGAAGAGGATTTAAAAGATGGATATTTAATAGATAAAACACGATATACAATATTTTTAAAAAAAGAATATTCAGGAGAATTACTTTTAGAATATTTAAGAAAAGAAAAAATACAGTGTGAGATGAGTTTTAGTAGAGGGGTAGTTTTATTATTTTCGACATTTCATAAAGATGAAGAATTTGAAAAAGTGTATAAAGCATTAGAAAAATTAAATTTAGAGGATATTAAACAAAAGGTAAGTTCTAAAAGTAGATTTATTCAGGAGATACCAAATAAAAAGTATGAACCGTTTGAAATGTTAGATAAAGAATATATTGAAGTAGAAATTAATGAAAAATTAGTCTCAAAAATTACTAAAGAACATATTGTACCATATCCGCCAGGAATTCCATTGCTTTGCCCTGGAGAAGAGGTAACAGAGGAAATAATTGAAATAATACTGGCTTATTTAGATGAGAAAAGGGATATTATAGGAATAGAAAATAGAAAAATTAAAATAATAGGTAATTAATAGGAAACATAAAGGTGGAAAATTCATATATTGTATTATATAAAATGAACTTATGAGGATAAAAGGAGATATGATATATGAATAAAAAGGGATCTTGCTCAAAAAAACAATCTTGTGATAAAAACGAATGTTGTAAACTTGGAAAATATACAGAAGAATTAATTGCATGTTCTATGAGAATGCAATTAGTTATAGCTAGAAAATTAGAAGAAGCAAAAGTGTATGAAACAAAAGCAAATGAAACATTAGTAAGAGCAAAAGCATTAAAATGTAAAGCAGATAGTTTATTAGAAGAAGCAGAAGAAATAAACGAACAATTAAAACCAATTTTAAGAAAAATCAGTATGTTAACTGGAAAAACAATTGAATGTTATAAAGAAGATTGTGGTATATGGGATAACTGCGAATATTGTTGTGATGAATGCTGTAATTGTGAATGCAAAAAAGAACATCACCATCACCATCATGAAGATGGCTGTGAAAAAAGAGAATGTTCAGAATCTTTTGAGTCGGAATTTGGTTATAGTATGAATGTTGATGAATATATGCAATTAGACCAAGAAGATGGAAGAAGATATTGGGATAATTAGTAAAAGATAGAGGGTGTAAGTTTTTACATCCCTCTATCTTTTATTTTATATAAGTATAAAAAATAAATTCTTTACTAATAATAAAAATTGATTATTACTAGATAAAGGAGAACATAAATGAAAGAAAAAATGTTTTGTTATCAATGTGAACAAAGAAAAAAAGGAAAAGCTTGCACTACACTAGGTGAATGTGGAAAAACACCAGATATAGCAGCACTTCAAGATCTTATAATATATCAATTAAAAGGAATAGGAACATATGCTAATGAGGTTTTTAGAAAAGGTGGAGAAGTAGATGAATATGTGATTAGAGAAGTTGAAGAAGCACTTTTTATGACAATGACAGAGAAAAAATTAAATATTGAGAAATATGTCCATAAATTAAAAAAACTTCAAGAAGTAAAGGAGTTAATTAAAAAGGAAAGTGGAAAATCAACAAAAGAAGAATGTCTCTATAAATTAAGTGAAACAAAGGATGAAATGATAAATGATGGAAAAGAGGCTTGTATATTATGTGATAATGAAAAAAATGAAGATATTAGATCTTTAAAGGAAACAGTTAAATATGGATTGAAAGGTATATCATGGTATGGGAATAAAGCGAGACAATTAGGAAAAAAGGATAATGAAGTAGATAGATTTTATACTGAAGCATTAGATTATATAAGTGATAGAAATATAAGTTATGGAGAACTTCTAGAGTTATTCTTTAAAGTGGGAGAAATGGGAATAAGGGTAATGGAGTTGTTTGCTGAAAAAAATAAAGAGACATTTTTGGATGAAGTTAGAAAAAAAGAGAGAATAGAAGAGGAAAGAGATGAAACTTGGCAAATTATTAAAAGATTGGTCCAAGAAATAAATGAAGAAAAAAAATATTTGATTATACTATGTGGAAATGAAAAAGGATTAAAGAGATATTTAAAGACAGTGAATGAAGTCCCAACAAATTGTATAATATTAACATCGACTTCTATAGAAACTGAGTTAAAAAGTTTAAATTTAGACAGAAATTTAGAAATTTTAAATTTAGGAGAATGGGATAGAACATATTTAATAATCCAAATAATGAAGAAGTTAAAAGAAGAAGTTAAAGGGAATAATATATTTTCATCTATAGTATTTTCTTGGCATGACGAAAAAGATATTATGGAATTATTAGCATTATTATATTCTGGAATGAAAAATATAAAACTTGGACCGAGTTTACCATCATTTTTCTCGAAAAATGTTCTAAATAATTTATGGAGTAATTATGGATTAGAAGAGATATGAATATTTAAAAGTTATATAAAAAGTAAATTTTATATAAAGTTAAAGAATAGGGGAATACCCTATTCTTTTAAAGTTTACTTACGAAAATCAATTTTTGAAACTACATTTAAGTTCCACTTATGAGCAAGTGATATGGCTTTATTTAAGCCTGCATCACCTAAAGCATTAGGTTCATGTGCATCAGCTGAAATTAAGACTCTAAGGTTTAAAAAAGAAACTTTTTCCCAAAATCTTTTATCAGGGTATGGATATCTATTACCATCTAAAAAATGATGAATTCCACGACGTACTCCATTAGCGTTGAATTCTAAAATTGTATTAGTTCTTTTAGCAGCTTCTAAGATAATATCAGTAGCAAGCAAACCATTAGCATCTAATTCAAAAGGATTTAAAAATACTAAATCAGGATGGGCTAAAAAAGAAAAATAGCCTGTATTTAAAGCTTCTTTAATAGAAAGTGCATAATCTATATAGGGCTTAGTTTCTGTTAATTCAAAATTATTTATAAAACCACCTTCATTAGGAGTTAAATGTTGTCCTAAGGCTAGATAATCAAATTTATTTAGAAGTTCTTTGTAATAAGAATCCATCTCCTTATCATATTCAATTTCTAAGCCGATTAAAATTTCAATTTTATCCTTATATTTTTCACGAAGAGTATTTATTGAATTATAATACTCATCTAATTCTTCATACTGCATTCTAAGACCAAATCTATTATCAGGATATGGACCATGATCGCTAAAACCTAAAGTCTTATATCCAAGTTTAATAGCAGTTAATATGTATTCTTCATCAGAACCTTCTGCATGTAGACAACGAGTAGTATGAGTATGAAAATTAGTTTTTAACATAAAAACACTTCCTTTTTATAAATTTATCTAAGTATATGGTATCATAAAAAAGAAAAAATTATATAAAACTATTGAATTTATTTTTAGATAAGAATATAATATAGAAAAATAAAAATGATAAAAATAATGATAAAAATAATGATTAGAAGGAGTAAAAAATAAATTTATTATAGAGAGTTAACGGTAGGTGAAAGTTAATATAAATTATTTTTGAAGGCAGTCTATGAATTTTTTTACGAGAACTTAAGAGAATTCTTAAATTAAGTAAAAACCATGACCAAAGGTTAAATTGGCTAATGAGAGAAGAAAATTCTTCTAAATTAGGGTGGTACCACGAAAAATTCGTCCCTTTCTTATAGATAGAAAGGGATTTTTTTATTAAAAAATATAATAATAAAGGAGAGAAGGTTATGGAAGAAATATTAGAAATATTAGAAAAAAACAGTAGGTATACGGATAAAGAAATAGCAGTAATGGCAGGAAAAACTGTAGAAGAGGTTAGAGATGCAATTAGAGATTATGAAGAAAAAAATATAATTGCAGGATATACAACACTTATAAATTGGGAAAATACAGGAACAGAAACTGTAACAGCATTAATAGAAGTTAAGATAACCCCTCAAAGAGGACAAGGGTTTGATAAAGTTGCAGAAAGAATATATAAATTCTCACAAGTTAAAGCTTGTTATTTAATGTCATCAGGTGGCTTTGATTTAACAGTTATAATTGAAGGGAAAACTATGAAAGAAGTTGCTATGTTTGTATCAGAAAAATTAGCAGTACAAGAGTATGTGCAAGGAACGGCAACGCATTTTATAATGAAGAAATATAAAGAACATGGAAGGGTATTTAAAGATAAACAAATAAAAGGAAGAGAGGCTATTTTTATATGATATTAGAAGATATGATTGTAGATAGAGTAAGAGAAATGCCTCCATCAGGAATAAGAAAATATTTTGATATGATAAATGAGATGGAGGATGTAATTTCTTTAGGAGTTGGTGAACCAGATTTTGTTACACCTTGGAATGTAACTGAAGCGGGCATATATTCATTAGAGAAAGGACATACTCATTATTCATCTAATGCAGGATTTATAGAGTTAAGAGAAGAAATAAGTAATTATTTAGATAGAAAATTTAATACTTATTATGATCCTAAGGATGAAATTTTAGTAACAGTTGGTGGAAGTGAAGGAATTGATTTAGCACTTAGAGCTTTAGTAAAAGAAGGTGATGAGGTTATAATTCCAGAACCGAGCTTTGTAGCTTATAAAGGATGTACAGCTTTCACAGGAGCAAAGCCTAAGATTATAAATCTTAGAGAAGAAGATAATTTTAAGTTAAAGCCTTGGCAACTTGAAGAAGCAATAACAGAAAAAACAAAAGTTTTAATCCTACCTTTTCCAAACAATCCTACTGGAGCAATAATGACAAGAGATGAGTTAAAAGAAATAGTAGATGTAGTAAAGGATAAGGATATTATAATATTATCAGATGAAATTTACGCAGAATTATCTTATGATAAGAAGCATGTATCTATAGCTTCATTTGAAGAAGTAAAAGATAAAACATTAGTTATAAATGGATTTTCTAAAGCTTATGCAATGACTGGATGGAGACTTGGATATATTTGTGGAAACAGAGTATTAATTGATGCAATGAAAAAGATACATCAATATGCAATTATGTGTTCACCAACTACAGCTCAGTATGCAGCAATAGAAGCACTTAAAAATGGTGATGATAGTGTTAATAAAATGGCACATGAATATAATAGACGAAGAAGAATATTAGTTAATGGATTTAGAGAAATGGGTCTGAGTTGTTTTGAGCCTTTAGGAGCACTATATGTTTTTCCATGTATAAAATCTACTAAAATGACTGCGGATGAATTTTGTGAAAAATTATTAATGGAAGAAAAGGTTCTAGCAGTTCCAGGAAACGCTTTTGGTGAGTGTGGAGAAGGATATATAAGAGCTTGTTATGCGGCATCAACTGAAGATCTTATAGAGGGAATAAAAAGAATAAAGAGATTTGTTCAAAAAAATACAAAATAAAAATAGAATATGGCAAAAATGGACTATTCCGTATAGTCCATTTTTTTATTATTGAAAAATATAGGCGTAGAATGTATTTATTACCCTTGAAAAAGTTAACAAATAATGTATAATATTAACTAAAAGTTAACTTAAAGGAGGAGTAAATGAATAAGGATAAAACAGATTTAGGTAAAGGAAGTATAGGGAGACTTTTATTTAGTTTAGCCCTACCAGCGATTATCGCTCAGTTAGTAAATGTTCTATATAATATAATTGATAGAATATTTATAGGTAGGATGCCAGCGGGAGAGCTTGCAATAGCAGGGGTTGGAGTAGCATTTCCAATTTTAATGATAGTATCGGCATTTAGTGCTTTAATAGGAATGGGAGCAGCACCTCTTGCAGCAATAAAAATGGGAGAGAAAGATAATGATGGAGCAGAAAAAATAATGAGCAACAGTTTTTCTAGTTTGATTATAGTAGGCATTATTTTGACTGTAGGATTTTTAATCTTTAAGACACCGATTCTTAGAGCTTTTGGTGCAACAAATGAAACAATTTTTTATGCAGAAAGTTATTTAAGTATATATTTATTAGGAACGATTTGTGTTCAAATAGCTCTTGGAATGAATACATTTATAACAACTCAGGGATTTGCTAAAATAGCAATGACAACTGTAATGATAGGAGCAATAATAAATATAATTTTAGATCCTATATTTATTTTTGGATTAAATATGGGAGTTAAAGGAGCAGCATTTGCAACTGTAATAGGACAGACTGTATCAGCAATTTGGGTATTAAAATTTCTATTTGGGAAAAAAAGTATTTTAAAGATAAGGAAAAAATATTTAAAACCAGAAATGAAAATTATGTTAGGTGTTATGGCATTAGGGATATCACCATTTATAATGCAAGCTACAGAAAGCTTAGTTATAATTACAATGAATAACCAGTTACTTAAATATGGTGGTAATTTGTCAGTTAGTGCTATGACTATCATGAGTAGTATTATGCAAATAATAATACTACCAGTAATGGGACTTACACAAGGAGCACAACCTATTATTAGTTATAACTATGGAGCAAAAAATATAGATAGAGTAAAAAAATGTTTTAAACTTCTTTTAGTATGTAGTGTAATGTATACAGGTATTATGTGGGCTGTTGCAATGCTAAATCCAGAAATATTTGTAAGAATATTTAATACGAATCCAGAACTTATAAAAATTACATCATGGTCTATGAATATTTTCTTTGCTGGAATATTTATCTTTGGAGCTCAGATGGCATGTCAACAAACTTTTCTAGCTCTTGGACAAGCTAAAATTTCATTGATTTTAGCACTTTTAAGAAAAATGGTTTTATTAGTTCCATTAGCATTAATTTTACCAAAATTCTTTGAAAATAAATTAATGGGTGTTTTATGTGCAGAACCGATTTCAGATATAGTAGCAGCAACAACCACCATAATTTGTTTTATTATTTTCTATAAAAAGACTTTAAGTAAAATGGTAATAGAAGAAAAGATAGAGGAAAAGGAATTAATAGATAATTAAAAATAATAAAATAAAATTTTAAGATGGGATTATCTAAAGATAGTCCCATTTATAAAATTTTTAATAGAAAAGTAACAATAAAAAAACTACTTAGAGAGTAGAAGATAGGTTTACTTTAATAAGGGAATATGACATAATAAATAATATTGAAAAATGATGATAACAATACGAGGTGTAGTAATGAAAATTGGATTTGACCACAAAAAATATTTAGAAGAACAGTCAAAGTATATCTTAGAGAGAGTAAATAACTATGATAAACTTTATTTAGAGTTTGGAGGGAAATTATTATTTGACCTTCATGCAAAAAGAGTTTTACCAGGATTTGATGAAAATGCAAAAATAAAATTATTACATAAATTAAGAGAAAAAGTAGAAATAATAATTTGTGTTTATGCTGGAGATATTGAAAGAAATAAAATAAGAGGCGATTTTGGAATAACTTATGATGTAGATGTTTTAAGATTAATAGATGATTTAAGAAGCTATAATCTAGAAGTTAATAGTGTAGTAATAACAAGATATAATGGGCAACCAGCAGCTAATATGTTTATAAACAAGCTTGAAAGAAGAGGAATAAAAGTTTATAAACATAGTGCAACTAAAGGATATCCTACAGATGTTGATACTATAGTAAGTGATGAAGGATATGGAAAAAATCCATATATAGAAACAACTAAGCCAATAGTTGTAGTTACAGCACCAGGACCAGGAAGTGGAAAGCTTGCAACTTGTCTAAGTCAATTATATCATGAATATAAGCATGGAAATGTTGCGGGATATTCAAAATTTGAAACATTCCCAGTATGGAACGTACCTTTAAAACATCCATTAAATATAGCATATGAAGCTGCAACAGTAGATTTAAAAGATGTTAATATGATAGATTCATTCCATTTTGATTATTATAATAAAGTTGCAGTAAATTATAATAGAGATATTGAAAGTTTTCCAGTTTTAAGAAGAATAATAGAAAAAATAAGAGGTGCTGAATCAGAATTTAAATCACCTACAGATATGGGTGTAAATAGAGTAGGTTTTGGAATTATAGATGATGAAGTAGTAAAAGAAGCATCAAGACAAGAAATTATAAGAAGATACTTTAAAACAGCATGTGAATACAAAAAAGGATATGTAGATAAAGAAACTTTTGAAAGAGCTGCATTGATTATGGAAGAACTATCTTTAAAAGAAGGAGATAGAGTTGTTGTAGGTCATGCAAGAGAAAAAGCTTTAGAACTTAAAGAAAGATTTGATTTAAATGAGCCAATTCAAGCAATTGCACTTCAAACAGAAGATGATGAAATTTTTACAGGAAGAAATACTGATGTAATAGATGCTTCAGCTGCAGTAATATTAAATGTAATAAAACATTATGCTAAGATTGATGATAAAATTCATTTAATTTCTCCAGTAATATTAGAGCCAATTATTAAATTGAAAAGAGAATCATTAGCTTATAAAACATCAGCATTAAGTAGTGAGGAAGTTTTAATGGCATTAAGTATTTCAGCGGCAACTAATCCAATGGCACAAGTTGCTTTATCAAAATTAAAAGATTTAAAAGGATCAAAAGCTCACTCTACAACAATAATTAGTAACAATGATGAACAAACTTTTAGAAAATTAGGTATAGACATAACTTGTGATCCAGAATATTTAACTAATAACTTATATTATTAAGTGTATAAAAGATGAAATTTATTAAATAGATTTCATCTTTTTTTTTATTATATAGGTTTAATTATTAATAAAATGAAACTAATATGTATTATAGGTTAATAAAAACAACAATAAGTTAAATAAAATAGATAAGTATTCAAAAAATAAAATTTAACATTTATACTAAGGAGGTGTTAATAATGTATAACATATTTGAATTTTAAGGAGTTGGAATAAATGTTTAACTTTAATCCGAAAGAAGATAAGTTTTTTGTTACATTAGTAGAGGAAGCAGATAATATACAAAAATCAGCAATTTTGCTAGAAGAGGCATTTAAAAATTTAGAGGAAAAGGAAAGAATTGCACAGAGAATAGGTGAGTTAGAACACAAGGGGGATGTTTTAGTTCATGACAGCATAATAGAATTAAATGATGCGTTTATAACACCTATAGATAGAGAAGACATTTTTAGAATGATAAAGAAAATGGATAATATTTTAGATGATATAGATTCAGCAGCAAATAGACTTATAATGTATAACATTACTAAAGTGTCTAAGGAAGCTTTAGAGTTATGTAAAATGATTATAGAAATAACAAATGAACTATTGGAATTAATGAAAGAGTTAAAGAAGATAGGTAAGAAAAACTTAATGGTAGAAAAGATAAAGGAAATAAATTCGATTGAACATAAAGGGGATAGATTGTATAGAAAAACTATCACAAATTTATTTAAAGAAACAGATCCAATAGAAATAATAAAATGGAAAGATATATATCTTATGCTAGAGAATACACTTGATAACTGCGAACAAGTAGCAGCTATTGTTGAAGGAGTTGTAATGAAACATGCATAGTGCACTTATTATAACGGGAATAATAGTTGTGTTAGCTTTAAGCTTTGATTTTATAAATGGATTTCATGATACTGCTACAGCAGTTGCAACTACTATTTCTACAAGAGCATTAAAACCTAGAACAGCAATACTTTTATGTGCAGTATTTAACTTCATCGGAGCTTTTATGGGAACTGCAGTTGCAAAAACTGTAGGGGATGATATTATAAATCATAAATATTTACCTCAATGGTGTTTAATTGGAGTTTTAGTAGCATGTATTATATGGAATATAATAACTTGGTATTTTGGAATTCCAAGTAGTTCATCTCATACTTTGATAGGGTCTTTAATTGGTGCCGGAATCGCATTTAACGGAAGTATTGATAAAATCCAATGGGGTAATGTATTTAATCATGTAGTAATATGGCTTGTATTAGGACCAGCTATAGGTTTTATTTTAGGATATATAATAATGGTGAGTATAAATTGGATATTTAAAGATGTGAAATTTGGAAAAGCAAATAAATTTTTCTTAAGAGCTGAGATATTAGGAACAGCATTTATGGCTTTAAACCATGGTGCAAATGATGCACAGAAATCTATGGGGATTATAACTATGGCACTTTTAAGTGGCGGAGTTATAAGCACTTTTGAAGTGCCTATATGGGTAATTGCAGCGTGTGCATGTGCCATGGCACTTGGAACTTCCGTAGGAGGAAAAAAAATCATAAAGACTATGGGAGATAAAATGACAAAACTTACACCATCAGGAGGATTTGCATCTCAAATAGGTGCAGCTATATCGATATTAGGAGCTACTTTTTTTGATGCGCCTGTAAGTACAACACAAGTAATGACAACTACGATTATGGGAGTAGGAGCTTCTCAAAATTTAAAATCAGTAAAATGGGGAGTTGCAAAAGAGATAATTTGGGCATGGATATTAACAATACCTTTAAGTGCTATAATTTCAGGGATTTTAATAACGGTAGTAAAATTTATAATGTAAAATAAAGTTTTTAATAATTGAGAAGGGCTGTTTATATGACAGCCCTAATTTAAAATTTAAAATTATGAAAATTCTATCTAAAAGAAAAGAAAAAATTGATAAATTGTTAAAAATAATAATAAAATGTGGAAATTATATTGAAAAAAGGATAAAATAAAAATATTCATTGCTAAATTAAGGATATAAAAAGGAGATGGAAAATGTATATAATTAATTTTATAAGAGGATTTTGTATGGCACTTGCAGATAGTGTTCCAGGAGTTTCAGGAGGAACGATAGCATTTGTATTAGGGTTTTATGATAAATTTATAAACTCACTTAATAATGTTGTAACAGGGACAAAGGAAGAAAGAAAAGAAGCAATAAAGTTTTTAATAAAACTTGGAATTGGATGGATTACAGGATTTATTCTTTCTGTATTATTTATAACATCAATATTCAATAATCATATATATGAAATAAGCTCATTATTTATAGGATTTATTGTAGTTGCAGTTCCTATAATTTGGAAAGAAGAAAAAGAATGCTTAGTAGGACATTATAAAAATATTATCTTTATGGTAATTGGAATATTAGTTGTATTCTGTATTACATATTTTAATCCAGTAAGTGGTGAAGCAGGTGTAAATGTAGCTGCTAACAACTTAAATATTGGACTAGTTGTATATGTATTTATAGCAGCAATGGTAGCTATTTCAGCAATGGTGCTTCCAGGAATATCAGGATCGACTATTCTTTTAATATTTGGATTATATGCACCGATTTTAGGCGCAATAAAAGGTGTATTAAAAATGCAATTTCAATACATGCCAATAGTAATTATTTTTGGTATTGGTGTATTAACAGGAATAGCTGTTACCATAAGAGGAGTAAAATATTTATTAGCTAATTTTAGATCTGCAACAACATATTGTATATTAGGACTTATGATAGGATCTATTTATGCAGTAATAATGGGACCAACATCAGCAGAAGTTCCAAGTGCGGCTATGTCATTTAGCACATTTAGTCCAATATTCTTTATATTAGGTGGAGCTTTAATAGTTGGACTTGAAAGATTTAAAATAATTCTTGAAAAGAAAAGTAAATAGAAAAAAGGATTGTCTAAAGTGGACCCTATGTCAAGGACACAGTAAAAAAAGTTATGAAGCTAGTAAAA
>NZ_CAMTIG010000015.1 GCF_947072515.1 uncultured Clostridium sp.
ACTTCTTGTTGCATAGCTCTTTTTTAAAATGTCCTTGACATAGGGTCCACTTTAAAGCAGCCTTTAGAGTGTCAACAATGTTGACACTTTTTTTAATAAAATTATTTTGAATTAAAGAATTATTTTGTTAAAGTTGGATTTAACGAAAGTTCTATAAATATAATGTTCATTAATATCTATAGAAAATTATAATTTAGAAAAAGCAATAAAAATTAAAATAATTCCTGAAAGCCAAGAAAGATTTAATTCTTTTTTCTTTGAAAGTTTTTTTCCAATGATAAATCCTAGTTTAAAAGAAACTATACCTAGGATAAAAGCTAAGAAGATAAGAACATAATAATTTATATTTAAAAAACTTATACCAATTCCCACAGCTAAACTATCTAAAGAGAGAGCTAAGGATAAGTAAAAGCTTTCTTTTAATGAAATACATTTAGATTTATCAAAATCAGCAGATTTTTCATCTAAATAAACATTAAGAGCAAATTTCATATCAAAAGCTTTAAAAGTTAAAGGCTTATTTCTAGCATAAAATTTTTTGAGAAAATTTTTGATTATTACTTCAAATAGTTTATAGAACCCTAGTATAAAAAATATAGAAAAGCTTAATTTGTTGGGTAATCCTTTAGGAATGAAATCTAAAATACTAATTCCTAAAAATATTGATAATGAAAGAACTAAACAACATATAAAATTAATAATAATAATATAAAAATTAGGAATTTTTATATTATCTGAGCCATATGCAATACTTGAAGCAAAAGAATCTAAAACTAACGAAATAACTAAAATAATTAGATTCATATACTACCTCGATAATATTAATTAATAATAATATATGCAATATAAAATACATAAGTTCCAATATTCGACAAGATATAGATAATAGATACTAAATGTAAATTAAGAAGTATTAGATGGTGTGTAATTGATGAAATAGTAAAAAGGGAATATTTTATTTTAGAATTTTTAAATTATAATGTTAATATTTATACATTGTTGTATAATGGATATGGGAAAAGGAGAATTAAAGATGGATACTATGGTTAAGATTTTAAATGATTATAGAGAATGGGCATTCATTATAAGTATGTTTGTAAGCTTGATTGTTGCCATATTAGGACTTGTTCCATCAGTATTTGTAACAGGAGCTAACTTAATATTTTTTGGACCTTTTTTAGGATTTTTAATTTCTTTATTAGGAGAAACTTTTGGGAATTATATAAGTCTTAAATTATATAGAAAAGGGTTTAAAAAAACAATAGAAAACAATTTTTCTAAATACGAACTTATAAACAAGATAAGTAGTAGTAAGGGAAATAAATGCGCATTTTTAATTTTTCAAGCTCGAGTTATTCCATTTATTCCATCAGGAATAGTAACTCTTGCAGCATCAATAAGTGAAATTGATGATTTAAGATATTTATTAGCAACTTGCTTAGGAAAGATGCCGTCAATAGGAATAGAAATGCTTGTTAGTTATGGGGTTTTAACAACAGGTGCAAAAGGTATACAAGCTGTAATTGGTGGAGTTGCTATTTATTTAATTTATAAAACAGTGAAAAAGGAGAAAAGATAATGTACAAGTTAATAGCATTAGATATGGATGGGACACTTTTAAATAGTGAAAAGAAAATTTCAGAAAGAACAAAAGAAGCAATAAAAAAAGCGAGAGAAAAAGGAGTTTATGTGGTTTTAGCATCTGGAAGACCCATAGATGGACTTTTAAAATATTTAACTGAATTAGACTTAATTAGTGATGATGATTATGTTTTAAGCTATAATGGATGTTTAGTTCAAAAAAGTAAATCAAGAGATGTTATTTGTGATGTAACTATAAAGGGAGAAGATTTAAATTATTTATATAATTTAAGTCGTGAAGTAGGAGTAAACATACATGCATTCTCAAAAACTAGAGGATTAATAACACCTAAAAATAGTAAATATACTCAATATGAAGCAGATCAAAATTTTATTGGATTAACTGAAGTAAGCCATGAAAATTTAGATTTAGAAGAAG
This sequence comes from uncultured Clostridium sp., assembly GCF_947072515.1. Lineage (GTDB taxonomy): Bacteria > Bacillota > Clostridia > Clostridiales > Clostridiaceae > Clostridium. Next base: position 2,021 of record NZ_CAMTIG010000015.1, read on the forward strand.
AAATTATTAAAATAATGATGATAGATGAACCAGAAATTCTTGAAGAGGGAATTGAAAAATTACCAGAAGAATTAAAAGAGAAGTATAGTATAGCAAGAAGTGCACCATTCTTTTTAGAATTTTTTAATAAGGAAGCAAATAAAGGTCTTGGAGTAAAACTTTTAGCAGAACACCTAGGTATTAAAAAAGATGAAATTATAACTATGGGAGATGCAATGAATGATTATCCAATGATAGAATATGCAGGACTTGGAATTGTTATGGATAATGGTTCAGATGAATTAAAGGAAATTGCTGATTATATAACAGATTCAAATGACAATGATGGAGTAGCTAAAGCTATAGAAAAATTTGTATTATAAGATAAAGAGAGAAATTTTGAAAATTTCTCTCTTTTATTTTTAAAGTTCTTTTACACAGATTGGCTCAGGAACAAAAATTTCACTTTGGAAATCTTTTATTAATCCTAAACTATCTATAGTAAAAATAGATATAGAATCTTTAAGACTATTTAAACAAATAAGTCTATTATCCTTTGAAATGGTAAAATCTCTAGGCGCATTTATAGTCTCATGATTAAAGTTTTGTAAATGCTGTAATTCACCAGTCTCTAAAATTTTAAATACAGAAATTGTATTTGTTTTTCTTTCAGCTGAATAAAGTAAATCATCTTTAATTAAAATAGCTGATCCTTCTAAATCTGTAGAATGTAGATCTAAAGGTTCATATTGAGCTAATATATTAAAATCATCAGTACTAAAAATAATTATTTGATTAGTTCCTTCTGTGATAATATAGCCAAGATTATTTTTAAATGCTATATGACGAGGTTTTGAGAAAAGTTCTAATTCAATTTTTCCAAGTAAAGTAAGCGTAGAAAAATCATAAATGTAGATAGTTGCATTTTTAGCATCTACTAGATATAAATGATCTTTATAGACGGAAGAAAAATGAAGATTACTTTCTTTTAAAGTTATTCTATTTACTTCTTTTAAATAATTATCAGGAGTTATCTTGTATAATATAAAAATTCCATCATGATAATTAGAAGATAAAGCAAATTGTTTATAAATACTTACGTGACAAGGTGAGCAAGTGAATTTATCAGATTTATCTAAAGGATAGAGGGTTTCATCTTTATAATTAAATAGGACAACACCACCAATTCCATCTGCTCCATGAGAGGAAATTAAAAGATTTTCATGCATATCTAAATAAGTAGGATTATTTAATTTGAAAACTTTTCTTAAGTCTCCTAATCCATTTTCATCAATAGTCAATTCATAGATTCCTTTACTATATCTTTTTGTATAAGTTCCAATTAGAAATTTTGAGTTCATATTTATCGCTCCTTAAAGGTATAATAATTTAATTATAGCATTAAAACTAAAAATATCATAAAAATTTCCTTTTAATGTAAAAATATGTTTTAATAATTAATAAAGGGGAGAGTGATATAATGCCAATAACAATACCGAAAGAACTACCAGCTTATGAAGTTTTAACAAAGGAGAATATATTTGTAATAAATGAAGAGAGAGCGGATAACCAAGATATAAGACCTTTAAAAATAGGAATATTAAATTTAATGCCTAAAAAGATTGAAGCAGAAAATCAATTGTTAAGATATTTATCTAATACATCACTTCAAGTCCATATAAAATTAATAAAAACAGAAACTTATAAATCTCAAAACACCCCAAAGGAACATTTAGATAAATTTTATGTACACTTTAAAGAAATAGAAAAAGAAAAATTAGATGGACTTATAATAACAGGTGCACCTGTAGAACAATTAGAATTTGAAGAAGTAGCATATTGGGGTGAACTAAAAGAAATAATGGAATGGAGTAAAAGAAATGTACAGTCAACAATTCATATTTGTTGGGGAGCGCAAGCCGGATTATATTATCATTACAATATAGAAAAAAAAGTTTTATGCAAAAAGAAATTTGGAGTTTTCAGTCATTATATAACTAAAACTAAATCAAGTTTATTAAGAGGATTAGATGATGAATTTTGGGCACCTCACTCAAGGTATACAGAGATAGATAAAAAAGGTGTATTAAAAAATGAGAAACTTACAATACTTTCAGAGTCAGAGGAAGCAGGGATATTTATTGTAAGTACGAAAGGGTTTAGGCAAATTTTTATAACAGGTCATTTAGAATATGATAGAGAGACTTTAAAAAATGAGTATTTAAGAGATGTTGAAAAAGGTGCAAGGATTGAAAAACCTAAAAACTATTTTGAAGAAAATAATATAGATAAAATTAAGCCTGTAATATGGAGAGGTGCGGCAAATATAATTTTTAGTAATTGGTTAAATTACTGTGTTTATCAAAATACACCGTATAATATAAGGCTAATAGGAGAATAAGGCTAATATTTAGCCTTATTTTATTTTTTTTATAATAAGAAAGTAATAAATAAAAATATTTATGAAAATAAATATTGAACAAACTATAAATAATATTATATACTTATTAAAAAAATAAAAACAAAGGTGGGGGACAAGATGGAAGAAAAAAGGGAGAAGTTTTCATCAGGACTTACGGTGTTCTTAGCAACATTAAGTTCAGCAGTTGGATTAGGTAACATATGGATGTTTCCTTTTGTAGTTGGAGAAAATGGAGGAGCAGCTTTTATTATTGTATATTTAGGCTGTATATTAATGATTGGGATTCCAACATTAATATGTGAGTTTGTTGTTGGAAGAAGCACAAGAAAAAATGTATATGGAGCAGTTTCAGAAATAACTGAGAAAAAAGGATTTAAAATAATTGGAATTATTGGACTTGTAGCTTCTTACATGATGTTATTTTTTTATACGGTAGTAGTAGGCTGGGTATATTGTTATGTATTTAAAGCAATTACTAGTGGGTTTAAAGGAATAACGGCAGATGGTGCTATAGAAATGTTTAATAAAGTTAGTATGGGGCCTATGGGACCTATAGTATGGCAAATTGTAGCATTAAGTGTTGTTGGAATTATATTAGGACTAGGAGTAAAAAGTGGAATTGAAAAAATAACGAAAATTATGATGCCAATATTAGTTGCTTTATTAGTGATATGTGCAATAAGAAGTTTAACGTTACCAGGTGCTATGGAGGGGGTAAAGTTTTTATTGAAGCCAGATTTTTCTAAGGTGAGTTTAAGCGTAGTACTTACAGCATTAGGTCTTGCATTTTTTAAATTATCAGTAGGAACAGGGACAATGTATACATATAGTAGTTATTTTACAGAAGATAATGAATTAATAAAAACAGCTGGAAAAGTTGCATTAGCTGATACCTGTGTATCTTTAATAGCTGGACTTGCTATATTTCCAGCAGTATTTTCATTTAACTTAGAGCCATCACAAGGACCAGGATTATTATTTAATACAGTTCCTTTAATTTTTTCTAAAATGCCAGGAGGAAGGATATTAGGAATAGTATTTTTCCTATTAACAGCAATGGCAGCAACTATGGCAACCATATCTATAGTTCAAGTTCTTATTGCAACATTTACTGAAGAGTTTAAAATGAAAAGAAGTAAAGCAATAATTATAAATACAATAATTGTAATTATGTTTGGGGCATTGGCAGCCTTATCAGCAAACCCAGAAGGTGTATTAGGAAATATTAAAATTTTTGGAGATAGTTTTTTTGATTTATTTAATAATATAGTTTCTAATATATTATTACCTGTAAATGGGATTTTAGTAACTATTATGGTAGGGTATTTTGTAAGCAAGAAAAAAATTATAGATCAACTTAATAATAATAATACTTTGAAAAATACAGGAATAGTAAATATAATTTTATTTATAATAAAATATATAACGCCAGTATTAATAGTAATAGTATTTTTAAAGACATTTATATAGAAGATAAAAATATGATATAATTTATTTAAGGGCTGTTTTATAACAGCCCTAATTTAAAATTTAGTAGAAAAATTAAAATTATAAATAAAACTTAGCTATTATTAAATAAAAAAGAAAACGGGGATGATTATGTGAAATATAATATATTGTTATGTGATGATGAAAAAGAGATACTAGATGTTTTAGAATTATACTTAAGCAAGGAAAATTTCAATATAATAAAAGCAACAGACGGAGTAGAAGCATTAAATATTAGTAAGAAAATAAAAATAGATTTAGCAGTATTAGACATAATGATGCCTAAAATAGATGGATATAGAGTATTAAAAGAATTAAGAAAAGAATCAACAATTCCAATTATACTTTTATCAGCTAGAAGTAGAGATAATGATAAAATAGAAGGATTAGATTATGGTGCAGATGATTATATTACTAAACCATTTAACCCTTTAGAAGTAGTAGCTAGAGTTAAGGCTCAAATAAGAAGAGTTTATAAGCTTATGGAAAATGAAGATAATGAAAAAGAATTAATAAAAATAGGAGATATCATATTAGATAGATTCAATGTAAAAGTGAAATTTAAAGGTGAAGAGCTAGAACTTACATCAATTGAATATAAGATACTAAAATACTTTATGGAAAATCCAGGACGAATATTAACTAAAAATCAAATATTTGAAGAAGTATGGAATGAAAGTTTTTTAAGTGGTGATAATACAATAATGGTTCATATAAGTAGATTAAGAGATAAGATTGAAGATGATGGGAAAACACCTAAATATTTAAAAACTATTCGAGGATTAGGTTATAGGTTTGAAAAAAATGTTCAATAAAAGAAAAAAAAGAGATAAGTTAGTAGTATCAGTATTTAAAAGATACATATCGTTTGTAATTATATTAGGAATAATCTGTGGTGTAACATATCTTTATATAGCACTTCAATTACCAAAGGTTATTGAAAAAAATAGTGTTCCATTATTTGATATAGTCTCAGGAGAATATATAGATTATACTACTATAAATACAAATGAACTTAAAGAATTAAATGGGGAAATGGAAATAATAAATAAAGAGGGTGTTGTAGTTAGAAGATATGGGAAAATTCCACATGAAAGTAAAGAGTATACTCAAGAACAACTTCTAGAACTTGCAACTAAAAAAGAGGATGGAAATTATGATATTCTCATGAATGCAGTAAAGGATAAAGATAATCAAGAGTACTATTGCTTATTAAGAATTCCAAAAGATAAACTAAAATTAAGTTTAAATTTATTTAAAGTACCATTTAGTATAGGGAAACCATTCTATAAAGAATATGCAAAGGTAATTATTATAGCAGCAGGATTCTCAATATTATGTATAATTTTATATAGTGTATATACGGCTAAAAAGTTAAAAAAACCTTTAACAGAAATTGATAACGCATTAATTAGTATAATTAATGGAAACTATAATGAAAAGATACACTTTAAAGGAGAAGAGGAGTTTGAAGGAATTAGAGATACTTTAAATTATTTAATAGATAAATTAAATACAAGTGAAGAAGAAAATAGAAGGCTTGAAAAAAGTAAAAATCAAATGTTATTAGACTTATCACATGATATAAAAACTCCAATGACAACTATAAAAAGTTATTCAGCTGCACTTTCAGAAGGAATGCTTGAAAGTGAAGAAGAGAGAGAACAATACTATAGGGCTATATATAAGAAAAGTGAAAGAGTAAGTGAACTTATTGAAGAACTTTTTGAATTTGTAAAATTAGATAATAAAAGTTTTAAGTTTAATTATTTAAATGTTGATATATGTGAAGTTTTAAGAACAGCTATTGTTGATTATTATGAGGAACTCGAGCACATAGGAATCGAATTACATGTTAGTATACCAGAAGAGAGTGTGGTAATGCCTATTGATATAAAATTATTTAAAAGAGCTATAAGCAATATAATAGAAAATTCAATGAAATATAATGAAATAGGGAAGAATATGTGGATTAGCTTAGAGTGTGAAGAAAGGTTTGTAACAATAATAATAAAAGATGATGGAGTAGGAATTCCTCAAAATATAAAAACAAATTTATTTGACGAATTTGTTAGAGGAGATGAAAGTAGGCAAACTAATGGAGGAACAGGACTGGGGCTTTCAATAACTAAAAAAATAATTGAAAATCATAGTGGAAGAATAAATTTGATTGAATCTAAAAAAGGTGCAACATTTAAAATAAAGCTTAGAAAGTAGAAACTTTCTAAGCTTTATTTATTAATGGCTTCATTGATAGCGATTTTTACAGAAGTTAAAACTGTAGAAATTCCGCTACCAGGATGAATTGAGTCTCCTACAAAATATAAGTTCTCTAAATTTTTTATTTTACATTGAGGTCTTAAAAAATCTAAATTAGAAATATTTGGAACTATTCCGAAACAAGAACCAGCATGATTATTGAAAAGATTTTTAAAATGAACTGGAGTCATAGAACGCTTATTTACGATGCAAGAAGAAATATTTCTAAGTTTAAGAAATTCTTCTAAAGTAAAAATTATATGCTCTTCTAGTTTGGAGATATTTTCAAAACTCCAAAAAGTATCAGGTAAATAAAGTAAATTAGGAACACGCATAATAATATTTAAATTTATATTTTCTGTATTAGTTGAAGACTTATAAACATAAAGTGAAGGATTTTTAGGAATTTTGCCTGAAAATGAAGAGTTTATTGAATCCTTAAAATTTTTGTTTATAAAAATATTATGAGTATTTAAATTAGATATATCTTTATTTAAAGTTAAATATAAAATAAATGTTGAACAACTCATTTCATCTTTCTCATAACAATCAAAAGGAAATGATTTTCGTGTAAGTCTAGGTGGAATAAGATTTTGTAATGTGTATGGAAAATCAATACTAGAAATTGTTAATGAGGCAGTTAATTCAGTATCATTATCTAGTAAAACACCAGTACAAGAATTCTCTTTAAAAGTAAAAGATTTAACTGGTGAGTTAAAAAGATATTTTCCTCCTCTTTTTATAAAAATAGTGTTTAAAGCTTTAATAAAACTATGTACACCGCCCTCGATATTGACTAATCCATTAACATTATTTATTAAAGGGAGTATTGAGAATATACTAGGAGCTTCAAAAGGAGAAGTTCCAACATACATACTTTGAAATGTTAAAGCTTTGATTAGTTTAATGTTTGATAAGTTATTTTTAAAGTAGGCGTATGGTGATAGTGAGGGACGCAATTTTATAAGACTTATCATTTTTTTTAGAGTAATCTTAGATTTTTTGTTTAAAAAATTATTTTGCATAAGAGCATACTTTTCCTTTGCATCACAAAGAAGAGATAAATACTCTTTTAATTCAGTATTAGAAAAATTTTGAGATAATAAATTTAAATTAGAAGATATTTCTAATGGTGCTGAATTAATAAAGAAAGCTTTATAGATAGTATGAAGATTATTTATAGTTAAGTAGTCCCTATAATCCTCACCAATATCTTCAAAAAGATTTATGAAATTTTGAAAAAGCATAGGAATAGTTGCAGTTAAATTAAAGGAAGTATGGTTAAGTGATAAGATACTTGTTTTTCCGCCAAGGAAAGAATTTTTTTCTATTATAGTAACTGTATATCCCTTGCTTTGAAGTCTTAATGCTGATGCTAAGCCTGAGACACCGGCACCTATGACTAGAGCTGCTTTCATAAAAACTATCCTCCTAAAGTAACATCTTGGCTATCATACCAATTTAATGCTTGTATTAAATGATTTTCTTTAAATTTAGGCCAATAATCATCAATTATATAGAAATCAGAATAAACAGATTGAACTGGTAAGAAACCACTTAGTCGTCTACGACCACCCCAACGAATAATTAAATCCATACGTGATATATCTTTTGATCTTAAATCAGCTGTATTTTTTAAATCCCATTCCCAACCATAGTTAATGAGAAAGTTTACTTTTAGTCCACCGTTATTACAAATTTTTCGCGTAGTGTATGGAATTAATTCTTTTGGAAAATTTTTAGATTCTGTATTTCCAACTACTAGAATTTCTGCATTTTCTTTAGAGATGAGTTTAACAGAACGAATACATGCTCTGATAAAAGCTGTTTTTTGTGAAGTAGGACGCTTTGTATTATCTAAAGTAAATCCATAAAAAGTTAATTCTTTTACTCCAAGTTTTTCACATTGTTTAAAAAGAGCTACGCCAGGAAGTATTCCATGACTATATCCAGCATCTTTAGTAAGACCTAATGATGTAGCAAATCGTCTATTCCCATCGGGAATTATTCCAATATGGTTTGGTAATCTCATAATCTTAGTCTCCTTTTTGTTTGATATAGTTGTATTATTAACAAAAAAAGATATTTTATGCCAAAAATAATAGATAAATATTGAAAAGTGTGAATAAAATATGTATATTAAGAAGGGAGATTTTATTTAGGGGGAGAATTTATGTATAGTGCAGATTTTTTTAAGGTAGTAGAGGGAGCTAAAAAGAAGAGGGATTTTTTTCATGACAATAAGAAGGCATATATTATGGCAGCAGCTCTTGCAGGGATGTATGTTGGACTAGCTATAATATTAGCATATACTGTAGGAGCAAAGTTTAATGAAGCGCATTCACCAGCTACAAAGCTTGTTATGGGAATCGTATTTTCAGTAGCGTTAGTATTAGTAATGTTTGCAGGTGCAGAACTTTTTACGGGAAATAATTTTGTTATGACAGCAGGATTTTTAGAAAAAGAAGTAACTAAGCTTGATGTTATAAAGATTTGGGGATTTAGTTACTTAGGAAACTTTATAGGATCCTTTGTAGTAGCAATATTATTTCAAATGTCTGGTCTTAATAAAGGAATTGTTGGAGAATATATGGTTGAGGGAGCATTATCAAAAATAAATGTTCCAATAGATCAAATTCTAGTAAGAGGAATACTTTGTAATATTTTAGTTTGTCTATCTGTATGGTGTTACATAAAGATGAAGGATGAAGGGGCTAAAATTATTATTATAGGATTATGTCTTTTAGTTTTTGTTACTAGTGGATTTGAGCATAGTATTGCTAATATGTCTTTATTTATGATGGGGTTATTTGGAGATTTCAAAGAACTTATGACAGTAAATTCAGCTTTAACTAATATTGTTTTTGCGACAATAGGAAATATTATAGGTGGAGCTGTTTTTGTAGCTATGCCGTATCATTTAATTTCAAAGACAAAAATAAAGAAATAGAAGAATATTATAGAGAGAAAGGCTGTCTTATAAGAGGACAGTCTTTTAAATTTGTAAAAAATTATATAATATAAATTGGGTGATAAAAGTTTATAAGAAGGAAAGTGTTTAAACTATTCTTTCATAGAAAATGATATAATAAAAATAGAATTGCTTTAAGGAGGAAGAAGTATTGGTTGATATAGAAGAACTAAAAAAGATAGCGATGTTAAGAACTTCAAAAAAAAGTACACTTATGAAATTAAGTCTTTATGGCGATAAAATTAAAGTAAAAAAGGGAGAGCATATTTTTAGGGACAAGGAAATAATAAACAATATATATATTTTAATAAGTGGAAAGGTTGCTCTTTATAAATTTTCGGAAAGTTCTTATAAAAAAATAATATTTATATTAGGTCCAGATGAGATATTAAATGAAGTTCTTATTGATGATTTACCAGCTTCAGTTAGCTGTGAAGTGTTTGAAGATTGTGAGCTTATAAGTATAAATAAATTTGATTTTTTAGATATTATGGAAGGGGATTTTGAGCTTACTAAAATAGTGTTAAATGGATTAAGTAGAAAATTAAGGCGTACATATAGACAAATAAAAAATTCAACACCGCTTAAGATAGAAAAAAGAATAGCTGCTAAATTGTGGAAACTGTCCAAGGATTATGGGGTTATGGAAGAAAGAGGTTGTAGAATAAATATCAAAATTAGTGTGACATATCTATCAGAAATGTTTGGAATGCCAAGAGAAACTGTTTCAAGAGGAGTAAATACATTGGTAAAACAAGGACTGATTATAAAGGATAATAAGGATATTATAGTTGTAGATAGAGATAAATTGTCAGAATATTTTAAGGGAGTGTGATAAAAATTACAGTATAAAGATTGTTAAAACTTTATAATAACTTTAGGAAATAATGAGCATAATTCTAATGAAGTGAATTTTATGTTTTGATTTTGGAAGGAGTTTTATTATGGGTATCAAATTAAGAAAAGAGGATGTAAATAGTTTAATAAAAAGTATTTCTCCTAGAGTAAAAGTTTTTGCTCCAAAGGTTTTTGAAGGAAAAGGAAGATTCTCAGAAACTGATATGATAAGATATGGTGAGATAGAGGATATATCAGAAATTATTTTTGATAAAAAATCAAATTTTTCATCAAAGGAAATAATAACACCAATTACGCAAACATTATTTTTCTTTACAGAAGATGAATTTAAAGAATCTAAAGGTGAAGAATATATACCAGTTATTATTTTAAGAAGTTGTGATATGCATGCTATAAAAAGATTTGATGATATATACTTAAATAATGGATTTGAAGATGTCTATTATAAAAGAATAAGAGAAAAAGCGAAGTTTATAGTAATAGGTTGTGAGAAGAGTTTTGAAAATTGTTTCTGTGTTTCAATGGAAACAAATAAAACAGATGCTTATGATGCATATTTAAAGGTTGATGAAGATTTCGTTTACATAGATATAAAAGATGAAGAAATAAAGAATGCAGTTGAATCTTTAGACAAAGTAGAATGTGAAGTAGAAAAAGAATTTGTTACTTCAAATGATATAAAAGTAGATATTCCAGATAATATAGATACAAGAATTTTTAAATCAACTATGTGGAATGAATACAATGAAAGATGTATCGCTTGTGGAAGATGTAATTTTGTATGTCCAACATGTACTTGTAACACAATGCAAGATATATTCTATAAGGATAATGAAAAAGCTGGAGAAAGAAGAAGAGTCTGGGCATCTTGTCAAGTAGCTGGATTTACTACAATGGCTGGTGGACATGAATTTAGAAAAGCTAATGGCGAAAAAATGAGATTTAAAGTAATGCATAAAGTTTATGATTACAAAAAGAGATGGGGCTATCACATGTGTACTGGATGTGGAAGATGTGATGATATATGCCCACAATACATTAGTATGCCAGGTGCTGTAAATAAATTAAGAAAAGCAATGGACGAGGTGACTGCAGATGAATAAGAATGAATATATACCATATGTATCAAGAATATTAGATGTAATTAAACATACTGAAATAGAATATACTTTTAGAATGGAATTTGAAGGCGAAGTTAAGCCAGGACAATTTTTTGAAATATCGTTACCTAAATATGGAGAAGCTCCAATTTCAGTAAGTGGAATTGGTGAAAACTTTGTAGACTTAACAATAAGAAAAGTTGGAAAAGTAACAAATGAAGTATTTAATAATTATGTTGGAGATAAACTTTTCATGAGAGGTCCTTATGGAAATGGATTTGATATAGATAATTATAAAGGAAAAGAAATTGTTGTTGTTGCTGGAGGAACAGGACTTTCACCAGTTAGAGGTGTTGTAGATCATTTTGCTAAAAATAAAGAAGAATCTACAGGATCTACATTAATAGTTGGTTTCAAATCACCTAAAGATGCTTTATTTAAAGAAGATTTAAAAGCTTGGGAAAAAGAATTAGATAACTTAATAGTTACAGTTGATTCAGCAGAAGAAGGATATACAGGACATACAGGTCTTGTAACTAAATTCATTCCAGAATTAGAAATAAAAGATATAGAAAATGTTCAAGTAATAGTTGTAGGACCTCCTATGATGATGAAATTTACAGTTCTAGAATTCTTGAAAAGAGGAATTAAGGAAGAAAATATTTGGATTTCTCAAGAAAGAAAAATGTGCTGTGGAGTAGGAAAATGTGGACACTGCAAAATAGATGATACATATATTTGTTTAGATGGTCCAGTATTTAACTATACAAAAGGAAAAGACTTAATAGATTAGTAAGTTTGGAGGGAATACTGTGGATATAAATTTAAAAAAATTAAAAAAGAATGCTTTTAGATACACAAAAGAAAGAGGAATAACAGCTTCAAGAGTTAGAGTTCCAGGTGGGCATATAGAAGCAAAACATTTAACTAGATTAGCAGAAATTGCAGAAACTTATGGAAATGGAGGCCTTCATATTACTACTAGACAAGGTTTTGAAATTCCAGGAATTAAAATGCAAGACGTTGATAAAGTAAATGATATGCTTCAAGATGTAATTGAAGGATTAGAAATAAATCAAGTTGTAGAAGGAACAGGTTATTCAGCAGCAGGAACAAGAAATGTTTCAGCTTGTATCGGAAATCAAGTTTGTCCTTTTGGGAACTATAATACAACTAAGTTTGCAAAAAGAATAGAAAAAGAAATTTTTCCAAATGATTTACATTTTAAAGTTGCATTAACTGGATGTCCAAACGATTGTATGAAAGTAAGAATGCATGACTTTGGAATTATAGGGATGACAGAACCACAATATGAATATGATAGATGTGTAAGTTGTGGTGCATGTGTAAGAGCTTGTAAAAAGAAATCAACAGGTGCATTAACTGTTGAAAACTATAAAGTAGTAAGAGATCCTCAAAAATGTATCGGATGTGGGCAATGTGTTATAGAATGTCCTACTGGTGCTTGGACTAGAAGTAAAGAAACTTATTATAGATTATCTATAATGGGAAGAAGCGGAAAGAAGAATCCAAGACTAGGAGAAGATTTCTTAATTTGGGCTGACGAAGAAAGTATTTCAAAAATTATATTAAATACTTATAAATATGTAAGAGAATATATATTAAAAGATGCACCAGAAGGTAAAGAGCATATTGGATATATAATTGATAGAACAGGATTTATGGAATGGAAAAAATGGGCTCTAGATGGAGTTACATTAAGTGATAAAGCAATAATAAAAAATAATGTTTATTGGAGTGGAATCAAATATCCAAATTCACAAAATTATTAATAAAAAAGCTGGATTTTCTAATAGAAAATCCAGCTTTTTTTGAAAAAAACATAAAGTTAAAAATAAATTAAAATATATAATAAAAACTTATATAATATATTGAAAGATAAAATAGGTTTAATTTCTAAAATTATGTTAAAATATTAATTGAAATTAAAGATTAGGAGTAGAAAGTTTATGATAGGATTAGTGGGTGTAAAAAAAGATACTCCGCTTGAAATAAGAGAAAAATTTTCAGTAAGTAATAAAATGAAGGAAAATGCCATAGAAAAATTAAAAGATTCGGTAGAAGAATTAATTATATTAAGTACATGTAATAGAACAGAAATTTATTTTAATCATTTTTTAGAAGATGAAGAAATATTAAAAAAAATTTTTGAAGCTTTTAATTTTGACAAGAAGTATATGGAATATGTGTTTATAGTAAATAATGATATAGCAATTAAGCATTTATTTTTAGTTGTATGTGGATTTCATTCAAAAATATTAGGAGAAGACCAGATACTTGGACAAATAAAAGATGCATTTAATTATAGTTTAGAGAAGAAACTTGTAAAAAATGAACTTTTAAGATTGTTTCAAAGTGCAATAACTTGTGGGAAAAGATTTAGATATGAAGCGGAACTTTATAAAATACCTGTATCCTCTGCATCTATTAGCGTGAATAAATGTATTGAGGACAAATTAAGAACAATTATGGTTTTAGGCTATGGAGACGTAGGAAAACTAGTAGTTAAAGGACTTTTATCACATAAATATATTTCTAAAGTATTTATAGTTGTTAGAGATAAAAATAAAGTGTTAGAAATTGATGAGAGAGTAGAAGTTTTAACATTTGAAGAGAAAAATAGATTTATAAATGAAGTTGAAGGAATAATTTCATGTACAGCAGCACCACATACTGTTGTAAAAAAAGATGATTTGAATGTAGAAGGAAATAAAATAGATATTTTTGATTTAGCACTACCAAGAGACGTAGATTTAGAATTATATAAAAATGAAAGATTTAAAATATTAAATATAGATAATATAAGTAAGATAGATGATATAAATAAAGAATTAAGAAAAGAAAAAATGGAAGAATTTAAATTTTTAATAGAGAGATTTATAACGGAATATAAAGACTGGTTAAAAATAAGAGAAATATCTCCATATATAAAGCAAATAAGAGAAAAAGAAAACTTAGAAAAGGAAAAGAGATATAATACATATAAAAGAAAAACTAGAAGAGAAGAAAAGATAGTAGATACAATGATAAAAAGTATGGGAAATTTATATGCAAGTAAAGCTATAGAAGTATTAAAAGAAGAGGCTTTGAAGGGCAGGGAAGAAGAGTGTCTAGAGATTTTAAAGAAAATATTCCTTTAGAGTATTTAAATATAGCTCTTTATAGTAAAAAAATTAAAGTTTTGATTATTGGTGGTGGAAATGCAGCTTTAATAAAAGTGAGAGGACTTTTAAAGTCAAAAGCAGAAGTCACAGTATTATCAAAAGAATTTATAGAAGAATTAGAAAAAATGAATTCTTTTAATAAGATAGAGCATGAGTATAATGTGAGATATCTGAATGGACATAATTTAATAATCATATGTGTTGAAAATAAAATACTTATAGAAAAGATAAAATTAGAATGTGAAAGTTTAGATAAGCTTTATTTAAATTGTAGTGAAGGTACTGATGGAGATTTTGTAATTCAAAGTACTGTATCTACAAAGAACATTAATTTGGGATTAAATATAAAAAATAAGAATCCTAAAGGTTCAGTATTCTTAAAAAATAAAATAGAAAATTATCTTTTAGAATTTGAGCCCTTTATAGAATATACAACAAATATAAGAAATACTATAAAAGATAGAAATGATAAAAAGGTAATTTTAAATTTTATCCATGAAGATGATTTTAAATATATTTTTGATAAAGGAAAAGCAAATTATGTTTTAGAAATGTTTTTCAATGACATAGTTTAAGATAGGTGGAAAAATGAATTATATTGTAGGAACTAGAAAATCAGAATTAGCACAAGTTCAAGCTGATTACGTTATAAAACTTTTAAAAGAAAAGCTTTCAGCAGAAGGTGAAAAACTGCTTATTGTAACAGAGGGTGATAGAAGGCTAGATGTTGCATTAAATAAAATTGGTGGGAAAGGTCTTTTTATAAAAGAAATTGAATATGCACTATTAGAAGGAAGATCGCACTTAGCAGTTCATAGTATGAAAGATGTACCATATAAATTAGAAGATGATTTTATTTTAGCTGCTATGCCGGAGAGAGAAGATATTCGTGATGTATTAGTTTCAAATGGAGTACTTTTAAAAGATATAAAAAAAGGTGGGAAAATTGGAACAAGTAGCATAAGAAGAGTTGAAATGCTTAAGAGATTAAGACCAGATTTAGATATTGTACCTATAAGAGGAAATGTTCAAACTAGATTAAAGAAAATGAAAGAACAAGGGTTAGATGGAATAATACTTGCAGCAGCAGGACTTAAAAGATTAGGAATGGAAAAAATTATAACAGAATATTTTGATCCAAAAGAATTCCTTCCGGCTGTTGGGCAAGGGGCATTAGGAATTGAATGCTTAAAGAACTTTGAAGGTTTAGATGAAATTAAGAAACTAGACAATAAAGAAGTTAGAGTAAGTGTAGAAGCTGAAAGAAGTTTCATGAGAAGATTAAATGGAGATTGTCATAGTTTAATTGGAATTTACTCTGAAATTATGGGAGATGAACTTTATTTAAAGGGAACATTTAAAGTTAATGGTAAACTAGTAATAAAAGATATCACTGGGAAAAAGAGTGATAATATAGCTTTAGGAGAAGCTTTAGCAGAAAAGATATTAAAAGGATAGGTGACTTACATGAATGGAAAAGCATATTTAATCGGAGCAGGACCTCTAGATGAAGAATTATTAACTTTAAAAGGAAAGAGAATATTAGAAAAATGTACAGCGGTTGTTTATGATAGATTAGTATCTACAAATATATTGAATTTTTTAAATGAAGATTGTGAATTATATTATTGCGGTAAAAAACCTAATGCTCATTCAATGAAACAAGAAGAAATAAATGAACTTTTAGTTGAGCTTGTGAAAAAGGGACATATAGTTGGAAGAATAAAAGGTGGAGATCCATATGTATTTGGAAGAGGTGGAGAAGAAGCACTAGCTCTTTTAGATGAAAATTTAGAGTTTGAGGTTATTCCAGGAGTAACATCACCAGTATCAGTATTAAACTATGCAGGAATTCCAATTACACATAGAGGATTATCACAAAGTTTTCATATTGTAACAGGAATGTCAGCTAAAAGCCTAAATGTAAATTTTGAAGCTTTAGCAAAAGAAAATGGAACTTTAGTGTTTATGATGGGACTTGAAAATATCGATATTATAACTGATGAACTTATGAAACATGGTAAAGATAAAAGTACTAAAAGTGCTGTAGTTATGAAGGGAACATCTGCTAAACAAAAAAAGGTTGTTGGAACACTAGAGAATATAGGAAGACTTGCTAGAGAAGCAAATTTAGAATCTCCATGTATAATTGTTGTTGGAGAAGTAGTTTCATTAAATGAAAGTTTAGATTGGTTTATCAAGAAACCTTTATTTGGGAAAAATATTTGTATTACAAGAAGCAAAGAACAATCTACTAATTTAAAAAATTCATTAAAAGATTTAGGTGCATTTGTTACAGAAATAAATTCTATCAAAATAGAAGAGAGAAAAGAGCAATTAGCTCAATATATAGATATTTTAGAAGGATATAATCACTTAATATTTACATCAGTTAATGGAGTTAATATATTCTTTGATTATTTAATGGATAAAGAGTATGATGTAAGAAATATTAGAGGAGACTTTTATGCTATTGGAAATGCTACAAAGAGAGCCTTATTAAAAAGAGGAATTGTAGCTAAAAAGACAGCGAAAACTTTTGTGGCAGAAGGATTATTTGAAGAGATAAAAGAACTTGTTTCAAAAGGAGACAGAGTATTAATTCCAACTTCAGAGAAAGCAAGAGATTATTTAAAAGAAAACCTAGAAAAATTAGGAGCAGAAGTTGATAGAGTTAATATCTATAATACTGTTAAAGGTAATCTTTATGATGCAAGATGTTTTGATGATGTAGATTATGTATTATATACAAGTCCAACTACAGTTGAAAATATGATTGATTTAATAGGAATAGAAAAGTTAAAAGAAAAGAAAACTATTGCTATTGGACCAAAGACAGCTAATGCATTAAAAGAAAATGAAATGGAATATAAGATGTGTAAAAAACATTCAGAAGAAGGATTTTTACAAGAAATAATTGGATTAGTATAGATTAAAGGGAGTGTTTAAATTGATAAAAAGAGGAAGAAGATTAAGAGTAAACGAAAGTATGAGAAGTTTAGTTAGGGAAACAACATTATCATCATCAGATTTTATATTCCCTATATTTGTAGTTGAAGGCGAAGGAATAAAAAATGAAATTTCATCTTTACCAGGTATATATCATTACTCAGTAGATAGATTAAATGAAGTTATCGAGGAAGTTGTAGAATGTAATATAAAAGGTGTGATATTATTCGGAATTCCAGAACATAAAGATTGTTGTGGAAGTGAATCATTTAGTGAAGATGGAATAGTACAAAAAGGAATTAGAAAAATAAAAGAAATAAATAAAGATATTTTAGTTGTTACAGATGTTTGTATGTGCGAATATACAGACCATGGTCATTGTGGAATTTTAGATGGAGAGTATGTTGATAATGATAAGACTTTAGAATATTTAAATAAAATAGCTTTATCTCATGCTAAAGCGGGAGCCGATATAATTGCACCATCAGATATGATGGATGGAAGAGTTGGAACTATAAGAGAAATATTAGATAACAACGGGTTTGTAAATATTCCAATAATGAGTTATTCAGCTAAATATTGTTCAGCGTACTATGGACCTTTCAGAGCGGCAGCAAATTCTGCACCAAGTTTTGGAGATAGAAAAACATATCAAATGGATCCAGGAAATAGATTAGAGGCAATTAGAGAAGTTAAAGAAGATATAGAAGAAGGTGCAGATATCGTTATGGTAAAACCAGCTCTTTCTTATTTAGATGTAGTTCGTGAAGTAAGAAATACTTGTGATTTACCATTAGCTGTATACAATGTAAGTGGTGAATATGCAATGATTAAAGCAGCGGCTAAAATGGGACTTATTGATGAAGAAAGAATAATATTAGAAACTTTAACATCAATGAAAAGAGCTGGAGCAGATATTATAATTACGTATCATGCATTAGAAGCTAGTAGAGCTTTAAATAAATAGGGGTGAACAAAATGAATAAAGAGATTTTTTTAAAGTCAAAAGAAGTTATGCCAGGTGGAGTAAACAGCCCAGTTAGAGCATTTAATGGAATGGGAATAAATCCTAAAGTAATTAAAAAAGGATATGGAGTTATTTTAGAGGATGAAGATTCAAAAGAATATATAGATTTTGTTCTTGCATGGGGACCAATGATATTAGGTCATAGTGATAAAGATGTTGTTAATGCAATAAGTAATGCAGCAAAAGATTCTATAGCATTTGGAGCACCAACTAAGGGTGAGCTTCAAATGGCAGAATTTTTATGTGATGAAATAGAAAGCTTAGAGATGATAAGAATGGTTAACTCAGGTACAGAAGCGACTATGAGTGCTATAAAGCTTGCAAGAGGATGGACTAAGAGAGATAAAATAGTTAAATTTGCAGGGTGTTATCATGGGCATTTTGATGGATTTTTAATAGAAGCTGGTTCAGGAGTTTTAACTGAAGGAATAAAAGGTTCTCTTGGAGTACCAGATAGTATAGTTAAAAATACAGTTATTGCAAAATATAATGATGAAGAAAGCATAAAAGAAATCTTCGAAAAATATGGAGATGAAATAGCTTGTGTTATTATTGAACCAATAGCTGGAAATATGGGAGTTATAAAAGCTAAAGATAGTTTTATGAAATTCTTAAGAGCTGAATGTGATAAGAATGGATCACTTCTTATATTTGATGAAGTAATGAGTGGATTTAGAGCAAGTTATTTAGGAGCATCTAAATATTTTGATGAAAAACCTGATTTAGTAACATATGCAAAAATAATAGGTGGAGGTCTTCCTTGTGGTGTTTATGGAGGAAGAAAAGATATAATGGAATCTTTAGCACCACTTGGTGGAGTATATCAAGCTGGAACTATGTCTGGAAATCCAGTAGTAGTTGCTGCAGGACTTGCAACATTAAATAAATTAAAAGATAATAAAGAAGTATTCTATAAGCATATTGATGAAATTGGAGCAATGTTAGAAAATGGAGTAAAAGAAATATCTGATAAGTATGGAATTAATGTTGCATTTAATAGAATTGGTGGAATGATGACTATTTTCTTTACTGATGAAGAAGTAATAGATACTTTTGAAAAAGTTAAAGAATGTAATAGTGAAAGATTTAAAAGATATTTCCTTTATATGATGGATAAAGGATTTAATATACCACCATCACAATTTGAAGCATTATTCTTATCAGTACACCATAATAAAGAGCATATAGAGAAGTTCTTAAAAGCGTATGAAGAGTTCTGTATAGAGGAAAGTAAATAATGAAACATTGCATTTTGATTGTTGCTTTTGGAACATCAACTTTAAATGGGTATGAAAATCAATTCCAACCATTTATACGTAAAATAGAAGAGAATATTAATATTCCTACATTTATAGGCTTTACATCAGAGCGAATAATAAAAAAGTTGCAAGATGAAAGAATATTATCTTTTGAGGAAAAAATAAAGGAAATAAAAGATTTAGGCTATGAAGAAATTATTTTATTGAAACTTGTACTTTCAGATGGAAAAGAAAATAGAAAGATTGAAAAAGTTCTTGAAGATAATAAAAATAATTTTAAAAAAATAATAAAGACAAAACCTATATTAGAATATAAGAAAACATTTATAGATACAATATTTGAAGGAAGAGACAACACTATATTTATATCTCATGGAAGAGAAGATGATATTGTAGATTCTATAAGTGAAGAGTTTAAAAAAGAGGTTAATTTAAACTATAAAAATTTAAGCTTTTTAAGTTTAAACTTTAAAGAAGAAGCTGATGATATCATAAAGAGTATCTTAAAGGAAAATACAGAAGAAGTGGTGTTTAAACCTTTATTATTAACTAAAGGATATCATTTTGAAAAAGATATCTATTCAGATAAACAAGGAAGTTTTAAAAGTAGATTTACTGAAAATAAAATAAGAGTAAAAGAAATTAACTTTGGATTATTAGAAGATAAAAAGTTTTTAGCTTTTTCGATAGAAAATTTAAAAAATATAATAAGAGACTGATTCAATTTTGAATCAGTCTCTTATCTTTATAAGTCGTCTACATCTTGTTCTTCACCATATTTAATTGGTCCTTCAGACGAAAAGCTAGTGTTAGAATAGTCTATAAAATCACCATCTTTATCCTGAGATTTTATAGTTTTTGTATATTCATGTGTGTTATTAAGAAGGTGTTCCTTATTTTTAGTTTTACAAGAACTCAAAGATTTTAAGGGAATTGGTGATATCATTTGTTCAGAATTTATCGATTCTAAATTTTTGTGACATTTACAATTACAATGTGATTTCTTTTCCATAACTGAGACCTCCTAAATTTAATATAATAAAATGTTTTACTATATTAAATTTGTCCATGAAAAGTTTACATTATTCTACAAAAATTAAAAAAGTTAAAGACAAGTTCAAAAATATATGGTAAAATTAGAATATATTTTAGGAGAGAATGAGAGGGGAAATGTGATTATGCCGGAAATGACACCAGAGTTAAGAGCGACATTTTTAGGTTTACTTATGATATCAGTAATATTTGCATTTGTAAATTATTTAGTAACTGGGTATGCAATTTATAGTGTTTCAAAAGTTGAGAAGGTAGACAAGCCTTGGCTTGGTTGGATACCCATAGGAAATTTCTATCAACTAATAAAATTAGGAAAAGGAAATTATGTATTTATTGTAGCATTAGTTGGAATTGTATTATTTAAAGGTATGAATGGTATGATACCAAGTTTAATTGCTATAGTAAGTTCTGTTATATATACAATATATTCAATGTATATGTATTATAAAATTTGTGATAGATATGATATTAGTTTTTTATTTATTGCAATTGGAAGCTTATCGATTGTTTGCATATTAATTAAATCTATTGGAGGATTTTTAATACCTGTATTATTAATAGGTCTTTATGGACAATGGAATTTAGCTAGAAAAATAAAAAAAGCTAAAAATCCAAATGAAAGAAGGATAAAAACTGAAGTCATTGGAATGAGAAAAAGGAAATAATTTATTAAGGCTTCATAAAGAGTAGTTAAAATTACAAAGTTTATGTAGCCTTTTTTATATAAAAGTATTAATATAATAATTAAAAGATATTTTTTAGGGAGGGCATTGCACATGGATGATAAAAAAGTAATTGATTTTAATGAATTAAAAAATAAAGTAAATGATGGTGATGTAGATAAATTTGAAAACTATATGTTTGATTTGTTTTATAAAACTCAATCAGGATCAATGAATATGGCTCAATATACAAGTGAAATCTCTAAGTATATGGCAGAAAATAATATTTCAGAAAAAAAATTATTTGAAATACAGAAAAAAATGATGGGAAGATATGGATTTGATTTAAGTGATTTAGAAAATCAAATGGGAAGTTTAGGAATGAACCTAAATTTAAATAGTGGAACTTATGAAGATACAAGAAAAAAGATGAGTTTTGAAGAAAAGTATAATAAAAAAATAGAAAAGAAAATGATGGAAGAGTATAAAATACAGAATACTGTAAATGATATAAGGATATTACTTCAAGAGGAAAATATAATAATTCTAAGTGAAAAAGAAGTTGATTTAAATGATACTGAATTAAATGAATTTTTATGTTCATATAAGAAAGTAATAGAAAATAAGACTTTAAATATAACAATTGCAGGAAAAAATAGCTCTTATCCATATTAAGCTAGATATTTAATCTAGCTTTTTCTTTTTATTTTAAATATGATATAATATGCTTTGATAAGCGAGGTGTTTTAAAATGAGTAGTATAGCTGGAGAAGGCTGTCCAAGGATTATTCCGGAAGAGGAAAAGAAAAGCCTTCAAGAGATTGAAAGAAGTATAGTAAAAAAATATAGAAAACATATATGGTCAAAATTTGTAAAAGCTGTAAAGCAATATGGATTAATAGAAGAAGGCGATAAAATAGCAGTTGCTATTTCAGGAGGAAAAGACTCATTGCTACTTGCAAAACTTATGCAAGAGTTACAAAGGCATGGTCAAGTGAAATTTGAATTAGAATTTATAGCTATGGATCCTGGATATCATCCACATGTAAGAAAGCTTTTAGAAGAAAATTGTGCACATTTAAACATACCTGTATACATATATGAATCAGGAATATTTGATGTAATAGATGAAAAATCAAGAGAGTATCCATGTTATCTTTGCGCTAGAATGAGAAGAGGATCTCTATATGCAAAAGCAAAGGAACGAGGATGTAATAAATTAGCATTAGGACATCATTATAATGATGTAATAGAAACAACACTTTTAAATGTTCTATATGCAGGGAACTTTAAAACTATGATGCCAAAACTTAGAGCAAATAACTTTGAGGATATGGAGCTTATAAGACCAATGTATTTTATAGAAGAAGAAAATATAAAGAGATTTATAAATTATAGTGGAATATGGCCATTAAATTGTGCATGTATGGTATCAGCAGAAAAAATAGGTAATAAAAGATATGAAATAAAAGACTTGATCAAAGAATTAAAAGAAAAGTTTGATGGGGTAGATAAATCTATTTTTAAAGCAGCTGAAAATATAAGTCTAGATGCAATATTAGGATTTGAGAAAGCAGGAAAAAAATATACTTTCCAAGAATTCTATGATGATGAAAAAGAAATTATAATTAAAGAATAGTAATATAAGTTTATATTTTGAGGGCTGTTTTGTAAAACAGCCCTTTTAAAAATAGAGATAGAAGTTGATTTTAAAATAAATAGAAACTAGGAAATATTTATTAAAGATATATATAGAATCTTAATAGGAAAATAAATTTGAATTATAAGGAGGAGATACATTGATAAATAAATCAATGCTAAAAGAGGATATAAAAAAACTAGTTATTAAATATATGCTTCCAAGTGTACTAGGAATGCTTGGACTATCTTGTTGTATATTTTTAGATACTATGTTTATAGGGAGAGGGATTGGAGATTTAGGGCTTGCAGCTTTGAATATAGCTATTCCTTTTTTTAATATATTTACTGCAATATCCTTACTAACAGGAGTTGGTGGAGCAACACTTTTAGCAATAAAAATGGGGAAACAAGAATATGAGGTTATTGATGAAATTTTTACGGTAGCTATTATAGCAACTGTAATAATAGGAATAATATTTGGTGGTAGTTGTTTAATATTCATTAATGAAATTATTAAGGCATTAGGTGCAACAGGCATAATTTTTATTTATGTAAAAGAATATCTTCAAATCATATTATTTGGGGCGGTATTATTTATTCTTTCTACTACTTTAAACGTATTTGTAAGAAATGATGGGAATCCTAAAATATCTATGTGGGCAATTATAGGAGCTAATATTGTAAATATTATTTTAGACTATATATTAATATTTCCACTAAATATGGGGATGAGAGGAGCTGCAATTGCAACTACAACGGCACAAGTTTGTGGAATTATAATTTTATGTTTTCATTTTATTTTAAAGAAAAATAAAATGAAATTTTCTTTAAAAAAATTAAAAGGAAGATATGTAAAGAGAATACTAAATAATGGATTTCCAAGCTTTGTATTAGAGGTTTCTGCGGCAATAGTAATAGTGGTCTTTAATATAAAATTAAAAGCAATAGGTGGAGACATATCTATATCTGCTTATAGTATAATAGTTAATTTCTCACTTATAATAATTGCTGTATTCAATGGGATTGCACAGGGAGTTCAGCCTATTGTAAGCATGAATTATGGTGCTAAAAAATATAGTAGAGTGCTGGAGGCATATAGAAGTGGAATCAAATGGACAATTTTTTTAGGTGCTATATTTTTTATATTAGGTGAAATATGTCCAAATCTAATAATAGATATTTTTTCAAAAGATCCAAGCAGATTAAAAGAAATTGGAGCAACAGGAATAAGAATTTATTTTATAGCTTTGATTCCGATGGGTATAAATATATTTAATGTGGGAATGCTACAATCTATGGAAAAAGCAAGAATATCCACAATAATATCTCTAATTAGAGGGCTAGTATTAGTAATTTTACTATTGGAAATTTTAGCAGCACTTTTTGGTTTAAATGGAATATGGATGACAACTCCAATTGTTGAAGGAATTACATTAATAATTTCATGTTTATGTATTTTTAAAGAAAAAAAGTATATAGAAATGGTATAATAATAATATAAATTATTATTATAGGAGGTACTTTTATGGATATACAAAATATGGATGTCAATATATTAGTTAGCATTATAAATTTAAAATTAAGGGATTACTATAAAGATTTAGACACTTTATGTGAAGATATGGATTTAAATGAGGAAGAATTAAAAGTGAAGTTAAAAGAAGGCGGATTTGATTATTTAAAAGAAGGAAATTGTTTTAGATAATTATCATAGAAAAAAAACTATTTTATGGTTTATAATGTAGTTAAAGGAAGGAGGGGAAGTTATGAAATTAAAAAAGATGGGTAAATTAGCAATTCTTGCAGCAGCAACAGCAGCTTTAGTTACGAGTTTAGTTAATGATAAAAAGAGAAAAGAAATTGAAGAAGCGGATAAAGTAGAAGAGTTAGAAAATGAAGAATAGTTTTAAGAGGGTTAATTGATTATGAAAAATAGTGTGGTGGATAATAAAATGAAGTATTCTTATAAAGAGCAAATGTATTGTGGAGCAAAGGATGAGTGTTTTGAAATAAAAGATTCCTTATTAGCAAATAATACAAAAGATGAATCTATAAGAAATATATTTAAAATGGAAAATATATCCACCATGAAAAAGGAAAAGAAAAGTAAAAATCGTATTATAGAAACTATAAATGAAAAAATAGAAAAAAATAATAATCGATATGCAATAGTTTTAATTGATTTAGATGATTTTAAATTTATAAATGAAACATTTGGATATGAATCAGGAGATTTTATCTTAGAAAAGGCACTAGAGCGATTAGAAGATGAAATAAGAGAAAATGATCTTATTTGGAGACATAACGGAGATGAATTTATAATGTTTTTAGAAAATATTATAAATAAAAGTGAATTAGAAGAGATTTTAAATAGGATTATGAAAAGTTTCTATAGTCCTATAAAGTATAAAGATAAGAATGTATTTATAAATATAAGTGCAGGAGTTGCAGTAGCACCTGAAAATGGAGTTGAATTCTATACTCTTCTAAAGAATGCAGATGGAGCTTTAACTATAGCTAAAAATAATGGGAAAGGAAATTATTCCTTTTATGATCAGAGTATATCTAAAGAGGTAAATAGATCTTATGATATACAAAGATGTTTAAGAACGGCTATAGAAAATGAAGAGCTTTATATTATGTTTCAACCTAAAGTATTTATTGAGAATAAAGTTGTAAAAGGATTTGAAGCACTTTTAAGATGGAATAGTAAAGAACTTGGAAGTGTGAGTCCAGCAGAGCTTATTCCTATTGCAGAAATGACAAGGCTCATAATTCCAATAGGTACATTTGTACTAAAAGAAGTATTTAGAAGAGTAAGATATCTTTTGAATTTAGGTCATAAAGACTTTAAAATTGCAGTTAATCTATCAGAACTTCAGTTAAGGCATGATACGATTTTAAGAGATTTATTAGAGTTTCGAGAAAGTTATGATGTAGATTTGAAATATATTGAAATAGAAATAACAGAAAGTATACTTATGAAATCCTTTGAAAAAAATATAAGAACGTTAAAAGAAATAAAAAAGTTAGGTGCAACTATAGCACTAGATGATTTTGGAACAGGATATTCATCATTGAACTATTTAACTAAACTGCCCATAGATGTTTTAAAGATAGATAGAAGTTTTGTTATTGATTTATTGGATAACAGAAAATCTAGATGTATTGTTGAAAATATAATCAATTTATCACATCAATTAGGAATAATTGTTGTAGCAGAAGGGGTAGAAGATAGAGAACAGGTTGAATATTTAAAAGATATGTTATGCGATATAGTTCAAGGTTATTATTTTAGTAAACCTAAATATTTTGAAGATATAGTAAATATGATAGGAAAAGAAATGTAAAGCTAGAGAAAGATTCTCTAGCTTTATTATTATTTTATGTAATGAAAAACTTCTGGAGTATCATTTGAAATAGTTTTAAAAACATAATTTTGATTTTTATAATATTTAATAATATCTCCTAAAGCCTTTGGAGAATTTTTATTTATAGTTCCACAATGCATTAAAAGAACAATATTAGAATCTTTAGAAATTGAGGCTTTAAAAAATACTTCTGGTGAAGAATTATAATATTCGCCATCTTTACTATCTTGAGTCCAATCATAAATTTTAAAATTATTTTCATGGAGTAAGTTTACTAAAGATTTCTTTAGTTTATATGTATTATTATTACATCCAAAAGGAAATCTTAAAATAGTGGATTTATAGCCAGTAACTTTTTCGATGGTTTCTTGAACTTGAAGCATTTCTTTTAAAAAATCAGAATCATTATTGTAAAGATTATTTCTTTCATGGGTCATACTATGTAACCCTATAGAGTGTCCTTCAGAATAAATTCTTTTTAAAGCATCTTCATTTCCTTTTATTTCATTTCCTAAAATAAAAAATGTTCCTAAGACATTTTCAGATTTTAATACATCTAAAACCTCATTACAAGGGCCTTTAGAAGGACCATCATCAAAAGTTAAATAAATAACTTTTTCTTCAGAAGCAAAAGAAGTGAGAGAGGGAGAAACAGAAAAGAATGAAAGAATAAAAATTAGTATAAAAAAAGAGATTTTAGGTAATTTTTTTAAATAAATCATAATAGATATCCTCCTTTGTACAAGTATTTATATTTTTTGCAAATTATAAATTAATATGTATGAGAATGGATAATTAAATTTATAAAGTAAGTTTTTATTTTAATTGTTCGCAAAATAGTGAATAATAACATACCTTAAAAAGAGAGGTTGACTTAGGAGGGATTTTTGTGAATAATGGAATATATGATAAACCAAAATATAAAGATTCTCTAGGAGAAATAAAAGTAAATGTATTTTTAGACAACATAGATGGAGAAGTTATGAAAGGGATAAAAATAAATCTTTATAGAATAAATGGAATATCACCGCAATTAGAGGATTCTAAAAAAACAGATATTAACGGACAAGTTATTTTTGATAATTTATCTCAAGGAAATTATAGAATAATAGAAATAATAAATAAGGAAATTTATAAGAAACCTATATATAAGGTTTGGAATGAAGTAAATATTTCTAGTTATAATAAAAAAGCTACAGTTAATATTATAAATGTTGAAAAATAAACTAAAAGAAGAAATTTTTATAATTGGATTTTCTATTTAGAAATATGGGAAATCCAATTTTATGTAACATAAGAAAGGAATGAATATTTATGAAAATGAGAATAAAATATTTTGAAGATGCAAAAAGATTAGAGAAAATAGCTAAAGGAAATTGGATAGATGTATATGCAAATAAAGATATCTTTGTGCAATTAAATGAGAGAGCTATGATTCCATTAGGATTTGCATTAGAATTACCAAAAGGTTTTGAAGGACATTTAGCACCTAGAAGTTCAACGTTTAAAACATGGGGAGTAATACAAACTAATGGACTGGGTGTTGTAGATGATACATATATAGGTGATAATGATCAATGGCATTTACCAGTATTTTGTCTTCAAAGTAAAGATGAAGAAAATGTTGAAGGAAAAGCTGTAAAGGGAACGTGGATAAAAAAAGGTGATAAAGTAGCACAATTTAGAATAATGGAAGTTATGCCAGAGATAGAACTTGAAGAAGTTGAAAGCTTTGGAAATGTAGACCGTGGTGGATTTGGATCTACTGGAAGAAAATAAGACTAAAGGGTATCTTTAATATTAGTTAAAGATACCCTTTAAAATTTAATTATATTTGTTTAAGATCTAATTTATTGAAATCACTAGGTTCAGTATAAAGTGTCCAGTTAGTATGATAAATAACCATTCCTAATTTACTATTAGGTGGTTTTTTAAGATTTTTAACAAAGGTGTAATCTACTGGAACTTTTGTTGAATTTTTAGCCTTACTATAATAAGCAGCAATAGTTGCAGCTTCTTCAATAGTTTTATCTAAAAGTTCATCTGTACAAACTATTACGTGAGAACCTGGAATATCTTTAGTGTGAAGCCAAAGATAACTTTTTTTAGCAAATTTCATACTTAAATAATCATTTTGAATATTATTTTTACCAACAAAAATATCAATACCATCAGAAGAAATAAAATGAAGTGGTTTAGACTTTTTATTATTATTCTTTTTAGCTTTTCTAAATTTTAAATAACCAGTTTCCATTAATTCTTCTTTTATCTCATCTATTTCACTATAATCATCAACGTTATGAATATTAGTTAAAACTGAATTTAAATAGCTTAATTCAATCTCATTTTTTTCAAGTTGGATATGGGCTTCTTCTTCAGCTTTTTTCATTTTATTATATTTTTTATAATAAAGTTGCACATTTTGAGATGGTGTTTTATTTACACTTAGAGGGATTTCTATATCTTCAAGATTTTCACTATAAAAATTTTGAAGAGTTATAGATTTCATACCTTCTTTTATAGAATAAATAAATGAAGTCAGCAAATCACCATAGATTTTAAAAGTTTCTTTTTTAGTACAATCATCAAGTGTTCCTTCTAAAATTCTTTTTTTCTTTTTACAACGCTCAATATTTGTGTTGATGAAACGTTGTAAGTCCATAGATTTACTAGATAATCTATCTTGTTTATCTTTTTTATAGAAAAATTCTTCTATTAAAACTGATGGTGAGTCATATTCAATAAAGTGAGAATATGAATGAGAGAAGTTTATACAATGAAAATCTTTTAAAATACCAAATTCATTAGTAAAAATATAGAAAGACTTTGAATTCTTTAATCCATCTAATAATTTAGATGTAGATTCGAATAAATTATCTTTATTTAGATCAAAGAATAATTCCTTTGATAATGGTCTACTTATTCCTGTAAAAGTATTAGAAAAAAAGTTTTCATTTAATTCTTCTAAGGTATTTACAAAAGGTTTAAATTCATCTAAAGTAAAATTATATGGATTTAACTTTGTAGATACGGGAGGATAAACATAAGTTACACCAGGATATAATACTCTAAAAGTATTTATATCAGGAGTTATATGCTTTATAGACTCCATTACCTTATTATCTCTATCACGAACTAAAGTGATATTTGAGTGTCGTCCCATTATTTCTACAATAAGAGAGTATTTACTATCAAAACCTAGCTCATCAGTTGCAGATATTTTAAGTTCTATTAATCTATCGCAATCTTTTTGAGTTATATCTAAGATTGTACCTCCTATGAGATATTTTCTTAAGACCATTGTGAAAAGTGGAGCTGTTAAAGGATTATTCTTTTGAATAGTTGTTAAATGTATTCTAGAAAATCTTGGAGATGCAGAAATTAATAATTTTAGATTTTTTCTGTTTTTTCTAACAGTAAGTATAATCTCATCCTTTTCTGGTTGATTTATTTTATCTATTTTTCCATCTATTAAATATTCTTTTAAATTACATATTAATCGATTTAAAAAAATTCCATCTAATGCCATAATACTTGCCTTCTTTCTTTTATAGGATGTTTTAAAGATAGTATAACATTAAGATGGAACTTTTATCAATAAAGGACTGTGAGGGATAAAAATGAATTTTACTAAAATGCATGGAATAGGAAATGATTTTATATTAATAGAGGATTTAAACGAACAAATAAAAAATGAATCAGAATTAGCAATTAAAGTATGTCATAGAAGATTTGGAATAGGAGCAGATGGACTAGTTTTAATTAGAAAATCAAAGGAATGCGACTTACAAATGGTAATAATAAATAGTGATGGTTCTAGACCAAATATGTGTGGAAATGCAATTCGTTGCTTTGGAAAATATGCATATGAAAAGGGACTAGTGAAATCAGAAAAATTTTCTGTTCAAACAGGAGATGGGAGAAAAGATATAGAATTATATATAGAAGATTCTGTAGTGAAAAATGTAAAAGTATTTATGGGACAAGAATCACTTGAAGGAAAAGATATTCCTTTAGCAGATAATCTAGAAAAAATAATAAATTATAAAATGGAAATTTTAAATAATGAATTTGAAATTAATACATTATTAGTAGGAGTACCACATACTATAGTTATAGATAATAAAGATAAGTTCGAAACAGAATTTGGAGCTAATATTGAAAAAAATAAGATATTTAAAGAAGGTACTAATGTTAACTTTGTTAAAATCAACGACAGAAATAATATTATAGTAAGAACTTGGGAAAGAGGAGCAGGAAAAACATTAGCATGTGGAACTGGAGCATGTGCAAGTGCAAGAATGCTTAATATATTAAACTTAGTAGACGAAAAAGTAAATGTTACATTGCCAGGAGGAAATCTAGTTATAGAATTAGAAGAAGAAGGAATATATATGACAGGACCAGCAGAATATATTTGTAAAGGCGAAGTATTATAAATAAAAAATGAGAAAAATAAAAAAAATGGGTTTAATATTGGGGATAATAGGAAGTTCAGTATTATTTGTTTCCTGCGGTGAAACGAATGGGAAAAATGGAGAAGAAATTTTAACATTAAACGAAGGGGCTATCATAAAGATAGAAAAAGGAGAATTCTATAATTTAAACTTTGAAGAAGAGAAGTTTGAGAAAACTCTAAAAGAAGAAACTATACTTGAATATAATAAAAGTAAAGATACTTATATATTCCTTAAAGATGGTAAACATTTTATAAGACGAAAAGATAAAATAATTGAAATAAAAGATAAGGAATATAGTGAATTGAAATTATCGCCTACAGGAAAATATGTAGCTTATATAATAGAGGATTCTGGAGAGCGAATTTTAAAAGTATTAGATTTAGATAAAAATACAGAAAGAAAAATAAAGTCTAAGGTAAGGATATCAGG
Source organism: uncultured Clostridium sp. (assembly GCF_947072515.1). GTDB lineage: Bacteria > Bacillota > Clostridia > Clostridiales > Clostridiaceae > Clostridium. The sequence goes on from NZ_CAMTIG010000015.1 coordinate 33,134, forward strand.
GAATTTCTTTCAGTTCTTAGAAAATGATACATTGATTTATTATGGAATTTCTATAGAAGGAGAAAATGGATTATTTACTTATGATTTAGAAAAGGAAGCTGAAAATAAATTTTATGAAATAAAAAAAGGCTATATTGAATTTCTAAAAGTAGTTGATGATAAGATTATAATACTAAATACATTTGATGAAGAAGAAAAGAATTTAGAAATAATCACAAAAGAAGGTAAGCAATCTAAAATTATAGAAAACGAAATAGATAAAATATATGATATTAAAAAGGTTGAAAATGAATATTATTTTTTAGGAAGTATAAAAACAGATGGAGAATCTCTCTATAAAATTGTTGCTGATGAAATTGAAAGAATGATATTTGATTTTCCAAAAAATATTTCTTTAGAAAAAGGACTTAGCAAAACAGAAAATGAAGAGATATTATTTATGGGAAATGAAGGCTTTGAAAGCGAGATGAAAATATTCTCTTATAAAAATGAGGAAGTAAGTGTAGTTGAAGAAACAGATGGAGAATATGAGTTTATAAGGTTTAAATAAAGGCAGGTGTAAAGACCTGTCTTTTTTTTATATATGATGAATACAAAAGTAAAAAAATGGGAGAATGTTAATAGAGGTGATTCTATGATTAATGAAATTGAAAAAATAGACTTTAATTACATCGAAAAAATATCTATAAAAAAGTGTTTTGAATGGGATATAATTCCAATGAGAATTGAAAATAGATTAAAGATATTTTCAAATAAACATTTAGAAGAAAAAGAGCTCTCATTTCTATCATTAATACTTGATGAAAAGTTTAAAGTAGAGATAGTAGAAGATTTAAAAATACAAAAATTTAAAAATATTATTTTATTAGAATATGAAAAAAATGATATTGAAAATATTGTTATAGAAGAAGGAATTAAAGAGCGGGCAAGTGATATTCATTTTGAACCTAATGAACTAGGTGTAGATATAAGGATGAGAGTAGATGGATTACTTGGAATAAAGTATAGAGTTTCATTAAACAAATATGAAAAAATGTTATCACGAATAAAAAACAAAAGTAATTTAGATATAACAGAGAAGAGAAGACCTCAAGATGGAAAAATGAATTTTAAGTTTGAAAACAAAGAATATAATTTAAGAATTTCAGTAATAAAAACAATTTATGGAGAAAAGCTTGTTTTAAGAATATTGAAGAAAAGTATTATAAGACTCGACTTTAAAGAAATTGCAGCGGATGAAGAGAAGAAGAAGGTATTATTAAATATAGTGAAAAAACGTGATGGGTTAGTAATAGTAAATGGCCCAACAGGAGCTGGAAAATCAACGTCATTATACTCTATTCTAGAAGGAATTAAAAATCAAGGGATAAATATAACGACCATAGAGGACCCTGTGGAGGTTCCATTAGAAGGGATTACACAAATACAATTAAATAGGGATATCAATTTAGACTTTAGTAATGCTCTAAAATCAGTATTAAGACAAGACCCTGACGTAATAATGATTGGAGAAATCAGAGATTCAGAAACAGCAAAGATTGCAATTAGATCATCTATTACGGGACATAAAGTTTATTCAACAGTACATTCTATTTCGCCAAGAGAAGTATATTTTAGACTGCATGATTTAGGGATTGAGGAACGAACTTTAAAAGAAGCTTTAATTGGAATAATATCGCAAAGATTATTAAGGAAGTTATGTGAAAAATGTAAAGAAACAGAAGTGGCTGAAATAAAGAAAGAAAAAATAGAAGTATCAAAAGCGGTAGGCTGTGAGGAGTGCAATTATACAGGTTATAAAGGAAGGGTACTAGTAGCACAAATAACTAAGATAGATAAAGAAGTTTCATTACAAAAATTGCATGAAGATAAGGAGCTTCTTAATAATAAAGAGTTAGTAGAAATGGGGAAAAATTATTTAAAAAATGGAGTAATTAGTTATTTAGATTATATGGATTTTATAAGTGAGCAGGAGGAGTAAATGATAAAGAGTAAAACTGATTATAAAAGTATAAGCTTGATAATTGAAAATTTAGAGAAACTTTACTCCGATGGAATTGGCATAATTTTAGCCTTTGAATTGATATTAGAATTAAATTTTAAAAAAGAATATAAAAAAAGTTTATTAGATATAAAGAAAAACTTAGAAATGGGTAACTCTTTAGGAGAAAGCTTTGAAAAGCATAAAAAACTTTATCCAGAATTTTTTATAAACATACTAAAAGTTGGAGAAGAAACAGGAAAGTTAAGTTATGTATTAAAAGGATTAAGCAAATATTATAAAAATACTTATGAATATAGAAATAAGATTAGAAAAAGTCTTATATATCCAAGCATAACATTAATATTTTTAATCCTAATTTTAATTGGAAGCTTATATTTAATAATTCCAACCTTTAATGAAATAATAATGGAAAAAGAAGCATTACCTACCATAACAAAACAAATACTTTCATTATCGATATTTTTATCTACAAATAAATTTATAGGATTTATTTATATAAGTATTATTTTAATAGTGTTTCCTAGTGTAATAATTCTATTAAAAGGGGAAAGAATAAAAGATATTTTTTTGAAAAAGACAAAGATTTATAATATGAAAAATGAATATGAAATATTATTGATTTTAAACTTATTTATTCAAAGTGGAATAAACATTCCAAATGGAATAGAATTTTTTAATAAAAATAGAGAAGATGATTTGAAAAATAGTTTAGATACCATAAAAAAAGAAATATTATTAGGAAAATCTTTAGTAAGTTCTTTAATAAAGTCAAATCAAATTAGTCAATATTCAATAGCGATGGTAAAAATAGGTGAAGAATCTGGAAATATAGAAAGTAGACTTACTGTTATTTTAAATAATTTAGAAAATGAAAGAGAAGAAAAAATTAAAACGCTAATGACATTTATTCAACCTACATTAATGATTATATTAACTGGCGGAGTGATATCCTTTATGACATTATTTCTGTTTCCAATTATAGATACTATATACGGAGGTGGATTTTGAAAAAGAGGAAGGGGTTTACTTTAATTGAAACAGGCGCAGTAATAACTATAACTATTTTATTGTTTGGATTAGGAGGAGTATCTTATGGAGCATATTCTGATTATAAAGATGAAATTATAGAGCGGGAATTTTTGAATAATTTATATAATCTAATAAATACAGGAAGAGATTTATGTATTGAAACAGAGTTAGGTGGAGAAATAGAATTTAATTCAAAAGAACAAATAATACAGTTTGAGATAAATAGCAAAAAAGATTTAACGAAGATAATAAAAGTTCCAAAAGAAGTAAGATATAATACACCACTTCTAAAAATAAAATCAAATGGAGATCTTCCAGCTTGTTCAATTGAGTGGGAAGGGCGGAAAAGTAAAAATAAATATAAATTAACTATACAAGTGGGAATAAGTACAGTGAGGATATATGTAAATGAAAAAATCCAAGAAGGGTAATATCTTAATAGAATGTATAATTGGGATGTTTATTGTAACTTTAGCATTGTCATTAGTAGGAGGAGCATTATATAAATATTATATAATTTCAGAACTAGAAGCGAATAAAAGCATAGAGTTAAATTGCATAGAAATATTAAAAAAAGAAATAAAGTATAACTTAGAATTATGTACATTAGAGGATATTCTAAATAAAAATGAATACATTTACATCGGGTTTGAAAAAGATTTAGAAAGAAAACTATTAGAAGAAGATGTTGAAAATTTATTTTTTACTGAAGAGAAAGATGTAAGTATTAAAAAAATAAGAAATTTAGATACTGGTATAGAAATATCAGTAAAGGTAGATAAATATGGCTATGAGGAGAGTTTTGAGAAAGAAAAATGGATGGAAGAAGAAGGGGAACACATTAATTGAGGTTGCTTTAGGGATGACTCTGTATCTGTTACTATTTTTAATAATAACAAAGGGAACTACAGAAATAGTCTCAGAAGTAGGATATATAAGTAAAGAGCAATTAAGAAAAAACACTGTTGAAAGTGGTGTAAAAAACATAAAGCAATATTTAAATAAAGTAGATAATCTTTACTTTGAAATAAAAGAAAATAAACTTATAATATACAAAACTTCCAAGGATAAAACAGTATTAAAAGATGAGATATATTTAGATGAAAAAAATAAATTGTGTTTGAAATATTATAGAGTTGAAAATGGAAATTCATATACAACTACAGCAGTAATACTTCCAAATATAATGGATTTTGAAGTTATAAAAAAAGGAAAATTAGTTTATTTTAAATTAATATTTAAGGAAGGTGAAAAACTAATTTGTATATGAAAAAGAAAGGAAATATTTTAATAATATCAACTTTATTTTTAAGTCTATCTTTAATCTTTTTTCTAGGTATTTATAAAGTTTTAGAGATAAGGATTTCAGAGCAAAACAAAATTTTTAATAGAGGTGCTTTAGATTTAAATAGAAGAAAAGAATATGTAGTAAAAAGAATGCAAGAGTATGCAAATGAATTAGAAAAGATAGTTTTAAATGAAAAATACCTATACCCAGATGAATTAGTAGATAGTAAATTAGCTATAAAGAGTTTACAGATGGAATTTTTAGAGGAAGAGGTTCTGTTAAGTTATATTAATGCTGGAAGTAAGGAATATAATGAATTTAAAGTTTATTATAAAAAAGAAATTTTATGTTCTTGTAAAGAAGCAGAGTGTTTATATAAAAAAGAAAGGTTTGTATTTATTCCTCAAAGGAGCGTTAAAATATGATAATTAAAAAGAATAAAAATATATTTATAGATGGTGAAAATATTATTTATCAAAAAAATATTTTAACATATGAAGAGTTATGCAAAACGATAAGAAAAAGAGAAAAAATAAATATTTACATATTAAGCAAGAATATTTATTTTAAAATTTTAGACTATAAGGATAAAGAAAGAATATATAAGTTTATGGAAAATACTTTTATAGGAAGTGAAAATTATCTTATTCATTATGAAGAGAAATTAGAAAAAACATATGTCTATGCAGTTAAAAGTAGTGAAATAGTAAGAAATGTATTAAGTAGATACGATATGGCTAAGGTTAGTCCTATCGAATTTAAAATAAAAGAATTGTTGATAAAAGAAGGAAGAAAAAAAGAAGATAAATATAAAATAACATTTATGAAAAAAGAGTTTTGTATAAGTATTTGTAACGATATGTTAATTATAAATAATATTTTAGATGAAGAAGATTGTATACAGGGAAAAATGATTTTAAATGAAAATAAGGAGAAAATATTAATTTATGGATAATAAGTTGCAAATATATAAAGACTTTTTGCCAAGAGAAATATATGAAAAAAGAAAGAAAAAAATTAAAGAGAAAAACAAGAATGCAATAGTAGCACTCTTGTTGATTAATATAATATTCTCTTTTGAAACTGTAAATAAAATTATAGAAGCAAAAGAAAATAAAAATCATAAAGAAGTAGTAGTTGAATATAAAGCGGATAAAAAAGATTCTTTATATAAATTCATAGAATTATTTAGAGGCATGGTGGCTAAAGGTGAGATTGTAAATGGTGAGGGAAGATTAGAAATAGAAGAAGTAAATGTAGGATTAATAGAAGGTAAAATGCAAATTAAAAGTATAGAAATAGATGAAGATAAAGCATATTTAGAAGTTAAAGGAGATTGAATATGAAATGGAAAATAGTATTTGGATTATTATTTTTAAGTATTAGTTTACAATTTATTTTTATTAATATAAAATTTCCTAAAAAAGTATCTGAAATTGTTTCTTCGGAAAATATATATAAAACGGAAAATGAAAAATCAGTTTATACTAAATATTCAAAATTAAAAGATATTAGGGATTTAAAAATATTGAAAATAAATAAAAATGGAACAGATATAGTGGGAGAAGTTTATTTAAAAGGGAATTGTGAGAGTATAAAAGAAAAGTTAAATAGATTAGATAAATATAGAGTTTTAGAGTATAAATTAAAAATTGATAAAAATAATTTAGAGATATATTTATCTATTATATAAAGAATAAAATATAAAATCTAGGAGATAATATTAATGGATTCATAGAAATTAGATAATATATATAATAAAAATTATGCTTAAATGAACTTAACAATTGCAATTAGAGGAGTATTTTGATAAAATATCATTGTTATGTCAGAAGAAACCAAAATATGATTATAATTGTTATATAATATGTTATTGGATTTGAAATTATACTTTTGGAGGGATATTTTATGATATCAGCAGGAGATTTAAGAAAAGGTACAACATTTGAACATGAAGGACAAGTTTTTACAGTTTTAGACTTTTTACATGTTAAACCAGGAAAAGGGGCAGCATTTGTTAGAACTAAATTAAGAAACGTTATATCAGGTTCTGTTACAGATACAACTTTCAACCCAACAGCTAAGTTCCAAGAAGCTGTAATTGAAAGAAAAGAAATGCAATACTTATATAATGATGGAGAATTATACTACTTCATGGATGGGGAAACTTACGAGCAAATTCCTTTAAACTATGAAAAAGTAGAAGAAGCAATTAAATATTTAAAAGAAAATATGTTTGCTATAATCAAGTTTTATAAAGGTGATGCATTCTCAGTTGAAGCACCAAACTTCGTAGAGTTAGCTATAACTCACACTGAACCAGGAGTAAAAGGAAATACTGCTACAAACGCATTAAAACCAGCTACTCTTGAAACAGGAGCTATTGTAAATGTACCAATGTTCGTAAACGAAGGGGATACAATTAGAGTAGATACTAGAACTGGCGATTATATGGAAAGAGTTTAATATGTTGTATTTGTTGCTAAGTTCTAGTTGAACTTAGCAATTTTCATATTAAGGAAGGGATCATAATGAAAGAAATTAGAAAAAATCTAGAGATTTTAAAAACGGAAACAGCTAAATTAGATAATAATGACATTACGTTAAAGATAATAGAAACAATAGATATGTTGACTGACAAAGTAGAAGAAGTTTTAGTTAATCAAGAAGCTATTGAGGAAAATATAAAGTTTATAGATACAGATATTTCAGGAATCCAAGAAGAGATATTTGAAGAAGTTTCTTTTGAGGATTTAGAGGAAATCGAAGATGAGTATGAAGAAATAAAATGTAGGCATTGTGGAAAACCTATATTTATTGAAAAAAGTGCTACAGAAACAAATGAAAAAATAAAATGCCCATATTGTGGGGAAAACATATTGAAATAAATATATATAAAGACCTAAGTTTAGATGACTAAACTTAGGTCTTTTTAAATTTACATAAGAATTTTAAAAAAATAAGTAATATTTACATAAGAATTAAAATATTAATTATATAGGAATTAAGATTTGCTAGATTTTAGTGAAAAGGAGGAAGAAATGTATAGAAGAGATGATTTTCTTTTAATGTTTCCTGAAAATATAAAATATAAGGTAAAAGAATATCTAAATGATGGTATTCAAGAAGTAAGAATAAAAGTAAATAAGCCTGTAATTATATATTTAAGAAGAGGAGAAGTAATTTTGAATTATACTGCGAATATTGATGATTTAAAATATATATTAAAAAGAATATCATCATATTCACTATATGCATATGAAGAAGAAATAAAAAGAGGGTTTATAACCATAAAGGGTGGACATAGAGTTGGGCTTGCTGGTGAATGTGTTATGAGTGAAAAAACAGTAAGAACAATAAAAAATATTAGTTCAATAAATTTAAGGATTACTAGAGAGATTTTTGGGTGCAGTAAAAAGCTTATACCATATTTAATCCAAGATAACAGAGTTTTAAATACAATTATAGTTTCTCCACCTAAATGTGGGAAAACAACTATTTTAAGAGATTTAACTAGAGTTTTATCAAATGGAGATAGCATAAATAAATTAACAGGGAAAAAAGTTGTAGTTATTGATGAAAGAAGTGAAATAGGAGCTTGTTATGAAGGCATTCCGCAAATGGATGTAGGAATAAGAACAGATATTTTAGATAATTGTTATAAAAGAGAAGGGATATTAATGGCGGTGAGAGCATTAGCACCAGAAGTTATAATATGTGATGAAATTGGACGAGAAGAAGAAATTGAAGAAATAAAAAATGCATTTAATTCAGGTGTTAATTTGATTTTTTCAGTACATGGAAAAGATTTTGAAGATTTATATAAAAGAGATGGGATTGATAAACTTTTAAGTAAGGGATTGATAGATAGAGTTGTTGTTTTAGCTTCAGATGGAGAAAGATTTGGAGTGGAGAAAGTTTATAGTAGAAAATCAGAGGGGGAATTTAGATGCTTAAATATCTATTGATAATTTCGATTTTCTTGTTTTGCTCATATACTGGAATTTTGCTTGGTAAAAGATATATAAATAGATATAAAAATTTATGTGAAGTGAACAAGTACAGTAATCTTTTGAAAAATGAAATTTTATATAAAAATACTCCGCTTCCAGAAGCACTTATAAATATTGAGAATAATGAAAATAAAGTATTTGGAGAAATTTTTAAACAAGTAGCAGAAGATTTAATATGTGGTAAAAAATATACAGCATATGATTCTTTTAAAGAAATATATATAAAACAAAAGAGTGAATTTTATTTTACAAAGGAAGATGAAAAAACTATTGCAGATTTTTTGATGGTTCTAGGCGAATCAGGTGTGTATGGACAGCAAAATGCATTTGATTTATTTAAGATGAATATTGAAAGAAATTTAAAAGAAGCAGAAGAAGTATCTAAAAAAAATTCTAAGCTATATAGCTCATTAGGAGTTTTAACAGGTGCTATGATATCAATTTTTTTAATATAGGAGGACGATGATGTTAGATGTAGGATTACTTTTTAAATTAGGTGGAATAGGGATTTTAATGGTCATATTAGATAAAGTGTTAAAAAGTAGTGGGAAAGATGATATAGCAGTAATTACAAATATGGCTGGAATAGTGATTATTTTAGTGATGGTAGTTTCAATGATAGGAGATCTATTCCAAACTGTAAGAACAATGTTTATGTTGTAGGAGGAAGAAAATGCTAATAATAAAAATAATAGCATTTGCATTTGTTGCTCTATTTGTATTTTTATTATTTAAGGGAAGAAGAGATGATATAGCTGTATTAGTTTTATTAATTGCAGGAATAGCAATATTAATAGTTATTATTTCTCAACTTGGAGAGATAATAATATTTTTTAAAGATATAGCAAATAGAGCAGGCATGGATGTAGTGTATGTAGGGATAATACTAAAAATAATAGCAATTGCATATTTATCTTCATTTGCAAGTGAGATATGTAAAGATGCAGGAGCAGGTTCCATAGCTTCTAAAATTGAGTTAGCAGGAAAAATTCTAATATTGCTTTTAGCAATTCCAATATTAATGTCAGTATTAGAATCTATTTTGAGGATAATTCAATGAGAAAATTAAAAAAGATATTTAGCCTACTTACACTTATATTAGTAATGCAAATAGTTTTACCTAATGGAATTTATGTATATGCAAATACAAATGAAAATACAGGGTTAGAATCAACAAATGAAATAAAGGAAGAATCAGATAAAAAATTAAATACATTATATGATTATATAAATAAGATGAAAACTGATGATGAATTGTTAAATGAGCTAGATCCTAAAGGATATGTAGAGTCATATATAGAAAATGGGACTGGAACTATAGGATTAAAAGATTTAGGACTTATGGTTGTAGGTATATTATTTAAAGAAGTTAAATCAGTTTTAAAGTTGGTTTTATCAGTGGTTTGTATAGCTATGCTGTGTGCATTGCTAAAGAATTTAGAAGATGCATTTAGTAATGAAAATATATCAAATATAGCATTTTATGCATGTTATTCTGTTTTAATAATTATACTTTCAAGAAGTTTTTTAATATCTATAGATATTGCTATAAATGTAATAAAAGGTATTTCAGAATTTATGAATGCACTGCTCCCAATTTTAGTTGGAATGATAGCTTTGACAGGTGGATTTGTACAAGCAGCTACAATGGATCCTATAGTTCTTGCATCAGTAATAATAATTCCTAAAATCTATGAGTTTATTATAATACCAATTATATTAATAAGTTTTGTTTTGAAATTTGCAAATAATCTATCTACAGAACATAAAATAGATAATCTTTGTAAACTAGTAGGTCAAAGTGTTTTATGGCTCCAAGGAATTGTAATAACGGTTTTTATTGCAATGCTTACAATAAGAGGAATAACAGCAGATACTATGGATGCTGTGGCTTTAAAAACAACAAAGTTTGCAGTAGATAATTTTATTCCTATAGTAGGAAAAGCTTTTTCAGATGCTATTACATCTGTTGCAGGATATTCTCTAATAATAAAAAATGCAATTACAGGGGTTGGACTTATAGTAATAATATTAATAGTGCTATATCCTATTGTGAAGTTAATGCTAATGTCATTTATATATAAAATATCAGCATCTTTAGTTGAACCAGTAAGTGATAAAAGAATAACTAGCGCATTAAGTATGATAGGAGAATCAATAACTTTACTTACTTCATGTGTTATAAGTGTTAGCTTTATGTTTTTTATTCTGCTCGGAATATTAGCATCAGCAGGTAAATTTATAGTGGGGGGATAAGAATTATGGAGATGATAAAAGAATTTGTAGTTACATTAGTTAGTACATTAGTTCTTATAACTGCTGTTGAGATGATCTTACCTGATAATAAAATGAAAAAATATAGTAAATTTATACTGGGGTTAATGCTCATAGGAGTTATTTTAAATCCAGTGATAAAATTTTTCTCAAGTGGAGAAGAAACCATAGAAAAGAAAATTGAGGAGTATAGCTCAATAGAGTATTCAAAAGATGAGAAAGAAAAAATAAATGCAAAAGAAATACAACTTCAAAATTTTAAAGAAAATATTTCGAAGAATATAAATAACATATTAAAAGATAAGTACAAAGGAAAAGATTTTTCAAATGAGGTTGAATGTACTATTGATTTAGACAATATGAATGTAGCTATTGACAAAGTCATAGTATATGTAGATGAAAAGGAAAAGGTTAAAACAGTAGAAAAAATAAAGAAAATAACGATAGGAGAAAATGGGAAAGAGACAGAAGTAAAAACTAATAAAGAATATGAAGAGATACGAGAATTTTTATCAGATGAGTTAAACCTAGATAAGGTGAAAATAAAAGTATTAAAAAAGGAGGGGTAAAATGGATTTTAAGAAAATAAAAGAAGAATTTAATAAACTCATGAAAGATAAAAAATTTAGTGGATTAATAGCAATAGTATTAGTGTTACTTATTATGTTTTTAGTGTTTTCATTTTTTAGTAAGGGTAAAAATGAGATAAAAGAAAATGAAGGAACTATGAATGTAAATGCAGAGGTGCCTGATGCAAAAAATAATCAATTAAATAATAGTTATGAAAAAGTAGAGAAAGAGGAATTAATATCAATACTTCAAAAAGTTGATGGGGTTGGTAGAGTAGATGTGAAAATGACATTTGAAAGTGGTGAAGAGAAGGTTGTTGCATATGACAATAACACACAAACTACTGTTACAGAAGAAGAGGATAGTCAAGGTGGAAAGAGAACTAATGAACAAAAGAATGATGGAAGTCAAGTTGTAATGTCTAATAATAAAGATGGTAATGAGCCTTTTGTAACAAAAGTATATAAACCTAAAGTTGTAGGTGTAATGGTTACAGCAGAAGGAGCTAGCAATAGCAAAATTAAATATAATATTGAAAAAGCAGTATCAGATTTATATAATTTATCTTTTGATAAAGTAAATGTATATCCAATGGTAAATTAGCATATAAATTAATAAGTAACTTAAAGGGGGAGAATTTATGTCAACAAAACAATTTGGAATAATCTTTACACTAGCTGGGCTAGTAATATGTGTAGGACTTTTATCAATAAAGCTTAATTCAGAGGGGTTAAAATCACCAGAGGATTTGGCTGCGATAGCATTAAATGGAGAAAGTGGAGAAAAAGAAACTAAACCAGAAGGAGAAAATGAAACAAGTGCAGAGGGAGAAGACTTTTTCTATAATGCAAAAAGTGAAAGAGAAAAGAAAGATGCTGAAGTAAAAGCAAATTTAAAAGCTGTAGTTGAAGATAAAAATACATCGGCAGATGTTAAGAGTAATGCGCAAAATGAACTTTTAAGAAAAACTAAAGATACAGACAATGAAAATAGAATTGAAATTAATATAAAAAATAAAGGTTTTAAAGAAGCAGTTTGCTATATAGAAGGCGAAAAGGCAAGAATTTATGTTAAGGGAGAAAGCATAAATCAAGACCAAAGTAGAGAAATTAAAGAAGTTGTCCAAAATCTTACTGGAATAACTAACATATCAATAGAAGTGAAAAAATAATTCGTTGTAATGTAAATTTATATTTGTTATAATAAGCGTAAGACAAAAAGTTTTGATAATTCAAAACCTTAGGAGGTTTGGTTTCATGGAAAATTTAAATGACAATAATGTTGGAGTTGTAAAAATATCTGATGAAGTTGTTAGTGTTATAGCAGGTATTGCAGCTGAGGAAATTGATGGAATTTTAGAATTCCAAAATGGTGTTACAAGCAATATTTCTCAAATGCTTAAAGGAAAAAAGAAATCTTCAGGGAAAGCTGTAAAAGTTAGTTTAGAAGAAGACAGAGCTAAGATTGAAATGGCTGTTACTGTAAAATATGGAGTGAAAATCTTAGATGTAATAGGTCAAGTTCAAGAGAATGTTAAAAGAACTGTTGAAGCCATGACAGGACTTGAAGTTAGCACAGTTGATGTATATGTTCAAAACATTTATGTTGAGAAAGAGCATGACAAAGAAGTTAAGGAAAAGTAGTATCACCCTCTGTATAAGCAGAGGGTGTTTCCTTGTTTAATATATAATAAAAAAAAGAAAAATAGTTAAAACTAAAGAAGGATTTAGTTTTTAGGAGGAAAATAATGAGTAGAAAATTATCAAGAGAAAAAGCAATGGAATTAGTATTTAGTATGATGATAACAAAAGAAGGACACGGGGAAGCAATTGAGACTTTTGTTGATAATTATGAAGATGACATAGAAATTTTAGAAATGGATTATATAAAAGAAGTATTAAGAGGAATAGAAGAAAATAAAGAATACATAGATTCATTAATAGAAAAGAACTTACAAAACTGGAAAATGAATAGAATTTCTAAAGTTAACTTAGCTATTTTAAGATTAGCTGTTTATGAAATGAAATTTAGAGACGATGTTCCAGATAGAGTTGCTATCAATGAAGGAATAAACTTAACTAAAAAATATTCAGATTTAAAATCAAAAGCTTTTGTAAATGGAGTACTAGATAATATATTAAAAGAAAAATAGGGAGTGGATTAAGTGAGTAATATAATAGATGGGAGAAAAGTTTCTACGCAAATAAAAGAAGAAATAAAAAAAATTGTCAATGAAAGAAAAGAGCAGAAAAAAGCTTTGCCTAAAATAGCATCTATTTTAGTTGGAAATGATGGTGGATCTATATATTATCAAAATAGTCAAGAGAAAGTAGCGACTTCATTAGGAGTTCAGTTTTCAAAGGTTATTTTAGATGAGACAATAGATGAAAAAGAATTAATAGAGAAGATAGAGGAACTTAATGAGGATAAATCAGTAAGTGGAATTATGTTGTTATTACCGCTACCAAAACATCTAAATGAAAAAAATATAGTAAATAAAATATCAGTAGAAAAAGATATTGATTGTTTAACATATGAATCAGTTGGAAAGTTATATTTAGGTGAAGAGACTTTTGTGCCATGTACTCCACAATCTATTATTACATTGCTAGAAAGTTATAAGGTTGATTTAGAAGGAAAAGAGGTAGTTGTAATAGGAAGAAGTAATATAGTTGGAAAACCTATTGCACAATTGCTTCTAAATAAGCATGCAACAGTTACAATATGCCATTCAAAAACAAAGAAATTAAAAGAACTATGCAAAAGAGCAGATATACTAATAGTAGCAATAGGTAAGCCTAAATTTATTACAAAAGAATATATAAAAGAAAATGCAATACTAATAGATGTAGGTACATCTTCTTTTGAAGGTAAAATAACTGGAGATATTGACTTTGAAAATGTAAAAGATATAGCAAAGTTAATAACACCAGTACCAGGTGGAGTAGGAGCCCTAACTACTGCACTTTTAATAAAAAATAGTTGTAAGGTTTTAAAAGATGAAAATTAAAATTTTATCAGTATTTGAGGTTAATAATTATATAAAGAAAATTACTGAAAATGATTTTATATTAAATAATCTCTCTGTAAAAGGAGAGATTTCTAATTTAAAATATCATACAAGTGGGCATATATATTTTTCATTAAAGGATGATTTTTCAAAAATAAATTGTGTCATGTTTAAAAGTGATGCAGAATTATTAACTTTTAGGCTTAAAGAAGGATTAGATGTAATAATAAATGGGAGAATTTCTATTTATCCTCAAAATGGAAGTTTGCAATTATACTGTAGAGAAATAGAAGAAGTTGGGATAGGAGACTTACATATAAAGTTTGAGAGATTAAAGGAAAAACTTTTAAAAGAAGGACTTTTTGATTCGGAAAATAAAAAAGATTTACCTAAAAATCCAACTAGAATAGGAGTAGTAACTGCAGAAACAGGAGCAGCTATAAGAGATATAATAAATGTAACTAAAAGACGAAATAATTTATGTGACATTGTATTATACCCTGCAAAAGTACAAGGTGAAGGTGGTTACAAAACTATAATTGCTGGAATTGAATATTTTAATAAATCTAAATCTGTTGACTTAATTATAATAGGTCGTGGAGGGGGTTCGTTAGAAGAACTTTGGAACTTTAATGAAGAAGCCTTAGCATATGCAATTTTCAAATCAAAAATTCCGATTGTTTCAGCAGTAGGACATGAGGTGGACTTTACAATTTCAGACTTTGTTGCAGATACCAGAGCAGCAACACCTTCACAGGGAGCAGAAATTTCAGTCCCAGATATAAATAGATTAAAGATAGAGATAAAAAATACAAACACTTTACTAAATAAAAAAATAGAGAGTATAATAGAAAATGAAAAAAGAGATTTAAAAGGGAAATTTAAAATTATAAGTCTTAATTCTCCTAAAGTTAGAATATCCAATGGATATTTAGATATAGATTCTAAATATAAGGAATTAAACAAGCAAATAATGGATAGATTAAAAGAAGAAAAAAGAAAAATAAGTGAGTTTAATAATTTATTAAATGCTAATAATCCAGTAAATATATTAGATAAAGGATATTCTATAATAAAATCTAAAGGCAAAGTTATAAAACAAAAAGAAGAATTAGAAAAGGCAAGTAATATAGAAATTACATTAAGTAATGGAGTAATAAAGGGAATATTTAAACAAAGTGGAGGAGAAAACAATGGCCAAAAAAACTAGTTATGAAGAAATGTTATCAGAATTAGAAGAAATTTTAGATAAATTAGAAAGCAATTCATGTACATTAGATGAATCGATGAAAGAATATGAAAATGGAGTTAAACTTATAAATAAATTATATAAAACTCTAAATGGATATGAAGGGAAAATATCTATAATAAAAGAAAATGAAGAAGTGGAGTTTAAATAAACATGGATATTAATGATTATAAGTTAGAAATAGATAATTATTTAAATAATTACTTTGAAGGAAGAGCAGGATATAACGATATAATATACCATTCTCAAAGTTATAGTTTAAACATAGGTGGGAAGAGAGTAAGACCAATCTTAACTTTATTAGTATACTCTCTTTATAAAGATAGTTATAAAGGGGCATTAAAAGTAGCTTGTGCTATAGAAATGATTCATACATACTCATTAATACATGATGATTTACCATGTATGGATGATGATGATTTAAGAAGAGGTAAAAAAACTAATCATAAAGTTTTTGGTGAAAATATAGCTGTGCTAGCAGGAGATGCTTTATTAAATGAGGCGATGATAGTAATTATGACTGAATCTTTAAAATACGGAAAAAATTATTTAGAAGCAGGAATAAAGATAGCAGAAGCAGCAGGCTCAGAAGGAATGATCGGAGGGCAAGTTGTAGATATTTTAAGTGAAGAAAAAGAAGATATAGAAATAAATGAATTAAAATATATGCATAAAAAGAAAACTGGTGAACTTATAAAGGTTTCAATACTTGCAGGAGCTATTATGGGAGATGGGACTGCTGAGGAAATTGAAAAATTAAATAAATTTGGGGATGACTTAGGATTAGCGTTCCAAATAAAAGACGATATACTAGATATAATTGGGAATGAAAAGAAATTAGGGAAAAAAATACATGTAGATGAGAAAAATAATAAAACAAACTACATAAGTAAATATGGTTTAGAAAAAAGTAAAGAAATGTGTGAGTCTCTAACAAACAATTGTATAGAAATATTAAAGAGTTTAAATAAAGATACTAAATTATTAGAAGATCTTACTTTAAACTTATTAAAAAGAGATTATTAGGTGGTTTAGAAAAAGATGAATATTTTAAATAAAATAAACTCTCCCAAAGATGTTAGAGATTTAGACAATAAAGAATTATATTTAGTAGGTAATGAGATAAGAGAATTTTTAATTTCTTCTGTATCTAAAACAGGAGGACATTTAGCTTCTAATTTAGGTGTTGTTGAATTAACACTTAGTATATTTAGAGAGTTTGATTTAGATAAAGATAAAGTTATATGGGATGTAGGACATCAAAGTTATGTCCATAAAATTTTAACAGGAAGAAAAGATGACTTTGATGTTTTAAGAACACATAAAGGTATGAGTGGATTCCCAAAAAGAAAAGAAAGTAAATATGATGCGTTTGATACTGGACACAGTAGCACATCAATTTCTGCAGCACTTGGAATGGCAAGAGCAAGAGATCTAAAGGGTGAGGACTCTAATATAGTTGCTGTAATAGGAGATGGTGCCTTAACTGGTGGAATGGCTTTAGAAGCATTAAATGACGTAGGATATAATAAAACAAATTTAATAATAATATTAAATGATAACCAAATGTCAATTTCGACTAATGTAGGTGGTTTATCATCATATTTAAATAGAATGCGAATGCAACCTAAATACAATATGATAAAAAAAGAAGTGAAAACCAAATTAAGTGAAAGTGAAATTGGAGAAAACTTAGCTTTAAAACTAACAAGAGTTAAAGATAGTATAAAGCAATTAGTAGTTCCATCAATGTTATTTGAAGATATGGGCGTAAAATATTTAGGCCCAATTGATGGACACGATATTGTAAAGTTAAGAGAAGTAATAAGCAATGCAAAAATGATGACAGGCCCTGTTATTATTCATACCATAACTAAAAAAGGAAAAGGTTATGAGTTAGCAGAAGAAAGTCCATGTAAGTATCATGGTATTTCACCATTTAATAAAATAAGTGGAGAAGTAATAAGTAAAAGTAGTAGTGCAAATTATTCTAAAAAATTTGGTGAGGCTATGAAATTATTAGCTAATGAGGATAAGGATATTGTAGCAATAACAGCAGCAATGCCAGATGGAACCGGGTTAACAGAGTTTGCAAAGGAATTTAAAAATAGGTTTTTTGATGTAGGAATAGCAGAGCAACATGCAGTTACAATGGCAGCAGGAATGGCATGTGCGGGCTTAAAACCCGTTTTTGCGGTATATTCGACTTTTTTACAAAGAGGATTAGATCAAGTTTTACATGATGTTTGTATTCAAAATTTACCTGTAGTTTTTGCTATAGATAGAGCTGGAATTGTTGGAGAAGATGGAGAAACACATCAAGGAATATTTGATGTTTCATATCTTTCTATAATACCAAACATGACAATAATTGCTCCGAAATGCTTAGATGAAGTTTACCCAATGCTTAAGTGGGCAATAAATAAAGGAACTCCAGTAGCTATAAGATATCCAAGAGGTGGAGATATTTTAGAAAATATGAAACCCTTAAAAGAGATAAAATATGGAGAATGGGAACAGTTAGATTGTGAAAAGAGCGTTATATCTATAATTGCAACAGGAAAAATGGTATCATATGCTATGATGGCCAAAGAAAAACTAATAGAAAAAAATATAAAGGTAAATATAATAAATGCAGCATTTATTAAGCCTATTGATGAAAAACTATTAAAAGAAGTTGCAGAAAATAGCCACATAATACTAACTGTAGAAGACAATGTAATAGCAGGTGGATTAGGTTCTAATGTAAATATGAAATTAAATGAATATAATTTTAAAGGTAAATTTGAAGCTTTAGGATATAAAGATAAGTTTATTGAACAGGGTAAGGTTGATATACTTTACAATGAAGAAGGATTAGATTCAGATGGAATAAAAAATAAAGTATTAGAACTTATACAAGAAGGAGATACGTATGTCAGATAAAAAAGAAAGATTAGATATATTATTAGTTGAAAAAGGAATAATTGAATCTAGAGAGAAAGCTAAGACAAGTATAATGGCAGGATTAGTTTTCGTTGATGGACAAAGAATAGATAAAGCTGGTATGAAAGTTTCGGTAGAGGCTAGTATCGAGTTTAAAGGACATAAGATACCGTACGTAAGTAGAGGTGGATTAAAACTTGAGAAAGCCTTAAAGGAGTTTCCATTAGAATTACAAGATAAAGTATGTATGGATATAGGTGCATCAACAGGCGGATTTACAGATTGTATGCTTCAAAATGGAGCATCAAAAGTTTTTGCTGTTGATGTAGGGTATGGACAATTTGCTTGGAAATTAAGAACTGATCCTAGAGTTGTATGCATGGAAAGAACTAATATAAGATATGTTACACCTGAGGAAATAGGAGAAAAATTAGATTTTGCATCAATAGATGTATCTTTTATCTCATTAAAAACTATAATGCCTGCAACAATAAACTTATTAAAAGATAATGGAGAAGTTGTTGCGCTAATTAAACCACAGTTTGAAGCAGGTCGTGGAAAAGTTGGGAAAAAAGGTGTTGTTAGAGAAGAAAGTATACATTTAGAAGTTGTTGAAGGAATAATAAATTTCCTAAAAGAGCACGATTTAAATATCTTAGGCCTTAGTTATTCTCCAATTAAGGGACCAGAAGGAAACATTGAATATTTAGTTTATTTTTCAAAAGATAAAGAAAAAGAAAGTAATTTTGTAGATGAAGATATAGTACGAATTGTGAAGGGGTCTCACACAGAAATTTAAAGGAGAAAGAAATGGAACGAATAGGTATAGCTATAAACCCAGATAAAGATATTAATGGAAATATCCTTAATGAAGTAAAAGAAAAATTTACAAAAGCATTTAAAGAGAGTAAAATAATAGTAATTAATAGCTATGAAATAAAAAATATTGAAAGCTTAAAGTTAGATATATTAGTTGTTTTAGGGGGCGATGGAACTCTTTTAGGAGTTGCAAGAGAAGTTTCATACTATTATAGTATACCTATAGTTGGAATAAATATAGGAAATCTTGGTTTTCTAAGCTCAACAGAATTAGAAAACTTAGATTCTAATATAGAAAAACTAAAACAAAAAAACTATATAATAGAAAATAGGATGATGATAGAAGGAACTGTTAAAGGTTTTGAGGGAGAAGACATAAGAGCTTTAAATGATATAGTATTAGCTAAAGGGACTTTAGCTAGAATGGCTAAATTTAACATATATGTAGATGATAAATTTTATGCTTCATTTAAAGGTGATGGCTTAATAGTGAGTACACCAACTGGTTCAACTGCATATTCTTTTTCAGCAGGAGGTCCTTTTATTTATCCAGATTTAAATGTAATAATACTTACACCTATATGTCCTCATACAAAAAGTATGCAGACAATGGTCTTAAATGGGGATATGATAATAACGATAGAAATATGTTCATATGAAGATGTTTATTTAACTACAGATGGACAAAAGGTTTATAAAATGGAAAATAAGTCAATAATTAAAATAAACAGAGCAGAAAAATTTGCAAAGTTTATACAATTCGATGATTATGATTATTTTAATGTTTTAAGAAACAAAATATTAAATTATTAGAAAAAATAGGGTGGTGGTAAATTTGAAATCAAGAAGACATGATAAAATTTTAGAAATAATTAGTGAAAAAGACATAGAAACTCAAGAGGATTTAGCAGAAGAGCTACGAAATGCTGGGTTTGATGTAACACAGGCAACCGTATCAAGAGATATAAAAAATTTAAGATTAATAAAAATGCAATCGTCAATAGGAAAATATAAATATGCAGTACCAAAGACTGATACAAACAGATTAGCAGATAAATTAGCAAATATTTTAGAGAATGCAGTAATTCATGTAGAGAATATAGATAAAATGGTAGTTGTAAAAACGTTTACTGGAGGAGCATCTGCAGCAGCTGAGGCAATTGATAACCTTAGTTTTGAAAACATAGCAGGAACAGTAGCGGGAGATAATACTATTTTTATATTAGTTAGAACGATAGAAAGTGCTGAAACTATTGTAGCTAGCATTAAAGAGAGAATAAATATGTAGTGAGGTTTAAAAATGCTTATTCAATTAACAATAAAAAACTTTGCGCTTATAGAGAATATTTCTTTCGATTTACAGTCAGGATTTAATATACTTTCGGGAGAAACAGGAGCAGGAAAATCAATATTAATAGATGCAATAGACTACGTTTTAGGTGGAAAGTTTTCAAAGGATCTAATAAGAACTGGAGAAAATAAAACATCTGTTGAGGCGATTTTTCAAATTGATACAAATGATAATGTGAAAAAAATC
The DNA here is from genome assembly GCF_947072515.1 of uncultured Clostridium sp. Taxonomy (GTDB): domain Bacteria; phylum Bacillota; class Clostridia; order Clostridiales; family Clostridiaceae; genus Clostridium. The sequence continues at coordinate 53,853 of NZ_CAMTIG010000015.1, forward strand.
TTAAATGATTTAGAAATTGAATATGATGATATTTTAATCATAAGAAGAGAAACATTAATATCAGGGAAAAGTATATTAAAAGTAAATAATAAAAGTATAATAATAACTCAATTAAAAAAAATTAGAGAGAAAATATTAGATATACATGGGCAACATCAAAATCAAAATTTACTTCAAAAAGAAGCTCATGGAATTTATTTAGATACATTTATAGGCGGATTAATAGAAGAAGACTTATCTAAGTTTTCTAAGTTAAAAGAGAAACTATATTCTATAAGAGCTAAGATATTAGACCTTAGAGGAAACCTTCAGGGTGAAAAACTTATAGATTATATTAAGTTTCAAGTGGAAGATATAGAAAAAGGACAACTAAAATTAGGTGAAGAAGAGGAATTAAAAGAAAGATTTGATTCTTTAGCTAATGCTGAAAAAATAAATAATAGTTTAAATTTAAGCTATAATATATTAAATGGTGGAGAAAATACTTCAATAATAGAAGGACTATCAAAAGTAATATCAGAACTTAGTGGAATAGAAAATTATCTTTCATGGATAAAAGAAAAAAAGATATTAATTGAAGAAGCTTATTATAATTTAGAAGAAATATCAAGAGAACTTAGAGATAGTGCAGATGATATTCAATATGATGAAGAGGAACTAGCTAAAATCAATGAAAGACTATATACTATAAATAGTTATAAAAAGAAGTATGGTGGAAGCATTGAAGCTGTTTTAGAGAAATATGAAGAACTAAAACAAAGAGAGTTAGAACTTGAAAATGCAGAAGAAATCATAAAAGAGCTTGAGAAAGAAGAAGAAAAAACTCTTGCAGATATGAAAGTTATTGGTAAAAGGTTACATAAAGTTAGATGTGAGAAAAAGGTAATATTAGAAAAGAAAATACTAGAAGAATTATCATATGTAGGTTTAGAGAAATCGACTATGGAAATACAAATAGAGTTTTTAGGTAGACACAATGATAGAGGTTTTGATGATGTAACTTTTGCGATATCAACAAATCCAGGAGAACCTGTTAAATCTTTAGAAAAAGTACTTTCAGGAGGAGAACTTTCTAGAATTATGTTGGCATTAAAATGTGTATTTGCTGATAAAGATAGTATTCCAACTTTAATATTTGATGAGATAGATACAGGAATAAGTGGCCAAGTGGGACAAAGAGTTGGTGAAAAGATGTACCAAGTATCAAACAATCACCAAGTACTATGTATTACTCATTTACCTCAAATAGCTATTTTATCCGATACACATTACTTTGTATCCAAAGAAGTTCTTGATGGTAAAACTTTTACAAAAATTAAAATATTAAATGAAGAGGAAAAAATAAATCAAGTTGCAACTATGCTAGGCGGAGATAATGTTACAGAAAAAACAATTGAAACGGTCAAAGAAATGCTTAAAAATGCAAACTCGAAAAAAGAAGAAATAAAAAATATAAATACATAAGATAAAAGAAAATGGGCAAAATAAAACTGTGTTATTCACAGTTTTATTTTTTTATACAAAAATAGGATTAAATAGCAGGAAAAAGGCTTAAATAGCAGAAAAACTACAGAATAAAAGAACTATCTAGGGACAAACTAAGAGTAAAGATATAAAGGAGGGTTAAGTATGAAAAATAAAATAGTAAAAAGCGTAGGTTTAATTTTAACTATAATTTCTCTCATGGTGATAGCTAGTATTTTTACTCTAAAAGATATTCCAAATGAAATTTATACAAATAAAGAAGATGTTGGAAGTATATCAGTTTTTAAGCAAAACAATCCTTTAAATACAGTAAATTATGATGGTAAAAAAATAGATATAAGGTTTATGGGAATACTACCCTTAAAACAAGTTAAAATACATAAAGTAAATGATTTAGAGCTTTATCCAGGAGGAGAAAGTGTTGGAATTAGGTTAACGTCAAATGGAGTGTTAGTAGTGGGATTTTCAGATGTACTTCAAAATGGAGAAAAGAAGGGAAGCCCTGCAAAAGATAATGGAATAAATATCGGTGATTTTATTTTAGAGATAAATGGAAATAAAGTAATTAAATCAAGAGATGTAGGAACAGCCATAGAAAGTTCTAAAAATAAAAATATAAAAATAAAAGTAGAGAGAAAAGGCGAAATTATAGAAAAAGAAATAGAAGGAATAAAAGAAGGAAGTAATTATAAAATAGGTCTATGGGTTAGAGATTCGGCAGCAGGGGTAGGAACCATGACATTTTATGATAAGAAAACAAATAAATTTGGTGCATTAGGACATCCAATTACAGATGGAGATACAAATGAAATCTTTAGAAGTAAAAAAGGTGATTTATATGAAGCATCAATAATTAGTTTTAGAAAAGGAGAAAAAGGAAATCCAGGAGAATTAAAAGGAATCTTTATGGATGAAGGTGGTCCTATTGGAAATATAGAAAAAAATACAGAGTGTGGAATATTTGGTAGTGGAGAAATAGTTAAAAAAGAAGAGAAATCAAAACCAATGAAAGTAGGATTTAGAGACGAAGTAAAGCTTGGAAATGCTAAGATTTTAACTACATTGTCAGGAAATGAAGTAAAGGAATATGATATTGAAATATTAAAGAAATTAGATCAAGATGAACCAACTTCAAAAAGTATGGTAATAAAAATTACAGATGAAGAACTTTTAAAGCAAACTGGAGGAATAATACAAGGAATGAGCGGAAGCCCTATAATACAAGATGGTAAAATAATAGGAGCAGTAACTCATGTACTAATAAATAAACCTGATACAGGGTATGGAATCTATATAGATTGGATGCTAAAAGATGCAGGCGTTATAGGATAGAGATAAAAAAAGATAATGGCAAATATTTTAGGTTGCTATTATCTTTTTTTGTAAAGAATTCTATATTTAAAAGCAGACAAATAGAGAAAAATGAAAAAAAAAATAAAATAATATTAAAAACTATAGACTAAAATTAAAAAATAAGGTATAATTTACAAAAAGTGGAAGTTATTTAATTGTTATATTTTATATAAAAACCTTGGAATTATAAATAATTTTTGCTTGAGAAATTTTAAAAATTATAAAAGAAGGATATTTATAACATATGTCGAAATAAAGTAAAAGTAGAAGTTTATTTTAGATTAAGGTATAAGTCCTATAAATAAAGGGGGATAAAAATGGAGGATTCAAGAATTTCTGTAGTAATTGCAGATGATAACAAAGAGTTTTGTAGTATATTAAAAGACTACTTGCTAAACCAAAAGGATATAGTAGTAACAGGAATAGCAAAAGATGGGTTAGAAGCATTAGAGTTAATAGAAGAAAAAAGACCAAATTTAGTTGTATTAGATATTATAATGCCACATTTAGACGGGCTTGGAGTATTAGAAAAATTATCAAGTTTAAACTTAAGACCAGAGGAAATGCCAAGAGTCATAGTTCTTTCAGCAGTAGGACAAGATAAGATTACGCAAAAGGCTATAACTTTAGGAGCTGACTATTATGTTGTAAAACCATTTGATATGGATATATTTACAAAGAGAATAAGAGAAATGTTTAATAGTAACGATATTCAAGAAATGAAGAAATCAACATTAGGATTATCAAATAATAATATGATTTCAGTTTCTAGAGTAAATGAAGCACCAATGGACTTAGAAACAGAAATAACAAGTATCATACATGAAATAGGAGTACCAGCTCATATTAAAGGATACATGTATTTAAGAGAAGCTATAACTATGGTAGTAAACGATATGGAGCTACTATCAGCAGTTACTAAAGAGCTTTATCCATCAATTGCTAAGAAATATAATACAACAGCTTCAAGAGTTGAAAGAGCAATAAGACATGCTATAGAAGTTGCATGGGGTAGAGGGCAAGTTGATGCAATAAATAGACTATTTGGCTATACAATTCACAATGATAAAGGCAAACCTACAAACTCAGAGTTCATAGCAATCATAGCTGATAAATTAAGACTTAAAAATAAAGTTAGTTAATATAGATAAATGGTTAAAAATAGAGGGATTGAACATATATCTATGAAAAACTTTCAATAAAAAAGTGCATGAAAAACTAATTTTAAGAATTTAAATTCAAGTTAATAAATAAAATTAATACCTTCAATTTATTAGATTGTGTAATCTAGTAGATTGGAGGTTTTTTTGTGCCTAAAATTAAGGGTAATAGAAAAGATTTTAATAACCATATTCAGAATTTTATTGATTATTGTAATATTAAAGGATTAGCAATCAAGACAATTAAAAGTTATTATCAAGCATTGACATTATTCTGCAAGTATCTTGAGGAAGAAAAGGATATTACTGACATTAATAAAGTCAATAAAGAAGTTGTAGAAGAGTACCTTAAATTCACAAAGGATAGGGGAAAATATAGCTATGTGGCAAATAAAGACAGCTTAAAGAAAACATATCAAGACTCAAGACCAGACATAGGAAAAGAAATATCACCTAGTACATTGAATAACTATTTGAGGAATATAAAAGTATTTTTTAACTGGCTAGATGAAAACAATTATATATTAAATAATACTGTTATTGATGTTAAATATGTAAAAAATAAACGAACTTCAAAAGATCAGCTAACAGATGAGGAATATAAAAAACTAATAAAGACAATGGATTTAAGCAAATTTCATGAATATAGAGATTATGTTATAACTAACTTGATTTTTGATACTGGGATGAGGTTATCGGAGTGTCTTAGTTTAACCTATGAAGAAGTTGATATTGTAAATAAAACTATTTTCTTAAGTGCAACTGTAACTAAGGGAAAGAGAGATAGATATGTTTTTTATTCAGATAAAATGGGGAAATTGCTAAGAAGATGGCTTAAATATAAGGATGTTATGGTAGACTCAGACTTATTGTTCCCTACTCAAAGGACAAATAGGATGATGGCAACCAATAACTATGAAAGAAATTTTAGAGTATATTTAAAAAATGCTCATATTGATAAAAATGTAACGCCACATAGTTTGAGAAATAACTTTGCAAGAAGATTTTTGTTGAATGGTGGAGATATATTTATGTTATCTAAAATACTAGGTCATTCTAGTGTTATGGTAACTGAAAAAGCATATTTAGACGTAACAACTGAAGATATAAGAAAAAAATACATAAGATATAGCCCTATGGAAAATTTAAAATAAAACATAAAAAAATAAGACGGTATTGGAAGTACCATCTTATCTCAAAACTGAATATCGTTTTATAAAACTTTGCAAACCCAAAAAAACGTTACTACAAAGTCTCCTGATAAAGATATTGTAGCAAAAAAAATAGTGGTTTGCAAGGGTTTATTTCTTAAACTCTTTTTTAGATTTAAGAGCAAGTGTTGAATCTATGAAATCACTATAAAATAAGTTTGTGTACACAGTAGTCAGTAATGAAAGGGCGTGTATGGGAAGGTAGACCAAGTCGCTTAATGGCAAAGGCGTTACTCGGTGAAGCGATAGGTTGGTATCGTGGAAGAGTATAAAAAGCTCATTACAAGGTTAACAAGTGTTGTCTTAGCGATAAGGCAGAGGGAGTATCTGAAGTTATAAAGGCACTAATGAGGACGTTTAGCATAGCTATGAACAGATAGACTATATCGTGAGGTATAGTTGGGTATACGGGAACTGTGAGCAATTCAGAAAGTCATGCAGTAAGTATATCCTTCTTAAATTAAGTATATATTTTTTTATATTTCTTGATTTAGGAGGGAGGGAGTTCCGTATTCTGCTCGCTTCAAACAGCAGTCAAGCAAATGTTACCATAAAGGTCAAGTATATATCGCAGAAAAATAAAGTTAATTAACATTAAGTTAGGATGCACTAGATTTAAAGTATAGAAAAGGAAACTGAAAATGTTAAAGATGAGATTAGGTTATGAAAATACAAAACAAAATAAAAAAGAAGTTCAAAAGGTAATAGAAATTTTAGAAAAAGATTTTGAAGTAATAATAAGAAGTAATTTGAAAAACAACAGAAAAAGTGATAAAAAACATTTTATCAATATAGAATTGGAAACCAAAAAATAATAATCCTTAATGTATTGGTAATTCTCGACTTAATATGTTAAAATTATACATATAAATAAAGAAAGTCGGTGTTGAGGATTATGAGTGATAAAGTTAGTGTAAGCTTTAAGGATAGTGTGGTTGAGCGAGAGTTGTATGAGTGGGTTAAAGAAAAAAGTGAAATAATAGGTATGTCAGCGTTTATAAAACAAAGCTTATATGAAAAGATGTTGGATGAAAAGAAGTCTCAGGAGTAGACTTCTTATTTTTTTACCTTTTTTTAAATTAATAGTATCATTTCTACTCCTAAAGCATACATTGGAAGTATAAAGAAACAAAAAGAATAATTAGGAGGAAAATAAAAGATATGAAAATAGGAGTGGATATAGGTAATTCAACCACTTGTACATCTGAAGGAATACTTTTTGATTCCAAAGTCTCTAAAAGCAATCAATATCTGTCTGAAGATGGAAAAATCATTTTAAATAATGAAACATTTTATATTGAGCAAGGAAATTTTGATAGTGAATATAGAAAAGTAAGAAAACAAAACTATATAAGACTGCTGTTTGGAGCATTATCTAAGTCCATAGAGGAAAAGGTTAGTGAGGTTGAGTTAGGTTTAGGACTGCCATTAATTCAGTATAAAGAAGATAAAAATGCGTTAAATGAATTAATAATGAAAAATAGGATTATGGAAGGAAATTTTGAAGGTACTGATAGAAAATTTTATATAACAAATGTGAAAGTATATCCAGAAGCAGCTTTATCAACCCCTTTAGGGTATGAAGGAATAGTAATTGATATTGGAGGGAGAACAACAGATCTTTGCATAATAGAGCAAGTTGGAGGACGTAAAAAGATACTTAAGCCTTCATCAATTCCAAATGGAATAATAAACCTACAAACGAATGTCATAAGTGCAGTAAATAGCAAGCTTGGTTTAAATTTAACAATTGATGATTTCAGTAAGATTATAAAAAACGGATTAAAGATTTATGGAGTACAACAGGATTTAGAGTTTGTTAGAAAAATAATGAAAGACTGGCTAGAGAGCTTACTATTTGATATAGATCAGGAATATAACTTTAAAATTAATCAATCTATTTTTTGTGGGGGAGGAAGTATATTACTCAAAAAACCAATTCTAAAAAGAGTCCAAGGAACAACAGTAGTTGATGATATTTTCTGCAATGCAAATGCTTATAAAATTATGTTGGAGGCGAATTTATAATGACAGCAAAACAATTGAAATTAACATTAAGTTTTAAACAAAATGAAAAATGGTTATATGATTATCTACTTAATAAATTAAGTACAAGTATATATGTAAAAGAACTTATAATAGAAGACATTGAAAAAAATGGAGAAAATATACCGAAAACTAAATCTGTGGAAGAAAAGGTACTGAATAGTATTCATACCCTTGGAGGAAATCAGAAAGTAGAAAAGAAAAATGAAACCACTACACAAGGATTTGAATTTTAGGAGGAAATAAAAATGGAATTAAGAAAAGAAAATTTTAGTAAAGCAGACCAGGAGCATGTAGAAAAAGTAGCAGAATTAGCTTTAGAGGGAATAGATACAAGTGAATTAAGTAAAGCTGAATATGTAGAGTTAATTGTAATGTTAGAGTATGTAGCATTAGATAACTTATATAGAAGAAGATATAAAAACAGCTAAAAACCCAATAAAATAGCCCCAATCCAATAAGCTAGAAAGGGGCTAAAACAAATACTACACTACTTCGTACGTTAGTATTTTATGCATGCTATATATAAAAGTTGCATGATTTTAATTAATTTTATGCAATTTAAGAAAATATTAAGAATTATAAAAAGTTAACGGCGATTCCGACACCGTAAGTAAATACGATATATCCAACGACTAAAGGAAACATAATAAAGCACCTCCCGATAAAATTTATTTATTTAATTATAGTATTAACCAAAATCCAAAATAATATTCAGGAGTGATTTTAAAATGAAAAAGAAACAAATTACAATGAGCATAAACGAATTTATGGAATATAGCAGAATAAATGAAATTGAAAGAAATCTAAGTTTTGTACAGAAGCATTTAAAAAAAGAACAAATAAAAATAGTAGTAATATCCTTAGCAATAGCATTAATGTTAACAAGTGTACAGGCTAATGCAACTGAAATAAATACATCTGGAATAGACAAGCTTGGAAATACATTTTTAATTCTATTGCAAAAAGGTGGATATTGGATATGCTTGGTTATGGGAATCAAGGACATTATAAGACAACTCATGAAAGGTGGAGACAATGTAGGGGACGTAGGAAAAGTGATAGTTAAATATGTTTTAGCATTTGCAAGTCTTTATATGTTACCTTATTTATTTGATCTTGCAGCAGAATGTTTTACGAAGTAGGAGGAATACTATATGTTAAATTGGATTAAAAGCAATTTATTAGAACTTCTAAATTGGATAGTTGCAGGGGCAATTGATATGAGTTATTGGATATGCTTAATAGTAGCTATAATAGCATTGATATTATATGTTGCAGGGATTAAAAAAAGTGGTAAATGGGTTTCAGGAAGTATAGTAATTTATATAATAATGCAATTATTAAAGGTGGCGATTTTAAGTGTTCAATAACAAAAAAGTACAGGCTATAAAGTTATCAGATTACTTTCAAATAAAGAAACCCAATTACAGATACATTAAAATTACACCACACAAATCCATAAGGAATTACACTACTCAATCACTTGCTAAGAGCATAGCAGCAACTTATAGAAGTTTGAATAGGAAAATATATAGAGAGCGTAAAAAACTGATTATAGAGCAGGATTTTAGCATTAAGTATGTTATAGATATTTACAAAGAAAATACAAATTTTTATTTTGTTGTCCCAGAGATTTTTTTACAAGTATGCTTAGAAAAGATTATGGAAATATGGAGCAAAGCAACTGTAGAAGTGTTAGAGGGGGCTATAAAGCCCTTCTCAAAAGATTCTGAAGTATTTGGACTAAGTTATAAATATATGGACGGAATGAGCCTCAATGTGGATAGAAAGCTTAATGAACCCCTTAACTCAATTTTACGTTGCATGGAAATAATGAAAGATGAGGACAGAGTTACTGTAGTATATAATTTTATGCCAAGAAGCAACATGGGATTTAGTGACACTTATGAAACTACCATTTCTAAATTTAAAGAAAAGAAAAATATACAAAAGCCAGTTATGAACTTTGAATTTATATTATTTAAAAGCTTAGAAATAGTAACAAATGTGATAGATGGAGCTTTAGATATAATACAAGATTTTACTGGAGGAAAGGAAGAAATAAAGATAAATAGAGATTTTTATTTGGAGGGACTATTGGAACGGAAACATGAGGAATTATCCCTATTTACTAAAAAGAAGAAGGATCTTAGCATAGTAGATACTCAAATAGCTGTTGTATCAGAGTCCGTAGATTTTGTTAGAAGAAGTAACAATGCAGATACAGTATGTCAAGCTTTTCGTTCGGTAGACGGGGACAATGAACTAATTAGAAATAAGAGCAAAGAAATATTTAAGTTAGAAGACTATAGTATTAAAACTAAAGCTTCAACAATGAGTTCAGATGAAGTTTCACAGTTGATACAGATACCAGGACGAACTACTCTTATGCAATTAGGAATAAATCACGTAAAGACAGAAGAAGCTAAGATTCCAAAGAAGTTACGAGAGGGGACTAAAAGACTAGGGATAAGTAAATTTAAAAGTATAAAAACAGCTGCATATTTAGAGGATGAGTATAATATAGGGAATTTACCATTAACACTTATAGGAAGTCAAGGTGGAGGAAAAACTACTTATATGTGTAATTATGCTAAAGACTGTATAAATGCTGGTGAAGGTCTTATAGTCATAGATTTTATAAAAAACTGTAAGCTATCTGATGATATAAAATCATGTATTAATGATAAAAGTAGATTAATAGAAATAGATTTAGCTAATCAGGAAACTATACAAGGACTAGGGTTCAATGAAGTTGAAATTACAAAAGATATGAGTGCATTTGATAGGCTTAAATATGCTAATTTACAAAGTCAACAGTTAATGGATTTAATAGATAGTATAAGTATAGGAGATCCGTTAAGTAGTAGGATGAGAAGATTTTTAAATGCAGCAGGGAATATTGTATTTGCATTAGGATATAATAGTGTAAAAAATGTAGTTGAGTGTTTAGAAAATCATAATAAGAGAGCTAAATATATATCAGAAATAAATTCATATTATGAATTAAAAGATAATTTAGAAGATGAGATAAATACATTATTAGAACTAAATGAAATGTCTAAAGTTAGTGCTAAAGATGCCAAAGAAGGGGCAGTAAGTGAGATTGTTGGAACTAAAGAAAGTAAAATAGAGCATATATTAGATAGAATTTCAACTTTGAGAGAAGATTTTAAATTAAAATATATGTACAATAAATCACTTAAGGACAATATAAATTTAGTGCAATGTATGGAAGAAGGAAAAGTTGTTTTATTTAAGATGAAAGAATCTGATTTCCCAACTAAGATGGCTAAAAATATTTTAGTTACTTATATAGTCAGTAAAATATGGTTAGCAAGCCAATTGAGAGGGATGATAAGTGATAAACCTTTAAGGTGTAATATCTTAGTGGATGAAGTATTTCAAGCTCCAACAACAATGAGTAAATTGGAATATATTCTACCACAATCAAGGAAATTCGGATTAAAGTTTATATTTAGTACACAATATATAAGACAGCTTGAAAAGATTTTTGATACATTAGAAGCAAGTGGAAGTAGTTATATGTTACTTAAAGGTTCACTTGAAGATGATTTTAAACACTTTCAAAGCAAGTTAGATAATTTTGAATTTGATGATCTTAAAAATATGGAAGAGTTCAGCAGTTTAAATTTAATATATTACAGCAAAGGTTATGCTAGTTTTATTACTAAATTGCCACCACCAATTAAGAAGGGTAGTTAACGCTATCCTTTTTGTTGTACTATTAATTGTACTATAACGCCACCGTACAAGCCGTACAAAGCGTACAAGGGTATATATGTTATTGCAACACTTTAGCAGAGCGTAACGGGAGGGAGGAGACAAGGCGAGGATGGAACAGGGCGAAGACGGTCGGGTTTAAAAGGGTACAAATGGCTTAAAACAGTACAGTAAATCCAATTCTATTTAATTCTACAAGTAAGATTATAATTTATTCATTAGTGTTATTTTAAAGCAATAGAAAACGATTAAGGGAATAAAACAAGGTAAGGGAGGCGACACTTCCAATCCGAATAATTCGGATTGGACACAATCAAAATATCGAAAATAATGAGGTGAAGGCTAAAGATACCAAAACGAAGATTTTTGCTTTGCCCTTTACATCAAATAAAAAAAAGAGCCTAATTATTTATTAGACTCTACATACTGTTTCAAGATTTGATTTATAAAATTACTTAGTGTTCTATCATCTTGCTTAGCTAGTTTCTGTAATTGTTCTTTAAGTTCTTTTGTAGTAGTTACTATTATTCTATCCTTATCATTTCCTACTGCCATTTTACTCACCCCTATATCATTCATTATCTACTTATATTCTATCATATGTAAAAGTTGAATAAAAGTGAATAAATTTTTAATAAAAGTTGTTGACAGGTGATTCACTTAGATATATAATTTAGACATAAGGTAAATAATTACAAAACAGGGGGATTTAAATATGAGAGGATTAACAACAATAGCAGAATTATTAAACGAGTTAGAGGGGCAAAATATAAAAATACAAAAAGTTATGTTCGAGCAAGAAAAAATAGTTAAAGAAAATTTAGGAAAACAATGTGCAATAGTATTTTTATTAATAACAAGTGTACAAGCTAAAAGAGACAATAAGCACTTAGAAATCTATAAAGAAAATAACTACGAGTACACAATCAGAATTTCAGATTTTTGGGGTAAGGACATAACAGAATACAGAATAAGCAGATGCAGACAGGTAGCAGTATGTTAAGAGAGTTAGAGAGTATATTAAATGTAGCAATAGCAAAAAGGTTAACTATGTCAGCTAAGGAACAGGCATTAAGAGAGATGAGAAAGCTAAGATTTAAACATATAGCAGATACAGATTTACACATATTAGAAAATCAAATAGCAATATTAGAGCAATGCATATAATGTAAAAATATTTTTAACAAAATGCAAACAAAGTGTTTACAAGTAAATCAAAAGATGTTAATATTGATTTATAGAAACAAGAAAGTAAATCAAAGGGGACTACAGATGATAGGATTAGAATTTATTTGCAAATATAAAAATATAAGCTATACAGAATTAGCAGGAAGCTTAGGAATAGGAAAACAAGGGATTACAAACTGGGTTACAGGTAAAAGAAAAATACCACAAAAACATTTAGATACCTTAAAAGAATTGTTTAAGATAAATGAAGTATGGTTTCAAAAAGAACTATCAGAAAATGATAAAACTGATATTAAAGAAATGCTTTATGAGGGACAACAGATACGAGAAGATGAATTTGAAGTAGAAATGTTGGTTTACTTTGAAGAGATAGATAAAATAACTAGAGAATTAAAAAATTTTTTGTTAGATAAATACTGTGAAAATGAAAAGCCAGTAAAAGGATTAGAAGATGGTTATAAGATGATAAAAACTATTAGGTATTTAATCACAACACTAAAAGATCCACATCTTAGACTGGATACAATAGTAGATGTTATGAATACACTTAGATATGCAAACCACTATAGTCCTGAGCTAGAAAAAAAAGGTGTTCAGATGATTAGACATGTTATAGAGGCACAAAATGAAATACGAGATTTAACAGAAGAAGTCTCAATATATATGCCAACAGATGATTTAGATATGTAAGTGTATAAAAAATATTAAAAATAAAAAGGGAGATTGATGAATTATGAATGAAACAATATTAGAAAAAATCAGAAGGACAGACTTAGCGATTGAATACATGAATGATGAAATAGAGGATAGATATGGATCTAATATAGATGAGTGGAAAGAGAAGTATGGTGAAGAAATTAAAAAACATAGAGAAGAAAGAGAGAAACTTTTGGAATTACTAGACAATGAAAGAAAAATAGAAAATTTTAAGACTGAAATATATAAGAGAATAGGTTTTATTGGAGTAGTTGAACATGAACCAGAAGATTATAGTTCTAGCAATATAATAAAAGATCCAGAATTTGCAAGTGGAAGAAGCAATGGTGAAATTGATACGTTGAAATTTATGTATTTTGCTGAAGGGGACAGATATAAAGTTGACAATGGGTTTGGTGTAATTAAAACTGAAAGAATAATAGAAGAAGGTATTTTCCATACAATATATTTATTTGATAAGAAACCAAGTTACAGCGAATATATAATAGCATATGAATTATACAATAATTGGAATAGTTATGAAAGTAGAGTAAGTAGAGGGTTTATATGTAATGCTTGTAAAAAAAGACATTTTATATATGAATATGAATCAAGTATAAAAGATTGTATTGATAATTTTTTACAATTATATGGTTATTATATAAAAGGAGAATGTGTAGATAAATTATTAGGAAGTGAACAACGTAAGTTAGATATAGAATTTTGCGAAAATATTTTAACTATGTGCAGAAGTATTAAGAGAGAAAATTTAACTATAGAAAAATTAAAAGAAAAAATATTAGATGTAATGAATAGCTTTAATGTTAATTTTGAGATTGAAATTGAAAATTGTGATTTAAGCATAGAAACAGAATTTAATGAAATCTGGATTCAACTAGAAGAAAATGATTTACTATATAAAGTTAAAAACGCAATGATAGATAATCTATGTTGGAAGTAATAAATAAATAATAATATATTAATAAATAATAAAAGGGAGATTGATGATTATGATGAGAGAAGAATTAATGAGAGATATTTTAGGAGAAGAGTTTGACGAATACGGGACAGGAGTAGAGAGTGTGAAGAATTTAAGCGAAACTAAAGCTAAATTAGAAGCTAGAATGGAAGAAATTCAAAATCTATTTGGAGAAATAGCAGGTGATGAGCTTAAAGAAAAAGAACACAATGAAAAATATGCTAAAGAATATCATTATTTAAATGATGAGATCCAAGAGATAGAAGAAAAACTTAAATAATTAACACATAATAGGTGCTAGAGTATAAAAAACTTTAGCACCAAAAAAATAATTCAATAATGGTAAATTTATACATAAATTTAGAGCAAAAGCAATATTTCTAGTTAGGTCGATAAATAATAACACTCTATAATCCCTTTAAAATCAACGTTTTAGAGAGTTGGGTATATAAATTGTCACCAGACTATAAGTGATAGAGGAAGGGGATGTTTTAAAAAAATAAGGGCAAAACTAATATGTAACGGTTGGTCATATAAATATAGTGTCTCGCAAATCCTTTAATATCAATGCTTTAGAGAGTTACCAAAAAAAGTACGGAATTTTTTAATAATGATAGAGGAGACACAACTTTATATATCAATATATTTTTTTTATTGTTCAAATTTGTTACAGAAATTATAGGAGGTGAATTAAATGAACAGAGAACAAAAATTAAAAGAAAGAACAGTAGCACTTATAGAAAAATATGCTACACCAAAACTATTTATAGCTAGAAATTTAGGAGTAAGTCATACAACAATTCAATTATGGCTTAAGGGAGAAAGAACATTAGCTACAGAAATACAAGACAAGCTAGAAATATTTTTAGAAGATAGAATTTAAAATGTTCTTTAAGGACAATTAGAGTACATAACGCTAGATAATCTACCGATTTCTAGCTTAAAGGGAATGTGAAACGGTATTACACCGAATCCAAATTATGGTATAAAAATAAATAAAAAATAGGGGGAATTTAAAAATGAAACAGTACAACTTAAGAGAGGTCAACACAGCAGGGGAAGAAAAAACAATAACACTAGGGGAGAATGATCTAATAAGAATTTATGCACTTTACAAAAAAGTAGAATTAAAAGAAGACATAGAAAATATAATTAAAGTTCAAATTCCACAGGATGAAACAGCAGCAATGGACATATTAAAAAATGGATTTGAACATAATGATAAAAAATACATAACATTACAAACAACAGTAAATATGCTAAAACACGAGGATAAAGAAGCAGCATACAGCATGGAATATTTTTTTGTTGCAGAAGAAGATAAAGAGTTTGTAAAATACTTAGAAAGCCTAGCAAGTTTAGATAAATTAAAAGAAAAAGATGGTAAGAAATTATGTATCAATAAAGATATAGTAAGTAGATTATCACTACTAACAAGTACAGGAGATAGAGTATATTTACCTAACTTAAAAAAGGCAATACTACCAGAAATGACTTATGATTTTATTAATAATTACTTACAGTTTGCAGAAGAAAATAAGAAGGGCAGAACATTACCAAATCAAAAATTAGAATTAGTTAAGCACCCTAACGAATCAGTACCACATACAGCAATGGACGGTTCAGGCTTTATAATGCCGAATGTAATGAAAGATATACAAAAGCAGTTAAAAGTCAGCTATCCGTTAAGCTGGATAGGAATAAGAGAAATAGGAGTTGCATCAAAAGGATTATTAGTTAAGTTCGATTTTAAAAAATATTTAAGAGAAGAACATGGAATTAATAGTCTTATAGTTAAAGATATGTGGAATAATGATGTAGATCTATTTCAAGTAGATGTAATTCAAAATGCAAGTCAAGTTAAATGGGGTAAGTGGTTTGATAGTGCAGAACATATAGAGGAGCTAAAACTTAACTTTCCTGAGGCTGAAAAATTACTAAATGGCTTTAACATATGTAAATATAATAAAAAACAACCTAAAGCATACACTAAAGCTAACTATCAAATAATGTCTAACTTAGCATTAACACCAGTTCAATTAGAAGAAATAGCAGCAGAACACAAAGATATTTATACTAGAGTAATAGATAGAGAAGAACACGCAACAAGAATAATGCTTGGAGATATAGCTAGGGAAGAAGAATTAGATTTAAGTGCAAGTACAAAAGTACATAGATTAATTCAATTAGATAGTAAAATGTTAACATTACAAAGTAGTTATAAAGTCATGGAAAGCCTAGTAAATAAATCAGTACATACTTTAGCAGGTGGAAGTATCTATGTAAAAGGAAATTATAAAGTGGTAATAAAAGATGCAATTAGTTATTTCAATAGTTTAATCAATCCAGAATATATCTATAAAGAAGGAAAATTAAAGGCTATAAAAGGATATATGAGTGCAGATGGACTACAGGATAATCAAAATTATGTACCAAATGAAATAGGAAATAGAACATTAGCTAGATGTCCATTAAATTCAGCTACAGAACTTATCAAAACTACATTAGTAGAAAATCAATTGTATAAAAAATATTTTGGAAACTTATCAAGCGATATTATGTTCTATCCCTTCAATGATTATATGATGCGACAGTCAGGTGCTGACGAAGATTTAGATATAGCACTAGCAATAGATAACGAAACTATTTTCAATGCAGTTATAGAAGATATAGATTCAGATGGCGTTAAATGGTATTTCCGTAATCAATTCGATGGTAGAAGTTCAGAGGTAGAATATAGCAAGGAAGCTATGTATAGTGTGCTTTTAGAAGTTAGAGGAAACAAAATAGGACAGTTAAGTAACAAAGGTGCTATAGTATCAAATTTAATACAAGAAATGCCTTATAAATTCTTAACAGGTGATGGAATAAAATATATAAGTTTAGGAATGTTTAAAAGTCAAATAGAAAAAAAAGTTAATTTGAAATTTATACAAGAAAAAGCAGATATAAGAGCCAATTATGAAAAAGATGATCTTAAAGAAAAAATGCAAGAATTCAATAGAAAAATTGAACGTATAATATATGCAAAGCTAAAAGAAAAAAAAGAACTAATAAAAGCGTTAATGGAAGAAGGTAGAGCATTTGACTATACACAGCTTACAGATACAGAAATAGTTAACTTTATCAATAAAAACTTTCAACATTTCAAAAAATATAGTTACTACTTACTATACTTACAGATGGTAGCAATAGATCAACCTAAAACAAACCTTACAGTAGAAAAGTGGATGGAAAAACCTTTATTTGCAGCAACAGGAAGAAGGGCTAAGAAACCAAGCTATATCTATCATGCAAAATATAAACAAGCTAATGCAGTAGTGAAATATAGCGACTGTAAGAGTAGTAATACATTACTTTGTAATTTTGCAAAAGGTATTAATACCGAATTAGGACATACAGCAAGGGCAATGGAAGAAGATATATATAATAATAAAGAATTATTTAAAGTGCTAGGAAATGCGTGTAAAGATGCTAATCAGGACTGTATAGATACTTTAAAATTGTTAGAAGATAAATACCATTACTTAAGGTCAGAAATTCCTGAAAGATTTGAATTAGCAACAGAGAAAGAAAAGCGAGAAGAATTAGGACATTACAAAGCTATAAGAGATTTAGAGAAAAAGATAACTGAAACTAGATACAGCAAGGATATAGCACCAACGGCTAAAAATAATAAGTTGAGTAATCTGCACCAACAAAAGGAAAAGTTAGAAGATGAAAGAAAAGAAAATAAAACAGAATTATTAGATGTAGAAGCAAACATAACTAGACTTAATGCTAAAATCACAGAGGAATTTAATAGGATAGATTTAATTATTGCAGAAGATTTTAAGGAAACTGTACAAACTAAGCATAACGATAAAGTAATTTTAAGATCATTGTACGAAGTTAGGAGACCGAATCCAGAGCAGGGCAAAAAGGATATTAAGGCAAGTTGTAGGTTTATATTAAACTTTGCATTTGAGGAGCTAGAAAAAGAATTAATAGAACAAAAACAAGGGGTAGGAACTATGTATAAAGAAGATATTAATGGAGAAATAAAATATTTAAATACTAACTACAGCATTATTAATGTAGAGTTAGTAAGTTTAGAGCTAGATAAGAAGGAACAGTTAAAGAAAAAAGAAAAATTAGGGGAATTAAAAAGAACACGAGGTGGATTAACAACGGATGTGGAAAATATAGAAGGAACATTAGAGTTAAGAGAAGAAGGGAATAATATAAATTTCTATGCAGAAGATAAAAAGCTAGGATTTATATATCCAGATTGTAAGGGTGCAGTAGAAGGATTAGAAGCTATAACAATTAAGGAAATAGAGATAGCTAAGAATAAAAAAAGTGTAACAATATATTTTTAAATAAATTAATTCAATATTAAATTAAAAGATGAGTTGACTGAGGTTCTTGGGGGGGACTTCAGTTAGCTTAAATTAAGGATATAAAAGGGAGATATTAAAATGAATAAGGATAAATATACAATAATTGATAATAAATATTTAGCTCATGCTTTAAATTTCGCAGGATTTAGATATATGCAATTTAGTAGAGAAAATGGAAATAGAACAGTATACAGTTTTGAAAATACTGAGGATTTTAAAGAAGCTATGCAAAAAATAATAGAAATTAGAAATGAATATAATAAATATTAAATAGGAGGCAATTAAGATGGGACAATTGAGAATAAGTGAGATTATAACAATAGAAGATATTAAAAACTGGAATAAGGGTGAGATAGTAACAATAACAGCAGGCACAGGAGCAGGAAAGAGCTATTTTATAAAGAATATCCTTCATGCTTTTGCATATTTAAAAAATACTAAGATATTAATGTTAGTACATAGAACAAATTGTAAAGATCAATTTTTAAATGAAATAAAAAAAGATAAGAAAACTGATTCAATAGACATAGCTACATATCAATCGCTTGAGCAAAAGAAAGGATTTTATTATCTTCAACAGTATGATTACATAGTCTGTGATGAATTTCATTACTTTATGCAAGATGCAGCTTTTAGTACAACTACTGATATAAGCCTAGATAGAATTTTAGGACAAACTGACAAAGTTAGAATTTTTATGAGTGCAACAGGTGTATTTTATACTTAATTTGTAGACCAAAAAATCATTTAAAAGTAATCCACTAGT
>NZ_CAMTIG010000016.1 GCF_947072515.1 uncultured Clostridium sp.
AATATTTATACTTAGATTAGTATAAATATTAGTTTTTACACAGTCTGCCGGGCAAACGGACTAGCTATTAGCTGTTCCGTGCCACGGGGTTTGGATTTTAGTTTTAATTTTTATTTTTTATTTTTGTACCGATTGATTTCCCTTTAAAACTCCAGCTATTTATTGAGGCTTGCATATATTCCACCTTTAATTAATAACTCCCTATGATTTCCTCTTTCTTCAATACCATTTTCCGTTAAAACAATTATTTCATCAGCATTTTTTATAGTTGTTAATCTATGAGCTACTACTATATTAGTTCTATCCTTACTTAGTTCTTCTAAAGAATCCTGTATTTGTTTTTCTGTTATATTATCTAAAGCCGATGTTGCTTCATCTAGTATAATTATTGGAGGATTTTTAAGGAATATTCTTGCTATTGATATTCTTTGTTTTTGACCTCCTGATAATTTAACTCCTCTTTCCCCTATAAATGTTTCATATCCTTCTGATAATTCTTCTATAAATTCATGTATTCTAGCTTTCTTACAAGCTTCTATTACTTCTTCATCTGTAGCATCTGCTTTTCCTACTAATATATTTTCTTTTATAGTTCCTGTAAATAAAAATACATCTTGAGCTACTATTCCTATATTTCTTCTTAAAGAATTTAATGAAACCTTATTTATATCTACACCATCAATTTCTATACTTCCATTATCATAATCAAAAAATCTAGGTATTAAATTACAAAGAGTAGTTTTTCCACCACCTGATGGTCCTACTAAAGCTACGGTTTTTCCTTTTTCAATAGTTAAACTTAAATCTTTAAAGACTTTCTTTTTATCTTCATAAGTAAAAGAAACATTTTTTATATTTATATGACCTTGGACATTTTTAAGATGTATAGGATTTTCCGCCTCTATCTCCCTTTCTACATCCATTATTTCTAAAAATCTTATAAAACCTGTTCTTCCAAGTTCAAATTGCTCAGTAAAGTTTACAAGCTTTTTAATAGGCTGAATAAACATTTTTACATATAAAAGATATGCTGCAAAATCTCCTAAGGTTATTCTTCCTATATACGTGAAGTATCCTCCCACTATTAAAACTACAAGTTCTAAAATATCTATGCCAAAAAGTATTCCTGTGAAAAATTCTGACATAGCTCTAAGAGCTTCATTTCTAGATTTTTTAAATACTCTATTATCCTTTTTAAATTTCTCTTTTTCAATCTTATGATTACAAAAAGCCTTTGTTACTCTAACTCCAGATATACTATTTTCTAAGCTTGCATTAACATCTCCTACAGCCACCCTTGACTCTAAAAATTTCGCACTCATCTTTTTTCTTTTAAAAATTGCAAAAATAATTACAAGCGGTAATATTGCAAATATTATTAAAGTTAGCTCTACATTAATTCCTATTAATATAAAAAATGAACCTATTAAAAGAATAACTGAAATAAATAAATCTTCTGGTCCATGATGTGCAAGCTCTGAAACTTCCATAAGATCATTTATAATTCTAGACATTATAACTCCAATCTTATTATCATTAAAATATGAGTTAGGCAACTTTTGAAGATGATCAAAAACTTCCTCTCTCATATCTCCCTGCATATTAACCCCTAAAATATGACCATAATATTGCATAAAATAATTAAGCCCTGCTTTTAATATAAAAATACTTAATAATGTTATTCCAAAAACCAAAAGCATTCTTCCATCTTTATTCTGCACTACATCATCTATAATATTTCTGCTTATCATTGGATAAATTAAATCACATAATGCAACTACAAATGCTGCTAATAAATCAAGTATAAACAATTTCTTATAGGGTTTATAATATTTAACAAACCTTCTTAACATAAGTCCTTTCCCCCTTTTCACCCACATATTAATTACAAATAATACCATTTATTCTTTTTATTTTCAACTTCTTTTTTTAATTTATTCCATCTTTGTTAATACTCTATCTCTTGTATATTCTCCAATTATTGCTATAATGCTAAAGTATTAATTAAATTCGAGATGAGGTTTTAAAATGGAAACAAAATTAGACAGCAGACAATTAACCTTTATAGTTATTTTATCTGTTGCACTAGGAATTAGAAGTTTAGGAATGAGTATCGTTGCTCCCTTTATTGCAAACTATACTATAAGCTTAAAATTTGGAACTATTGCTTTAAGTGGAATCGCTTTAGGAGCTTTTAGTTTAACTCAAGCTTTTTTCCAAGTTCCTTTTGGAAAATGGTGTGATGAACACGGAAATAAAAGAATGATTTTAATAGGCCTTTTTGTTCTTATATTTGGACTTTTATTATCAGCTTTATCCTCAAATGCTTATATGTTTATCTTTTCTAGATTCCTTCAAGGAACTGGAGCAATAACAGCAGGTGTTTATTCCTGGATTTCTAAAACTGTAGGCGATGAAAAACGTGCTGATGCAATGGGGCTTAGCTCTCTTATTACATCATCATTTTCAGCAGTTGCCTTAGGTGGCGGACCACTACTTATAATGCTTTGGAATGTTCATGAACTTTATGGAATTGCAACGGTTCTAGTTATTATAGTATTTTTCGCTATATTATTTTTATTAAAAGATGATAGAGATACAAAAAAAGTTAAGCTTTCTCATGAGGAAGTACAAGAAATTGCTAAGGAATCTAGAGCTTATTTATTCTCTAAATTAAAAAGCCCTAAATTTTTAGGATTCTGCTTTATTGGATTTTTAACATTATTTATGTTTATGGGAGATTTTATAATTTTACCAGAATATGCAGACAAGCTTGTAGGTGAGGTAAATCTTTGGATGATTTTTACTCCTTCAATGCTAATTGGACTTATTACAATGAAACTTTCAGTAAAACTTATAAAAAAATCTTATACAAAAGAAGTTTCACTTTTTGCTGGAGTATTATTTATATTAGGAAACTTAATTATATTGATTTCACATAAAAGTTTACCTCTACTTATACTTGCTAGTATTTTCTCATTTACTGCATACTTTGTACTTGTAAACCTAGTTCCTACTATAACAAATCAAATTGCAAACCCACAATTTAGAGGTTCATTAAATGGAATCGTAAATGCTTTTACATACATAGGTGGTTTCATAGGAAGTGCAATTATAGGAATGCTTTGGGGCATAAATCCTTTTTATGCCACAGTCTTAGTAGTAATTCTTTCAATAGTTATTATAGTTTTATCTATAATCGCTGTTCCTAGAGTAAAATTTGGACAGTAAAATAACCTTAATTTAAAATATAAAATTTTATAAAAATAAAAAGCTATAAGAATCCACAAATTCTTATAGCTTTCTATTTATTAGTTAAAATCTTTTCAAAATCTAACTTTATATCATTTATATCAATACTATCTTCTAAAACATATAGAGGATCTACTGTATGATATATTTTATAATGAGAATATATTTGCTCTATACCTTCTCTTCCCCAATGCTCACTTATATCTTTTCCATTTAATATAGTTCTATTGCTCCAATCTTGCAAACAATATCCAAGCCAATACATTCTTTCCTTTTCGTATTCTTTATCTTCTTCTTTATACTTAACTCTTCTTATATAATTTTCCTCTAAAAATTCTTCCATATAATAATAAGGACTTTGAGAATACCATTGTCCTCTATATTCTTCTATACCTATTTTATAATTACTTTCTAAAGCTTTTATTACAAAATCAATAGGCTCTAAATCATAGTCAATAGATATTTTGAAAAATCTTCCTAAATGTCTACAAGCTATTACTGAATCCTTCAATTGCATCCTCCTTTTCTAACTCATCAAAATATTTTCCTACACTTCCGTACTTTTTTCTAATGAATTTCATTTTTTCTTTCATTATTGTTTTCTTTAATTTTATTTCACTAGAGTAATATTCTTTATCTAACTCTATACTTTCAATAAATTTTATAGCTTCAATAGCTTTTTTACTTCTTAAATTATATTGAATATCCAAATCCATAGAGTTTAAAGATTGAATACAATGTTCTATAGTTATTGTATTTTCAAAAAACATATTCATAGTATCAAACATTCTATCATCCGCTGTAGGCCCTAGTATTACATCATATTTATTTAAATCTTTATATTTTTCTTCTAAAAATTTCTTAAGCTCTTTATTATCAATAAGACCTCTATTATGAGCAATGAACAGTATCCAATTTATATCTAAATCAAAAGTTAATGATTCTAATCCTTCAGTATTCAATATATATTTATTCACTAAAGCCTTCTTATCTATTTTCCTAGTTGACCAACTTTTTGCCATTTCAATATTAGTAGTCGCATAAAAACCTATTCCAAAATCACTAAATTTTCTCCCACCATCATATCTTGGATTATCTATCCTCTTATCACTTCCATGATAAATTATTAATTTCATACCTCTCACCTACTTACTATCTTTATTTAAAATTATACCATAGTTTATATATTTTTATTCTCTAATCTATAGTCCCTTACTTTAATCTCTTATTTTATCTTGATTATTAAAATAATTCAAAACTTCATTTCTCTTTTGATTTACTTTTTCTAAATTTTCACTATCCCATTTATAGAATCCTTCTCCACTTTTACTTCCTAGCTTTCCTTCTTCCACTAAATCTTTTAAAGTTTTTGATTCTTCTTTATAATCACACAAATCTTGGAATAAATAGCTTGATACATTTTTAAATATATCGGTTCCACCTAAGTCACAACTTTTTAATGTTCCTGTAACTGGAAGCCTTCTCCCTATACTATATTCCACAGCTTTATCTACATTTTCTATAGTTGCATATCCTTGTTCAACTATATACATAGCCTCTCTAAGCATTGCAAGCTGAATTCTATTACCTATAAAGCCTTTGCATTCTTTCTCCATTGGAATAGGTTTCTTATTAAGTCTATTTAAAACTTCCATAGTCTTCTCTATAGTTTCCTTTGAAGTTCCTTCTCCTGGAACTACCTCTACCAAAGGAATTAAATGAGCCGGATTCCAAAAATGAGCTATAATAAATCTTTCTTTATGTTTCATATTTTTTGCTATATCTGTTGGTAAAAGTCCTGATGTAGTTGACGCTAGTACTACCTCATCTCTCATTCTCTCATCTAATTCATTGAATATTTTTCTTTTTATTTCTAAATCTTCAGCTAAAGCTTCTATTACAAAATCACAATTCTCTAAGTCTTCAAAAGACTTTACTAACTTTAAATTGTTCATTTTTTCTTTTTCATACATTAATTCTTTTTCTATAAACTCTTTTGCCTTATTTAAACTTCCTTCACTTCTTCCATAAATAGTACATTCAAACCCCATCTTTAAACAAATAGTTCCTATTGTACTTCCCATAGTTCCAGTTCCTAAAACAGCTATATTCTTAAATTCCATTCTTTTACACATCCTTCTACTATCTTTTATATAATTTAATAAAAACTCATTTTAGCTTATCTCATATATAATTTCTTATATTCTGTACTTTTATTATAACTCTTCATTAGTATTTTCCTATTATATATCTCTTACTTTCAAATACATTTAATTACATTTTTTGGTATAATAAAATTGAGAGGTGTGATAATTTATGAGTAACAAAGTTAAAGAGTATTATAATGAAAATTATGAAAGAGAGTGGGACAGGCTTGCTAATCCTTATAGCAAAGTTGAATTTCTTAGTACACTCTATTTAATAGATAAATATTTCCCTAAAGAAGGTCATATTGCCGATATCGGATCTGGTCCTGGAAGATATTCTATCCAGTTATTAAAGAAAGGTTATAAAGTCACTCTATTTGAACTTTCAAATAAAGAATTAGATTTAGCTAAAGAGACTATAGAAAAAGAAAATTTAAAAGCAGAATCTTATATTTGTGAAAATGCTTTAAATCTTCATATTCTTCCTAGTAATTCTTTCCACGCTGTTCTTTTAATGGGTCCTTTATATCATGTTTTAGATAGTTCTTCTAGAGAAAAAATTCTTAATGAAACTTATAGAATATTAAAACCAAATGGAGTTGCTATTATTGCTTATATTAATTCCTTTGGTATATTAAAGGCAGGCGTTACAGAGTTTAGTAATGAATTTGAAGATATTAATAATATTTACCCTTATTTAAAATCACAAGAGTTTAGCCATGAAGAAAGTTTTACTGAACTTTACACTACAACTCCTGAAGATGCTTTAAATGAAGTAAAAAAGACTAACTTCAAAGTTTTATCTTATGCTGGTGCTGAAGGCTTCTTATCTGGTTTATCCTTAAAAATTAATGAGCTTTTCAGTTCAAATCCTATAGCATATAATAACTTACTTCAAGTTTCTGCTGAAACTTGTGAATCTCCTCAATATAGAGATGCTACTGAGCACCTACATATTGTAGTTAAAAAATAATATTACAATATAAAAAATAAACCTGTCCTCAAAATGGACAGGTTTTCTATTTTATGCTTTTGCTAATTTCTTTTCTTTTTTTATAGAATTTTCATCTTTAAGTATTCTTTCTTTTAACATTAAGAATAAGAAGACAAATCCTACTGTTATAACGATATGTCCAAGTCCTACAATTCCATTTAATGCTCCTCCTGGTGTAATTCCTTTAACTTGTGCTACACCAATAACTAGAAACATTATCATAGACCATAATGCACCTACATTATATACTATAAAGAATTTATTAAACCATTTACTTTCACTTATTTTAAATACTTTTTCAAATAAAGTAAGCATTAAAAACATTAAGAATCCTAAAACTAGAATGTGAACATGTGCTACCTTTAATTGAGTTTTTCCTGTAAAATCATTAAGTACTGTAAACTCTCTGTAGAATACACCTGCACAAAGTCCAAAAACTAAGTAAAGCATTGACGCATTGAAAAGTTTTTTCATATTATATCTCCCCCTAAATCAATATATTAACTTATATTATTATATAATAATAATTCTTAGAATTCTACATATTATTAAAATTATTTTGAAATTTTATCCTTTCTTGCATATTAAAAGAAGTGCTAATAAAATTAGCACTTCTTCATTTCTATTATTTATTTAAAGCTTTTTTAATATCTTCTACTATTAATTCATCAGTTAAGTGATATCTGTTATAAAGTTCTGCAACTGGAACTCCATCTGTAAATTCTTTTTCAGCTCCAAAGTTTAATACTTTCATTTCTTTATCACTGTAGAATCTTGAAACTTTTTCTCCAAATCCACCTTCTAAAATTCCATCTTCTAATGTTATAACTACTTTATGATTTTTCATTAAGTCTTCTAACATTTCTTTATCTATTCCACTTATGAATCTTGGATTTATAAGTGTAGCTTTAATATTTAATTCTTTTTCTAATTTTTCTACTAATTTTTCTCCTAGTCCATAGAATGCTCCAAGTCCTAAAACTGCAACCTCTTCACCACTTTGAACCATTTGGAATTTATTTAAGTTACTGAAATCAGCTTTAACTTCTATTCCTTTTGATACTACTGGTCCTACTGGAACTTTTATAGCTACTGGGTGTCCATCTTGTTCTATTCCCCACTCCATCATAGCTAAGAATTCTTCTTTATTAGTTGGTGCTAAGTAAACTATATTTGGGATATTTGAAATTAAAGGTATATCAAATATTCCGTGGTGAGTTACGTCAGCTCCTGTTATTCCACCATTATAAACCATTAATAATGCTGAATTATCATTTATAGCTAAGTCATGTGATAATTGG
This sequence comes from uncultured Clostridium sp., assembly GCF_947072515.1. Taxonomy (GTDB): domain Bacteria; phylum Bacillota; class Clostridia; order Clostridiales; family Clostridiaceae; genus Clostridium. Next base: position 7,695 of record NZ_CAMTIG010000016.1, read on the forward strand.
TCATATGTTCTTTGAATAAATGTACTTGCAAATGAAGCAACTGGTTTTCCACCTGCAAATGCCATAGCTGATGCAAATGCTACTGCATGTTCTTCTGCTATACCAACATCTACATATTGATCTTTAAGTTGTTCTCTAAAAGGAATTAATCCTAAGAATGAAGGAGTTCCTGCTGTTATTGCAACTATTCTACTATCTTTTTTAGCTTTCTCTAATAAAAGCTTTCCTGCTAATTGTGCATAACTTTCTGGCATTTGCATTTTTGGTTTTCCTGTTTCTACATCAAAAGGCATAGCATAGTGGAAAGATTCTTTATTCTTTTCAGCTATTTCATATCCCTTACCTTTTGTTGTACTAACATGAAGTACTACTGGTACTTTAGTATCTTTTATTTCTTTAAATGCTTCTATTAATTCTTGGATGTTATGTCCATCTTTAACGAAGTGATATTCAAATCCTAATGTAGTAAAGAAGTTATTCTCTGCTTTACCTTCTGTATCTCTAAGAAGTTTTAAGTTCTTATAAAGTCCTCCGTAGTTTTCTGCTATAGACATATTATTATCATTTACAACAATAATAATATTTTTTTCTGAAGCAGCTGCATTGTTTAAACCTTCATAAGCTTCTCCACCACTTAAAGAACCATCTCCTATAAGTGCAATTATATTTCCTTCTTCTCCTTTTACATCTCTAGCTTTAGCTAAACCACAAGCTAAACTAACTGAAGTTGAAGTATGTCCTATTGTAAAGAAATCATGTTCACTTTCATATTGTGAAGTATATCCTTTAATTTCTTTCATTCTATCTTTATCTATATAATACTCTTTTCTTCCTGTAAGCATTTTATGTACATACGCTTGGTGAGATATATCATAAACTATTTTATCTATTGGTGAATTAAATACATAGTGCATAGCAATAGTCATTTCTACTACTCCTAGGTTTGGACCAAAATGTCCACCCTTTGTACTAATTGTATCTATTAATGTTTCTCTAATTTCTTTTGCTAAAACATTAAGTTCTTCATTATTAAGACCTTTTACATCCTTAGGTCCATTTATTTTATTTAAAACTTGTAAATTCATAAATCTTCCTCCTTAGTGTGTTTCTTAATATAGTATACCTCTTAGAGTTAACTCTAAGTCAATGAATAATATTTTTAATATTTTATGACCCTTTGTTCTTATTTTATCTTTCCCTTCTTTTTATTTTCTAGTACTTCATATAGAAATAAAAGAACTTCTTCAACTCTGAAAAAGCTCTTTTTCCTTAGCTTAAAGCCTGTTGTCAATAAATTTTATATATTTATAATCCTATTTAATCATGCTTTGTTATTACTCCATATCTATCTTGTCTTAAATTTATTCCATTTATTTTTTTAGTTAAGATATTAACTTTTCCATCAATAATATTATTTACTCCAAACTCTCTATCCATCTCTCTTTTTTCCTTTTCTTTTTCCTCATCCCAAATAAATGGTGATTTTTTCATTAACCCACAGGATAATCTAACTATATTTACTTTATACTCCATCCCTTCTTTTTCTCTCTTCATTCGCATAAATTCTTCTTCTAGTATTTCTATCTCTTCTTCTAAACTTAATTCTCTAAATTTTTTATAATATTCCTTTGCCTCTTCCACTTCTTTCTTTTTAGGAAACTTCTCTATTTTCCATTCTAAAACCGTAGCTTCATATGTTTCACAAGCCACTTTCTTATCTTTAAATTCATCAATTGGTCTATATAACCCACCTAAGTCTACTTTATAATCTCTTCTCACCTTTTCTTTTAAGGATAATGAAGATCTTCTTCCTATCTTGCTCTCTAACCTTAACCGTTTTAACCTCTCATTTACTATTCCAATTTTACACTTTAATTTTTCTATTTCATAAAGATAATTTCTTATTTCCTCTGCATTTAAAGATTTTAATACTCTCTTATTTGTAGTTCTTATCTTCTTCAAATCTAAAACTATTATTTCATTTTCCCCATATTTATTTACTTCTTTTATTATCTTCTCTTTTCTAAAAAGCTTTTTCAATTCCTTTGATAAAATACACCATATAACTTCTGTATTTATATTTCCATTTAAAATTAGGTTATATCCCCTAAATATATGACTATCTAACTTTAAATTAGTGTTCTTATCCATAACATGTCCTTCTACTTTTACTCTTAGTCCCACATTAAGCTTCTTCTTCCCTATTTCTATATCTGTTACCTTTCCATATCCTAACTCTGGTCTTATAAATTTATATCTATTTTCAATTAATTCTTTTTTCCTTCCAATCCTATTATATTTATAACTATACTCCCATAAAAGTTTTGAACCCTTATCATCCATTATTTTTTTCAGTACTTCTAAAAGGCATATCTTTTCATTCTCAATTTTTTCTATTCTTATCTCTTGTTTGCCCTTCTTAAACCTCTTACTTTCATCCTCTATTACTTCCTTTAAATCATTCATAGCTCCACCTAATTCTATAAATGAATAACAATTATTTATCTTATTATAAATTTCTATATCTCCTGTTTGAGATATTAAATATTCTGCCTTTTCTAAGTCTTCATTCATTAAATGATATAAACTTAAGGAGTATAAAAACTTTTCATAAGCTCTTTCTCCTTCTTTTTTATATCTTTTAGCATTAATTACTTTTTCTTTTATTTTCAGTTCTTCATTAAAAACACATATTATGGCTTCATCTGCATCATAACTTATCTTTAATTCCCCTTCACTTTCCATACTATAAGTATTCAAACTAAAATATTCTTTATTTTCTATATTCACTTTTAAAAGACTTCTATTATTTATCCCTTTTGAAAAGTCCATTGCAGCTTTATAATAATCCTTTATTTTATCTATATGATATATACTTCCTGCTCCAACTTTTCTTATTAATTTTTTTAAAAATACTCTATCATAATACTGCCCAAATCCAATACTATTAAAATATATATTTTTTTCTCTACATATTTCAGCTAATCCTAATATTCTTTCTTTTTCTTCTTCTATACTCCACTTAGTAGTTTCAATCCTTCCATCTGTAAATAGTATTATATGATTCTTATTACAGTAAGGAGCAAGTCTTTTTGTTATCTCTATTGCTGTTTCTAAAGGCTCTGATATTACATTCCCCTTTTGCACTAATATTTCTTCATCTACTCTTTTAAAAACTTCTCCCATCTCATAAGATGCTTTATCGCATTTGACTCCATTTAATATCCTTCTCCCTTTGTCATGTCCTGAATAAGTAATTATAGATACATAATTACATCTTCCTCCCTTTAAAGCATTTAAAGTTTCCTTTACGCCCTTCTTTAACCCTTCTATTTCATTTTCCATACTTAAAGATGTATCTAAAAGTAAAATATGATGATTTATAGTTTTTATATCTTCTTTTTTTCTTTTTATTAAATAGAAATTACCTTCTCGACTTTCACCATCTACATCCTCTTTTACTTCTCTTTTTCCTAAGTAATAAATCTTGCACTTTTCCAATATTATCACCTTATTTATTAATTCATAATAATATATACCAGAATATGCTTTTTATGTATCAATCCCTTTTTTATATCTTCTTTTCCTCCTGAAACCTCTTTATTTTTCTACATAATATTTATTAGCTAATATCCTTATATTTCTAATTTATTTGATATTCTACCTTCTTAGTAATATAATTTACTCATGTAATTTGTATTCTTTTAATCTAAGGAGGATTTATTATGAAAAAAATAGTAGTTGCTGGTGAAATTTATAAGGATAAATTTATTGAAATAAACTCTTATGTTATAGATTATAAGGGTAAATGTTTTATCGTTGATCCTGGATATGAAAAAGAAAAAATTCAAAAATTTGTAGAGGATAATAATTTAGAAGTATTAGGAATTCTATTAACTCATAGTCATCTTGATCATATGAGTGCTTTAGACGTTTATAATGTTCCTATATATCTTTCTTCAAAGGAATATCCTTTATTTAAAAATCACTATGAACATATGTATACTGAAAGAGGCTTAAAAAGAAACTACTCTTTAGAAGGTAGAGAAATTATTCCTTTAAACGAAGGAGATTCTATTCCTTTTGTAGATAAAAAAATAGAAGTTTTCTTTACTCCTGGTCATACTATTGGTGGTGTTTGCTATAAATTTGAGAATGATTTATTTACTGGAGATACATTATTTAAAAATTCAGTAGGTAGAACTGATTTTAATACAGGAAATGTCCACGATATGAGAAACAGTATTCTTTATCTATTAAATAATTTAGATCCAAATTTAAATGTTCATCCAGATCATATGGATAGCACTACAATTGGTGAAGAAATTAAATATAACCCTTATTATCAAGCTTGGAAATAATTTTATTTTCATATAATGTCTTATATTAAAAGGTTAATGGCTGCCTCTAAGCAGCCATTTTTTATAACTCTATCCAGTTTACATCTTCAAAAAGTTCACCATCTAACTTATCATGTGTTACTATAATAACCTCTTTCCCTTTTATTTTCGATTTTAAAAACTCTACTGTTTTCCTTTTATTTTTACTATCTAATCCCTTAAAAGGTTCATCTAAAATAAGCATATCAAAGGGATTTAATAAAGCTCTTAAAATTGCTACCCGTCTTTTCATTCCTCCACTTAAATCAGATACTTTTATATTCAATGCCTCTTTTAGTCCTAATCTATTTAAACATCTATCCATTTCACTATCACTTATTTTTTCATTTATTATCCTTATATTCATTTTTACAGTTAAATTTTCGCATAATCTATTTTCCTGAAAAACTACACTAATCCTTTTATCTTCTATTCCTAAAACTTCACCTGTAAATCCCCTATCTATTCCCATAAGTATTTTTAATAAACTTGTTTTCCCCACTCCAGATTCACCTGTTATACCCGTAACTTTCCCTTTCTCTATAGTTAAATCTAAGTTTTTCAAAACTTCCTTTTCCCCAAAATATTTACTTATATTTTTTAATACTATATCCATTTATCCATTCTCCATTTTAAAAAAAGTTAAATTCAATACTTTTAAAAATAGCCTTTGAAATATTACACTTATCAATACTATTACTATTGTCCATGCAAATAAATCTCCAGTGTATAAATATATCTTTGATTCATATATCTTTTCACCTAAAGACCCATTAGGTATCCCTATAACCTCCGCTGCTATTCCTGCCTTAAAACATAAGCCTAAAGAAACTGTACAAGCTGAAATTAAGAATGGCTTTACACTTTGAGCATAAATATACTTAACCTTCTTTTCTTTTGATATCTTAAACACATCTGCCATTTCTAATAATTCCTTATCTGTATTCTCTATTCCATTTAAGGTATTTCTATAAATAATAGGACACACCATTAGAAATGAAATAAATATAGATAAATTCTTAGAATCTATCCAAATTAAACTTATTATAATAAATGATGCAACTGGAACTACTTGTATTAATGTGATTAATGGTTCTATTAATATCCTTATAAATTTCTTATTCCAAGAGAGGATACTTAAAAATATTCCAATTACAAAAGCTAATGTAAATCCTAATGCAATTCTAGAAAAAGAGAAAAATACTGTTCCACAAAAGTCTTTCATAACTATTAATTCTAAAAGTCTTTTAAAAGTAGAAATAGGAGATACAAAAAGTATCTCCTCTCCTATTACATAACTAAATAATTCCCAAATAAAAATCCAAAATAATATTCCGCCTATTTTCCATTTATTCTTATTTAATAAAGTAAAAATCTTCATTTGGTAATTTTCCTCCTATTGACTTAGGATTTTTATCATTTAATATCTCTAAATAACTAGATAATTTCTCCTTCATTTCATCCCCAGTAATACATACTATATTACAATTTTCTATCCCTTTAACTGCTATTTCTTTCTTTACTATATTATTTTTTTCTATCAATATAGCTGCTTCTTCCACATTATTATTTGTAAAATCTACTGAAGCTTTATATTCATCTATTAAATTTAAAACCTCTTCTTTTCGTTCTTCTAATACTCCTTTTTTCCCTACTAAAACTCCAGTTATAAGTGCGTTTCCATTTGAAATTTTCTTCCACTCTTCATTTATATCTAATACAACATTTATATTTTTATTTTGTAATCTTGCTCCTGTTACAAAAGGTTCAGGTAACATAGCTATTCCATCTTTATTCTTTAATATAGCACTTAAACATTCTGTATGTTCTGATTTATACTCTATATTCACCTTATCTTTTAAATTATTTTTTTCTAAAATATAATCTAATACATACTCTGGTGTAGCTCCCTTTCCACTTGAATAGATAGTTTTCCCTTCTAAATCTTTAATCCCCTTTACAGCGTCACCATTATTAACTAAATATAGAACCCCTAAGGTATTAATAGCTAGAACTTCTATTTCTCCATTTGTCTTATTATATAAATTAGCTCCTAAATTTGCTGGAATTGATGCTATTTCTATATCTCCCTTTATAATCTTTGGCATTATTTCATCTGGCGAACCTAAAATTTCTATATCATATTTATCTTCCTCTATAAGCTTTACCATTCCCATAGCTGTTGGTCCTTTTAAAGCTGCAATTTTCAATTTACTTCCTTCTTTCTCTTTTGTATTTCCACACCCTACAAAACTACTTACTATAATTATTAGTATAAATACTAGACTAAATATCTTTTTTTTCATATTTCCCCTCATTTTAATCTTTTCTATTTATACTATTAGTTTTATTTATCTAATATTCCAATCCTTTTTTTCAAATAACTCAACGTACCATTATTTAGCTAACTAGTAAAAACTTAAACCTATTACAATAAAATTTTTATTAACATGCAAAAAAGGAACTGCTAAAAAGCAGTCCCTCTATTTTTATATTAATTTTTATTATAATACTCTTCTAGCATTAGTGTATGGATATAAATTCATAACTGTTACATATGCTCCTGTATGAGGTGCAACTAGAATTTGTCCATTACCAATGTATACAGCAACGTGGTAAGCTGGTTCTCCCCAGAATACTAAATCTCCTGGTTGTAAGTTTCCTTTTGCAACTGGTGTTCCACATTCTTGTTGAGCTTCTGATGTTCTTGGAAGACTTACTCCGTTATGTCCAAAGATATATTGCATTAATCCTGAACAGTCAAATCCACTTGGACTTTCTCCTCCCCAAACATAAGGAACTCCTATAAATTGTTCTCCATAAGAAATTATAGCTTGTGCACTTCCACTAGCTTGTGAATTGTTTGGTACATATTGTGTATTTCCAACACTTTCTTGTTCATTTCCATTTGCAGTTGTAACTGTCATAGTTTGAGATGAATTTGAACTTGATTTTGAACTTGAGTTCGAGCTAGTATTTGATGATGAACTTGTGCTTGCTTTTGCTGGTGCACTAGTGCTTGTACTTGCTTTTGCTGCTGAATTTGAACTTGCTTCTGCTTTTGCTTCTGCAGCAGCTTTACTTGCAGCTGCAGCTTTTGCAGCAGCTTCTGCTTTTGCTTGGTCAGCTTTTAAAGCAGCTTGTACTTGTGCTTGTTGTATTTGTATTTCTTGTTGTGATAACTTCGCAACTTGGTTTTGAGCTTGGCTTAATATTCCTTGCTCTTTATTTTTAGCATCATTTTGATCATTTAAGTTTTTAGCTACTGCTGTTTTTGAATTTTCTAATGTTTGAACATTACTTTGTAAACTAGCTTGTTCACTTTTTAATTGATCTTCTTGTGCTTTTATTTGATTTAATGTTTTTTGGTTTGATTGATTTATGCTATAAACATCTTCTAAATTAGTTACAATTTGTGAAAAACTATTTCCTGAGAAAAGTGCATTTAAATATGCTAATAATCCATTATTTGCATATCCTGATTTATAAAGTCCTGCAATCTCTTGGTCCATTTTAACTTTACTTTGCTCTAATTTAGTTTGTGTTTGTGATATCTGATCTTGATATGATTTAATATTTGCATTTGCTTCATTTATTTTTCCATCTAATTGATTCGCTTGAATCATTGAGTTCTGAATTTGGTTATCTAATTTCTCTAATTGCTGTTGAGCTTGCTGTGCTTGTTGCTCTTGTTGTGCTTTACTTGCTTGCACTTGGCTCATTGTGTCTGCAAATGCACTAATTGTAAACATAGGTGTAATCGTTGTTATAGTAAATATAACTACTGCTAATAACTTTTTTTTCATAATTAAAAACTCCCCTAATCTATCTATAGCCTTTTTATCAAAGTACTATTTTTTATTAACTAAAAATATAGTGTTTTCCAACATTACATTTTTCTATATTCCTTACATATGTTACTATAATACACCTAAATTATCCTATTTTTTATACTTTTCTACATTTTTAAACATTTGTTAATATATTTATAATATTATTCATTTTTAATTTCTTAAATTAAAATTACATTCCATCTTTCAGCAAAATATGAGGGTTTTTATCTTATAAATACAAGCAAGCTATTAACACTCCGTTTTTATCTATTTATTTTTTTATCTATTTATTAGATATATCTTTAAATACTACCTATCTTCTAATTTTCAACTTAATTTTTTCCTTTTAATATCTAAAGATTGTAATTTTTTCTCTTTTTCTAATATCTCAATAAATATTTTTGCTATTCTCGGATCAAACTGTGTTCCCATACATCTTTTTATTTCTTCTATAGCTACATCTAAAGTTGCTGCCTTTTTATATGGACGTTCGTTTATTATTACATCAAAGGTATCTACTAAAGCTACAATCCTACATTCTAATGGTATTTCTTTTCCCTTTATTCCTAATGGATATCCGTTTCCATCAAATCTTTCATGATGCTTTAATATAAAGTCACTTATAGTTTCTAGTAATGATGAATTTCTAGCTATTCTATATCCTATTTCAGAATGTTGTTTTACTATATTAAATTCTTCAAATGTAAGTTTTCCAGGTTTAAATAAGATATTATTTTCAATTGCTATCTTTCCTATATCATGGAATTTACACAATAGTTTTAATCTATCCTTTCTCCTACTACTTAAATTTAATTTTTCTGCAATTAACAATGCATACTCTTCCATTCTTGTTCCATGATTCAACATCCCATAATCTTTTGTCTCTAATGCTTTTTCGAATCCTTTAACTATCTCATCTATTACACATCTATTATTTTTCACTTTTTCCCTATACATATTTACATCTGCTTCTCTTAATAATTCATTTATTCCTTTGCTTTCCCCATATGCTATTCCTATAGATGCGCTTATATATTTCTCTTCTCCATATTCATTTGCTAAACTTATTTTATTTCTAATATCCTCACTAATCTCTATAATTTTTTCTTTAGTTACTCCCTTTATAATGATAATAAACTCATCTCCGCCAAACCTATATACCAATGTTTCTTCGTTATCATAATCTTTTAATATTCTAGCAAACTTTCTTATTACTTCATCTCCAAAATCATGACCTAAAGAATCATTTATAAATTTTAATCCATCTATATCACTTATAACTATTCCTATATTTCCTATTCCTTTTTCGCCTATTTCTGCAATATCTTCAATATACTTATTTCTATTATATAAATTAGTTAATTTGTCTTTATAACCAAGCTCTCTTAATTCTTTTTCTGCATTTTTTCTTTCAGTTACATCAAATAAAGTTATTACATATTGATTTATATTAGTTAATTTTTTTATTGTTACTACAATATTCTTTTCTTTTCCATTTACTAAAACTGTAAATTCCTTATTATTACTACTTTCTAAATCAATTTCTTCTATGTACTTATCTATCAGTGTCCCATTTATATTTTCTTCTATCTCAAGGAATTCAGCTAACTCATTATTATATATAATTATTTTTCTCCACTCATTTACTATAATTGTTGGCTTCACTGTCGCATCAAAAATAGTATTATATTTTTGAGTTATTTCTTCACTATCTTTATATTTATAATTACTCTCCATTATTTTCGAAATAACATTAACAAAACTCATAAGAGTTTCTACTTCATTTTCATTCCAAATTGATTCTTCTAATACATTATCAATTCCTATAAATCCATATAATTGATCAAATACTTTAAGTGGAATAACAATTGCAGATTTTATTTCTTGATTTTCTAGTATTTTTTGTTCATTTATAGCTTCTTCCGGCATTTTTTCTACATCTGGTATAAATATATGCTCATCTTTAAGAAGCTTGTCCATCCACCATGGAATACTACTACATGGAATACATTTCAAATTTTCTATTTGTGGTGTTACATCTTTTGCACACCATTCATAAACATTACTTATATAATCTTGAAATAAATCAATATTAAAAATATATACCCTTGATGCTCCTGTATATTCACCAATTAAATATAAAACTTTCTCTACTAATTTTGTAAAGTCTACACCTTTTTCAAAATCATTTAAAATATCTTCTAATGCATTTTCATAATTAATTACTCTACTTAAATCCAAGTTAATAACCTCTTCACTTAAGCTACTTGCAATTTCTAAGCGTACTCTTCTACCATCAAACCAATCTATCATTTTATCTTTAAGTTTAAATTTTTTATTTAATTTTTCATTATAAAATTCTGACTCATAAAAATTACCTGATATATCATCTTTTATTTTTTCATTTGTACAAAAATAACAAAGTTTATCTAAATTTTGAAATACTTTGTGGCATTTTTCCCCTATTAGTTTCTGCTCTTTAAACATCTCTTCTATATTATTATTTACATAAATAATCTCATGTGTTTCAACATCACTAATATATATTAAATCTGAATTATTATTTAAGAATAAATCTAATATTTCATATTTATTTTTAGTTTTTGTTTCCTCCATATGCTCTCATTCCTTTTCTTTTTATTACACTTCTATTATATCCCAAATTACCCTTTTATTAAATATTAAGAGAATTAAAAAAAGAACTGAATAAATCAGTTCTTTCTAACATCTAATTACTTCCACCTTATATCCATCTGGATCAGTTACAAAATAATACTTTGGCTTTTCTCCTGGTAATCCTTTTAAATCAGTTACTTCATATCCTAAAGCTATATGTTTTTCTCTAAATCCTTCTAAATCTTCTATCCCAATCGCTATATGGCTATATCCATTTCCTAGCTCATATGGTTTTTCTATATCATAATTATAAGTTAATTCTATTTCATATCCACCTTGTACATTAGATAAATATACTAATGTGAATTTATAATCTGGAAAATCTTTTCTACTTGTTTCAACTAACCCTAATCCATCTTTATAGAATTTTAACGATGCTTCTAAATCTTTTACTCTTATGCATGTGTGTAACATTTTAACTGTCATAAAAATTCCTCCTTAATTATTTATATATATATTATTATAATACATTATTTTATAGTCGTCTTCACTTTTAAAAATATTTCCCATTAATTCCCTTTATATTTATACTTGCATATGCAAGTATAATGTTGTATACTAATCTCATAAACAACTTGCATGTGCAAGTATTAATATAAATTATAGGGGGATTTACAATGAAAACATTAGTAATTATAGCTCATCCAGATATGAGCAATTCAAAGGTAAATAAAATATGGGGAGAAACATTATCTAAAAATGATAATATTACAATCCATGAACTTTATAAAGTTTCTAAAGATGGAAAGTTCAATATTGAAGAAGAACAGGCTTTATTATTAGCCCATGACAGAATTGTTTATCAATTTCCTTTTCTCTGGTATGCAGCACCTTCTCTTTTAAAAGAATGGCAAGATAATGTTTTATCTTTTGGTTTTTCACATGGGCCAAATGGTACTAAACTTAATGGAAAAGAATTTATGCTTGCAATTTCTGCCGGTGGTAAAGATTCTGCATATAGAGCTGGAGGATATCAAAACTTTTCTATTGATGAATTAACTAGACCATATCAAGCTATGGCAAACTTTACTGGTATGAAATTCTTACCAACTTATGTCTTATATGAAACTCATGCTTTAAGTGAAGATACTATACATAATAGTGCTAAAGAACTCTCTCAAATCTTAGCTTAATTTAAAATAAAGAGATTGCAATCATGCAATTTCTTTATTTTTCACTTAAATTTATTCTCAATTTATTTAAGAAATTCATTCCCTCATTCATTTCTTCACTTGTAACATCTTTAACTGCATCATTAAAAGATTCCTTTACAACACTTTTTACAGTATCTTTTATCTCTTCTCCTTTTGCTGTTAGCTTTATATTTTTTACTCTCTTATCTTTTTCTGATGTTTCCCTTACTATAAGTTCATTTTTTATTAATGTATTAATTAATCTTGATGTACTAGCTTGATCTCTATTAGTAAGTTCTGCTAAATTATATTGGCATAAATTTTCATTATCCCAAAGCATTGTAAGTATTGTATATTGTTCAAAAGTAATATTTATTCCTTTTTCTTTTATTTTTCTATTAAAAGTATTTATCATTAATTTATCTATTACATTCATTAAAAGTCCTAAACCTTCATCCATTTTAAACATAACTCATCACCTTTTTCTTTAAATTATATATCTCCATCCTATACATAATTTTTTTTTATGTCAATATATAGACTAAAAAGGATGCAAAACTGCATCCTTAATTTTAGTAAGTATATTCAAAGTTTTCTGATACATTAAAGAAATCTGAATAATCTATTTCAAACAATGGTTTCTTGACTTTTGAAATATCTATTCTTTCTTTGATTAATTGAGTTAATACTCCAGCATAAGAAAGATCTCCTTGAATTAACGCTCCATAAATCTTTCCATCTTTATGAAGTATCTTTCTATATCCATTTTCATCTGTTTCTTCTTCAATTTCATACTCATCTTTATTTTCATCATTTAAATTTACTGTTCCTAAAGATAAAGTTGCTAACCCTACAAAATTCATTGTATTTTTGCTTCCAAAGAAATCAGTCATTTCTTTTTCTATTCCAAGCATATTAGATGCTGCAATTATTCCTTCTTTAACTGCTGTTGGCCAAATTGGATTTCTTCCTGTTACATCTCCAGCACCATATATATCTTTTACATTTGTTTTTCCCTTTGGTGAAATAATAAGTCCAAACTTATCGCACTCTACTCCACTTCCCTCTAAGAAACTTACATTTGATCTAACTCCTGTTGCAACTACTACTAACTCACAAGGAACCTCTTCTCCTGTATTTAATAGTAATCCTTTTGGATTATTATTTTCATCAACTATTAACTTTTGAGCAGCTACTCCAAGCTTTAAGTTAACACCTTTTTTTGCAAATCTTTCTTCATATTGACTTGCTGCATACTTATCTAATTGAAGAGGAAGTATTCTATCTCCCATTTCAACTAAACTTAACTCTAAATCGTAATCCATAAGTCCTGAAACTGCATCTATTCCAACAAGTCCTGCACCTAAAACTACAGCACTTTGTGCAACTTTCCCTCTATTTACGATTTCTTCAGCATCCTCTAAATTTCTAAGGCCTACAACGTGATTTGCAGTTCTTAAATTCTCTACTGGAGGAATAAATGATGAAGCACCACTTGCTATTAAAACTTTATCATAAGATAGATTTTCACCATTACTTAATTCTAAAACTTTATTTTCTGAATCTAGTTTTAAAACATGGATCCCTTTCATCCAGTTTATATCATATTTTTCCATGAAATTATCTTCTGAAAAATCTAATTGCTTAACATTTCTTATTCCCTCTATATAGTGATGAAGAATACATCTTGAATATACATTTTCATCTTTAGAAATTAAAACTATTTCTGCATTTTCATCTAATTCTCTTAATGTTTTTGCTCCACTTATTCCTGCTGCTGAAGCTCCTATTACAACATATCTCATTATTCTTCTACCTCCCCAAGTGTTATTGCTTGCATTGGACATTTTGCTACACATTGAGGTGTATTTTCTTTAGTTGAAACACACATATCGCATTTCATTATTTCTTTTTTGCTTCTATCATCTGCTTTTAAAACGCCGTATGGACAAGCCATTATACACATATAACAACTAGCACATCTCTTGCTATCATAAAGAACATATCCAGTTTCTTTATCTTTATGCATTGCACCTGTCATACAAGTAAATACACATTCTGGCTTTTCACAATGTCTGCAAAATATTGGTGCATATTTCCCTTCACTATCTATAACTACTCTACTTCTTGTTTCTTCTGAATCATGTGAAACAATACAAGCTGATGTACAAGTTAAACATCCTATACACTTATTTCTATCTATTTTAATTCTTTTCATAATCTTATCCCCAATCTTTAAAATTTAATTGTACGTATAAACTAGAAATCTTATTTTATAACTTCTATATTAACTGCACATGTCTTATATGATGGTTCTTTTGAATACGTATCAAATACTGATGGAGTTAATTTATTTGTTTCTATATAGTGAAGTGGTGCATATAATTCACCCTTCTTAACATCCTTTGTTACTTTAACTAAGAATTTTGATTTTTCTCCATTTATTGATTTTAGATTTACATAATCATTAGTTTTTATTCCTAAAATGCTTGCATCATCATTATTGATATAAACATAAGCTTCATCTTCTACAACATGATTTGTAAATGCTATTTCTCTAGTTCTAGTTTGAGTATGCCATTGCCCAACTGTTCCTCTTCCTGTATTTAAAGTAAATGGATACTCTTTTGTAGTTTCTACTGGGTTTTCTGCTACTTCTTCAAATAGCATTTTTGCTTTTTTATTCTGTGTAAAGAAGTTTCCATCTTCATAAAGTCTTCTTTCATTTGACTCTAATTTTTCTCCTTCTTTAAATGGCCATTGAATTCCCTTTGAAGTCATTAAATCTTCGTAATTAACTCCAGTAAACTCACAAGGTAATCCTTTAGTACATGCTTTTAAAACATTAAATGCACTTTCTTTAGTTTCCCATACCTCTAAAGTATTTCCCATTCCTAATGCTTTTCCTACACCTAAGAAAATATCATAGTCATCTCTTTCATTTTCTAACTTTTTAAGGACTGGTTGAAGACCTGTTAATCTTCTTTCAGTATTTATTAAAAACCCTTCTTTTTTAAGAGTTGATGTAGAAGGTAACATTATATCTGCATAAACTGCACTGTCTGTATCATCATATATATCTTGAACTATAAATAAATCTAAGTTTTCTACAGCCTTTTTAAATGTTTCATTGTTAGTCCATGAATGAATTGGGTTTGTTGCAACTATCCAAAGAGCCTTAATTTCTCCCTTTATTGCCTTTTCAATTATTACATTGTAAGGAATAGTTGGTTTAGTAGGAAGCATTTCTTTATCTATTCTTAAAGCATTAGCAACCTTTTCTCTTTCTGCTTCATTAGTGTAGTCTCCTCCACCATAAAGTCCTGTTGTATTACTAAATAATCTTGAACCCATTGCATTACATTGACCTGTAATAGAATTTGCTCCTGTTCCTGGTTTTCCTATGTTTCCTGTTATAAGTGCTAAATTTATTATAGCTTGAGCTGTTCTAACTGCTTGATAACTTTGGTTTACTCCCATAGTCCACCAGAAAGAAACCTTTTTCCCATTATGTATTAAGTCTACTAGTTCTAAAACTCGTTCCTTACTTATTCCTGTTTCTTCAAAAACATTATCTAATGTAAACTTCTTAACAAACTCTTTGAAATCTTCGAATCCATCTACATGTTCTTTTATAAATTCTTTATCTATATAATCTTTTTCTATTATCGTGTTTGCTATTGTATAAAGAAGAGTTAAATCAGCTTTTGGTTTTATATCTACCCAAATATCTGCATTCTTTGCTGTTTCAGATTTTCTTGGATCTACAACAATAACTTTTGCTTCTTTATTATCTTTTATTTTTCCCCATATAATAGGATGTGCTACTACTGGATTTGCTCCAATTAAAAATATTGTATCTGAAAGTTCTAAATCCTTTAATGCATATGGTGGTGCATCAAACCCAAAACTTTGCTTATGTGCAACTACTGATGTAGCCATACAAAGTCTAGTATTTCCATCTCCATTTCCACCTAAATAAGTTCTACCAATATGCCCTATAAGAGCCATTTCTGTAGTATCAAGCTGTCCTGTACTTATAAAGGCAAAACTTTCTTTTCCATACTTCTCTTGAACGTCTTTAATTCTCTTAGCTGTTTCATCAAAAGCAGTATCCCAAGAAACAGTTTCCATCATTCCATCTTTATTCTTAATTTGAGGTCCATGTGTTTTAAATAAAGTATTTTGTTTATCTAAACTTAATCCTTTAATACAACTAAATCCATTATTTATAGGATGTTCTTTAGTTGGAATTATTTTAACTACCTTTTCATCCTCAACATAAAAATCTAAATTACATGCAATAGAGCAATAATTACAAGTTGACTGTACTTTCTTCATACGAATACCTACTTTCATTTAATAAATCTTTGATAAATTTTTATCTATCTCTATAATTATACGATATCTAATTCCCCAAAAATTAACTGTGATTTTCATCACACTTTTCTTTTTTTCATTAACTAATCTTTAATTATTTATCTTATTTCTATTTAGTGTCTCTATTTTTCCCAATATTTATTTAAAAAATTTATTTTTCTATAAAATCTAAGGAACTCGCCTAAAGACGAGTTCTTAAATTTATTTTTCAAATACTAATTATTCTAATTCTATTTGTGCATTTAATGCTTCTATTTCTCTATTAATATGAGATATTTCCTCGCTTCCAGCCCCTTCTTCCACAAGTAATAACACCTTTAAGTAAAGTTTTTCTCTTTCTTCTATAAGCTTTCTTAATCTTTTCCCCATAACTCATCATCTCCATAAAAAATTTATGTAATCCTTTACTTAGATTATAATACTTTTTATTTCAAATTTTAATATTCTTATACTTTATTTACTAAATATTCATCTTTCAGCTTTTGTAACACTACCCACTCTCTAAAAACCCATCCCTCATTTCCTACTTCATTTATAACTATCTCATTTCTTTCAATAGCTTCGTCTATATCTATTTCAATTGCTTCAAAACCTAATCTTTTTTCATATTCATCTAACTTTTGCAGCTTTTTTTCCTCTTTAACTTCACATAAATAATATGTTGATACCATTTTAAATATTTTTTCTTTTTCATATTTATCAAAATGTTGCTCCGTTACTGTCCCCATTTTTTCAATTATTCTTTCAACATCATATCCTGCCTCTTCTCTAACCTCTCTTATTAAAGTCTCTTCATCACTTTCTCCCTTTTCTTTACCTCCACCAGGGAACTTTATATCACCTCTATTGGTCTTTATCATTAATAGCTTGTCTCCTTTTATAATAACTGCCCTTATTGCTTCTCTAAGATTGACATCATAGAATCCTTCTATTTTTTCTCCAAAAACTTCACTAAACATTTTAGCTCCACCTTTCTTTTTAATTCCTTTCATTAATAATCTCTCTATTCTATCTTACTCCTATTTCCATATAATCTATATATTTTAAAATTTGAAATTTATTTTAACTTTTCTATTGGATTATAACTGCTAAATTTACTAATACTATATTATATATATTTATTAGGAGGTGCATTTAGTGAGAATATATACCTTAATGTGAATTATCCATTTATCTAAATATAAAATATAATTTTCACTAGCTCATACTATACTTTCTCACTAAAAATTATTTATGGATAAAGACTTATTTAAAGATATTAATACTCATTTATTAGAAGATACTAAACCATCTATCTATTTAAAAAGTATTCTTAATGATTTAAAAAATACGCCCTTAAAAATACTTACTAAATTAGAAAAAATTGAACAAAGCCCTGTCCATCACCCTGAAGGAAATGTCTTAAACCATACCCTTCTCGTTGTTGATAGTGCTGCTTTAGTTAGAGAATCCGCTATAGATAAAGAAGTTCTTATGTGGAGTGCCTTATTACATGATATAGGTAAAATTCGAGCTACTAGATTGAAAAATGGTAGGATTGTTGCTTATAATCATGATACTTATGGAAAAGAAGAAGCCGAAAAGATTTTAAACTCTACTAAATTTTTTAATGAAACCACTAAACAAAATATAATCCACTTTGTCTCTTTTCATATGCATAGTTTATATATCTCTAAAAGATTGCCTTTTGGAAACTTATCTAAATTAATGGATACAGTAGATTTAAACCAAATCATTCTATTATTTTTCTCTGATAGACTTGGTCGTGGTGATTTTTCTAAAGAAGCTATTTTAGATGTATTTTCAGAAATTGATCTTATATTAGATACTATTTCTGAAAAATATAATATAGATGCAACTTTCAAATTTTGGTCTAATGCTAAAGCTAACCTTCTTTCAAAATACTAATCGAGTAGGAGCTAAATAATTATTTTATTTAGCGTCCTCTCACACCACCGTACGTACCGTTCGGTATACGGCGGTTCATTAGAATTTAATATTTCATTTGATATGTTTGTGTTAGACTAACAAATCCTAATGATTCTAGATATTTATTATCTAGAGATTTGTTTAAGATAGGGCTGTTGGAAATTCTCCAGTAGCCTTTTCTTGTATTTGCATATTCCCGTGATTTGTATCTGTTAACTCCTAGTTTTACTAGGTTTCTGTATTTAGTACTAATTTTCTTCCACTGTTTCCATATGCAAGCTCTTAGTCTTCTTCTAATCCATTGGTCTAGTCTCCTTAGCTTCGCCGACGCGTTAGCTATTCTATAATAGTTAATCCATCCTATTATTATTTGATTTAATTTCTTCAATCTATATTCCATGCTAATTCCTTTATTCCTATTAGTATAAAATTTGATTTTGTCTTTAAATCTCTTAATTGATTTTTCATGGATTCTTATTTCTGCTCCACTTTTCGCAAAGTAAAACGAAAATCCCAAGAATTTTCTCTTAGATACAATATCTACTGCACTTTTATTCTTATTTACCTTAAGCTTTAGCTTATTCTCTATAAGATTTGTCATAGATTTCATTATTCTTATGCCTGCTCTCTGACTTTTAACATATACATTATTATCATCTGCATATCTACAGAATTTGTGTCCTCTCTTATCAAGCTCCTTATCAAGTTCATCAAGCATTATATTAGCTAATAACGGACTTAAAGGGCCACCTTGTGGCGTTCCCTCCTCACTTGTTACAGAGATACCATTAATAAAAATTCCACTTTTTAAGTATTTTCTTATTAGTGATAATAATCGTTTATCTTTAATCTTCTTTTCCAGTTTTCCCATAAGAATATCATGGTTAACTTTATCGAAGAATTTCTCTAAATCCATATCTATAACCCATCTATTTCTTTCATTTATATATTGCTTTGATTTAATTATTGCATCCTTTGCCCCTCTACCAGGTCGGAAACCAAAGCTATTTTCTGAAAATGATGGTTCATAGATTTTAGTTAAAACTTGAGCAATTGCTTGTTGTATTAATCTATCTTGTACAGTTGGTATCCCTAATAGTCTAACACCACCATCAGATTTGGGTATTTCTACTCTTCTTACTGGTGATGGATTGTATTTAGTTTCTAGTATTTTAGCTTTTATTGTACCCCAGTGTTTTCGAATATGCTCTCGAAGTTCATCGGTCTTCATTCCGTCAACTCCATGACTACCTTTATTGCTAGTTACTCTTTTAAGTGCTAAAAGCATATTATTCCTTTCTAGAACTTCTTCAAGTAACATACTATTATCAAATGCTTCATCGTTTACGCTTTCCCTATTTAGTAAAACCCTAGAATTACTCGGCGCCTTTGATTTACCTTGAAGTTCCACTTCTACTTCCATCATTTGGTCTCTATATTGAGTTTTCTGCTTTCTTTGTAATTTCTTTGATTTATCCAAAGTTGTAAACCTCCTAACGTTCAGTCCTTCCTCCGCTAACGCGTTTAGCGAAGTACTATGACATCTGCTGACTTCTGATAGTTCAGTTATATATCACTATATAGGTTATCTTATAGAATTTAATCTAGATTAAGATGTATCTATCAGACCTCCCCAGGTAAGAACACGTACTTTCACCTCATATATCTGCCACATTTACTTCCTCTATTTCGGATAGTTTAGGGCTTCACTTTGTATTGCAAGTTCACCCATAGAGCTAAGCCTCAAATGTGATTCGTGTACCTCAGACCAAGGTTTTGCTGCCGACTTCCTTCAGATTCCACCTCGCGATGGACACCCTTGTCTTAAGCTAACGGTTGGCACTATCAACCCCCATATCGGACTTTCACCGACTAGTACGTGCCCATGCTGGGCACACAATAATAAAGCGTGAAACTTTCTGTCTCACGCTTTCTTTGCTATATATCTTTTAAAGAAATTCTATTTCCCCTTCTGCAAGTCTTTTAATTCTTGCTAAAGAATAAACTTCATATCCTTTTTCTTCTAATAATTTTCTTCCTGGTTGGAATGATTTCTCTATAACAATCCCAATTCCTGAAACTTCGGCTCCTGCTTCTTCTACTACTCTAATTGCGCCTAATGCTGCTTCTCCATTGGCTAAGAAATCATCTATTATTAAAATTTTATCATCCTTATTTATAAACTTCTTAGATAAAGTTAATTCATAATCTAAATCCTTTGTAAATGAATGTACTGTAGTTTGATAAACTTCTTCATTTAATATTTTAGATGTTTGTTTTTTTAAAGTTACCATAGGCAAGTCCATTAAAAGTGCTGTCATAACAGTCGGTGCTATCCCTGAGCTTTCTATAGTAAATATCTTTGTTATTCCCTTATCTTCAAAATACTCTTTAAAAGTTTCTCCAATTTCATACATTAACTTTGGATCTACTCCGTGATTTAAGAAAGAATCTACTTTTAATACATTTTCATTAATAGCTCTTCCTTCTTCTAATATTTTACGCTGTAATTTTTTCATCTTCACACACCTCTATCTCTTTTTTCTCTTCTTTAAGTACTTTATTTAATATTAAAGCACCTATAGTTCCTGTTGAAATTCCTGTTGAAAATATCATTATTATTCATTACTACTTATCTCCCATTTCAAAAAATTAAAACGAGTAAGTTTATTTAGTATATTTTTAGTTATCTAACTAGTCCCTCTTAATTAAATAACTAAAAATTTCTTATAAATCAAAAAAAAGCGCCTCAAAATAAATTTGAGGCGCATTGCTTACAAGTAATTTTATACATAAAACAAGCTTACCTCGTAGTCTGCTAATTTACGGCTAGCAGGTAGAAACTTTCGGACCTTATCTCCGATTTTATACGAGTTTCTATATGATATCTTGGATTATATCATCATTATTAACTTTTGTACACATTTTTGTAACTTTTTATAATTTTTATCTTAAAATTATAAAGAGATCACCTTTAAAGTGACCTCTTCATTTTATTCTTCTTTCAATTTTTTCTTTCTCTTATCTAAAAGATTTAATGAATAGCTAAATCCTAATCCTAAGAAATAAATCATTAGGAATCTATATTGAATGGCAGTTACTGCAAATATAATATAAATTAAAATATATGCAAATATAACATTTAAATTTCGTTTTTTAATACCATAAAGCATAGCTAAGATAAATGGTATTAAATAAACCATAAATAACATTAATCCACCTTCTGGAAGAACCTTCATAAGGCCTGAGCTTCCTCCAATATCGTTTCCTCTACCAATAAAATTCATATTAGCTTGAACATATTGATATTGGTTAAATCCACAACCAATTATTTTATTTTTCTTCCATGTTTCATAACCAACCTTAAAATCATCTTTTCTTACTGAATATGACCCATATTGATTATCTGCACTATTTTTCACTTTATTCTTTAAGAAGAATCCACCAACCATTATACCAACAGTAGCAAAAACAATTAATAGAACTATTCCAATTGCTATTTTTATCTTAGATTTTCTTCTAATACTGCTTACAATAAAACTTAAAATTCTAAGTGGTATTGCTGCTGCCATTATTCCAATAGCTGTAGTAGATAAAGTTGTCATTATAGTTACTACTAAAATTACAGTACTCACTATAATAATAACTTTATTTAACCATCCTTTAGTTTTTCTAAAGAATAATTCTGCTATTAATGCAATACTTAATGGGAAAGCATACATAGGTCCTTCTGTAAATATCCCTGTATTTCTAGCAAATATATGGTTTCCTATATCTATATACTGAGTTATATAATATAGATTATTATAATTAGGAATTTCTCTTGCTCCCCCCCAAGTAAATACTATCTCACTTGTAGGTTTCATATCTTTCAATATAATTACTTTTACATAATAATATAATGATATAAGGGCTAAAATAACCATAACATTTGATACTTTTAAAATTAAACTATATCGTTTCTTTTTATTTATTCTACCAGATGTATATAAAATAACTCCTAATAATAATCCTAGAAATCCAATAATAAAATCCCCTTTATCCATTCCATTAACCATAATAAATATAGAATTATAAAGAGTTACTGAAATTAATACAATTCCAAGAATAAAAAGTCTTTTTTTATTCTTACAAATCTCTTTAATTGATAATATTACAAGAACCCATAAAACTATTAATGTATAGATCCATAAATTTTGGCTTACATTTAAATTCATAAAATTCCATATAGTATTTGCATTTATAATAATACAAATAGCCAAAAGATATTCTAAAATACTTATTATTTTTTCTCTAATCTCCATTTGCCCTCCATAATCATAACTATACCTAAGCCAATAGCTAAACCACAAACTGCAAAAATTAAAACATCAAGTCTTTTATCTATTCTTATGTCATCTTCACTAACTGTTATTTGTTTCTTTAAATAGACCATTTTTGTAGGTACATACTCTCCATTTTGTTTAATTATAGAATTTCCAATTGCTTCAACAACCTTTATTCCATTATCTAAGTTTTTTGCTTTATAAGTTATATTTATTTGTCTTGAAATAACTGATGGTTCTATTGTTACATTTTTTATTTCTCCATTAACACCTGCATCATTTAATGCATTACTTATAAATCCTTCTTCTTTTTCTTTAGTATTAGTTAAATTTATTATATTCTCATACCTTTGACTTATAGAATTCCAATCATATTTAGTATGTAGATTAAACATTAAATTCATTTTAACTGAATATTTTTGTTTATAAATAAATTTACAATACCCACAAGAAATAGCTGTACAGATTACTACACTTAATAAAACTATTATACTTCTGTTTACTACTTTATTTTTTAACATTTCATTACTCCTAATGTTAAAGCCTTAAAGCAAAAGCTTTAAGGCAATTTTTCTTTATAAAATAATTATATAACTTTTTTCTATATTAATTGTAATATATTTATTAATTCTTAGATTTTTCTATTTTCTCTTTTATAAATTTAAAAACTATTTTGTTAGTTTCATCTTTAATAATAATTAATGCTCCAAAATAAATTATTACTCCTACTACACACTGTATTAAAGTTGTTATGATTTTAGGTTTCATAAATCTTCCAATAACAATTACAATTACTGTCATTATTATTCCTGCAATTGTATATTTGATAATTGCCTTTATTAATGGTCTTAATTCAATTTCTTTATATATAAATATATATTGAACTAATGTTACACTAAATTCAGCAATAACAGTTGCTATACAAGATCCAAAGGCATCATACTTTGGAATCAATAGAAAATTTAATATTACATTTACTATAGCTCCTACTGTAACTGAAATAGTAAATTCTCTATTTCTATTAGTTGGCAATAAATATTGTACTCCTAATACATTACTTAAAGCTATAAAAAATACTATTGAAACTGATATCATTAATAAATATTTTACCTCACCAAATCCTCTACCAAAAAACCAAGGTACAAAGCTTTCTGAAATACTTGCTAATCCAAAAGCCATAGGTATTGCAATATATGAAACACCAATTAAACTTTTATTTAAATGTTTTTTGAGCTTATCATTATCTCCATTAGCAAATATATTGCTCATTCTGGGAAGCATAACTACACCTAATGACGTAACTAACCCTAAAACCAATTTAACTATACTTTGTGACTGTTGGTACAATCCAACTTGTGTTGTATTAGATAACATCCCCAACATAGATTTATCCAATACTGCATATATTTGAATTGCAATTTGTGGAATAAACAATACTAATGCTGGCTTTATATGGCATGTAATATCACTTATACTTATTTTCACTTTTGTAACTGTATTTTTTAAATATGGCCACATTGATAAGTTTCCTAATAAAGCTGTTCCAACATTTATAAATACATATAATGCTACATCTTCTACATTTTTTACCAATGTAAATATTAAAATTACACCTATTACTCTAACAATCAAGTTTCTTGTTACTGTCTTCTTAAAATCTTCTAAGCCCATAAATAACCAAGATATATCAAAAGTTGCTACTAAAATATTAATTCCTTGAATTAGAAATACTTCTCTATAATTTGCTTCTCTTCCGAATACAATAATATAAACAACTAAAGCAATTAATGTAGTTATTGTCTTTAATATAGTTATAGCCCAAAATGTAGTCGATAATTTTTTTTTATCATCTCTTACATATGCAATTTGTCTATTCCCATATAAACTAATTCCTATAGTTCCTAATATAACAAAATATTGTGCCAATGAATTAGTATAGCTAGATATCCCTATTCCACTAGCACCTAATACTCTAGATATATATGGGACTGTAATTAATGGCATTAGTAATGTCACTATTTGATATACAACATTATATACAAGATTTTTTTTCACACTTATATTTTTTTCATTCATTTTTTTGTCCTTTAATAAGTTTTAAGTATTAATCACTCTTTGGTTCACTCAATATTTAATGTATCTTCCATATTGAATAAAATTATTTAACTTTTTCTTCATCATATTGAATTGCCTTTTCTATACTCTCTTTTATATACTCGCCATTCAAAACTTTTCTTTGTATCTCTTTACAATTCATAATATATTCATCATACTTACATTCATTTTTTTCTATCTTCTCATTTATTTCATTTAAATTCCCAATGGAAAATCCAATCTTTTCTTTTTTTACAAATTCTGCTATAGCTGACTCATCCCATACTATTACAGGCATCCCCGCTGCCATATATAATGACAATTTATGAGGGTTGTTATACTTTAAATACTCTCCTGTATCTCCTTCACAGGATTCTATCGATTCTCCATCCCATATAAGCCCATACTTTCCTTTTAATTCACCTGGAAGTTTTTCTGGTTCAAATTTTCCTAGATAATTTATATTTTGTTCTAATTTATTTTTATTTAAATTAGCTCCATATAAATTTAAATTAATATCATTTAATTTATATATGAATCCGCTTTTATTTTCTGATAAATTCCCAGCGAAAACAATATTTTCACTCATTTTTTTAATTTGCTTTTGTTCATCTACTAAATAGTCAAACAAATTCAAATTAATACACTGAGATTTAACTCCATTCTCTTTTATCCATTTTCCCATAAATCTATTGTGACAAATAATCACATCAAAAATATTAAATAATTCAATTTCTTTATACTTTTTTTCTTCCAAATCACGATATCTCAATGTATCTATATCATGAATAATTGCAATTGTTTTACATTTTTTTTGTGCTAATACTTTTAATACTTTTTTGGTTATAAATCGCCCTTGGAATGGATATTGTATTGCTACAACAGAATTCTCCTCAATCCTATTTAACTCTTTTCCTATTTTAACAGATTGTACAACTTTTTTTAATTTTTCTTCTGATATATTTAAAATAATACTCTCAAAATCTATTTGTTCTAATATCTTTATAATATCATTCCTTGCCTTAGACCCCGCATTGAATCTTGTTTCCTCTTCATAATTATTTCTACATTCTAATAAATATTTTTTCATAATATCCCCTTATTTTTTACTTTCTTCCTCTTGTACACAATTTAATGCAGATTCTATTACATTGTGCATATCAAAGTATTTATACTGTCCAAGTCTTCCACCAAATATAATATTCTCTTCGCTTTCTCCAAGCTCTTTATATTTAGCATAAAGATTATTGTTCTTATCATTATTTATTGGATAGTATGGCTCATCACCTTTTTCCCAAGTTGCTGGATATTCTTTAGTTATAACAGTTTTTTCTGAATTACAATCTTCAAAATGCTTATGTTCAATTATTCTTGTATATGGAATCTCATACTCTGTATAATTTACAACTGCATTTCCTTGATGATTTTCTTCATCTAAGATTTCATCTTCAAATCTTAAGCTTCTATATTCTAAAGTTCCAAATTTATAATCATAGTATTCATCTATCATCCCTGTAAATACTACTTTGTCTGCTATACTTTCAAGTTCTTCCTTATTAGCAAAGAAATCTAGATTTAATTTTACTTCTATTCCCTCTAACATTTTTTCTACTATTTTATTGTATCCATCTATTGGTATTCCTTGATATTTATCATTAAAATAATTGTTATCAAATGTAAATCTTACTGGAAGTCTTTTTATTATAAAGCTTGGAAGTTCTGTAGCTTTTTGTCCCCATTGCTTCTCTGTATATCCTTTTATAAGTTTTTCATAAATATCTTTTCCTACTAAACTTATAGCTTGTTCTTCTAAATTCTTTGGATTCTCTATGCCAGCTTCTTTCTTTTGCTCTTCAATTTTAGCTTTTGCTTCAGCTGGTGTTTTAACTTTCCATAATCCATAAAATGTATTCATATTAAATGGAAGGTTGTAAAGTTCACCTTTATAGTTTGCTACTGGTGAGTTTGTATATCTATTAAATTCTACAAAGCTATTTACATAATCCCATACTTCTTTATTGCTTGTATGGAATATATGAGCTCCATATTTATGAACATTTATTCCATGAACATTTTCGCAATATACATTTCCACCTATATGAGATTTCTTATCTATAACAAGACATGTTTTACCTTTTTTATTCATTTCATAAGCAAAAGTAGCACCAAAAAGTCCTGCTCCTACTACTAAGTAATCATATTTCTTCATACTGTTCTCCTATTCTTCTTCCTTATCTTCTTTTCTATTTTCAATATTTAATATACCCTTTAAGTATTCTGTAAATCCATCTTTTAATTCATCTCTTCTTAAAGCATACTCCACAGTTGCTTCTAAAAATCCAAGCTTATCTCCAACATCATATCTTCTTCCTTGAAAGTCATATGCGTACATGGCCTCCCTTTTTATAAGTTCTAAAAGTGCATCTGTAAGTTGGATTTCATTTCCTTTACCTGGTTGTGTCTCAGCTAATATTTCAAATATTCTAGGAGTTACTATATATCTTCCAAGAATAGCAACATTTGATGGCGCTTCATCTACATTTGGCTTTTCAACTAAGCCCTTAACTTTCATTACTCTATCTTCTATTTCTATTCCTTCAACTATTCCATACTTATCTACTTTGTTATGAGGTACAGTTTGAACACCTAATACAGAAGTATGATATTCGTTATAACAATCAATCAATTGTTTTAAACATGGCTTTTCATCATTATAAACAATATCATCTCCTAAAAGTATTGCAAATGGTTCTTCTCCTACAAAAGCTTTGGCACAATTTATTGCATGACCAAGCCCTCTTGGTTCTTTTTGTCTAATAAAATGTATGTCCACCATATTTGAAATATCTTGAACCATATGAAGCATATTCTCTTTTCCTGCATTTTCAAGTTCAAGTTCCAATTCTATACTTCTATCAAAGTGATCCTCTATACATTTTTTACTTCTTCCTGTAATAATAAGGATTTCTTCAATCCCTGATGCTATAGCCTCTTCAATAATATACTGTATAGTTGGTTTATCAACTATTGGAAGCATCTCTTTAGGTTGCGCTTTAGTTGCAGGTAAAAATCTTGTTCCAAGACCTGCTGCAGGTATTATTGCTTTTCTTATCTTTTTATACATCTTAATCATTCCTTTTCATTTTGCATTAATTTTTCTCACAATTAACTTTTAATCTATTCTTCTTTAATCTTTTTTACTAATAAGTTCACTATTTCAATATCTACTTCCTCATCAAATTTTCTTGCAAATATATTCTCACTAGATTTTAATAGTTCAAAATCATTTGATCTATATATATATGGTTTTCCTCTTTGCCAGTCAATTTCTCTAAGTGAATTAGAAATCTCTCCTTCTCCATATTTATTATAAATTTTCACTTCTATTTTTTTAGTGAAAATTATACTTTGTAAAAAATGCTCATCCGGACACAGCGTATTCTTAAAAGTTTTGTATATCCACACTCTCTCTTGAACAATTCTTCTTGCTAATTTATCTGTTATGCTGAACCAATTAGATCCCTTCTTAATCACCACATTGTTATTTCTACTATATCCAAAAATATTTTGTATTTTTATACTTACTTTATTAAAAATTTTATTAAAATTTCTAAATCCTCCTCTTAATTTTTTTGTATAATAAAATTTTTGACACCTCTTGCTATACTCTTCATTTTCTTTCTCATCACAAAAATGGATAAATTCAAACCCATTGTTCTCTACAAAAAAATTATTGATTTCCTCATTTGATTTGATACTTATATCGACTCCCGATATAAGATGATAATAATCTGCCTTACCTTTTATTGCTAGCTCTAATAAATCTAACTCACATTCTACTTGTGATATATCTCCCCACAGTATTTTTTTTCTATCAATGAATGTTATTTTTCCTAGCTTCACTTTATTTTCAATTTCATTTTTAGGAAACTCTTTACTATTGTAGTCAATATGAATATAAAAGCTAGTATCTTTTCCATCTAATATTTCAATATTTTTCTTCAATATTTCATAATTATTATGTGCTATTATCAAATATGCATGTTTCATTCTCCGCTCCTCACTAAACTTATTTTTTATACTCAATCCAAACCTTTCTAAATGTCTTTTTACCCAACATCAATACTAAGATAGCTATCTTATCTCTTTTATTTGCTTTTTTATCTAATACTACATATTTTGAATTCGCTTTTATTTTCTTTATAAGCTCATCTTCAATTTTTTCATATTTTCCATTACACATTAAAACTTGCCTTAGCATATTAAAATTCGAAATATTACCTCTTCTTCTTGCTGCTTTTTTTAAATTTGGATAATTCATATCAATAAATTCTATCATTCTATCAGTATACTCTATTAAATCCATTTTTCTTATATTAAAGCTCTCATTCATTATTGATGATTTTCTAATTAAATAAAAATACTTTCTTTCTGGCCCAAATACTATTTTTTTTGCCTCATTTAAAATTTCATACATAATAGCAATATCTTCATATAATTTTCCTTTTGGAAATCGTCTTTCTTTGAATAATTCTTTATTATACATTTTTCCCCATGCAGAATGATCAAATAATTTCTGATACAATATAGTTTCTATAGCTTCTTCATCATTTAATAACCTTATTGGCTCATTTTCATTTGCACTTCCTATAGGTTTTTTTTCTCCATTTTCAAAATACTCATAAAAACTACAAACTGAAATTTTAGCG
Source organism: uncultured Clostridium sp. (assembly GCF_947072515.1). Classification (GTDB taxonomy): domain Bacteria; phylum Bacillota; class Clostridia; order Clostridiales; family Clostridiaceae; genus Clostridium. The sequence goes on from NZ_CAMTIG010000016.1 coordinate 37,153, forward strand.
TTATGTTCTTTCACCATTTCATATAGATATTCAATATAATCATTACTAACAAAATCATCACTATCAATAAAAACTAAATATTCACCTTTTGCTACATCAATTCCATAATTCCTTGCATCCGATAGGCCTCCATTTTTTTTATCTACTATCTTTATTCTTTTATCACTTTTTTCATATTTTTCACAAATTTCTAATCCTGAATCTGTTGATCCATCGTTCACTAATATTATCTCTATATTTTCATATGTTTGGCTTATTATACTTTCTATACATTTACCTAAATAATTTTCTACATTATATATAGGTACTATAATACTAATTAACTCTTTATTCATTATTCACTCCTTACCCAAATATACTATGATATGGTAGTACTTGTTGATATCCTTTTATAACAATTGTGTGTATTAAATAGAATCCATATAATCCAACTACTACGAGTTTCAAAAGATTTCTTATCATCTTACTTTCTATTTTACTTAATAAAAAAGGAATAAATAAAATTTGAGTAAATGTAAAACATAAAATTGCTCTAGATATTAAAGGAATTACCGCTGAAAATAATAATAATTCTACTGTTATAAACTGTAAATTAAGCATTACCATATATTTCCTATCATTTTTCAGTTTTTTATAAAATGCATATCCAAATAAAAGAATCCCTAAATTAATTATAAATGACCAATAATCAAATACTCCTTTATTAAATGCAGTATGAAAATATCCTATATATTTAGTAAAACTTAGTATATATATAAATATATCGTAGATAAACGGCATACATAAAATTGATATTATACTAACTATTATGTGAGTTTTTATCTTTTTATTAAATAAGAAATAAATAGGAAAATATATAAAAGCAGACATGTGTATCAATGCTGCTATTAATATAAATATAAAATATTTCTTTATATCTCTATTTATTGCATATTTTAAAGCATATAAAAATATTGCTACGGCCACACTCTGCCTTACAACATTCATTGAAATAAAATATGTTGTTGTTATTACAAATAAAATAATACTTAAAAGTATATACTCTGATTGTTCATATATCGCTAAATATATAAAACCACATATAAGTACTGATGTTAATACAAATAACCATTGATAATTTGAAGTACATATTGCCACAATTTTATTTATTAGATAAAATCCAATTTCATATCCTCCATTATGTCCTGACTCTACCGATAAAAAGCCTGGTACATATCTATAAAAATAATCTGTTCCTAAACCATATCTAACAGCTGAAACTAAAAATAGTGGTAAAAATGAACATACTGCTAAAAACTTATATACAATAGTATTAATTATTTTTGCATTTCCTACATTCCCCTCTACTCTTTTTGCTGTAATTGCTAAAAATGCAAATACCAAAGATATTAATAGGGCGCTTATATAAATTTCCATTCCACCCTCCTATTTTTTTCCTTCTTTTATTTTTTCTATCAGCTCATTCCATTTTGGCATAATATTTTCAATTTTAAATTCATTTGCTTTTAACTTAGCTTCTATAGCCATTTTTTTTATTTTTTCTTTATCTTCTATTAGACAATTAATTTTTTCTGCTAATTTTTCTACATTGTTTGCCTCAACTAAAAAGCCATTTTTTCCATCTATAATTAACTGACGTGGTCCTGTCTCGCAATCAAAACTTACACAAGGTAATCCAAATTCCATAGCTTCTATCAATACCATCGGTAATCCTTCCCACCTAGAACTAAGCACAAAAAAATCTGCTGATTTATATATTTTATCGATAGTTTTTGTAGGTGGTATAATCTCAATCGAATTGTCCAAACTTAATTCAGATATTTTCTTGTTAAAGCTTCCTTTTAATTCACCTTCACCAACTATTTTCAGTTTCCAATTTTTCCTATCAATTAGTTTCCATGCATCAATCAGCATATCTTGACCCTTCTGTTCAGTTAACCGTCCAATATTTAATATAATATTATTTTCATGACTACTTTCTATATCACTCTTAAAGCTACACGGATTATTAATCTGAATACAGTTCTTTACCCATGGTTTAATTATATCTCTATCCTTTATTGTTAATGTCACTACACATTCAAAGTTTTTATAAAAAATTCTTTTCATTCCTCTAAGTAATTTAGGTGTTGTAAAATAGTCACAATGTTCTGTTGCTATTATTTTACTTTTTGTATTAATACTAGCAATACCAACAAATAAATTTAATAACCTCATTGATAATGTAATGTAAATTTTTTCTTCATTTACTTTTAAAATTCTATGTAACTTTTTCAACATGTCTATTTTTCCATTACTTCTCAATGGAATTTTTTTTATTCTCTTATCAAGTTCATAAAATGACTCTTCACAATTATCTAAAATTAAAATTTCAACTCTATTTTCTTGAACAAATTCATTTGCTAATAATGAAATAACTCTCTCTCTTCCCCCACTTCCTTTAATACTATCAATAATAAAACATATTTCTTTCATCAATTTCACTCCACATCTTTACTTTTTACTTTTACTTTTTTTCACCTTGAAATTTTTTTCAAAAAATATGTAATTCCACATCCTGTTTCCATATTTAAAAATTTTATCTGATTTCACACTCTTTTTTTCATATTGTTCTATTTCTGTCGGCCCATCTCCTATAAAAGCAACTGGTAATTCTTTAACTTTCAAATTATTTTTCAATATATATATATTTATTAATCTTTCTGATAAAAAGCCAAATACTCTAGCTTGTTGCTTATCATCCGGTATTTTTATTCTATTCTCTAGTTCAAATAATACATTAAATATAAAATTCATCATTTTAATATATTGTTCTTTATTTAAAATAAACATATTATACAACCAACTCTTATTTTGATTTAAATATTTCTTTGCTATCTCACTATATTCTGGATACTTTCGTGATATTATTTCAAAAGTATCTACTAAATGCTCCTTAATATGCATAGTCGCATATTGCGCTTTTATACTTATAGGATATACTCTTTTTCTAGGTAAAATCACATCATACTTCTTTAGTATATCTAAAAAATATTCTTCTGATTTTTTATCTATTTCCATAAACTTTTCTATATTCATTCGAACTATAGCTGAGTTTTTAAACTCAGCTATATCTGGTAAAAAATATCTTCTATAATGATTTAATCCTATAAAATCAACATTGTCATTTCTATTTTTCAAATACCAATATAAACCTGTTAGTTCACAATAATTGTCATTTTTATCTGATATATGATTTCCTGTATGATCTCCTAAATAACCTATATCAGCCTTACCATATCTTCCAACATGTATCGGTAAATATATATCATTATTAGGCATAATTGCCTTCTTATGAGCTGCTATTAGTATTTCTATTTTTTGATTTGACATTGCCCTAACTCCTTTATTAATCCTTAAATTCTTTTTATATAGCTCCCTCTTTTTTTATTACTGAAATTATTGTTTTAAATAAAATTTTAACATCTAATATAATAGATGCGTGATCTATATAATACATATCCATTTCTATTCTTTCATCATAACTTGTATGACTTCTTCCATTTGCTTGCCAATACCCAGTTAAGCCTGGTGTTACACTAAATAATTTTTTAGCATATTTTCCATACTTCTCTACTTCTTTTTTTACTATTGGTCTTGGACCAATTACCGACATATCCCCTTTTAATATATTAAAAAGTTGTGGTAACTCATCTAAACTTGTTCTTCTTAAAAAATCTCCTACTTTTGTTATTCTAGGATCATTATCAAGTTTAAAATTCGTATAATATTCTTTCTTTTGTTCTTCTGTAAAGTTGTTAAAAACCTCCTCAGAGTTAACTACCATACTTCTAAATTTATAGATACCTATTGTTTTTCCGTTTTTTTCAATTCTATTATGTTTGAAAAAAGCATTTCCTCCATCTCTTTTTACTAATACCACTAATACTATAAATATTGGACTAAATATAATTATTGCTATTAGAGATGAGATAATATCAAATGTTCTTTTTATAGCTAAATATAATAGACTTATATGTTTATTTGCTTCTACATAATATTTGCTATTTTCCATTTATCTCTCCCCCTTTTATTTAAAAGATAATAAATCTTTTCTTTTTCTTTTGTTGAAATCTTTCACCTAAAAATTCTATTTTTTCATTTTTTAAAAGTTTTTTTGAATTTTCACTTACATTTTCTATAAAAATATTATTTATTTTTTTTATTTTCTCTATTCCATCCTTAATTTTAGTAGTTCTCTTCTCCATATTATGAGCATCTGAGCCTATAAAGCTATAAACATTATTTTTCAATAATTCTTCCGCTGCTATCTTTGCTTTTTCTCCATGCTTCCCTAGAATACTTCCTATATTAAGTTGGAAAAGACACCCTTCATCTATAAATCGATTTACCATTCTTAAATGATTTTGAAAGTAGGAGTATCTTTCTGGATGGGCAATTATTGTAGTGATTCCTTGTAATTTTAGTTCATATATATCATCTAAAACACTTTCTTGACTTTCTTTCATATTAAGTTCTAATAATAAGTAATTACTATCATTTATTGTTCCTATTGCACCATTTTCAAAATCATCTAAAAGATTTTCTGAGTAATATACTTCTTGTCCATAGTGGATTTTTATATTTAAATTTCTCTTTTTAATTTCTTCTCTTAATGCTTCTACTCTCTTTTTGACACTTTCATACTTTTCTTCGCCATAGCCTCTACAGTAGTGAGGTGTTGCCACAATTGCTTTTGTGCCATCCTTCTCTGCCATTTCTATCATTTTAATAGATTCATCCAATGTTTTTGCTCCATCATCGATTCCAGGCAATATATGTGAATGTAAATCTAACATAAAAAACACCTCTTTATCCATAATAGTAATAATATTTTCCTTTAGCATCTTGGACTCTATTTAATGCAATCCCTATAATCTTTCCTCCAACTTTCTCAAGTTCTTTCTTGGTTTCCTTAACACTTTCCTTTTTAGCAAATCCTGTTCTTACTACTAAAACTACACCATCTACTAATCTTGAAAGGATTTGAGCATCTGTAACTGCCTTTACTGGTGGACTATCTATAATTATCACATCATATTTTCCTTCTAATTCTATTAACAGATTTTCCATAGCTTTTGAACTTAACATTTCTGAAGGATTTGGAGGCACTACTCCTGCTGGAAGTATATCTAAATATTCATTATGTTTAACAATAAACATTTCATTATGCCCCTTGCTTAATAAAGCATCTGTTAAGCCTTTCCTATTTGAAATATTAAAAACCTTGTGTACATTAGATTTTCTTAAATCACAATCTATAAGGATTACCTTTTTTTCTTCTTGTGCAAAGGCTAATGCAACATTGCTTGCTGTTGTACTTTTTCCTTCTCCTGGAATAGAGCTTGTAAAAAGTACTTTTTTTACCTCTTTATCAAAGGAAGAATATTTTATATTAGTTCTTAACATTCTATAACTTTCTGCAGCTACTGATTTGGGATCTTTTTCTACTATTAACATTATTTTTTTCTCCTTCCTCTAGTAATCGCTCTACTAGAATGCTTTTCCTTTTGATCACCTTCACTATAATCAATAATCATTCCAATTACAGGGATATCTAAATCTTTTTCTAAATTTTCTTTACTTCTATATGTGTTATCTAAAGCTTCTTGAACAAATATAATAGCTAATCCAACTAATATTCCCAATATTATTCCTAATAATACATATAATGTTTTATTTGGACTTACTGCTTTTTGAGGATATGATGCTTTTTCTAATATTTGAACATTTGAATTTGGTATAAGAATTTTTGATCTTTGAATAAATGAATTTGTAATATTATTTATTACGCTTACTGCTCTCCCTGGATTTGTATCTCTATAATCAATTTCCATGATTTGAGTATTTGCTTTTGGTGTAACTTGTAAATTTTTCAAAACTTTTTGAGGAGTTAAATCAATTCCTCCTTGATTTAAGGCTTGTTGAACTAAATCATTAGTTGTAATTACATCTGAATAGGTACTTAATAGATTTTGATACATTTGGACTTCATTATTATCATAACCACTATTTATTTTTGTTTCTGATTTTCCTATAAATAGTTTTACACTTGTTTCATACTTTGGCGTTATTATAAAGAAACTTATTATTAAAGAAATAATTAAGCCTATAACAGTTGTTATTGCTATGATTTTATATCTCTTCTTAATTATTTCTGCAATATCCAAAATATTTATATTTTCTTCCATTGGACACCATCCTTTTTCTTCATTTTATAATTTCGTTAAGATTATATCATAATTTTGGAATTTAAAAACTTTTACTCCTATTCTTGCTAATAAGAGAACTTTACTCTATACATTGATTTTACTCGCTTAAAAGCAAATATTTTGCAGTATTGCACATTTTTTTGATTATTTTAGTCTTAACTATTTTTTAGTAACATTTTCCTATTTTTTTGTGTTTTTTTTAACCATTCTATTAGTCATTTATTAATTAGACTTCTAAATAGTGAAATTTTTTCAGTTTTTTGTTTTATTCTTCTATTTTTTCTAGTACTTTATTGCTTTTTTTATTTTTTCCTTTTCAAAAATTTTATTATCTTGAATAATTGCACTTTTTTCTTAACTCATGTTAATAATTTTATTCTTGAATTTAAAAATTTTAAGCTATATAATTATTCTATAACTTAACAGACAGTTCGTAACCATCCTGTCTATAAATAAAACTAGGATTTAATTTAGATATATCTATATATCTTTATTTTGTTATGATTTTATTTAAGGTGGTATTTATGCTACCTTTTTTTATATTCATAACTTTTTAACTAGTCTTATATTTGGTTTAATTTAATCAAAACTAAGGAGATAGTAATATGAGTTATTTATTAGAATGTGAGGAAAGCTTTGATTCAAGCCATTTTTTAAAAGGACACAATGGTAAGTGTAGAAATCTTCATGGTCACAGATGGAGAATAAAATATGGACTTAAAGCCCAAGATTTAATTAAAGAAGGTAGTTCTGAAGGTATGATAATAGATTTTTCTGATATAAAGTCTATCATTAAAGATTATTTCAATACTTTTGATCATGCTTTAATTTTAACTAATATAAATGAAGCTACTGACGAAAAAGAAAAAAATTTTATAAGAGCATGTGAAGACATGAATTTTAAAATTATCAGAGTACCTTTTAGAAGTACTGCTGAAAATATGTCTAAATACTTTTTTGAAGAAATAGAAAATCTTTTAGCTGCCAAAGTAAAAGATAAGAATTTTACTGTTCACTATGTAACAGTATTTGAAACACCAAATAATTCTGCAACTTTTGGAGGACATATATAATGAAGGTAGTGGAAATTTTTCAAAGTATAGATGGTGAGGCTAATCGTTGTGGTTACTTAACTAACTTTATTCGCCTTGCAGGTTGCAATTTAAGATGTTCTTACTGCGATACTGAATATGCTTTAAATAAAACTGATGGCATAGATATGTCTATTGAAGAAATCATAAATAAATTAGATAAAGATATTAAAAATGTAACATTAACTGGTGGAGAACCTCTTTGGAACTTTGAAAATGCTTCTCTTCTTTTAAATACATTATTAAAAGAAGGTTTTAATATAAGTATTGAAACTAATGGAGCTATAGATTTAACAAAATATATAGAGCTTTTTCCTTCTGTTTCATTTGTTGTGGATTATAAATCACCTTCAAGTAATATGGAAAGCTTTATGAATATAAACAACTTTAATATTTTAAGAGATATTGATTGTGTCAAATTTGTAGTTGGTAGTATTTCTGATTTAGAAAAAATGGTCCAACTCTATAATAGTACTAACTTAAAAAATAATACTACTGAAATTTTTGTTAGTCCTATTTTTGGTAAAATAGATCCAAAGGAAATTGTAGAATTTTTACTTAAAAATAAATTACAAAACATTAGACTTCAAATTCAAATTCATAAAGTAATTTGGGATCCAATGATGAAAGGAGTATAATCTTATGAATATTTGGAATTCTAAAGAAAAAGAAGAACGAGCTGAAGAGCTTATATATGAACTCTTAGAGCTTATAGGAGAAGATCCTAATCGTGAAGGCCTTAAAGAGACTCCTAAGAGAGCTGTTAAAATGATAAAGGAAGTTCTAGAAGGAACTACTCTATCTAATGAAGAAATTGCAAAACTTCACGGAAAATGTTTTGAGGAAGATTATGTTCAAAGAGATAGTAACGAAATGGTTATCGTAAGTGATATTCCAATCTTTAGTTTTTGTGAACATCATTTAGCTCTTATGTATAATATGACTGTTACTGTTGCCTATATCCCTAATGGAAAAGTTATAGGTCTTAGTAAAATTGCAAGAATAGCTGAAACTGTTTCTAAGAGACTTCAACTTCAAGAAAGAATCTCTAAAGATATTTCTGACGTTATAAGACTTGCTACTGATAGTTCAGATGTCGCGGTTATTATTAAAGGTGAGCACGCTTGCATGACAACTCGTGGAATAAAAAAACCTGGTACCTTTACAAAAACAAATTATTTCACTGGTAAATTTAAAGAAGATTTTAATCTAAGACAAGAGTTATTACTTAGCTTATAATTTAGAACTTAATAAAACTTTGGATAAATTTTATAATTAATATAGTTATAATTCTATCCTATATATAAAGGAGACTTATTTATGAAAAATGATAAAGCAGTAGTTGTTTTTAGCGGTGGGCAAGATAGTACAACTTGTCTTTTCTGGGCAAAAGAAAGATTTAAAGAAGTTATTGCAGTTTCTTTTGACTACGGACAAAAACATAAAAAAGAATTAGAATGTGCAAAAGAAATTTGTAAAGCTCATGGTGTTGAACATCATATTTTAGATTTGACACTTTTAAATCAATTGGCTCCAAACTCTCTTACTAGAGTTGATATAGCTGTTGATAAAGAAAAGCCTGATGATAGCCTTCCTAACAGTTTTGTTGATGGAAGAAATCTTTTATTCTTAAGCTTTGTTGCTGTTTTTGCAAAGCAAAGAGGAACCGGAAACATTATAACTGGAGTATCTCAAAGTGATTTTAGTGGTTATCCTGATTGTAGAGATGTATTTATAAAATCATTAAATGTAACTTTAAATCTTTCTATGGATTATGAGTTTGACATCATGACTCCACTAATGTGGATAGATAAGGCAGACACATGGAAACTTGCTGATGATTTAGGCGTTTTAGATTTAGTTAAAAATGAAACTTTAACTTGCTATAACGGTATTATTGGTGATGGATGTGGTGAATGTCCATCTTGCAAATTAAGAAATGATGGATTTAAAGAATTCTTAAATAGATATAAAAAATAATTATTTGAAAGAAGGTATAGAAATGTCAACTGGAAGAAATAAAGAGGAACTACAAGATATCACATTACTTGGAAATCAAGGAACTAAATATAAATATTCATATGACCCTGATGTTTTAGAATCTTTTGATAATAAACATCCAGATAATGATTACTTTGTTAAATTCAACTTCCCTGAATTTACAAGTCTTTGTCCTATAACTGGGCAACCTGATTTTGCAACTATTTATATTTCATATGTTCCAAGCATAAAAATGGTTGAAAGTAAATCATTAAAATTATATCTTTTTAGCTTCAGAAATCATGGAGATTTCCATGAAGACTGTATGAATATTATAATGAAAGACTTAATTAAACTTATGGACCCTAAATATATTGAAGTATGGGGTAAATTTACACCAAGAGGTGGAATTTCTATAGATCCTTACTGTAATTACGGAAAGAAAGAAACTATGTGGGAAAAGGTTGCTTTTGATAGATTAGTTAATCATGATCTTTATCCTGAAAAAATAGATAATAGATAATTGCTCAATTTTATTTAATTCACACTAAAAAAGTGCTATCACAAAAATTATGATAGCACTTTTTTAATTTCTATAATTATTCTATATTTGTATATTCTACTCTCTTATCTATTTTTATAGTCTTTATTCTAAATATAAAATAATAAAACTTAAATATAATTACCCCTATTAAAAACAACCTTAAATGCATACTATTTATTAAAATTATTGGAATCATAATCATAGTATCTGCAATACCTAGTATAACTACTTTTTGCTTTAAAGTCATAGCCTTCTCTTTTACAAAACTTTCTAAATGCTTCTTATAAATTTTTGTATTTAAAAACCATGTGTTAAATCGTTCTGATCCTCTAGCAAAACAATATCCTGATAATAAAAGAAATGGAGTTGTTGGTAAAACAGGTAATATTACACCTATAGCTCCTACTATAAATGAAAGTAAACCTATTCCAACATAAATATATTTTTTTATTTGTTTCATAAAATCCTCCTAATTTTCTTATTTAAAACTTCATATTTTTCTACACTATTCTCTTGTTTTTTAATCTTATTTCTTTTTCGCATATTGCTGTTGTAGATTTTCTATGTGATATAAGAATTATTGTTTTATCATCACTATTTTCTTTTATAGATTTTAATATTAAACTTTCATTTAATGTATCTAAATTACTAGTAGGCTCATCTAAAATTAATATATCTCCATTATTTAAAAATGCTCTAGCAAGCCCAATCCTCTGCTTTTCACCTGAAGATATATTTCCTCCAAGTTCTCCAACCTTCGTGTCATATCCCTTTGGTAATTTCATAATAAAATGATGTATTGATGCCTTCTTAGCTGCACTTATAACTTCTTCTTTAGCTGCATTTAATTTCCCAATTCGTATATTATCTAGTATTGATTCATTAAATAAATATGTTTCCTGACTAACTAAAGTCTGGGTATTCCTAAGATTCTCTGTTTTTATCCTTTTTATATCTTCTTTTCCTAATCTTATTTCTCCTGAATCTACATCCCAAAATCTCATTATTAATTTAGCAAATGTACTCTTCCCTATTCCACTTTCACCTATTAATGCTACCTTTTCACCTTTTCTAATTTTTATTCCAGCATTCTCTAATATGCTTTCTTTTCTTTTCTCATATTTAAAAGAAACTTTTTCATATTCTATAGAACTTTCCTTTACATTATCCCCATCCATATTTTCAACTACTTTTGGTGTTTCATCTAATACTGTAAATAATCTTTGTGCACAGGCAAATGTTTGAAGCAATGTATTTGATAAATTGCTTAATGCTACTACCGGTCCAAAGGAAGATGCTATAATAATTACACCTAGCACTACTGAAATAATATTAATATGTCCTAGGTTATACTCATATATTCCTACTCCTAGTAACGATAATATCCCTACCATAATAGTTAAATCAGTTGTAGCTCTTATTATTCCCTCATGCTTCTTTATTCCATCTAGACTTTCATTTATTTTATTTGACTTATTATTTATCTCATCTAATCTTTTTTTACCATTTTCAAATAGAACTATCTCATTTAATCCTCTCAAAGAGTCTAATATATAATTATTGCATTCTGAAAACATTTCTCGATACTCTACTCCTGATTTCTCTCCTAGTGCTGATGAAAAATATGGTATTACAACTCCTATAATTAAAAAGAAGATTAATCCTACTAGGCCAAACCATGGATTTATTTTATAAAGTATTACTGTCACTATTGAATTTGTTATTAATGCTATAAAAATTGGTGCTATAGTATGTGCATAAAATACTTCTAAAAGTTCTATATCTGATGTTATTAAAGATATTAAGTTTCCTTTTTCTGCTCCCTCAAGTTTAGCTGGTGCTAATTCTCTAAGCTTTTTAAATACTTTATCTCTCATTACATATAAAATTTTAAATGCTATATAATGTCCTGATAATTGCTCTCCATATCGAAGAAGTCCTCTTAATATAGCACATATAATCATTAAAATAATTACTGTTTTAAATCCTATTCCACTTATTTCTCCTAATAATATTCCAAGTCCTACTCCTGCAAATACTGATATCCCTATAGCTGCTAAAAATCCTATTACACCTAAAGATACAGTTATCCCCATTATAGGTGCCAATGGTTTTAGTTCAACTATCAGTCGCTTCATTATTTTAAAACCTGATTGTCTCTCCATTTTTAGCACACCGCCCTTATCTCTTCTAAATTCTCTTGTACATTAACCATCTTGAAGTAAAGATTTTCTTTATTCATCAAACTTAAATGTGTTCCCTTTTCTTCAACTTCCCCTTTATTTAAAACATAAATTTCTTTTGCATTTTTTATATTTGCCAGTCTATGTGAAATTACAAGAACACTTTTCTCTTCTGCAAGCTCATAGATTGCTTCCCATATTTTCTCTTCACTCTCTATATCTATATTTGAAGTTGCTTCATCAAATATTATCATTTTTCTATCTGCTAAAATAGCTCTTGCAAGAGCCAATCTTTGTTTCTGTCCTCCTGATAGTGAACTTCCTGCTTGTCCTACATCAGTTAAAAGACCATCTTTTAAACTATTAACAAACTCATCTAATTTTGCTTTTCTTAATGCTTCCATAATTTCAGCTTCACTTGCATCTTCTTTTCCTATTTTCAAGTTATCTAATATTGTTCCATTAAAGATATAACTATTTGTGCGCACTACTGATAAATTTCTATATAAACTTTCTCTATTAATCCAATTTATATTTTTATTATTTATTAGAACTTCTCCTGTTGTTGCCTTATACTTATTTAAAATAAGAGAAGCAATTGTACTTTTTCCTGAACCACTTTCTCCAACAATTGCAGTTATTCCTCTATTAGCAATGGATAAATCTATATTTTTTAATACTGTTCTTTCACCATCATAGCTAAAGCTTACATCTTTTAATTTCACTAGAATTTCTTCTGCTTCCATATCCTCTTTTAATAATTCACTTTCTTCTTCTGCATCTAATATTTTAAATATTCTATCACTTGCTGCCATTCCATTCATTGCAATATGAAAATATGATCCTAGAAGTCTTAATGGAATAAAAAACTCTGATGATAAAAGAAGTATTATTAAAAAACTTCCAATTTGGATTTCTCCATTTTTAAATCCAAATAAAGCTACAACTACACCTATTGCAGCACCTCCAAATGCAACTAAATCCATAATAGTTATTGAATTCAACTGCATACTTAAAACTTTCATTGTTATTTTTCTAAAATTTTCTGCTTCCTTATTCATTTTTTCATGTCTATATTTATCTATATTAAAAACTTTTAAAGTTGTTAATCCTTGAAGATTTTCTAAAAAGGTTCCTCCTAAGTCTGAATAAGATTTCCAATAATCTTTTAAAATCCTTTTTGCAATCTTCATTATTGCAATAATTGAAATTGGAATTAATGGTACTGATAATATAAATACCACTGCCGCTTTTAAAGAAATAAAGCTCATAAAAATAAATAATGTTATTGGAACTAATAAAGAATATATTAATTGCGGTACATATTTACCAAAGTAAATCTCTAATTGTTCTACTCCTTCTACAGAAACTTGAACTATTGCAGAAGTACTTTCAACAGAACTATACCTATTACCTAATTTAAGAAGTTTTTTATAGATTGCATCTCTAAGCTTTACTCTTGCTTTAGAAGATGCAATATTTGAAAATTTTAAACACAAAATATTTGATAAATATTTTAAAGTTAATAAAGCACCTATTATCAAAGTGCATTGAAGTAATGTAAAACTATTAAACACCCTTATTTCCTTCAAAATATTTTCACTACCTGATATTGTTACTAAGCTATTTACTACTCCCCCTATTAAAATGACTATAAATATATTACAAATTGCAGAAATCCAATTTGCAAAAACAGTTAGACAGATAAATTTATTAGATTCACTACATAAATCTAATAATCTTTTATTTATCATCATAAAATCCCCCTTGATATTATTAAATTTTCTTTTACGGTTATTATAATGCTAATGATAATCATTTTCAAGTGTTATTTTAAAAAAATGTCCATACGATGAAAAGTATGGACATTTTTTTAGAAATCTAATTTTTCTATAACCTCTAAGTCTAGAGATTTAGCAAATTCTAATCCTTTATTAAAATCTTCTAAATCTTTAGGATTATGGGCATCTACACCAATAATTCTTTTTACATTATACTCTTTTGATAACTCCCAAAACTCTTTAACTGGATATGGATATCTATCTCCATTTTTTGTTTTTATTTTAGATTTTTTATAGCCATTTATATTTATTTCTAATGGCATGTTCATTTTTTCTGCTGCTTCTAAAATCTTTCTTGAAGCTTTTATAGAATACTCATTCCATTCTTTATAAATTATAAAGAAAAGATCTGGATGAGCTAAATATGTAAAGTATCCTGTTTCCATTGATTGGACTACAAAATCTGAATATTCTTCTAACATTTTTTCATCTAATCCCCAACCAACATATAGCCACTCTTCATTATGTTTAAAGAAATGAGCACCTAAAATTAAATAATCTACTCTATACTCTTTCTCTAATTCTTCATAAAGCCATTCTATCCCTGGAAAATACTCGCATTCAAGTCCTCTTTTTATAGATATTTTATCTCCATACTTCTCAATAGCTTCATTTACTTCTCTAAAATATCCTGGAAGTTCTTCATAATACATTCTAGATTTATTGTCTAAATCCATTCCTGGATGACACATATGATCTGACAACCCTATTTCATCATAACCTTCTTCTATTGCCTTTTTAACATAATCTTCTGCATTTCCACTAGCATGTTTGCATCTAAAATTATGAGTATGATAATTAGTTTTCATTCTACCACTCCTTCTTCATATGTTAATTATATATTTTAGTATATCATTATTTTTATATTTTTTTGTTAACTTACACATCTTTTCAAACAATAAATTTTATACTACTTTTATTTTTCCACTATATTTTTTTTAAATATACCACTTTCAAATGAAAATGGTATATTAAATTTATTTTATTTCAATTGTATTTTACTTATATCAATGGAACCTTGTTCTTCTCTATCAAAAATTAATGAAATTTCCTCAATCTTCTCTAAATTTATTCCATCAAAATCTTTTAAAGGAATTCTCAATTCAGTTATTGGAGTTATTTTACTCCAATTTTTATACTCTCCATATCCCTCTAATGTTAAATCTTCTAGTTTTCCATCTATATATTTTAAAGCTGAAACTTCATTATTTAATTCTACACTAGCTTTTCTTCCTGCTTTATCCTTAATTTGAACTTTAAATATTTTATTCTCTTTTTTCTTATTTAATTCATCTGATGGATCTTGAACTATATTAAATGAAATACTTTTATATTCCTTAAAATTTTCTATATTAGGCGTAAAAGATACTTTTCCATTTAATTCTTCCCATTTTATAGTTAGTAACTCTCGTATTTCTACTCCTTTAGTTCCTCCTACTACGCTATTTAATCTACTCTTATCATCTTTAAAAAATATTGCATCTTGTGTATTTAATACTTCTACTTTCTCTCCCTTTATTTTATCTAAATCTTTTATATTCAAAAGTTCTTCTGTTCTTTCATCAGTATATAAAGTTTTAACATCACATCCATACATTTTTGTTACTGATACTTTTTCAGTATCATAAATTGTATTTTCTTTTACTTCTCTAATTGTTGCATCTAAAAAATCTACAATATAACTTTTTAAAAAGTTTTGTTGTGTTTCTTTTGATAATTGATTTTTAGATATTTCTCCTAATAGTTCTGCATCATTTCTCGTTAATTTACTATTAAAATAATTATGATTTGCCTTTTCTAAATAAGTAAGCTGAACTAAATTTTTTCTTTCCTTACTAGTTAATATATCAAAAATTTCAATTCCAGATAAATCTATAACATCTCCATCATATTCTGGTACAACTATCCCTGTATTCACATCAGTATTTAAATAAGATTTATCTAAAACTATTGCTGTTGGTGCTACTGCTATTAATGATTTTATTTCTTGTCCTTCTTTTTTAAAATTATCTGCTATATTAAAGATAGTTTCCCCACCTCTAGAATGTCCTATTAATCCTATATTTTCAAAATCTATTTTGTCTTTTAAATCTATTTCATATTTATTATTTTTACCATCATTAGCTTCCTTTAATTTCTTCAAATGCATGTCTACTATTGCGGTTACTTTTTCATTATCATCATTATCTCCATACTTCCAAACATATGCATTTTGGACATCTAAAGTAATTGCAATATATCCATTTTCCGCTAAATAATCTGCTATATATTTAAACCCTGTATCAAACCTTACTCCTGTATTTTCATTATCATGTGAACCATGAATCATAAATACTAAAGGCGATTTACCTTCTATCTTTGGCATAGAGATTGTTCCTCTAATCTCATAAGGCATTTCCTTATTTCCCTTTGATTTATATACTTCTTTCCCTAAATTGAATTCTTTACTTTCAAACCCATTTGTTTTTTGCATTCTTTTTTCTATAGTAGTGGTCTCTATCTCTTTTATCTGTTCTTCTATATTTTTATTTCCACAACTTACAAATAAAAATGCTCCACATATTATTATTCCTAATATTTTTCTTCTCCTCATTCTCTTCCCCTTTACATTCCATTTTTAATAAAATAAAACTAAGGATGCTTTTAGCTACCTTAATCTTATTATACTTTATCTTGAACTATTTTAATAATTTTTTGTGAACTCATGTAATATTTATTCTTTTTCCACTCTCCTTATGTTAAAATATTTTATATTAACAAATAATTATTATTAACTAAGGAGGAATTTTAAATGGAAACTATTGTAATACCATTAATTATAATAATGCTTGTATCTCTTGTTTTATATACTATTTCAGTTTTTAATATGCAAAGCAAATCTTTAGCAAGTAGAATGAACGTTGGTCTTGTACATCTTTCACTTGTATTATTTATCATAGGTCTTTTTTACATGAGCGGGGTTTCTCATAATCTCCCTTACAATAATGTTAGCTATGCTATGATGGATGTACACCAAGGTGTTGGATTTATATCCCTTATAGTTTTAATTATTCATTCGATTTTCACACCAATTTTAAAAAGAAAAAAGATAAAACTTGCTAGTAAAGCTAAGGTTTTTAATATAATTCTTTGGATTATTTATTTAGTTACTTTTGTAATTGCTATATATATCGGAATTTTAGCATCTATAAAGTAATATATTTTAACTTTCACTAAGAGATTGATTTCAATCTCTTATTTTTTTATGTTTAATTACCCTATTCTTAGTAGTTAACCTTTTATTTAAAAACAGTTAGATTTCTAACTGTTAGACTATTGACTTTATTTTTTTCTAGTGCTATTCTTATACTCAAGGATGTGATTATTCATGGATAGAAAAACTGATTTTCAAAATGCAGAGTCTTTAAGATTAATTCGTATTATTGGTCTTAAGTTAAAATTAAAAGCTGATCAAGATATAAAAAAACTTGGTTTAAATTCCATTCAAGGGAGTACTTTAGATTATATTTCTACTCATCAACATGAAGGATTAATCCAAAGAGATATAGCTGAAGCTTTTAATAAAAAAAGTGCTACTATAACTAGTATGCTTCAGGGCTTAGAAAAAAAAGGTTATATAGAACGTTTTATTCCTAAAGATAATGAAAGACAAAAGAATATTTATCTTACTCCACAGGGGGAACAAGTAATCTTTGAAGCAAAAGAAATACTTCAAAATCTTGAAACTGACTTTTATGATATTCTTACTGATGAAGAGCTTTCTACTCTCACTAAAATATTAGTAAAAATAAATAATAATATTTAAATACATTTAATTCACAAGATAGCTATGTCTATCTTTTACCTAAATAGTTAGAATTCTAACTATTATAAATCAAACTATTTTGTTTCAAACAAAGGAGAATATTTATGGAAAATACTCAACCACAAGATTCAAATGAATATTTATTAAAGGATGCACCTATTAGCAAAGCTATACGTCGTCTATCACTCCCAATGATTATAGGATTATCTATTGGAACAGTTTATACCGTAATCAATATTTATTTTATTGGACTTTTAAAAAATGTCCCTATGCTAACAGCCCTTACTCTAGGTTTACCTGTCTTTTTAGTTTTAATGACTATAGGTAATATGTTTGGTGTTGGTTCATCTACTTACATAACTCGATTAATTGCTAAAAATGAAAAAGATAAAGCTAAATCTATTGCTTCTTATGCTGTATATTCTAGCTTTTTGTTTAGCATTCTTATTTCAATTATTGCTATAATTTTTATTAATCCAATTGCTCATATTTTAGGTGCTAATGGAGCCACTCTCATTGTTACTAAAAATTATTGTATTGCTAGTTTAGCTTTAGGTTTTTGCGTAGTTTTAAACTTCACACTTGAACAAATTGTAAGAAGTACAGGTGCTACAAAAGAATCTATGTATGGTATGGCTATAAGTGCTTTAGTTAACTTAATTTTAGATCCATTATTAATATTAGTATTTCATTTTGATTTAGTTGGTGCTGCTGTTGCTATGTCTTTAGCAAACTTAGTTTCTGCTATGTACTATATGTATTACTTACATTTTAAAAGTATTCAATTACATAAATTCTTTAAAATCACAAAAATTTCTTTTAAAGATAGAATTGAAATTTTTAAAATTGGATTTCCTGAAGTTATCCAAATGTCATTTATGTTAGTATCTACATTACTTTTAAATAATTTCTGTATGGAATATGGTGCTACTGTTGAAGCTGGTATTGGAATTAGTTTACGTATTGTCCAAGTTCCTGAATTTATAAGTATGGGAATATTCTTAGGTTTAATTCCACTTCTAGCACACAGTTATTCTAGTAAAAACTTCAAAAGATTTAATGCTGCTATTAAAGGTGGTTTTAAGTATATTTTATTAGTATCTTTCTGTTTTTGTATAATTGGATTTATATTTAAAACTCCTATTTTAAAACTATTTACTAATAATCTAGATGTTATAAAGGTAGGTTCATTTCTTCTAGCTATTATGCTTTTAGCTTCACTATTCAATGGTATTTCCGGCTTATTTGTTGGAGTATTTCAAGCTACTGGTAAAGGAACTCCTACTGCTATTATTACTATTACTCAAGGAATTTTATCAATTCCTGCTGTTATAGTTCTTCATTACTTCTTTGGACTTACTGGAGTAATGATTGCAATGCCATCAACAGAATTTGTTGCATTTATCTTAGGCGCTTGCATGTATATCTTTTTCCGAAAAGAATTTTCTGGAAAGCATCCACATAAAATTTCGGAAGTAAGTGAAGTTTCATCTTAAAAAAATCACCTTAGTTAAAAATTTACTAAGGTGATTTTTTTAATTTTATTATCTATTGAAACCAGATCCTTTTAATATCTCTTTTTCTCTAAATATAGCTTTTACAGCTTCATTATAATCTCTGACTTTTTGTGATTTTTTTATAGCTTTCAAATATTTTTTATCTTCTTCAAAGGAGAAATTTAAGTATCCCCATAATTCCTTCATTCTAAATAGAGTATTTCTTTCATCTTTCAATACATCTAAATATGTATTTAAAATTTCATCATGAAATTTTTTCAAGGTCTCTTTATTCATATATTCTTCTTTTTCGATTTCATTTATTAATCCTGGGTTTGCTAAAATCCCTCTACCTAACATTATTCTATCTATATTCTTAAATCTTTTCGTAAACTCTTTATAATCATCTACTGTAAATATATCTCCATTGTAGCAAATAGGATTAGTGCTCAATTTTATTCCATCTTCAAAAATTTCTAAATTTGGTGTATTACCATAAAAGTCCTTTTGTGTCCTTGGATGAATAATTAACTCTTCTAACTTATATTTATTAAATATCTCTATTAACTCATAAAATTCATTTCCATCTTCTTTTCCAATTCTTGTTTTAATAGATATTTTCATATCTTTTACTTCTGTAAAAACCTTCTCTAAAAATAAATCTAACTCTTCTCTAAATGCTAGAAATCCCGAACCTCGTCCCTTTGCTACAACAGTTCCTGATGGACATCCTAAATTTAAATTTATTTCATCATATCCCATTTCTTTTAATTTATATGCAGTGTTTATAAATCCTTCTGCATCATTTGTAAGAATTTGAGGTATTACTTTTACATCTTTATTATTTTCTGGTAATACATCTCTAAGTTCTTTTGTTTTAAGCTTTTTACTACTAGTAGGTACAATAAATGGGGTAAAATATTTATCTATATTTCCAAAGTATTTATTATGTGCATTTCTATATATAAAGCCTGTAAGACCTTCCATTGGTGCTAAGTAATATTTCATCTATTAACTCCTTTAATTTATAACTTTCCTAAAAATTATATCAAGGCTTCTTATAATTTTCTAGTCTTCTTATAATTTTTTCATTTAAACTTAAATAGAGCAGAGTTTAAAACTCTGCTCCATTTTGTTATGTCTTGATTTATATATTTACTTAGGAATTTACTTTTTAATTATGAGGATGTCCACCTGGATGTCCTCCTGGGTGTCCACTATGAGCTGGATGTCCTTTACTTTCTGAATCTTTCATAAATAACTTTGCATCTAATTCTGTTGAAATACCTACATTATACACATATGAATTACTTACTTCATTTATAAAATATTCTACTTCTTCATCAGTTAATGCTAATGCACCAAGTTTCTTATGGTATCCCATAACATATGGCATTATTTCTCCGATTCCATCCATTTTATAATAGTTTAGTCCACCTTCGCCTATATTATAATGATTTTTTATCAAATCAGCAAAAAGTCTTCCACCAAAAAGATCTGCTAGGAATCTTGTATATGCATGTGCAACAACTCCTAATGGATTACTTTTTCCTATTTCATTAATTCTATTTACATATGCTTTAGTTGATTCTAATTCTTTAAGTTCTTTTACTTTATCCCCTAAAATAAATTCTATATCTTTTTTCATCAATTCTGATTTATAAAGTTCTTTTGTTACAAGTGGCGCTAATCTTGCATCACCTTTTAATGCATCTAGATTTTTTTCTATTGCTACATAAACTGGTAATAGACTATATAAAAATTCTCCATAACTTTCTTTAGTGGCATTTCCATCTAATAATCTTTTATTAAATCCTGTAACCTCTGTAGCTTTATGAATATCCTTTGTTCTACTTCTTAATTCATCTGAAAAATTTCTCATTTTTTCCACCAACCTTTAATTTATTTTATACTTATATTATATCAATCCTTACTATTCTTATCAACTTTAAATGGTTTAATTAATATTTTGTTCAAATTTAACATTTTTAAAACAGCACCTCATAATTTATGGTATAATTTCATTAATTTATAAAACTAAAGAAAGGATGGACTATTTATGAATAATCCTAGCTTATATATTTATCTTATGACATTCCCAATACTATTTTTATTTATATTATTTGGTATTAACATAAATAAGCATAGTAATGAGGAGGATTTATTTTTAGCTTTTAATACAAAAGCTTCTAAATCCTCTGTGGAGTCCTATAAATATGCAAATAAAAAACTTGGAACTGCTTTAATTCTAATTGCTATAATTTCTCTTATTTTTGCAAGTTGTGGCTTTTTCTTTAAACAACCAATCCAAAATAGTATTTTTATTTTTGCACCATTTATACCAATATTTCTTTTACTTTTAAGAATGATAACTTTAGAGTTAAATATAAAAAAGAAATTCAATTTAAATTTTAAAAGTACATCAAAATTTGCTTTAGCTATAGTATTTGCTGTAATTTCATTTTTATTGCCTTTATTATTAGTTTTAGCTACTCTATAAGAAAATGCGAGATTAATTATCTCGCATTTTTTTATTCAGCTATTAAATTCTCTACTTTTTTTCATTCATCTTTTCCTTCCTATATCTTAAGTTCATTATAAATTTTAACTGGCACTTTATTTCTAAGTTTTAAATGGACTATTATAGGTTTTTCTCCTTCATAGTAAACAGTATCTGCCATCCCCATATAAATATAAGGCTCAATAACTCCATCTATCTCTCTATACTTTCTTATAAATAAATGCATATTAATATTATATTTTTTATTATTAATAAGTTCTTGTCCTGCTTGTGAATCTATTGTTGTTGTATTTCGACTTTCCCATATAAAAGTTTCTCTATCTATAAAAATATTTTTATGTTTCATACTGGCCTTCATATCCTCTTCTTTTTCCATTCCAACAAACATATACCATTCATTTCCATTAGTTTTAAGGCCGCCCATACCATATCCACTAAATTTCTTTTTAGCATTAGACATTCTAACTACATCATCTCTACTATATTGACTATATAGTTTTAAAAATGGCATTCCATAATTTTCAGCTTCAAACTCTCTCTCATAAGTTAAAAGTCCATAATTTATGCAATCATCTATATATAATCTAAATTTTTCTTCCTCTATAACATCCTTAATCTCGTCTGCTAATTCTATCTCTTTTCCATTCTTAATAAAATTAAAATTACTTTCTTTTTTACTATGATAATCCCCTCTTAAACATTCAATAGTATATTCAAAAGTTTCTTTATCTAACTCTTTAATATATTTCTCTATTTCCTCTTTTAACTCTTCTCTTGTAGCTTTTTTATTTTTTATTAAGTATCTTAATATAATAAACTCATAGGGTCTTTTCAAAGGTAATTTAGCTGTTATATCTTTTAAAACTAATTTAAATTTTTCATTTTTCAAAAGTTTAACATCCTCAAAGGTTCCTTCTACTTTTTCTAAAAATCCAAGATAACTTTTACTCGGCGTAGCTCTTATAAATTTAATTGGATTTACCCCACCTTCATAAGCAAAGTATGTGGTCAATAAATTCACAACATTCCCACCTGTAATTTTTTTAAATTCATTATACTCTTCTTTTAAATACTTCATTGTAGTAAAGTTTTCTCTATCTATTTGTTCTAATATTCTTTCCTTTGCTATTTCATCCATTTGAATATTAGTACAACCAGGTATATTTAAAAAGTCTGTCCTTATAGATGTTTTTAAACTTTCTTTATCATAATAATTCCCACCATTTAAAGCTATTGCTATTTGAAAAGCTTTATTATAATTTCCTATAAAATCTAAAACCGTTAAGAATTCTTTATCTTTATATTTTCTAAGCCCTCTTCCAAGTTGCTGTATAAAAATTATTGATGAATTTGTAGGTCTAAGCATTAAAGCTAAATTTATTCCTGGAATGTCTATTCCTTCATTAAATAAATCTACAGTAAAAATAACTTCTAACTCATCACTCTCATTCTCTAATCTTTCTACAGATTTTCTTCTTTCCTCCATAGAGCTTTTTCCAGTTAAATAAGTACTTCTTATTCCTCTTTTATTAAATTCTTCTGCCATATATATTGCATGATCTATATTTGCACAAAATCCAACACACTTTCTCTTATCTCCATCAAACCCATAAAAGCCCATCTTTCCAATTATAAAATCTACTCTTTCATTTATTTGAAGAAGTTTTGAAACCTTTGCTGTATCATTAATATTTATTCCTGTATAATCTACTAAATCTATATCTGTTATTCCAAAGTAATGAAAAGGCACTACTAGATTCTTTTCTAAGGCTTCATTTAATCTTACTTCTAATGCAATGTTATCATTGAATATAGAAAATATCTCTAACCCTTCTGTTCTTTCAGGAGTTGCAGTCATTCCAAGTAAAAACTTAGGTTTAAAATACTCTATAACTTTTTTATAACTTTCTGATGCACTATGATGGGCTTCATCAATTATAATATAATCAAAATAGTCTTTTTCAAATTCTTCATAATAACTAGACATACTTTGTATAGTTGCAAAAATATAATCTTTATCTCGCTCCTTCATATTCCCTGTAAATAATCCAAAGTCTTTATCTTTAATTACTTTACTATAATCCATCATAGCTTTT
The DNA here is from genome assembly GCF_947072515.1 of uncultured Clostridium sp. Lineage (GTDB taxonomy): Bacteria > Bacillota > Clostridia > Clostridiales > Clostridiaceae > Clostridium. Next base: position 60,961 of record NZ_CAMTIG010000016.1, read on the forward strand.
CTAAGAATATCTTCTCTATGTACAATAAAAAGCATCTTCTTAGGTTTTAAATGTTTTACATCAAAAGCAGACATAAAAGTCTTTCCCGTCCCTGTAGCTGCTATTACAAGACTCTTATCCTCTCCACTTTCTCTTAATCTATTTAAATTTTCTATTGCTTTTACTTGCATAGAGTTTGGTCTTATCTTCTCATATTTTAAAATCATATTTCTTGTAGATTCTTGCACATTAGCTTTTTTTATTTCTTTTAAAAATTCTTCATAATCATTTATAAATTCTTCAGTTACATAACATGATTCATCTAATAATCTATTATATGCTTTCATAATATCATCTAAAAATACATTATCCTTTTTAGTTATTACTCTAACATTCCATTCCTCATTACTTTTCAATGCACTTTGAGTTAAATTTGATGAACCAATATATATTTTAAATTCTTCTTCATATTCAAATATATATGCCTTGGTATGAAATCCCCTCAGTCTCTCATCTGTTATAAATATTTTTAAATCTATATTAGAGAACTCTCTTAATTTCTTTAAAGCATTTGCACCAGTAAAATTTAAGTAAGTGGATGTTATTATTTTTCCCTGTATCCCCTTACTTTCCATCTCTTTTAAATTATCTAAAATCAGTTGTAGTCCTGAAAAATTTATAAATGCTATACTAAAATAAAAACTCTTACAATTTTTAAAAGCCTCTTTTAACTCTAAAAGAAAATTAGTCTCTTCCCCATTAGTTATAAGTTTATTTTCTATAAAACTCTCTTTATCATCTATTATCTTATCTTTTATATTTTCTAATTCTTTTAAATCTAATTCTGTTTGAATATACATATGTGTCCTTTCTTTTTTAATTATGCACTAAATTCTTTTGTAAAAATTCTATAATATAAGTAATTGGATCATTATTATTGTTTGTTCCTACATATTTTGCTTCTTTTAATAGTTCTTTATTAGCATTTTCCATAACAAATCCAAAATCTGCTCCAAGTATCATTTCTCTATCATTTAAATCATCACCAACAGTAACTAATTTATAATCTTCCATTCCTTCAACTTTCATAGCTTCTCTTATTCCCGTTAGCTTAGATACTCCATCAGGTAAAACTTCTAAAAAGCATTTTCCACTTCTAATTGCTCGTCCCACTCCATACTTTGAAAAATTCTTTTCCACTTCATCTATATATTCTTTATCACCAGTTAACAGTATTTTATTCCAGTTTCTCTCTATAAAATCTTCTGGTACATTAAATTCTACTGTACAAGGCTTTAATGCAGGTCTATCTGTAAGTTCTGTTTCCTTTACTATATACACTATTTCATCAGCATAAACTTCTATTCCTACATTAAGCTTGTCCTCTAAAATTTTATTAAGAACTTCTTTTTTTTCTCTACTTAAAGTTCTTTCACTTAAAGATTTTTCATTTCTATAATCAAAAACTTTTCCTCCATTATAGACTATAACAGGAAAATTTATAGTTATTTTTTCTACATATTCTCTTGCAGAATCTACTATTCTACCTGTTGCAATAGTAAACTTGCCTCCATTTTTTTCAAAAAACTCTATACTTTCCATATCTTTTTTAGATATTTCCTTTTTGTCATTTAAAAGACTTCCATCCATATCTGTTACTAATAATATTCCTTCAAACATATCTATTCACTTTCCTCTCTTTATTTAGTTTCTCTACCTTCTATTATACTTTTTAAAAGTAAATACTCAAATGAACTCCCTTCATTTGAGTATTTATTAAAATATATTTCATATCTCTCTTTTATTTATTTTCTTAATTATTCTTCTTCATTTTATTTTTTATCCATTTAACTACTTCATACCACATGATTGAAATTATTGAAATTCCTATCACTAATACTATCTGCTCAAAATTTAATGCTGTTAAATTTAATATTTTAGATAAAGGAGTATATAATATTAATCCTAACCCTAAGATACTTCCAATAATTACACTCCACATAACCTTATCTTTTTTAAGCTTCTTAAAGCTCTTATATGCATATTCTTCATTTGAACTATTTACTTGAACTAGTAAAAGGTTTGAAACTATTATTATAGAAAGGCCCATTGAACGTGCAATAGCAGTTTCTACTCCACTATTTAACATCATATAATAAGTTCCAAAAGACGCTATAAATAATACTATCCCTTGAATAATACTCTTTATTAATGTTTTAGAGGTTAATATATTTTCTTTAGGATTCCTAGGATTCCTCTTCATAATATCATCTTCTGCTGGTCCTCTTTCCAAAACTATAGAACAAGTTGGATCTATAACAAGTTCTAATAAAACTACATGAATAGGCAATAATAAAAGCGCACTTGAACCAATGTGTAAAAGCGGACCTAAAAGAGATGCAAAAGCTATAGGTATATGAATAGTAAATACATATCCAATGGCTTTTCTTATATTATCATAAATTCTTCTTCCATCTTCTATAGTTTGAACTATAGTTGAAAAATTATCATCTAATAATATTAAATCAGCAGCTTCCTTAGAAACCTCCGAACCTCTTTTTCCCATTGCTATTCCTATATCTGCATACTTTAAAGCTGGAGCATCGTTTACTCCATCCCCTGTCATGGCAACTACTTCTCCACTTTCTTTAAATGCTTTTATTATTCTCATCTTATGTGCTGGAATTACTCTTGAAAATATATTTACAGTTTTTATCTTTTCTCCTAATTCCTCATCGCTCATTTTATTTAACATATCTCCTGTAATGATACAGTCTACACACTTTAATCCAATTTGGTTTCCTATAGCTTTAGCTGTTACTCCATTATCTCCCGTAATCATAACTACTCTAATCCCTGCTTTTATGCAGTTTTCAATATCTTTCTTAACACTTTCTCTAGGTGGATCTTGAAGACCTATAAGCCCTAAAAATTCTAAACTATAATCTTCTATTTCTTTCTTTATTTCATCTTTTTCTTTTATTTTAAAAGTTCCTACTCCTATTACCCTTAAACCTTGTTCCGCCATTTTATTTCCTTTAATAGTTATCTCTTCTTTCTCTTCTATAGATAAATTACAAAGCTCTAAAATTTTCTCTAGAGATCCTTTAACTGATAGTACAGTTTCTTTTTCTCTTTCCCAAACTTGTCCCATTATCTTCTTTTCATTAGTAAATGGGTATTCATAAAGAAGGTTTCCTTTAAACAATTCCTCTTCTTTAATACCATTTTTAATACAATACTGAATCATAGCTTTTTCCATAGGATCAAAAGGATTTTTTAGGCATGCTCTTCCCATATTAACTAAAAGATTTTCTCTTTCTTTTTTAGTCCATGTATCCCACACTTTCATTTTATTCATGGTTATTGTCCCTGTTTTATCTACACATAAAACTGAAACTGCTCCTAAAGTTTCTACAGATGGTAACTTTCTTACTAAAGAACTCTTTTTAGCAAGTCTCCATGCTCCCATAGATAAAAATACAGTTAATATAACTGGAAACTCTTCTGGAATCATAGCCATTGCAAGCGTTATTCCGGATAAGATACTTTCTATAATCCTATTTTTAAAATCTAATTCATTTAAATTAAAATAGGTAACTACACAAACTAATATAAATAATACTAATGCAATATATGCACATATTTTTACTAACTTTCCTGTTTGCTTTTGTAGCGGTGTTTTTCCCTCCGGTGCTTCTACAATATTTACGCCTATCTTTCCATATTCAGTTTCTCCACCAATCTTTTCAACTCTTACAAATCCCTTTCCTTGAGTTACTAAAGTTCCTGCATAAACATAATTCTTTTTAAAATACTCTCCGCCATCCTCTTCTGAGCTTTTCCAAACCCCTTCTGCTTCTCCTGTTAAAGATGATTCATCTATACAAAGTCCATTTACCTCTATAATAAATCCATCCACTGGAATTTTTACTCCTTCCTCAATAATCATTAAATCCTTTGGAACTAAATCCTCACTATTTATTCTTATTTCCTCGCCATCTCTAATTACCTTAATTGTAGGTGCTGATAATTCTTTTAATGCCTTTAATGTCTTGTCTGTCTTCCATTCTTGGAATATATCTATTCCAATTATAGCTATTACGAATATAAGCATTATTACTCCATCTCTAGGCTCACCTAAAATAAAATAAATTGTTGCTGCTACTAATAGTAATAAAAACATAGGCTCTTTTATAACTTCTATTATTTTAGTAAAAAAGTTTTCTTTTTTCTCTGGAATTAAAATGTTCTTTCCAAACTTCTCCTGTTGACTATAAACTTCCTCCTTTGTTAACCCTTTAAAATTTTCTTTCTTTGTCATAAAACTTACCCTCCATTTACTTCTTAATCTTTAAGAAAATTCTTGTTAGCTCTATGGCAATGCAATAAACTTCTAAATTTATGTTATTGTTCTTTTAGGCAAAATAAAAAACACCTGTAGAACAATAATACTGTCCCACAGGTGCTATGTAACCCTGTTGCCAAGAAAGGCCCGACTCCCATAAATTAAACTAATAATTTATTGGTCTGATCAGTTTGTACTGTAGATTTATATGCAGTGCAAATAGATTATAAAATCATTATATTAATTTATTTAAATAGTGTTACTTTTATTACAATTTTTTATCCATTGTTCTAAACTTTTTCTGTACAAAAAAAGAAGTGCCTTAAAACACTTCTTTTTTTATTAGACTATTAAATTATTCTCTTTATCTAAAAATCTCTAATAGCTTGTCCGTAATCATATTTTTTAATTATGAACTAAGTCCTTTTGTAATCCTTCAATTACATAAGTTAATGGATTATTATCATTAGTAGTTCCCATACGAGAGCTTTCTATAGTTTCTGCTTCTTTTAATAAATTCTTATTAGCATTTGCCATAACTACTCCAATATCTGCACCTTGTATCATTTCAAGGTCATTCATATCATCACCTACAGCAACTAACTTATAATCCTCTATACCTTCTTCTTTCATCATAGTTCTTATTCCATTTAACTTTGATGTTCCAAGTGGTAATATTTCTAAGAATATCTTTCCTGTTCTTGTAGCCGCTCCTACTCCATAATTTAAAAAGTCTTTTTCAAGCTTGTCTATAAATTCTGGTTGTCCTGATAAAAGAACCTTACTCCACTCCATTTCCATTAAGTTATCTGGAATATCAAAAATCTTTGTACAAGGCTTAATTGCTCCTCTATCGGAAAACTCATTAAGCTTTATCATATAAATTTCTTCATTAACATAAACTTCTAATCCAACTGGTAATTCGTCTTCTATTATTTTGTTTATAACTTCTTTTCTTTCTCTACTTAAAAAATATTCTTTAATAACTTTATTTTCTCTGTAATCAAATATTTTACTTCCACAGTAAGTTGCTACTGGAAAATTAATTCCGATCTCTTCTATATAAGGTCTTGCTGACTCAACAATTCTTCCTGTAGCTATAGTAAATATTCCACCATTCTCTTCAAAATACTTTATACTTTGTATATCTTTTTTTGATATCTTCTTTTCATCATCTAAAAATGTTCCATCCATATCTGTTACTAAAAGTATTCCTTCAAATAATTTCATTTTTCTAGCCTTCTTTCCATAATTATTTCATTATTATTTTAAAATAATAATAAGAACTACTTATGAATAATCCTAAACTATTTTTAAAATCTTATATAAAATAAGAGATGCGTTAGCATCCCTCTATTCTTATCTCTTATTTTCTTTTATAAATTTAATCATTTCATAGGCACAATCTTCACTTTGTGGATATACTCCTACATTATCTCCATATGCGTGTCCTAGTCCTTTATATAAAACAGTCTTTACTTTAACATTAGCTTTTTTAAGCTTTTTACCATAGGCTAAACATTCTAACTTTAAATAATCATGCTCTCCAACTGTTATAAATGTTGGTGGCATTCCTTCTAATTCCATTCCATATGGTGATAAATACTTATTATTTATATCCTCTGTTCCAAGAGTTTTTCCTAGCATTTCTGTTAATTCTCCAAAGGATTGTAATGACATTTTCATTCCAACTTCTATTTTTGGAGTAAACTGAAATTCATCTATACTCCATTTAAAAAATTCATCTTCAATATTTGCCATATTTACTGTTGGATAAAGTAATAATTGACCCTTTACCATATCTAATCCATCTTCTTTATCTCTTGTAGTACAATATTGAGTTAAATTTCCTCCTGCACTATCACCAGCTACAAATATATTATTTTTATCTCCTTTTAGCATTTCTGCATTTTCATATATCCATTTTAAAACTGTATAACAGTCTTCATGTCCTGTTGGATATGGATTTTCTGGACATAAACGATAATCTACTGAAACAGCTATCATATCTGATTTTTCCACTATAAGTTTTACAAGTTCTTCTACTACATCAGGTGAACCTGCAAAAAATCCTCCTCCATGAATATAATAAAGGATATCTGCATTATCTCTTGTTTTTTCTAATTTATAAATACGAATAGGTATTTTATAGCCATCTTTCGCTTCTACTTCTTTATTTATAATCTGAATATTTTCTTCAACCATAGGATTGCTTTTTATTCCATTAAAGGCAGCTCTTAATTCAGTAATTGATCCAGGTTGTTGTGGCATTTCTATCTCTCCACTTGCAACTAAGTTCATCATATCTAGCTGTGGTTTCATATCTAAATATAAACGTGGATCTATAGCTCCTTTCACATCACAATCTGGTAAGTTTTTAACTAAAACTTCTAATCCTTCCATATCCACTACTTCTTGTTTTTCAATTATTTTATTTAATAATTCTTCTGAATACTTTCTTCCCATCTTTAAATACCTCTCTCTTTTAATTTTCAAAATGAAGATAATAATTATATAAAGCTCCTATTAAATTAGAGTCATTGAAATATTTACATGTATCTATTTTTGCTTGTGGCATTTTAAACATCTTCATCTCTTTATATATTTCATCTAAATTTTCTTTTATTTTTTCTAATAAAATTTTTTGTTTAGATATTCCTCCACCAATCAATATTTTTTCTGGATCTAAAATACATTGCAAATTAAATATTTGTATCCCTATTGTTTTAGCAAATCCATTAAATACCTTTAATGTTTCTTCATCATTTTTTTCAATTAAATTAAATACCTCATACCCATCTAATTCATCCTCATTTATTCCTTTTACTTCAGCTACTTTTTTTATTAATGCTGATGTACTTCCTTGCATTGCAAAAACGTTATCAAAATTTGCTTCATTATTACTTCCCATAATAAATGAAAATTCACCTGCGAAGAAATTCTTTCCCTTATGAATCTTTTTATCTTTAATTATTCCTCCACCAATTCCTGTTCCAATTATCATTACTATTCCATCATTACATTCTTTTAAATTTCCCATCCAAGCTTCTGCTAATGCAGCACTCTTTCCATCGTTTTCAACTGAAATAGGTAAATCTATATGTTTATTCAATTCTTCTATTATATTTATGCCCTCATTATAAGCTAATGATCCTGGTGTATACACTTGTCCTGTTTCTGAATCTATATTTCCTGGCATACTTATAGCAATGCCTGTTACTTCATCTTTAAAAGTTCCATAAATCTTTTTAATCGTTTTCACTAAATTTTCTAAAGTATCTAATGGTGTTTTTTCTTTACCTTTTTCTAAAATTTCTGCCTCTCTATTCATTACTGCATATTTTATAAAAGTTCCCCCAATATCTAATACTAACTTCTTCAAATATACCACCTTCCCTTTTTTCAATTACATTACCATACTTAAATTCTATCATTTTCCATATAATCTTTGGTGTTATTTTTTGTCTTTCTTTATGCCATTTTTTGATTCTTTCAATGCTTGTCTATATTTATTAGGTGTTGCATCATATGTTTCTCTAAAAATATCTGTAAAAGATCTAGCGTTAGAAAACCCATGTCTACTTGCTATTATTTGAATATTATCTGAAGTATTTATTATATCTTTATATGCTTTATATAATCTAAAGTTATCTAAATAACTTTTAAAATTCACTCCAAACCACTCATGAAATTTTCTCGAAAAATATTCTTTATTCATATAAAAATTTTTAGCTATAAAATCTAAAGATAAACTTTGATTATAATTTTCATGAATATACGTTAAAATTTCTCTCTGTCTTTCTCTATATATAAAATATTTTTCAGCTTTATTATTTAAATTTTCTTCAATACAACTAGATACTAACAGATATAATATTTCATATATATATCCATTTATCTTTAAATAATCTAACTCCTGTGGATTTAAATAATATTCTTTTAAATCTAGAAAAATTTCTTTTAATCTATCTTTATTTATTCCTTCTTTATTTATATCAAATCGTATATTATCTATATTGGGATATTTTCTTTTTACAAACTCGTAAGAAATAATTAAAACCACTCCACAAGTAACTGTATTCTTTTCTTTTTTAAATTCATGTACATCACCACTATTTACAAAATTAAATTCATTTTCTCCAACTACAACAGATTTTCCATTTATTCTTCCTTTTAATTCACCTTTTGTAATAAATGTTAACTCAATACTTCTATGCCAATGAGGCGCTATATATTCACTTTTATTTACATCAGTAGTAGTTTCTTCTCCAAAATATACTATAAATGCTGGTATATTATTATTTAAGTTTATTTTTTCATATTCTTCTCTTCTCATAATAACCTCTTTTTTATAACTTTATTTTAATTCAAAAATAGCTAGAATCAGATTAAAATCCTAGCTATTTTCAATTTTATATATTTTCTATTTATATCCCTCTAGCATATGCTTCTGGTAAATAATCTAATTCTATATTTCTTTTTTTAGCTTCATTAAATACCCAATATGGATCTCTTAATAAAACTCTTGCAAGAAATACTAAGTCTGCTCTTCCATTCTCTATTATTTCAGTTCCTTGATCTCCTGTAGTTATAAGACCTCCTGCCATAACTGGAATATCACATACTTCTTTTATATATTCTGCATCTTTTACTTGATATCCTGGATATGCATTTATAACTGCATCAGAAACAACAGCTCCTGTGCTTACATTTATTAAATCGATACCTTCCATCTTTAAGATACTTACTATATTAGCCATTTCAACTTTAGTATTTCCACCTTCTACATAATCATTTGAAGATACTCTAAAGAAAATAGCTTTATCTGCAGGCCAAACCTCTTTAATAGCTCTTATTACTTCTACTGCAAATCTAGCTCTATTCTCTGGAATTCCACCATATTCATCAGTTCTTTTATTTGATAATGGTGATAAAAATTCTGAAATTAAATATCCATGAGCTCCATGAATTTCTATAAAATCAAATCCTGCTTCTAAAGCTCTTCTAGCACCTTCTCTAAATGCAACTATAACTTCCTCTATTTCTTTTTTAGTCATTTCCATTGGTGTTTTATATTCATCACTAAATCTAATTTCTGATGGTGCTATAATTTCTTCAGCTGAAACTCCACACTTTCTACCTGCATGACCTAATTGTATTCCTGCATATGCACCATACTTTTTAATTCCTTCAGTTAGTTTTTTTAATCCTGCAATATGAGTATCATCCCATATTCCTAAATCTCTATCACTTATTCTTCCTCTACTTTCAACTGCTGTAGCTTCAAGAATAATTGCAGAAACTCCTCCAAGAGCTCTATTTGTATAGTGAATATAATGAAAATCTGTAACTACTCCATCATTTTCTGCCATATACATGCACATAGGTGCCATAACTATTCTATTTTTTAAATCTAAATTCTTTATTTTAAAACTTTTAAATATTCCTTTACTCATAACCTACCTCCAAAACTAAAATTTTCTTTTATTATAGCATTTAATTTAAATAAAAAAGCTTAATTCCGAGTTATTTAATACACTTTTAATCATTTTAAATTTATATTACTCTTCTTATTATTTTTCCTTTTAAAAAATTTCATTCATTATCAAATTCTAATCTATAAAAGAATTTCTTTTTCTAGCTTTTTAAAATCTATCTCCATTAATATATGATTACTTTTTAATTCACCTTGAATTTCTGGTGATAAATTTGAGTGTAGATATGCAGTATTTAATCCTACATTATTTCCACCATAAATATCTGCCATATAATCATTGCCTATCATAATACTTTCTTCAACATTCAATTTATACTTTTGGATTAATGCTTTATAAAATTCACTTTCTGGCTTACAAACATTATAATCAGATGATAAAAATATATCATCAAAATAATCATAAATTCCTAAAAATTTAATTTCATATAAAGTAAATATTTTTTGTGCATTTGATAAAACATATAGTTTTTTTCCTTTAGCTTTTAGCTTTTCTAAAAATTCAACTACACCATCATAAAGCTTCAATTTATTTATAGATAGTACTCTAAATATTTGAGCAGTATCATCTATTAATTGTTTAGATGTTTCAATGTTTTTATCCTCATACAATTCATTAAAAATTATTCTTAAATCAAAATCTGGATATTCTATACCTATAAACTCTTTTCTTATTCTTTTTACTTTTTCTAAATAACATTTTTTAATTTCCTTATCTGTATATGTTGCTCCTTTATAACTATAAAATAATGCTAATTTCTCCCACAATTCATTTTTATCTTCATCTGTATTAATATCTACTAATGTTCCATAGATATCAAAAATATAATTTTTATACATTGAATCCCCTCCACACTATTTTTCTAAAATATATAGAAACTTAAAATCCCTTTTAATTAAAATACTCTTCTTTTATTGAAAATATTTTATATTACCCCTTTTACATATAAATTTTCCTTAAAGATAAAACAGAATAGCAAGTTTAGCTATTCTGTTTTATCTCAGAGTGTCGACAAAGTCGACACTCTTTCTTTTTTACTATAAAATAGATTT
>NZ_CAMTIG010000017.1 GCF_947072515.1 uncultured Clostridium sp.
TTGAGAAAGAACCATTTCTAGAATCATTGTTTCTGTTATCTCTTGAGAAAGAATTTTTTCTGAAATCAGTATTTCTATTAAACTCTTTTTTAGGTTTTTCAGCTACAACTTCTTCTTTAACTGGTAGAGTACCATCTTTTAATGCTTTTTCGTAAGCAAGTCTAGCAAGTTCTTTTTTCATTTTAGCTTCAATTACAGAGTTAAAAATAGTTAATAAATCTTCTTTTGGATCGTTAAGTTGAAGCGTACAAGCATCTTTTAAATTAGTATTTTTTTGACTGTATAATCTTAGTAGTTTAGGGTCAAAGTTTAAAGGTGATAGTCTATACATTCCGTTTCCTTCAGAATTATCCCCAAGTCTATGTAATTTAAAATTGAAATCTAAATAAGTGTAAATTAAATCTCTAGAATCTTTTTTCCCAGTTATTGTTTCCATTTTTTTTAATGGAATTAGTTTTGAGTTTTTTATCATATTATATAAATCCTTTCAACCATTAGCATTATAGCTACGGAGTTTTTTACAATATAGTTTACCATTAATTCTTACTAATAGATATGAAATAATAAAAATTTAACCCTAATCTCATAGAGAGATTAGGGCTAATATCAATTTATAGTAAAAATTATATGATACCTTCACTTTTTAAGATATCTTCTAATTTTTGAAGTTTCTCACTTAATGTAACAAATTTTTCTTTTAAATCATCTTTAGATATTCCATCTGTATCAATAACTTTTTCTAAATCTTCAACTGTTTGTAAAGCATCATCAATATCTTGTTGAGCTAATTTAATGTTTTCATCTTTCATAAGTAAAACTCCTTTATTGTATGTTTGTGAACATATTATTTATATATTTATACTAGCACTAATAAAAGTTAAGTTCAATGAATATATTTAAAAGATAGTATTAGTTAAAATGGAGGATTTATGATTAATTATATTTGGTTTGGAATGATTTTTTTAGGGATTATAGTATCATTATTGACAGGAAATGCAGATAAAATAACAGAAGCTATAGTTTCAGGTAGTGATAGCACTGTTAAATTTATAATAGGACTTGTTGGAATCATGTGTTTTTGGTGCGGAGTAATGAAAGTAGCAGAAAAAAGTGGATTAACAGCACAACTTGCAAAAATTTTAAGACCAATATTAAAACTACTATTTAAAGAAGCAGCAAAGGATGAAAAAGCATTAGGGGCAATTGTAATGAATTTAACTGCAAACATGTTTGGTTTATCAAATGCAGCAACGCCTTTTGGAATAAAAGCTATGGAAGAAATGGATAGATTAAATAGAGAAAAAGGACGGGCATCTAATGATATGGCATTATTTCTAGTTATGAATGCAGCGTGTATTCAGCTAGTTCCTACAACTATATTATCTATAAGAGCAGCAGAAGGGTCCGCAAATGCAGGAGCAATTATATTACCAGCAATACTTTCAACAACAGTAGCCGCAATAGTTGGAATAACTTGTTGTAAAATTCTGCAAAGATATTTTTAGGAGGATAGTTTATGTTTGGATATATAACGAAAAGTATAATACCAATAATAGTTTTAGCTATCCTTATTTATGGGATGATAAAAGGAAGAAAGGTATATGAATGGTTTATTGAGGGAGCAAAAGAAGGCCTAAAAGTATGCATGAATATTTTTCCTGCACTTTTAGCTATGATTGTAGCAGTTCAAATATTTAAAAGTGGACATCTTTTAGAATTATTAAATAAAATGTTATCACCAATAACAACTGCAGTAGGATTTCCAGAAGAAATTATTCCGCTTGTTTTAATTAAACCTATATCAGGAAGCGGAGCTATAGGGGTATTTACAGATCTTATTAGAACTTATGGCCCAGATAGTTTTATAGGAATATTATCCTCAGTAATAATGGGAACTACAGAAACTATTTTTTACACTATAACAGTTTACTTTGGTGCAGTTAAAGTGAAAAAGATAAGACATACATTGTGGAGTGCTGTATTAGCAGATATGGCAGCAATCTTTGCAGCAATAACCATGGTCAAATTACTATTATTTTAGAGATAAGTATTAAAAAATATATGTTTATTATAGTTTTGTAAAAAAAATAATTGGATGTTTAACAAATATTTCTAATGGGGTATACTTAGATTAGCTTAGTATAAGGAAGTGTAACAAATGATAAAGATTGAAGGTGTAAGTAAAGATTATGGTAGTGGAAATGCTGTAAGCCACATGAATTTAGAAATTAAAGATGGCGAGATTTTTGGGCTTTTAGGACCAAATGGAGCAGGAAAAACTACTACTATAAAAATGATAACAGGAATAACGGAACCAACTGAAGGAACAGTTTCTATAAATGGATTTGATATTTGTAAAAAATCTTTAGAAGCAAAAAAACAGTTTGGATATGTACCAGATAGTCCAGATATGTTTTTAAAGTTTACAGGGATTGAGTATATAAACTTTATGGCAGACGTATATGGAGTGTCAAAAAAAGAAAGAGAAGGAAGAATCAATGAGCTTGCTAAAACTTTCGAAATGGAACATGCCTTAGGGGAAACTATAGACAGTTATTCCCATGGAATGAGACAAAAGATAGTTATAATAGGAGTCTTAATTCATAATCCTAGAGCTTGGATTTTAGATGAACCTTTAACGGGATTAGACCCAAAATCAGCATTCATATTAAAAGATATGATGAGAAAACACGCAGATGATGGTAATTCAGTTCTTTTTTCTACCCATGTACTAGAAGTTGCGGAAAAAGTATGTGATAGAGTTGGAATTATAAAAAAAGGTGAGCTTATTTTTGTAGGTACCTTAGAAGAACTTAAAGATAAGTTTGAAGAAGATGAGTCTTTAGAAAAAATATTCTTGGAGATTACAGAAAATGAGTAGAATAATATTATTACTTAGATATTATCTTAAAATGCCTCGAAAAAAGAAAGGAATTCAAATCCCAACAGGAGTTAAATATCTATTATTTGCAATTATTATGTTATTGCTTTCATCAGGTTATGCAGCTGCTGTGGGAGGCGCATATGGAATTTTAGATAAAATAGGTAAAGAATCCTTATTAATTCAAATGATATTAGTATCAGGAAGTATGCTAACGTTAGTAATAGGATTTTTTAATGTTATAAATACATTTTTCTTGGCAGAGGATGTAGAGGCTTTTTTACCACTTCCATTTAAAGCTAGTGAGATAGTTTTTAGTAAACTTATAAGTACATTAGCATACTTATATATTTATTCATTGATAATTGTAATGCCATTAATAACTTATGGAATAGTGTCAGGGGCAAGATGGCTTTTTTATGTGTATGTAGTATGTGCATATATTTTTAATCCAATTATACCAATGATATTTGCATTTATTATATCTAGTATATTGATGAAACTTGGAAATCTAAGTAAGCATAAAGATGCTTTAAAAGTAGTTTTTACTGTAGTATTAATAGCATTAATAATCATATCAAATGTCATGTTTAAGGGAAATAATCCAGGGATACAAACAGCAGCGGTAGTAAGTGCTAAAGAGTCATTTATACATGTTTTAAGTTTAATATTCATAAATATTAAATTAGAGGCTAGTGCATTAGTGGGATATGAAAATGCAGGTGGTATTTTGAATATTCTAGCTTCACTATTAATAGTTATAGTATTAATAGGAATATTATATGTAGTGTCAGAGAAACTATATTTAAGAGGCTTGAAAGATTCAACAGATAAAACAAGAGTAAAAAAAGCTAAAAAAATTACTATTAAGGAATCATCTGTTTTAAGAGCACTAGTAATAAAAGAGTTTAAAGTAATATTTAGAACACCAACATTTTTAGTTAATAGTGTTGTAATGTTATTTTATATACCAATTATATATTTCTTTTTAATAGCATCAAGCTCATTAACAAGTCAATATTGGCATTTTGGATTTATTGTAGTTGGAGCAACTACTCTAGCAATAAGTTTAGGAATGTCTAGTGGATCAGCTGCAAGTACAGCATTAAGCAGAGAAGGAAATAATATTTTAATTTCTAAATATATACCAGTAAGCTATAAGACTCAAGCATTAGCAAAAATTATTTCAAGTTTTCTAATAAATTCGTTGATTATAATTTTAGGGATAGGTATGTTGATTTTTGAAAATGTAAATTTAGAAATTATGATATTAAGTATAATAATTCAGATTTTAACTTGTTTCTTCATGAGTATGTTAGGGATATTTTTTGATTATTCAAATCCTAAAGTATCATGGCAAACAGAGAAAAATTTATATAGAGGAAACTTTAGGAATTTAGGAAATATGATAGTGGCAGTTGTATTTGGAGGTATCTTACTTGCAATAGCATTTGTAGTAAAAGAGGTACTAATCGTATTTGTGATAGATGTGATTGTTTTAGTTGTAGCTATTGGGATTTTAAGCTTTATTTTAAATAAAAAAATTGTTAAAACATATAATAATTTGTAATATTGAAAGGAACTCAGAAACTGGGTTCCTTTTCAATAAAGAAATAGAAATTTAAATTTTAAAATAAGGTAGAATTGTTGAATAAATATGGTAATATATTCAATAAGGATATACTATGAGAATTAAAAAGGGGGCAAAAGAATGGCAGATGAGAAGTTTTATATTGTAAATGGGGATGTTTTACCTGATGTTTTTTATAAGGTATTAGAGGTAAAAGAACTTCTTCATACAGGGAAAGCTAAGGACATTTCAGAAGGGGTTAAAGTTGTGGGAATAAGTAGAAGTACTTATTATAAGTATAAGGATACAGTATATCAAATGGCTGAAGGGGTTAACAGCAAAAAGATAACAATTGTACTACTTTTATCTCATAAGTCAGGAGCTCTTTCTAGAGTTTTAGATTTTATTGCAACAAATGAGTTAAATATTTTAACAATTAATCAAGATATACCAATAAACATGACAGCTAATGTTACAATAACATTAGACGTTTCTAAGATAAAAGGAGACGTTAAAAAGTTTTTATATAAAATAAGTGAAATAGATGAAGTAATAAAAGTAAGAGTTCTAGCTGTAGAATAAAAATATATACAAAAGATAAGTTAGAAAACTAAAGAAAGAAGGAATAGTTATGAAAAAAAATGTATTTGAACTTAATAGAAAAAAGTTAATAGAGAAGTTAGATGATAATTCACTATTAATTCTTTTAGCAGGAGAAGCACCAAAAAAGACAGCAGATGAACAATATGAGTTTACGCCAAATAGAAATTTTTACTATTTAACAGGAATAAATGAAGAGAAACACATTTTAGTTATTTCAAAGATAGATGGTGAAGTAACAGAAAAGATGTTTATAAAAGAGATAGATTTAGAAATGGAAAGATGGCTTGGAAAAACTATTAGAAAAGAAGAAGTAGAAGAAGTTAATGGAATAAAAGAAGTTTCATTTTTAGGAGAGCTTAAAGGATATTTAAATAGACTTTTAGGTCAAAGAGATGAATTTACTATTTATTTAGATTTAGAAAGAGATAATTTTGAAAGTCTTCCTACTGAAGCAGGAACATTTGCTAAAAAATTAAGAAATAAATATGCTCATGTAAAAGTTAAAAATGCATTTCCTCTTTTTGCATCACTTAGACTTGTAAAAAGTGAAGGTGAAATAGAAGAAATGAGAAAAGCTATAGAAATAACTATAGCTGGTGTAGAGAGTGTAATGAAAAATATTAAGCCTGGAATGAAAGAATATGAAACAGAAGCTTATTTTGAGTTTGAATGTAGAAGAAGAGGGGTTAGAGATTACGCATTTAAAACAATTGCAGCAGCAGGAGTAAATGCAACAACTCTTCATTATGTAGCAAATAATGATACTCTTAAAGATGGAGATTTAATGTTATTTGATTTAGGAGCACAATGGAAATATTACAATGGTGATATTTCAAGAACTATTCCTATAAACGGAAAGTTTACTGAAAGACAAAAAGAAGTTTATGAAGCTGTTTTAAGTGTAAATGAAAGAGTCATAGAAGCTATGAAACCAGGAGTAAACTTTGTTGAGTTAAATAATCAAGCAACTGAATGGATAGCAGAAGAATGTATAAAATTAGGTTTAATAGAAGATAAAAAGGATGTAAGAAAATATTACTTCCACAGTATAGGACATAGTTTAGGATTAGATACTCATGATATAGATAATCCAGGAAGAAAAACTATACTAGAACCTGGAATGGTTTATACTGTAGAACCAGGAATTTATATTCCAGAAGAAGAAATCGGAATAAGAGTTGAAGATGATATTTTAATAACTGAAAATGGAAATGAAGTCTTAACTAAAGATATGATTAAAACTGTTAAAGAAATAGAAGATTTCATGAGTAAATAAAATATAAACAAATTATGAATAAAGTGTTGCGAAAAAATGGAATTTATTGTATAATAACTTTAAATTAAAGTTAAATATATGAAACGGTAGAGGAGCAAAACTTAAGAGTAATATAGTTTTTATAGGCAAATTAAAACTATAGGAAAGGAAGTTTTGCCGAAGAGTATAAGAGATTGCTTTAATCTTATAACTCTGGGCTTGTGTAGAATATGCATAAGACTGTCACAAGAAATTGTGTTGAGCTATCATTCTAGGATTTTGCATATTAGTAGAACCTTGAGTGTTATCTCAAGGTTCTTTTTAATATATATAAAAGCAAATTATTAAAGAGAATTACTGGGTATTTAAAGTTAATTATAAATAAAAAATAGGGGGAATTTTTATGAAAAGAAGAGGGGTTATTTTTTTAGGGGTACTAACACTTTTGATGTGCATTTCTGTACCAGCATTTGCAACAGAAGTAGATTTAGGAGCAACTAATGCAGCAAAATTTCAATTATGGACAATAATACCACCGCTTGTAGCAATAGTTTTAGCATTTATAACTAAAAATGTTGTTATATCTTTGTTTGTAGGAACATTAGCGGGATGTTTTATGTTACAGCTTGGAGGAATGAATGTCTTTGGAGGTCTTGTACAAGCATTTCTAGATTTAGTTCAAAGAATATTGAATTCATTAGCAGATCCATGGAATGCAGGTATAATACTTCAAGTTTTAGCGATTGGCGGAGTTATAAGTTTAGTAAGTAAAATGGGTGGTGCTAGAGCAATTGCAGAGGCACTTGCAAAGCGAGCAAAGACACCTAGAAGTGCACAAATTGTAACTTGGTTTTTAGGTCTTCTAGTATTTTTTGATGATTATGCAAATTCATTAATAGTAGGACCAATAATGAGACCTGTTGCGGATAAATTAAAAATATCTAGAGAAAGATTAGCATTTATAATCGATGCTACTGCAGCACCTATAGCAGGTCTTGCTATTATTTCAACTTGGATAGGATTAGAAGTTGGATTAATTAAAGATTCATTTACGTTAATAGGAATGGAAGTTGATGCCTTTGGGGTATTTTTAGAAACAATACCTTTTAGATTTTATAATATATTAATTCTTATATTTGTAGTAGTTTCATCATTAATGCTTAGAGATTTTGGACCAATGAGAAAAGCCGAATTAAATGCTAGAAAAGGATTGGATATAAGAAAGAAAGTTGAAGATTCTACAGAAATGGAAGTTAAAGATGGTGTGAAATTAAGTGTATGGAATGTAATAATTCCTATTGGAACACTTATAATTTCAGCTTTAGCAAGTTTTTATTATAGTGGATATACAGCAATTATGGCTGGAGAGGATGGAGCAATTATTTCAATTTTAAATAATTCACCATTTTCATTTGAGTCAATACAACAAACTTTTTCAGCAGCAGATGCTTCAACAGCATTATTTCAATCAGCAGTATTAGCTTCAATAGTTGCAATAGCTATGGCAGTATGGAAAAAGATATTTACAGTAACAGAAGCAGTTGAAACTTGGATTGAGGGAATGAAAGGACTTTTAATAACAGGAGTAATACTTCTTTTAGCTTGGTCTTTAAGTTCTGTAATTAAAGATTTAGGAACAGCAAAATATTTAGTAACATTACTATCAGATACAGTACCAGTATTCTTATTACCAAGTATTATATTTGTTTTCGGAGCTATAATATCTTTTGCTACAGGAACTGCTTACGGGACTATGGGGATTTTAATGCCTCTTGCAATTCCGTTAGGTTTTTCAGTTTCACCGGAAATGTCATATGTGGTAGTTTGTACAAGTGCAGTATTAACAGGAGCTATTTTTGGGGATCATTGCTCACCAATATCAGATACTACGATTCTTTCATCAATGGGAGCTGGATGCGATCATATAGAACATGTAAGAACACAAATGTGGTATGCAATTTTTATAGCTGCTGCAACAGTAGTGTTTGGTTATATTCCAGCAGGATTTGGAGTACCTGTCTATATAATTTTACCAATGGCAACACTGGTTATAATTTTAGCGGTAAGATTTATAGGAAAGCCAGTAGAATTAACAGAAGAGATAGTAGAAAAAATAAATGAAGAAGAGAGCGAAAAGAGTATCATTAGTTAGGTAGATTTAATATTCTAAATAGAGATTAATTTTAGGGAGCATCTGTATGTTTAATCAAAACTATATGGGTTTTATGGAAAATTTCTATTCTGAAATTTTAAATAATAGTATGAATATGTATGATGATTTTATGGAAAATGTTGAAAATAAAGATATACAATTAGAAATAAAAAATGAAGAAAATCGATATTTACTAGAAGGAACTTTTCCAGGAATAAAAAAACAGGATATCAAAATAAACTATAAAAATGATCATCTTCATGTGAAAGTAAAAAGAAATCAAGTTTTTTCTAATGAAAATAGCATGTGTATGATAGTAATTAATGATTCGAGAGATTTTACAAAGAACTTTTATATTCCTAATAGTGATATAGAAAATTTACAGTTTTCTTTTGAAGAATATAAATTAAGATTAGAAATACCAAAGAAATATTTTATAAAAGAAGACGAGGGAACTATTATAGATGTAGATTATGAAGAAGAATAGTGAAAGAGGTTAGCAGTAGCTAACCTCTTTCTTATAAAAATTTATTTTGTATTAGAATCATCAGTTGGAGCAGGAGCAGGTACGGACTCTATGTTTTTTTCATGTTTTTCTTTAGGTGGATTTACGTATTTATTTACTAAAATTGCAACTATAATTCCTACAGCAGTATCAATACTTCTATTTAAAGCATAAGCATAAGATTGAGGACCACTATAGTTAACCATGATTACTAAAAATACTATACAAGCGATAGTTACAGAACCAGGTTTATTAAAAAGATTACAAGTGTAAATAACTAGGACGATTCCAACCCCTGTTACAAAGGGAATATATGTATCAAGAACGGTTAAATTAATTAAAATGTATATGAAGAGTGTACCAAATAAAGCTCCAAATACTGTTCCTATAAGTCTGTTTTTTCCCATTGTAAAACTACTAGAAACTGTATCTTTCATACAGATAACAGCAGCTATGCATGCATAGAAAGGGTTTTCGCCACCCATGAATTTAAATATAAGCATACATATTACTACAGCCAAAGCTGTTTTTATATTTCTTAATCCAATTTTGTGAAAGTTAAGTTTCATTATTAAATTACCTCCTAGAAATATAATATATTATATTATAGACTAAAAAGAAAGAATTTCTATAAATTGTAAATAAAATTATTAGATTTATTGACAGAAAAAACTATTTAGAATATTATATAGTTAAAATGAAAATGCTATGAAGAGAAGAGTAATTTTAAAAACTATCTATAAGAGAGCGAGTGGCGTGGTGAAAGCTTGCGATAGGAGTTAGAATGAAGATGGCCTCGGAGCATAAATCTTGAGCTTAAAGTTAGAGATTTACGGATGCAACCGTTACAGTGCAAGGTAAAATATTTACCTATTGAGTTTCTTATTGTGAGATAAGAAAAAAATAGAGTGGTAACACGGTAATTCGTCTCTATGCTGAACATAGCATAGGGCTTTTTTATTGCAAAAGATTATAAAAATTAATTTTAGGAGGTACATTTTTATGTGTAAAAAACCTTATTATATTACAACACCAATATATTATCCATCAACTAAGCTACATATTGGAAATACTTATACAACTGTAGCTGCTGATGCGATAGCAAGATTTAAAAGATTAACAGGATTTGAAGTAATGTTCTTAACAGGATCAGATGAACATGGACAAAAAATTCAAACTATAGCTGAAGAGAAGGGAATCACTCCAAAGGAGCACGTTGATGAAATAGTTGCAGGAATTAAGAGCCTTTGGGAAATGATGGACATAAGCTATGATAAATTTATAAGAACAACTGATGACTATCATATAAAAGCTGTTCAACAAATCTTTAAGAAGCTATATGATCAAGGAGACATCTATAAAAGTTCATATGAAGGATCATATTGTACACCTTGTGAATCATTCTGGACTGAAACTCAATTAGTTAATGGAAATTGTCCTGATTGTGGAAGACCAGTTCATGAAGCAAAAGAAGAAGCTTACTTCTTTAAAATGAGCAAATATGCAGATAGATTAATAAAATATATAGAAGATCATCCTGAATTTATACAACCAGAATCAAGAAAAAATGAAATGTTAAATAACTTCTTAAGACCAGGTCTTCAAGATCTTTGTGTTTCAAGAACAAGTTTTAACTGGGGAGTTCCAGTAACATTTGATACAGATCACGTTGTATATGTTTGGATAGATGCATTATCAAACTATATTACTGCTTTAGGATATGGAAGTGATAATGATGAGCTATACAAAAAATTCTGGCCTGCAGATGTTCACTTAATAGGAAAAGATATTTTAAGATTCCATACAATTTACTGGCCAATTATGTTAATGGCTTTAGATTTACCATTACCAAAACAAGTATTTGGGCATGGATGGCTATTAGTTGATGGTGGTAAAATGTCAAAATCAAAAGGAAATGTGGTAGATCCAGTTGCTTTAGTAAATGGATTTGGAGTAGATGCAGTAAGATACTACTTATTAAAAGAAATTCCTTTTGGTTCAGATGGATTATTTAATAATGAAATATTTATAAAGAAAATAAATTCAGACCTTTGTAATGACCTTGGAAACTTACTTTCAAGAACAGTTGCAATGGTAGAAAAATACTTTGATGGAGTATTACCAACACCACTTGATAAAGAAGATGTTGATTCTGAACTTATAGGATTAGCATTAGAAACTCCTAAAAAAGTTGAAGAAGCAATAGATGAATTAAAAATTCCAGATGCATTAGAAGCTATATTTGCTTTAATAAGAAGAGCTAATAAATATATTGATGAAACAACACCATGGATTTTAGCTAAGGATGAAGATAAAAAAGATAGATTAGGTACTGTTTTATATAACTTAGCTGAAACATTAAGATTCTCATCAGTATTATTATCACCATTCTTACCAACTACAGCTGAAAAAATAAATGAACAACTTGCTGTAACTGCTAAAGATTGGGCATCATTAGAAGGATTTGATGGAACTGCACCAGGAACTAAAGTTACAAAAGGTGAAGCATTATTCCCAAGAATAGATGTTGATAAAAAATTAGAAGAACTTGAAGCTTTAAGAGTTGCTCAATTAGAGGAAGTTAAGAAAAAAGAAGCTTTAGAAAAACCACAAGAAATGAAAGAAATTAAAGAAGAAATAACTATAGAAGATTTCGAAAAACTTGACTTAAGAGTAGTTAAAGTAGTTGAATGTGAGCCAATTAAAAAAGCTAAAAAACTACTTAAATTAAAAGTAGATTTAGGTGGAGAAATCAGACAGGTAGTTTCAGGAATAGCTATGCATTACAAACCAGAAGATTTAGTAGGAAAATATGTTGTTCTTGTAGCAAACTTAAAACCTGTTAAATTAAGAGGGGAGTTATCACAAGGTATGATACTTGCAGCATCAGATAATGATGATACAATATTAAACTTAGTGAATCCAGGAAAATTACCAACAGGTAGTGAAGTAAGATAGTATAAATAATAGCTGCATCAAAAGATAAGATTAGATTTTGATGTGGCTTTTTTTAATATGAAAATTTAAAACTTAATATAATAAAAAGTAAATAAAACAAATAATAGGAGGTGGAACAGTGAAAGTAATAATAGGAAATGCATGGCCTTATGCAAATAGCAAATTGCATCTAGGGAGAGTGGTAGTATTTATTCCAGGTGATATTTTAGCTAGATATCATAGAAAAAAAGGTGATGAGGTTATTTTTATATCAGGAAGTGATGCGCATGGAAATTTGATATTATCTAAGGCGGAAGAGGAAAAAATTACACCGATAGAAGTTGTTGAGAAATATCATGGCGAATTTATACGTGAGTTTGAAGCTTTAGATTTTTCTTTTGATTTATTTTCAAATACTGAAAAAGAGTTTCATAAAGAATGGGTACAAACAAAAATAAAGGAATTATATGATAAAGACTATATATATGAAAATGAAGGGGATTTATTTTTTAAGCTTTCAAAATTTGAAAATGAAGTGAAAAATATTTTTGAAAGAGGAGAGTTTTGGAGAAAGAATGCAAAGATAATCACAGAAAAATATATAAGAGAAGGACTTAGAGATAGAGCGGTAACTAAAGATATTGATTTTGGTGTTAAAGTTCCTTTAGATGGATTTGATGATAAAAGGATATTTGTATGGATAGAAGCTTTAATGGGATATCTAACAGCGGCAAAAGAATGCATAGGAAGTGAGGAAAGCTTAAAAGAATATTTTAATGGTGGAGATAGCAGGGTCTACCTTATACATGGAAAAGATAATATACCATTCCATACAATAATTTTTACAGGGCTTATATCGGCATTAGGATATGATGATATAAATTTAAGAGTTTTTTCTAGCAATTATTTAAAGTTAGAAGGGAAAAACTTTTCCACAATAAAAAACTGGGCCTTGTGGATAGATGAGGTTTTAGAAAAATATTCTGTGGATTTAATTAGATATTTTTTAATTATGAATTCGCCAGAAGAGTGTGATACTGACTTTAGATGGAAAAGCTTTATAAGTTCTAATAATGAATTGGTAGATGAGTTAGAAAGATTTTGTACTAATACAGTTAATTTGTATAATAAAGAACGCTGTCAAATATATAAAAATAAATACGAAAAAAATAAGATGGATGAGTATTATGAGGATGTTGGGTTATTAATAGAAAAGGGAAAATTTAAAGACGGGCTAAAATTAATTCTTTCTTTTGTGAAAGAAACTAATAGAGATAAGACATATTCTATTATAAAATTAATAAATATAGCAAACTTATTAGAACCGTTTATGCCTAGCTTTAGTCATAAAATATTAGATATATTTAAACTGAAAAATAATTCATTTGAGTTTATTCACATAGAAAATGTGGATAGAAATATTGAATATATTGAGACCTTTAGGGTTATGGATAAAAATATTTTTATAGATGAGATAAATAATTTAAAAAAGAAAAAGTTAAAGTAAAATAAAAAACCTAGA
Organism: uncultured Clostridium sp.; assembly: GCF_947072515.1. GTDB lineage: Bacteria > Bacillota > Clostridia > Clostridiales > Clostridiaceae > Clostridium. The sequence continues at coordinate 13,426 of NZ_CAMTIG010000017.1, forward strand.
ATATCTACAATAGGGGGACGAGATATTCTAGGCAACCAATCAATTAAGATGGTTATAAGGGGTAAATAATAATGCTTTAACTACTTTACAAGATTTATTATAAGGCAGAATTGTGGCAGTTTCGTGTCAAAAAATATAAAAAAATATTACAGCAAAAATTAATTTTAAAAATCTTGAAGAAATTCTTTATTTAATATAGTTATTGTTTTTCTATCATAAGAAATTAATCTTTCTTTTTTCATATTTATAAGTTCGCGTGATAGAGATGGTCTTTGAACACCAAAGCTTTTAGCAAGCTCTTCTTTAGTAGCATTTAAATGTATAGTATTAGAATTTTGCTTTTTCGATTCTGTTAAAAGAAAAAATGAAATTCGCTCACGTAAAGATTTTGTGTTCAATTGTCTTAGTTTTGAACTTAAAACTAAAGACTTATTAGAAAGATCATTTAAAAATTTAACTAAAAATGTTTCATTAGACATTAGTAGTTTTGTAACTGTAGATATATTTATATGTAGTATTTCAGAATTAGCCATTGCAACTACATCTACGGGATAATTTCTTTTAGTAGAAAAAATTATATTTTCAGCAAACATACTTTTAGGATATAACTTAGTAATTGTTAAAGTATTTCCTAGGGAATTATTTTGCTGTATATGTACCTCACCAGATATAACTAAACTTACACAAGTACAAATATCTCCTTCAAAGAAAATAGTTTCTTCTTTAGAATATTTCTTTAATGAAACAGATGTATCATTAAGCAGTTTTTCAAGCTCATCTTCTGAGAAATGTGAGAAAAGAGCTGTTTCTTTTAATATGTTTAATGTATTGATCATGAAAATCACCTTCTTTAATTAAAGTATAATCTTGTTAGTATTATATAATAATGTATAATGAGAAATAAAGTTAAATTTGAGTAAGGAGATAGATGAAATGGAATATAGAATTTTTGATACACATGCTCATTATGATTCAGAAGATTATGATGAAGACAGAAGTGAACTTATAGAAGAAATGAAAAATAACGGCGTAATAGGAATATTAGATTGTGCGTCATCATATGATAGCGTTAAAGACGTAGATATTTTAACTAAAGAATATGACCTTATATATGGAGCACTAGGAATTCATCCAGAAAATGCTGATGAGTTAACAGATGAAAGGTTAGAAGAGATAAAAAGTCTCATAATTAAAAACGAGAAAGTTATTGCAGTTGGTGAAATTGGACTTGATTATTATTGGGAAGAAAACCCTCCAAGAGAGGTTCAAAAAGAAACCTTCAGAAAGCAAATGGCTCTAGCAAAAGAGCTTGGGTTACCAGTAGTTATTCATGATAGAGATGCACATGGAGACACTTTAGAAATAATAAAGGAATTTCCAGAAGTAATTGGAACAGTACATTGTTTTTCAGGAAGTGTTGAGTTTGCAAAAGAATGTATTAAACTTGGATACTATATTGGTTTTACAGGTGTTATAACTTTTAAAAATGCAAAAAAATTAGTTCAAGTTGCAAAAGAGATACCTCTAGATAGAATACTTGTAGAGACGGATGCACCTTTTATGGCTCCAACTCCAAACAGAGGAAAAAGAAATAGATCCGACTATATAAAAGAAATAATAGAAAAAATAGCGGAAACAAGAGGAATCGATAAAAAAGAGTTGAATATTAAGGTAAATGAGAATTTTTACAAGTTGATGAATTTATAGTTTATAAAGTAAAATGAAATGGATTTGATTGTATAAAAAAAGAAAATATGGTAAAATTTAAAAGGATAGCTTTACTGTTCGTATGCCATTTAATGGGGATAACCCGTGGGTGAAACTGAAATTGGAAAATTAAAGCCAAAATCATAAAAAAATTATGATAAATACAATGGTTTTAAAAGCGAGAGAGCTCTAAGTTAGAAATAACTTTATGGTCAGTGCTCTTGCCAAAGGAGGGAATAATGGTAGAAAAATTGAAAGCTTGTAGAGAGAATTTTTCTAAAAGTCCTAAAGCAAAAACAACAATGTTTTTAGCATTATATTTATTAATGGGAACAATAATTTTTACGAATGCTAGAAAAACAATTACGCTAACTATAGATGACGCAACTGAAACTGTAGTTGTTTATAGTAGGACTGTAGAAGATGTGTTGACATCTAAGGGTATTGAGGTAGAAGAAAAAGATAAGGTGCAACCAGCTTTAGAATCCAAAGTTAATGAAAATGAAGAGATTATAGTTAAGAATGCAGTTCCTATAGAATTTGCAATGGGAAATAAAAAAACAACTGTTTACTCAGCAGAAGAAACTATAGGACAAGTTTTAACGGAAAATATGGACGAGCTTAAATCAAAAGGAATTGACTACGATAAGGATTTAGATGAAATAAATCCTGGGTTAAATACAAAGGCTATAGCTGATTTAGCTATAAAAATTGTAGATGTAGAAATTAAGACTGTTAAGGAAGACAAATCAATACCTTACGAAACAGTTGTTAAAAGGGATTCAAACCTTGAGAAAGGTAAAAAAGTAGTTAAAAATGAAGGTACAAATGGAAAGAAACAAGTAAAATATAAGATTACTTATAAAGATGGAAAAGAAGTTTCTAAAAAGGAAGTACAATCAAAAACACTTTCAAAACCAGTAAATGCATTAGTAGTTGAAGGTACTAAAAATCCAATTAAGTATATACCAAATAGAGGTGGGAGTGCACCTAGTGGCAATGCACCTACAGGGTATAAGAAGAAAATAGTAGTAGAATCAACAGCATATGCCTTACATGGAATAACTGCAACGGGTACAAAGCCTGTCTACAATCCAGGTGGAATAAGTACAATTGCAGTAGATCCTAGAGTTATTCCGTTAGGAAGCTTAGTATATGTAGAAGGATATGGGCTTGCAAGAGCAGCAGATACTGGTGGAGCTATCAAGGGAAATATAATAGATGTATATTTTAATTCGAATGCAGAATGTACACAATGGGGAAGAAAGCATGGGCTAAATGCCTATATAATTTCATATCCAGGCGAATAGTAAGTAAAGAGAGAGGGTGCTTTAAGGCATCCTTTTTCAATTGTTTAAAAACCTAAAGAGTTTGACATAATGAAAATATATCTGTAAATTTAATGTATATACAAGTTGAGAGTAATAAACTAGTCTGATTGGCTAGTTTAAATTTTTGAAAAAATCTAATTGTAGTTAAGAATATGGAAGAAAGTTAGTATTTTTAATTATAATTAAATAGATGAAATGTTTTATGGAAGGAAGTTTTGTTTGTGATTAAAGAAGTTATAGTAGTTGAAGGTAGAGATGATATAGATGCTATAAAAAGAGCTGTAGAGGCTGAATGCATTGCAGTAGGTGGATTTGGAATAAATAGAAAAGTAATTGAGAGAATACAAGAAGCGCAAAAAAGAAAAGGTGTTATAGTGTTTACGGATCCAGATTTTGCGGGAGAAAAAATAAGAAGTATAATTGCTAAAAGAGTCAAGGGAATAAAACATGCTTATATTTCACAAGATGAGGGGCTTAAAGATGGAGATATTGGTGTTGAAAATGCTTCACCTGAAACTATAATAAAAGCACTAAATAATGTTAAGGTAACTGTTGAAGAAAAAAGAGAAGAATATGCTATTGAAGATATGTTATATTTCAAGTTAACAGGAGATAAAGATTCTAAGAAGAGAAGGATTCTTTTAGGAAAAATCCTTGGAATTGGATATGGAAATGGAGCACAAATGATTTCAAGATTAAATAATTATGGAATATCTAAAGAAGAGTTTGTGGAAGCAATTAAAAAGGTTGAAAAGGAGTTTGATAAATAAATGGATTTAATAACTAATTATAAAACACAAGATATAGTAAAAAAATATGGATTTAATTTTACGAAAAGTTTAGGACAGAACTTTTTAGTTGATAAGCAAGTTGTTATGGATATAGTAGATGGCGCTGAGATAGGTCCAGAGGACTTTGTTATTGAAATAGGTCCTGGAGTTGGTACATTAACTGTAGAGATGCTAAAAAAGGCTAAGAAGGTTACATCAATTGAAATAGATAAAGATCTAATTCCTATTTTAACTGAAGAATTAAAAGGATATGAAAATTTTGAACTTATACATAAGGATGCTTTAAAAGTTAATTTTGATGAAGTTATAGGAGATGAGAAAAGCGTTAAAGTAGCAGCTAACTTACCTTACTATGTAACAACACCATTAATTGCACAACTTTTAAAGAGTGGAGCTAAATTCCAAAGTATAACTATAATGATTCAAAAAGAAGTTGCAGATAGAATGGATGCAAAACCAAATACAAGAGATTATGGGTCTCTTTCATTAATGGTTCAATATTATGCACAAACAAAGGTTATAAGAACAGTTGCACCTAGTTCATTTATGCCTAGACCAAAGGTTGAATCTATAATAATAAGATTAGATAGATTAGAAGAACCAAGAGTAAAGGTTGAAAGTGAAGAATTTTTATTTGCACTAATAAGAGATGTATTTAATATGAGAAGAAAGACTCTATGGAATGGAGTTAAAAATCTAGGAGTAAATAAAGAAGACTTAGAAAAAGCCTTTGAAGAAGCAAATGTTGATCCTAAAAGAAGAGGGGAAACACTTACTATAGAAGAGTTTGCAACTCTTTCAGATAAAATTTATGCATATAAAATAAAATAGTATTATCATAAATGGTACTTTCACGCATATAATATATGGAATAAATATATATGTGGAGGTAAAGTGGCTTGGCACATAATAAATTGTATAGAAATTTTATAATATTACAAGAAGACGAAGGGAATGCTTTAAGTGGAGATAAAGCAGTTTCAGGATACTCTAAGATAGAAGCCAAGGGAGACAAATGTAAAATAACTTTTTATGCTCAAAATCTAAAAAAGGATGATAATCATTCCATAGTACTTATTTGTTGTAAAAAAGGTGAAAAACAAATAATTGATATGGGTCCACTAGTTGTCGCTGACAGCGGTAAAGGGGAGGCAACAAAGGAATATTTTATAGATAACATAGCTGGAATGAATATGTCACATGAAAAAATTTCAGGTGCTGGTATTTGTAAAAATGTATCTGGAAAACTTAACTTTATGTTATATGGATTTATGAATGGTGAAAAACCAGAAACGGGATGGAAAGATTCTCCGATAGTTAAGAGCGATGAAAAGAAAGCAACGGTTAAACCAAAGGTAGAGGAAAAACCAAAAGAAGAAAAACCAAAAGTAAAAAGTAAAACAGACTTTGAAAGTTATGAAAGATCAATTGAAGATGTAGAGATAGATCCAAATAACTTTAAACTAAGAGGTGGCATTGGAGGATTTTTTGAAAATATAGTTAAAGATTTTGAAGAAATCAAAGAATGCTTTAAGGAAATAAAATACTGTAAGTGGTACAAAGTCCCAATTAAAGCTATAGATGATATGTGCAATATGAATAATCACGAAGTACATTCTGTAGTATATAATCCAATGATAAATTATTATCCTTATATAATTAGACATAAGCATTTTATGATGGGTTATAAATGTGATAATAAAGGTGAGTTAAAGCATATAATTTATGCAATTCCAGGTAAAAAGAATACTGAGGAACAACCATATATGGGAAAATCAGGTTTTGTCACATGGATTAAAGGACAAAATGGGGATGAAGATGGATATTGGTTAATGTTCTATGATTATAAGAAAGCAACTGTTGTTATTCCTACAAAGTAGAATATTAAATAAAAATTAATCTCATTGCCTTAAAATGTTTAAAGTATTATAATAATTATAATTAGGAGAAGCATAAGGCTTCTCCTAATTAATTGTAAAAAATATTACAAGATAAGAAGGTGATATTGAAGTGAGTATGAAAAAGGTAATAGCTATAGTAGTTGTAATAATAGCTGCAATATTAATATTTATCGGTTTTGGTCCTATAAATACAATATTAGTTAAGTTTGGTTTTAGAAATAATGATTTTAATTACATAATGCAAACTAATGTTAACAAAGTAGTTATTCAAAATAATAGAGACCCAGGATTTAGATATATAATCACAGATTCAAGTACAATTAAACAGTTGTATGAAACACTATCTCATGGAAGTGTTAGACCAAAGGGAAGTTCATTAGAACCAGATTACATATTTGAAATTTATACTGGTGATCAGGTTAAAAAATATGATTATGTTGTAGGTGTAAATCAAAGTGGAGAAGGTAACTTCTGGGATGGAAATCAAGCATTCCAAGTTCCAAAAAATCTAGATGAAACTATAATAAATAATCTTTCATCTATGAAGGAACCAAATGATTTTAATCAAATTTATTATGGCAGTATTATGAAAGTAGTTGATTTAACAAAACAAAGCTATGATAAAGATAATATTAAAGTTGGAGTAAATGTTTTAGGAGACGTTGAGTGTTTAAGATATTTATTCTCAGTAGATTTACAAAACTTTAATAAGGAATTACAAAAAGCAGTTCCAGGAGCAGAGATTGTTCAAAATGGAGACTTTAGTAAATTTGGAGTAGTCATAAATGTTACAAATAGAGGTTACAGTACAAATTTATTTAAAACAATAATTACAGTAAATGATAAAGTTAATCATATATATCAAACATATTATGTAATAGGTAAATATGATTTTAATAAGTGGAGTATTGAGGTTAGTAAACCAAATCAAGTGCCTAAAGATTGGAGCACAGTGGGTTCTACAACTCAAACATAATAAAATACTAAAGATTAAAGACAGGAGGAAAAAAACATGAGTAGCAAATGTGATGGATGCAGTAGCAAAGATTCTTGTTCATCAAAAGGTATAGAAATTTGTCCTTCAGTAAAAGCACTTAAATATGGGAACGTAAAAAATGTAATAGGTGTTATTAGTGGAAAAGGTGGAGTTGGTAAGTCAACGGTAACTGGAATAATGGCTTCAATCCTTAGAAAAAAAGGTTATAAAGTTGGTGTTTTAGATGCAGATATTACAGGACCATCAATGCCAAGATTCTTTGGAATAAATAAGGAAAGAGCAGGAATTAAGGCTGTAGATGAAAATGAAGTGAAGTTTATTCCTGTTGAAACAAAATCAGGGATAAAGGTTATTTCTATGAATCTTTTAACAGATGTTGAAGAAGATCCAGTTATATGGAGAGGACCTGTAATAAATGGAGTTTTAAACCAAATGTACTTTGATACAGCTTGGGGTGAATTAGATTACTTATTAATAGATATGCCACCAGGAACAGGGGATATCGCATTAACAGTAATGCAAGAATTTAATGTTAAAGAATTAGTAATAGTTTCAACACCACAAGATATGGTTTCAATGATAGTTAAAAAAGTTGTTATAATGGCACAAAAGGTAGGCGTAGATATTAAAGGCGTAGTAGAAAATATGGCGTATATTATGTGTGATAATTGCCAAACTAAACTTAGAGTGTTTAGTAAGAAATCTGCTGAAGAACATGCTGAATATCTAGGAATACCTCTTTTAGGAGAATTACCAATAAATCTAGAGCTTACAGAAGCATTAGAAGAAGGTAAGGCTGAAGAATACTCAGTGGAAAATCCTTTATATTCATTAATTTTCGAAGGTTTATACTAAGCATAATAAACTTAAGAAAAGAGGAATGAAAATGAAAGCATCAGTAGATAAAGATACATGTATAGGATGTGGATTATGTACATCAATATGTGAAGAAGTTTTTCAAATGGAAGATGACGGGAAAGCTGGAGTGATGGCTGAACCAAAAACTGATGAAGTTATTGATAAAGCAAAGGACGCAGAATCAAGCTGTCCTGTAAGTGCAATAACTGTAGGATAAGAAAAAGACTATAACTGAACAGGTTATAGTCTTTTGTGTGTGTGTGAAATGTATTAAGAGAACATTAAATTAAGTTGTTAGTAGTAATATAGGAATGGCATGAGGTTTTTATGCAAGAAGGTATAAAGATTTGTTCACCAATCTTAGCACCATTTATGTAGGATAGTGGTATAGCTGTTATAATATCATCTTGAGATATTATAAATGCTTCTGAATGATTTAAATCTATAATTTTTACAAACATAAAACACCTCCATTTCTATTATTTGAAAAGATGGAGAAATTTATTCGAAATTTTATAAAAAAAAGGATGTAAAAATACATCCTTTTAATAAATATCGTTATATATTAAATTAAATACTTCTAGTGCCTCTTCAATTCGTGGTTTTAAAAGAGTTTTTTTTCTTAAATAATCTAAGCGACCTTCTTCAGTAATAGAATAAATTTTCTTGAATTTCTTTTTTGGATCATCCCATTCGCCAATTATTAGACCTTCAGATTCTAATTTTTTTAAAATAGGATAAATACCACCTGTACTAGGTTTCCATTTATCAGAAGTTCTTTGAGCTATTTTATGGGCTATTTCATTTCCATTAGTAGGACTTATATTAAGAATGTGAAGTACATAAATAGGTAAAAGCCCTTTTGTGAAAACTTGCCCAGAAGAAACTTTATTAGCTTTTTGTTCCTTCTCTTTTTGAGCTTTTTTTAGCTCGTTCATTCTCTTTTTATATTCATTATAAAGTCGTTTTTCCTCAGATTTTATATCTTTTAAGCTAGTGTATTCAGAGTTTAAATTCATATTAATGAACCTCTTGTAATACTACTCCTACTGTTCCAGGACCAGTATTAACTCCTAATGCAGGTCCAATTTTAGAAAATCTAAAGCTTTTTATTTTATCATAGTCTTTTAATAGACCATGAAGCTTTTGTGCTAAATCATCAGCTCCACCAGATAAAATTGCAGCAGTACATTCTCCGTATTTTTCCAACTCTTCTTCAACTATTTTTTGAAGTCTTGAAAGTGCTTGTTTTTGACCTCTAACTTTTGCATATGTTTCATATACACCTTCATCAGAAACCCAAATAATTGGTTTTATATTAAGCATAGAACCAACAGTTCCAGCAACTTTACCTATTCTTCCACCTTTTTTTAAGTATTCTAATGTATCAATTGTAAAATATCCATGAGATTGGCTTCTAAGTACAGGTAATTTTTCTATAATTTCTTCATATGAAAGGCCATCTTTAATTAATTGTGCTGTCATTAAAACAATAGCTCCTTGAGGAGCACTTAAAGTTTTTGAATCATAAACAAAAGTTGTTAAGTTTGGATGATCCTCAGCAATTAATCTAAATGAGTTTCCAGTACCAGAGAAATGACTTGAAATTGAAATCATTATAACATGAGTAAAACCTTCATTTTCTAATCTAATCATTAAATTATCCATAAGATCTACACTAGGTAATGATGTTGAAGGTATAACTTCTTTTAATCTAGCATAAACGTCATCTGGTGATATATCTATAATATCGTTATATTCCTTTTCAGGGTAAATTATTCTGAAAGGAACAAGCTCTATATTGTTTTCTTTTAATTCTTCTAATGTTAAATCTGAACCACTATCAGTTACTAAAGCAATTTTTTGCATACTAAACTCCCTCCGAGTATAAACTATATCAGTATTGATAATATAAACTATATCACTACTGATATAGTTTGGCAATATAAATGGGAAAAAAAGTTATATTAGATTTCATCCTTATAATATTTAATCGACCATTTTTCAATAAGCTCAATAGCTTCTGATAAATCTTTTCCTTTTGGGGTTAGTATGTATTCAACTTTAGGTGGAACTTCAGGATAAATAATTTTCTCTATAATACCATCAGTTTCTAGTTCTTTAAGTTTTTCTGTTAAAACTTTTTGACTAACACCGGATGTAACTCTTTGCAATTCTAAGAATCTCATAGGACCTTTAGCTAAATGGCAGATAATTACGCTCTTCCATTTTCCACGTATAATTTCAAAGCCTAAATCTAAAAGGCAAACGTAATTTTTATCTTTATATGTAATCATAATGTCACTCTCCAAAAAAATATTATAAATAGTATACCATTAAAACAGGCAAATTGATTAAAATCTTACCTCTAGGTAAGTTTAGTTACTAAAAAGTGCCTACTTGTAGATACTAAGGAGGTAAGTATATTATGAAGTCAATAAGAATAGTTAGGACGTAGGAGCGATAAAGATGGAAAAAAGAGAAATGAAATTATTTGAAAAAGCAACAGTTGGAAACTTACAAATGAAAAATAAATTTATAAGAGGAGCTTTATGGACTGCATTAGCAGATGAAAAAGGGCATATTACAGATGAAATAACAGAGGTTTATGAGGAACTAGCTAAAGGTGGCGTAGGAACGATAATAACAGGATATGCATTTGTAACAGAAAATGAGCAACCAAATCCAAGAATGTTAGGAATATATAATGATAGTTTTATAGATGAATATAAAAAATTTACAGATATGATTCATAGTTATGATGCGAATATAATAATGCAAATAGTTTATGGTGGGTTTATGACTGAGTTTAATGTAGGCGAGAGAGTAATATTAGGACCATCAACAGCTAAGAATGAAGTTACAGGAACTATGGCAAGAGAAATAACTAAAGATGAAATAAAATGGTTAATAAAAAAATATGCTGATGCAGCTGTAAGAGTTAAAAAAGCAGGATTTGATGGAGTTGAAATTCATTGCGGGCATGGATACTTATTAAGTCAATTCTTATCACCATATTATAATAAAAGAACTGATGAGTTTGGTGGAAGTATAGAAAATAGAGGGAGAATAGTATTTGAAATATTTGAAGCTATGAGAAACGCAGTTGGAAAGGATTTTCCGATATGGATAAAATTAAATTCAGCAGATTATGTGGATGGAGGCTTAACTGAAGAAGACAGTATGTATGTAGCAGAAACTCTATCTAAAATGGGAATAGATGCAGTTGAGGTTACGGGTGGAAATGAATCTATTAAATATGTAGCTGAAAATAACTTAGGTGCGGCAAGAACGAAAGTTGTAATGTCAAAAGATAAAGAATCATATTTTAAAAATTATGCAATTGAATTAAGTAAGAGAATAGATGCTTCTGTAATTTTAATTGGAGGAAATAGACATTTAGATGTATTATCAGACATATATGAGAACAGTAATATAAAGGCATTTACATTATCAAGACCATTAACATGTCAACCAGATTTAATAAATAAATGGATGAGTGGAGAAGTAACAAATCCTAAATGTGTTTCTTGTAATATGTGTTATAACACTTATGGGAAAAGATGTATATTTAATATAAAAAAATAAACTGAAATAATACCAACAGATAGTGTTCTGTTGGTACTATTTTAGTTAATTATTAATTTGAACTTTTCCATTAGTATCAATAATATTTATGATTGTATTTCCAGGAGCAAGTGTTAGATTATTACCTTCAGAATCATAAAACTTAGTTTTATCATATTCAGAATCTTTGCTCCAAGTGATATTCATTTTTTTACCGTCAATGAATAAAAAACCATCTCCAGAACCAATTAAGTTTATATCTAAGTGAGTTCCATCAGAATTAAGATTTATATTAGTTCTTTGAACTATAACATTTTTAAAAGATAGAGGGTCATTATTATTTGCATCTATAGCAATCTCACCATCCATATATTTTATATACTTACCATTTTCAAATTTATAGTCAGTCGTATAAGTTCTATTAGTGACTACAGAAATATCAGTAGCAGATTCAGTTGAATGAGCTAAAGGTTCCTGAGAGTAGTCAAAAAAGTTTTTAGAGGAAACATTATAGTTCTTAGATGCTATACCTTTTAAAATCAAGTCAGAACTAGAATAAAGGTTATGAGGCGCAGTTCTTTTAGTATCTCTATAATAAAAACTACTATTAGACATTTCATTTAAACTCATCAATGATGAATCATTTTTGATATCTTTTAAAGCTTCAGATGAACCACCGCAATGAGCAATAGGAAGAGCGTGTTCTTTAGATAAAGTTAAAAAATATGGACGAACACTTCTAATAGGACCTAGCTTATTAGGTGAGTTTTTATGAAATAAAGCTAAAAATCTAGGAATGCCCCCTTCAGCTGAAGTTTCATATATAATATCAGCACCAGATAATCCACTTTGTGGTCTTGCAGATTTTGAATTTTCTATAATGGTCATATATGGAGTTAAGTCTGATAAATTTTCAGAAGTAACTTCTCCTGTGTATGGATAAGTAAGTATTTTCTCAGGAGTTTGAGTGGATTTAGTTGAAGTATCGATAGATTGTTTATCGTTGCAACCAATTAAAAATATAGTTGAGAAAATAGCTAGAGTAGAAATTAATTTTTTCATTTTAACACCTTCTTTAAATTAAACTAATATTCAATTAAGTATATTAGAAGTATAGACATAAACATTACATAAATAACATTAAAATCGTACGATAAAATATACAAAATAGTGAGGAAAATAGATAAAAACTGATATAATTTGCTACAAAAGGATAAGGACAACAATAAAATTTCAAAAATCGCTCTTTGAAATTTAAAATGAATTGAAGTATAATGATATAGTAATTTTAATACTATATATTGTATATGGAGGTAGTTTGGATGCTATATGTTGTGAAAAGGGATGGGAGACAAGTTGAATTTAATTCATCTAAAATTGCCAATGCAATTCAAAAGGCAGCCACTGAGGTAGGAGTAAAACTAAGAATAAGTCAGGTTTTTGATATTGTTCAAAAAGTTATAAACTATATAGAAATGACTGGGGATGAAGGTGTATCGGTTGAAGAGGTACAAAATTTAGTTGAAAAAGCTTTAAGTGATACAGGATTACAAAGTGTTGCTATAGCGTATAGAAACTACAGAAGAGAGAGAACGAAAGTTAGGGAAATAAAATCAGATTTAATGAAAGCTATAAGTAAAATTGGGGTTGAAACTGACAGAGATAATGCAAATGTTGGAAATAATTTCAGTTCAAAATTATTAAGAATAGCATCGGAATCTAATAAATGGCACAATTTAGCTTCAATGCCGAAGAATTTAGCTAAAGCACATGAAAATGGAGAAATATATTTTCATGATTTAGATTCATATAACCTAACAGTAAATTGTCTTCATATTCCAACTAAAGAGATTTTAGAAAAAGGTTTTAATACTGGATATGGAACAATCAAATCTCCAAGAAGAATTGAGACGGCAGCAGAGCTTAGCTGTATATTATTACAATCTACACAGAATGATATGTTTGGTGGACAAAGTCATCCCGACTATGATAATGATTTGGGCGTTTTTGTAGAGCCAACAAGAAATGAAATAAAAGAAGAGTTTATAGAACTTGGAATAGAAGATAATAAATTAGAAGAATTAGTTGAAAAAAGACTGAAAAAGAGAATACATCAAGCTATGCAAGGTGTAGTTTATAATTTAAATACAATGCATTCACGTGCAGGATCACAAGTTCCATTTTCTTCAGTGAATTTAGGAATACCAAATAATAAAGATGCAGCATTAGTTTGTGAAATATTCTTAGAAGAATATGAAAAAGGATTAGGTAAAGGAGAGCAACCTATATTTCCTAATATAATATTTAGAGTTAAAGAAGGGGTAAATAGAGAAAAAGAAGATCCATATTATTACCTTTATGAATTAGCTTGTAGAGTTGCTTCAAAGAGAATGAATCCGACATTTATGAATATAGATGCATCATTTAATAAAGAATATTATGATAAAGGATATATGCCTGCAACTATGGGATGTAGAACTTATTTAATGAAGAATATTAATGGAGAACCAGGATGTAAAGGAAGAGGGAATATAGCACCTGCTACATTAAATCTTCCAAGGATGGGAATTCAGGCAGAAGGAAATATTGATAGATTTTTTGAAATATTTGATGAAAGAATAGAGATTGCTAAAGAATCGTTAATGCATAGATATGAAGTTCTTAAAAAATTAAAAGTAAAAGATTTACCTTTTGTAGCAGGTCAAGGATTAATGAAGGGGTCTGAAAATTTAAAACCAGAGGATTCCATAGAACCAATATTAAGACAAGGAACTTTTGGAATTGGATTTATAGGACTTGCAGAGACTTTAACAGCCTTATTAGGTAGTCATCATGGAGAAACTGTTGAAGCTAGAGAGTTAGGAGAAAAAATAATATCTCATTTAAGAGAAGCCTGTGATAGATTAACAGATGAAACTAGTCTTAATTGGAGTGCTTATGCAACACCAGCAGAAGGACTTTCAGGAAAGTTTATAAAACAAGATCAAAAAATGTTTGGACTTATAAAAGGAGTTACAGATAAAGAATACTATACAAATAGTTTTCATATACCAGTTGGATATTCAATATCAATAACTAAAAAAATTGACATTGAAGCACCGTATCATAGTTTATGTAATGGTGGACACATCAGTTATTTAGAAGTTGATGATTGCCCAACAGGTGAGATTATAATGGATATTTTAAACTATGCATATAAGAAAACTGATATTAGTTATTTAGGAGTAAATTTTCATATAAGATATTGCAAAGATTGTGGAACTTACTTACAAAATGAACATAAAGTTTGTCCGAAATGTAAGGGAAATAATATTCAAGGAGTATCTAGAGTAACAGGGTATTTAAGTCTTGATGAAAGATTTGGAGCTGGAAAACATCATGAAAGAGAAGATAGAATAACTCATACAGATTCTCATATGAATTATTATAAAAATTGTTAATAAATTAAAAGCTGTCACACTAAAGTGTGGCAGCTTTTTTATATACAAAAAAGAAAAAATGTTTGTGATATAAAAAATAAATGCAATAAATTTATAGTAACTTGCAGAAAACTATCACAAAAATGAAATTATAATAATAAATTATTTGTAAAATGCAATTAAAAATAAAAAACTTGCAAAAATAATTGTCTAAGATTTATATGCGTGATAAAATGGAATAAATTTACAAAAACAAAGAAAGGAGAGAAGAATATGGCAATAATAAATCCTAAGAATGGTAATGAGATAAAAATAATTGATACGACTTTAAGAGATGGGGAACAAACAGCGGGAGTAGTTTTTGCAAATGAAGAAAAAATCGCAATAGCAGAGATGCTTAGTGAATTAGGAGTAGATCAATTAGAGGTTGGAATTCCAACTATGGGTGGAGATGAAAAGATAGCAATAAAAAATATAGTAAAGAGAAATTTAAAAAGTAGCATAATGGCTTGGAATAGAGCAGTTATATCAGATATTGAAGAATCAATTGATTGTGGTGTTGATGCAGTAGCTATATCAATTTCTGTATCAGATATTCATATTAAACATAAATTAAAAACTTCAAGAGAATGGGTTTTAGAAAATATGGTTAAGTCAGTTGAGTTTGCTAAAAAAAATGGACTTTATGTATCCGTTAATGGAGAAGATGCATCGAGAGCAGATAAGGATTTTTTAGTTAAATTTATAAATACAGCAAAAGAAGTTGGAGCAGACAGATTTAGATATTGTGATACAGTGGGAATAATGGACCCATTTAAAATTTATAATGATATTAAATATATTTATGAGAAAAGTAAGTTTAATATAGAGATGCATACACATAATGATTTCGGAATGGCTACTGCAAATGCATTAGCTGGAACTAAGGCTGGAGCAAATCATATTGGAGTGACAGTAAATGGATTAGGTGAACGAGCGGGAAATGCAGCTTTAGAAGAAGTAATTATGGCATTTAAAATACTTCTTAATCATGAGACACATTTTGATACAAAAATGTTTAGAGAGGTATCTGAATATGTATCAATGGCAGCGGGGAGAGAGCTTCCAGTTTGGAAAGCAATAGTCGGAGATAATATGTTTGCACATGAATCAGGAATTCACGCAGATGGAGCAATAAAAAATCCTAAAAATTATGAAGCCTTTGATCCAAATGTTGTTGGGCTTGAAAGACAAATTGTTATAGGAAAACATTCAGGGAAAGCAGCGGTAGTTAATAAATTTAAAGAGTATGGAATAAGTCTTGATAAAGAAGAATCTGATAGTATTTTAGAGATGATTAGATCAACTTCTGTAAGACTTAAAAGAAGCCTTTTTGATAAGGAGTTAGTAAGATTGTATAGAGAATATAAAATAGAAAAGAAAAGAATGTAGGGTTAAGGAGATATTATGGGAGATAATTTAGTTTTAAAGATTTTAAAGAATCATCTAGTAGAAGGTAAGATAGAAATAGGACATCCTATTGGATTAAAGATAGATCAAACATTAACACAGGATTCAACAGGAACTATGGCATATCTTCAACTTGAAGCCATGAATATAGATAGAGTAAAAACAAAGAAATCTGTGGCGTTTATTGATCACAATATGCTACAACAAGGATTCGAAAATGCAGATGATCATAAATTTATTCAAACGGTAGCGGCAAAACATGGAGTTTATTTTTCAAAGCCAGGGAATGGGATATGTCATCAAGTATTTTTAGAAAGATTTTCAAAACCAGGAGAAACTTTAATTGGTTCTGATAGTCATACACCAACAGCAGGAGGAGTAGGAATGCTTGCAATGGGAGCTGGAGGACTTGATGTAGCATTAGCTATGGCAGGAGGAGATTATAATATAAGCACACCAAAGGTTTGTAAAATAAATTTAGTTGGAAAGTTAAATAAAATGGTAGCAGCTAAAGATATAATTTTAGAAGTTTTAAGAAAGTTTTCTGTAAAAGGTGGAGTAGGTAAAGTTTTTGAATATGGAGGTGATGGAGTTAAATTTCTTTCGGTTCCAGAAAGGGCTACTATTACAAATATGGGGGCAGAGCTTGGAGCAACAACCTCAATATTTCCAAGTGACGAAAGGACATTAGAGTTTTTTAAAGCACAGGGAAGAGAGGAAGATTATATAGAATTTAAAGCTGATGAGGATGCTATTTATGAGGAAGAAGTAACTATAAATTTAGATGAATTAACTCCTTTAGCAGCAAAACCACATTCACCAGATAATGTTTTAGAAGTATCTGAAATAGGAAAAATAAAGATTGAGCAGGTGGCTATAGGTAGCTGTACAAATTCTTCATATGAAGATTTAATGAAAGTAGCTACAATCCTAAAGGGTAAAAAAGTCCATTCAGATATTAGTTTGGTGATAGCACCAGGTTCAAGACAGGTAATGGAGATGATGGCTAGAAATGGAGCTTTAGCGGATATTATAAGTTCAGGAGCGAGAATATTAGAAAATTCATGTGGGCCTTGTATAGGAATGGGGCAAGCACCGGCAAGTAAAGGAGTATCTTTAAGAACTTTTAATAGAAACTTTTATGGGAGAAGTGGAACTTTATCAGCACAAGTGTACCTTGTAAGCCCAGAAACTGCTGCAGTATCAGCATTAAATGGATATTTAACAGATCCAAGAGAAATGAATTTAGAATTAAGTATTCAAATGCCTAAAAAGTTTTTAATAGATGATTCTATGATTTTAAAGCCTGCAAAGACTAATGAGGAAGTGGAAGTTAAACGAGGTCCAAATATAAAGCCATTTCCTATAAATAAAATATTAGAAAAAACTATTAAGGAAAAGGTAGTTTTAAAGGTAGAAGATAATATAACAACAGATCATATAATGCCTTCAAATTCAAAGCTATTACCATTTAGATCTAATATTCCATATCTTTCAGAGTTTTGTTTTAATACTGTAGATAAGGACTTTCCAATAAGGTGTAAAGAAAATAATGGAGGAATAATTATAGCAGGAGAAAATTACGGACAAGGTTCAAGTAGAGAACATGCTGCACTTGCTCCCCTTTATTTAGGCATTAAAGCTGTTTTAGCAAAATCGTTTGCTAGAATTCATAAAGCTAATTTAATTAACAATGGAATAATTCCTTTAGAATTTAGAGAAAAAAAGGATTATGAAAAAATTGAGTTAAATGATGAAATAATTTGTATAGATATATTAGAAGGATTAAAAGGGGAAAAAATAATATTTAGAAATAATACTAAGGGAATAGATTTTAGTATTAATGTGGATTTAACTGAGAAAGAAATCCAGATTATAAAAGTTGGTGGTAGATTAAACTATGTAAAATTAAAAAAATAACTAAAAAAGCTAGAAATAAACTTCTAGCTTTTTTAGTTAAGTAACTTTTAATAATAATTTTTTAGATTAAGTAGTAAAAATTTTAATTGAATGCTATAACTAGAGCACCCACAAATACTAATGCAACACCGATTAAAATTTTAAAGTTTAACTTTTCATTTAATATAAGTGCTGCTAGAAGTATTGTAAAAACAATAGATAATTTATCTATTGGAACTACTTTAGTTACGCTTCCATATTTAAAAGCATAATTCATAAAAAGCCATGATAATGCACCAAATACTCCTGTTAATACAAGAAAGAAAAAATCCTTTTTGTATTCAAATATAGATGAAATATTACTAAAATCACCTTTGATTGATGAGATTGCCACTAAAAATAGTGCCATAATAATTCCTTTAATTGTTCCTGCTAAGGATGGACTAAGATGAACAACTCCAAGTTTAGTGAAGATACTTACCATACTAGCAGAAATAGCGCCTAATAAAGCGTATATTAGCCATAATTGCATTTCAAACACCCCCTATTCAATTTCCTATTATACTACTATGAATTAAATAATGAAAAATAAATTATTTTAAAGAAACTAATATAGCACCTATAGTCATTAGAATAACGCCAATAATTATTTTAATTGTAATATGTTCTTTTAAAAATATAACGGCTAAGACTACTGTAATAGCAATAGATAGTTTATCTATTGGAACTACTTTAACAGCATCCGTATTTTTTAAAGCTATATTCATAAAAAACCATGAAAGACCACCAAAGACACCGGTTAATACTAAAAATATTAAATCTTTTCTATGAGCAAAAAGACTAGGTAGTTCTTTAAAATCTTTATAGAAAAAAGAAAAGAGAATAAAAAATACAGCTGTTATAATAGCTTTTATAGTTCCAGCTAAAGAAGCAGAAACATTAGTAATACCAAGTTTAGTAAATATAGCAACTAAACTTGCACAAATTGAACCAACTAGTGCAGGAATAAGCCATCCATTAAATAACCAATTAAACATTTTATATCACCTCCATACTTATTATGTGTATCTTAGTGAAAATAAGTCATAAAAAGGAAATTTAAATAAACTTTCAAATGTAGTTCATAAATAACTTATAGAATATATTTATTACCAAAAATTACATAGGAGGAAGTGAAATGCTAGATTTAACGGGTGTGAGTTATAGAACGAGTAAGTTAAAGGAGATTTCAAAAGAGTTAGTAAGTGGTGAAAATGTAAAGAAAAATACAATTGTTGGAGTTTTATTATATATACCATTTATAGTAATGACTTTTTTATTATCCTCAATTTCTATACTCACTGGACTTAATTCAGACGGAATCATATATCTAACAGCTATAGAAATTGTGATGGCAGCATTTACATCACTATATTATATGCAAGTGGGGAATATAATAAAAAATAAAGTGGCAAAAATAGATTTTCAGGTTAATACAAAGTTATTTTTAATTATGTTTATAGTTTTAGAAGTTTTAACAGTTATAAAAATTCTTTTTCTTCAAGGAAATGTTGGTGTTCTTATAGCAGAAATTATATCTGTAATTGTGGCGGTAATATTTTTACCGGTGTATTATTTAATTATAAATAGAGATTATTCAATACAAAATGCAGTAAATGTTGGAGTTTCTTTAGGGTTTAAATACTTTTTTAAAATTCTTTGGCTAGAAATAACTTTTATTCCTTGGATGCTTCTTATAGGAATAACATTTGGAATAGTAGGGATTTTTAAGCTAACATATATAAAAACAACATTATATTTATTAGTGGAAAAAATTCTACAAGAAAATAATTTGTAGGTGAAAAGATGTTTATTTTAATAGTGAATTTGATTGTAGGAATTGTTTTATTTGCATTTCTTATAAGTTTAATAAGAAAATTTATATTTATAAATAAGATAAGTAAGCGAGAAGGCGTAATTGTATTATGTAAGAATAAATGGTGGGAATTATGTATTGGATTAATAATGCTAACAGATATTTTAGTGTTAATAAGTTTAGTTTTAAATTATGAAGATTTTCAAGGGTTTATGACTATAATATTTGCAGTGATAGCTGTGACTATTACAAGAACAAATATTATAAGTTTATTAGATGATGAAAACTTATATACATTTTTCTTAACAGTAAGAATTAAAGATATAGAAAGTATTCAAAAGGAAAATGATAAAGGAAAAATAAGCCTAACATTGAAAAATGGAATGTTAAAAATCATTTATATACAAGAATATGAGCAATTACTTAAAAGAATAGAAAATTATAAAGAAAAAAATATATAAAGTTTATAGTAAATAAGACTAAAGACTGAAGGAGAAATTCTTTAGTCTTTAGTCTTATTTAAATATTTTAATTAAAGTGTTTTCTTTTATAACTAGCAATAACACAAGCACCAATTATCATTGCGATAATAGCAAGTGGGAAGATTACAAATCCTAAATTATAATCTAATAAAACACCACCGATAAGGCTACTTATTATTTGAGGAATACATATAAAGACATTGTTAAGTCCCATATATTCACCGACACGTCCTTTAGGCGCAATTTCTGGCATTAACGAATAATATGCTACTTGGAACATTATAAAAGCAACTCCAGAAACAACAGCAAATAACCATAACATTGAAAGAGACTTTACATTCCAACCTATAACAAATGCAAGTGCATATACTATACAACAGATTAAAAATATTCTATCTTTTCTCCATTTATCACACCAGACTCCAATGAAAATTGATAAAATCATTCCAACTAAAGTTAAAGAGGCTAAAGCAAGACTGATTTCAGTTCCAGTGAAGTGATCAGTTGTTTCATAATAAGGTATCCAAAAAGGTGTTATAATTCCATATGCAAAATAAAAACAAGAACCAGTTAAGAAAACTTTCATTGCAGGTTTGTTTTTTAAAAACTCTAAATTAAGTTTAAATTTGGTTGTTGATACAGGTATGTCCTGTTCTTTTACTTTATAGCAAGTTATTAGTATTGGAATAAGAGCAAGGATTGCTATAAGTATAAATGGAAGATGTTTATCTATATTAAATAGAAATACTGCAAAAAAATAAAATAAAAGTCCTCCAAAAGAATAAAATAGTTTTCCAAGTCCATTTACTGTTCCAACTTGATTTGCTTCAACACTTTCTGGCATCCAAGCATAATAAGCACCTTGGAAAAAGTTAAAGGATGACCATGCTATGAAAACACAAAGTACAATAGTAATATAACTATCGGCAAAACCTAATAAAAGAATAAAAATAGAACCTAATATTCCCCCAACTAAAGTCCAAGGTTTACGACGGCCTATTTTAAAATATTTTTTTTCACTTAATACTCCTCCAATGTATGGGAAAAATACTCCTGTGAAAGAACATAAAGCAGCTACTATTCCTAATTTAATATCAGATGGTGTAACTGTTCTAACTAATAAAGATAATAAGGTACTTTTCATGTTCCAAATAAAGCCTAAACCAAAGCTTGGAATGGCCATAAGAAGGGGCATGAAAATTTTCTTCTTGTCCATAAAAAAACTCCTATAAAAAATAAAATTTTAATCATTAAAAATATTTGACGGCTATATTATACACCTAGAGAATAAATAAATATGAATAAGACTTAATATTAAAAATAAGTTAATTTATTGTCTTTAAAATAAAAAAATAATATATAATTAAAGAAGATACAAAATATACTATCAGTAAAGGAGTTGAGTGAATTGGGTAAAAAAATAAGATTAGCAGGAATAGCATATGAAAGTCTTGTAAATGGGCCTGGAATGAGGCGTGTATTTTTTTCACAAGGATGCAAACACAAATGCAGAGGGTGTTTTAATCCGGATACTCATAGCTTCTCAAGTGGAGAAGAAATGGATATGGATGAACTGATAGAAGATGTTTTAGATAATCCTATTTTAAAGGGAGTAACATTTAGTGGTGGAGATCCTATAGAGAGAGCGGAAGAGTTTTCTTATATGGCAAAAAAGTTTAAAGAAAATGGACTAAGTGTATGGTCATTTACAGGATATACGATGGAATATTTATTAGAACATTTGGAGGAAATGAAAGGTGTTAAAGAGCTTTTTGAAAATTTAGATGTACTTATAGATGGAAAATTTGAAAAGGATTTAATGGAAGAGGGGCTTAAATTTAAAGGTTCTTCTAATCAAAGAACAATAGATGTAAGAGAAACTTTAAAACAAAATAAAATTATATTAGTAGAATAAAAGTAGAGGTGGAAAAATTTCCACCTCTATTTTTATATAGAATTACGATTTTTAGCCTTTTGATATCTATAAGCAATTAAGAATCCAAGAAGTCCAAATAAAATAGGACCAAATATCATTAATATTCCTTGCTCAGCACCACCAGGTTGAGTCCATGGTTGGATAATTGAAAATACTATTGAAAAAATAATAGCACAAAGAGAAAGAATATTTAAGCCAACACCTATTTTTTTATTGAAAAACTCATATTGCTTAGGTATATTGTCATTTAGTTTAAATTTAATATAAGCAAAGGTAATAAATCCCCATGGAATAACAGAAGATATTGTAACCATAAACATAGTATAGTTATAAATTTGATTTGCATTATTTCTAAATATTAAAACAACAGCAAAAGCAAAAATTATCATGAATATTCCTTCAGCCCAAAGTGCATTTGCAGGAAAACCATGCTTATTTATTTTTGTAAATTTTTTAGGTAACATTCCTTCAGGTAAACCTTCTATCAATTGTTTAATTGGATAATAGAAACCAAGTGGTAATTGTAAAAATGCAAGTGCACCTATCCAAGAGTTAACTATCAGATACCATTTAGAAAAAACAATTGCATGAACTGGAGTTAAACCTATAAGAGTTCCTAAAGAGTAACTATATTTTAAAGTCATATAAACTGAAAAGTTATATAAATTTATATTTCCGTTATTATAAACATCATGCCAATTTATAACCATACCATTTCCAATAATAACTACTATAGTTAAAACTAACATTATTATAACTGTTAAAAATATTGCTTTTGGAACAGTTTTGTGAGGATTTTCAACTTGATCAATTAAACCTACAGCGGATTCCATTCCACCAAGAGACATAATAGCAAATACTAGAAAACCTAAAACACTAAATATACTATGATATTGAGGATTTGGACTAGTGAAAAATGCACCAATGCTATGTAAATCTATAGGTTGTGCAAAGTGAAAGCCATTTTTAGCAAATACTAAAAAACTCACTAATATTATAAAAAGATTACCATAAAAGAATAATCCCATTGAAATTTTGCTTAGTAACTCAACAGTTTTAATACCGCGAGTTGTTATGTAAATCCAAAAAATAACCCAAATGGAACCAATTAAAGTCGTAGTCATTTGGTTACTTAATCCAAAAATTCGCCAAGTTTCAGAAATATCTTTTCCAAAGAAAAGTGTTGAAAAAGTTATACAGATGGCACTAAGTGCTAGACCGCTTAATAATTTAGTTGAAAACCAAATTAGTGTGGTAACTAATGCATATTTTTCACCGATAATTTCAGATAACCAAGAATAGATTCCACCTTTTTTATCACTATAGGCTGAACCGATTTCAGTTACAGCAAAAGAGTAGGGTATAAAGAATATTAATCCGGCAATTATAACATATACAATGGATGCATAACCCATTTGATAATACATTTGTTCACTATTAGCGATTGAGTAAACAAGTACTATACAAAAAGAGAAAAATCCAAAGGTTGATATTTTTTTTGTATTTATTTTATTTTCTGACATAAAAACACCTCTCTTTTAATCTTATTCTATATTAAATGAAAGAGAAGAGATAATCAATATTATAAATATTAAATATAAGTAAAAGAAAAATTATCATCTTAATAAAAAAAATGGACAAAGAGTGAGAAAAGTAAAAATAAACACTTCACATTGATAAAGTATTAAAGAAATAAAGAATAATGATAAATATATCATTATGGATAAAAAAATAAATTAACAAAAAAGATGTAAATTAATAAATATAGATAAAAATAAATAAAGGTTTTATGTTATAATAATTATTATTAAATAAAAACGATTAACAGAGGAGGAAAGAAGATGAAAATAAATGTAAGAGCTAAAAAATGTAGAGAAGCGCAAGGATTGATACTTTCTCTTTTTGAAGATAGATTAGAAGTGAAAAATCCAACAATAAATAAAATGGTATCTCACTTAAAAGATAATGAAAAATTCTTAGGAAAGGCGGGGGAAGTATATACTTTTACTCGTGAAATAGAAGGATCAATTCAAGATGTTATTCTTTTAGGGTTAGGAAAAGAATCAGATTTAGATTCAGAAAAAATAAAAGTTAATATGGCAAAAGCTTATAAAAAAGCACAAGAGCTTAAAATTAGTGATTTAGTAGTAAAAATGTTTGCTACAGAAGAAATAAAAGTTAGTGAAGTAGCTAAAGCGGTTACTATAGCATTACTTTTAACTGATTATAAATTTGATAAGTATAAATCTGATAGAAAAGAAGAGAAGGAAGTAGAAGTTTCATTCTCAGGATGTGTTATAAAAACTGAAGGTGATGAAGTAGTATCAGCAGCTGTAGAAGAAGCAATAGATATGGCTGAAGGTATAATAATAGCTAGAGATTTAGTTAATGAACCAGCAAATATAATGTATCCAAAAGTTTTAGCAAAAGAAGTTTCAAAACTAGGAAAAGAATTTGGTTTCCAAGTAGAAGTATTTGAAAAAGATAAAATAGAAGAGTTAGGAATGGAAGCATTTTTAGCTGTTGCAAAAGGATCAAAAAAGAAACCAAGATTAATAGTTATGAGATATTTCGGAGATGAAGCTAATAGAGAAAAAACTATTGGATTAGTAGGAAAAGGACTAACTTTTGATACTGGTGGATATTCATTAAAACCATCAAATAGTATGGATACAATGAAATCAGATATGGGTGGAGCAGCTGCAGTAGTAGGAACAATGGCATTAATAGCAAAAAGAAAACTTAAGGTTAATGTTGTTTCAGTAATTGCTTCTTGTGAAAATGCTATTTCAGGAGATGCATATAAACCAGGTGATATAATTGGAAGTATGAAAGGAACTACAATAGAAGTTCTTAATACAGATGCAGAAGGAAGATTAACTTTAGTAGATGCTGTAACTTATATTCAAGAAAAAGAAAATGTAAAAGAAGTTATAGATTTAGCAACATTAACAGGAGCAGCTTTAGTTGCACTTGGAGATACTACTACAGCCATTCTTTCAAATGATGATAAATTCTTTAATGAAATAGAAAATGCATCATTAAAAGCTGGAGAAAAATTATGGAGATTACCTGCATTTGATGAATATAGAGATTTAATAAAATCAGATATAGCTGATTTAAAAAATATTGGTGGAAGATATGCTGGAACTATAACAGCAGGATTATTTATTGAGAAATTCATAAATGAAGGAAATACATGGATCCATATGGATATAGCAGGAACTGCATGGACTGATTCACCAAAACCATATAAAGCTAAAGGTGGTACAGGAATTCCTGTTAACACTTTATATGAAATGTTAAAAGAAAGAAGTTCAAAATAATATAATAATAAAAAATGTCTAAACTTTTGAAGTTTAGACATTTTTTATTTAGAAATATAATTCTAAATAAGTTTATTCTTCTGAAGTATCCTCAATTGGTGTTGCAGCATCCCCTTCAGGAATATTAACATCGGAATTAACTTTCTTATGAATTTTATCTGTTACAGGAATACCTAGTTCTTCAATAGTATTTGCAATAGCTTGAGGAACATCAGGTTTATTGTGAGCATATCCGAATTTATGATCATTATTCATTATAAATAGAATCATAATTTTACCTTTTCCTGTATATGTAAGTTCGGCAGCTTTTATTTCAGTTAAAGGAACTACACATTCTCTGAAGTATAACTTAGTTTTACCAATAAGCATAGCATTTTTAACAGAACCAACTAGTAAAAATGACATTAGAGCTGGTGCTAATAAGAAAAAGTCTTTATTAGATAGAAAAACTAAAAGTATTGCAAGAACTAGTACAACAATAAATAGAATACTAAATTTCTTTAAGTTAGCATCATTAAATTTTTTACATTCTCCATTACAAGAGTTGATAAACTTTTTTTGAGTGTTTAAAGCTAATGGAATGTTTAAAATTAAAATTAATATTAAAATTATTTCTGCAATAAGAATTGCCATAAAAAATTCCTCCTTGGTTTTATGTAATAAGTACTATTATAGCATTATGAAAAGATATTACTAATTAATTAAATGTAAAACTATGAAAATATAGTGATGATATAAAAAAAACGACCTTTAGATAGAATCTAAAAGTCGTTTGTTTATTAGAAATCAGATTGTCCTGTAGTTCTTGGGAATGGGATTACGTCTCTAATATTTGTCATACCTGTAATGTACATTATTAGTCTTTCGAATCCTAATCCAAATCCAGAATGCTTAGTTTCTCCATATTTTCTAAGTTCTAAATACCACCAGTAGTCTTCTTCATTTAAGTTAAGTTCAGCCATTCTTTGTTTAAGAAGATCTAATCTTTCTTCTCTTTGGCTTCCTCCAATGATTTCTCCTATACCAGGAACTAGAAGATCCATAGCAGCAACTGTTTTATTATCTTCATTCATTCTCATATAGAATGCTTTAATATCTTTTGGATAATCAGTAACGAATACTGGTTTTTTAAAGTGTTCTTCAGTAAGATATCTTTCATGTTCAGTTTGTAAATCGATTCCCCATTCAACTGGATATTCAAATGTTCTTCCACAGTTTTTAAGTATTTCTACTGCATCTGTATAAGTAACTCTTCCAAAATCAGCATTTGCAACGTGGTTTAATCTTTCTACTAAACCTTTATCGATAAATTGGTTGAAGAATTGAATTTCTTCAGGACATTCAGCCATAACGTATTTTATAACGTAAGTTAACATTTCTTCAGCTAATTTCATGTTGTCATTTAAATCAGCAAATGATATCTCAGGTTCTACCATCCAGAATTCAGCTGCATGTCTTGCAGTGTTTGAATTTTCAGCTCTGAAAGTAGGTCCGAAAGTATAAATGTTTCTGAATGCTAAAGCATAAGTTTCTCCATTTAATTGTCCTGAAACTGTAAGGTTAGTTTCTTTTCCGAAGAAATCTTTTGAATAATCAATTGAACCATCTTCATTAGTTGGAGTGTTGTTTAAATCTAAAGTTGTAACTCTAAACATTTCTCCAGCACCTTCAGCATCACTTCCAGTTAAAATTGGAGTGTGAGTGTATACAAAGTTTTGTTCTTGGAAGAACTTATGAATAGCATAAGCTGCAACTGATCTAACTCTGAATACTGCTGAGAAAGCATTACTTCTTGGTCTTAAGTGAGCTATAGTTCTTAAATATTCAAAAGTATGTCTTTTCTTTTGAAGTGGGTAATCAGAATCTGACATACCTTCAATAATTATTTCTTTAGCTTGAATTTCAAATGGTTGTTTTGATTCTGGAGTTTCTACTAAAGTACCAATTACTCTTAATGATGAACTTATTGGTAATTTAGCTAATTCTTTAAAGTTATCTAGGTTATTATCAAATACAACCTGAATATTTTTAAAGAAAGAACCGTCGTTTATTTCAATAAACCCGAAAGCATTTGAAGCTCTTAATGTTCTTATCCATCCTGTTATCATTACTTCTTTTCCTAAATGATCAGAAGTTTCTCTGTATAGTGATTTAACTAATACATTTTTCATTATTTTTCCTCCTCATTATTAAAAAAATATATAAAAAAAACCCTTCAATTCCCAAGAATATGGGACGAAAGGATTACTCTACGCGGTGCCACCCAAATTGCTTTTATAATAAAATAAAAGCCAGCTTTAAAGCACAAATTTATGCCCTCCAAATTTATAACGGTTTGGAAAATCCGTCTAAGCCTACTTGCAAAAAAAGCTTTCAGTTAGATGCTCCGAGATGTTCTTCAAAATAGTTTTCGTATAAGGCTTACACCATCCCTTATTCGCTAAGACTACGTCCTAAATTTACTCTTCTCATCAACGCTTCTTATTAAAAATATTACATTAAGATGATTTTACAATACTTTTAAGGCAAAATCAAGAAATTAACATAGAATATTTATATAATAATATTAAAAAGAGAGGAAATATGTTACTTGATAATTTGATTTTAAGAAAAAATAATGAGATAAATTATTTGAAATCAGCTTTATATAATAGAGATAGTGATAAAGAATATATAATTGAGAAATTGAAATATGTAGTAGAAGAATTAGAAGAAATTGTAAATGCGCAAATTCAATTTATGGAAAGATTAAAGAAATTTACTACACAAGAAGTAGCAAAATATGATGGAACAGGGGATAATTTAGCTTATGTAATAATAAATGGAACGGTTTATGATGTTACAGGAATTCCAGAGTTTACAGATAAAAAATGTAATTTTAAAATAGGAGCAGATATAACAAAAGAATTTAATAGTTGTAACTTTATAAATAAAAACATCTTAAAAAAAGCTAGAACAGTAGGAATACTTTATGAGTAAAAAGGTAATAGAGAAGAAGTAATAGAGAAGAGGTAATGAGGAAAAGTAAAGAAAGTGTACTACCTTTTCTCTTTTCCTTATTACCTCTTACTTAAAATTAAACTTCTCTTCCAGTTTCATAGGATTGAATTAATTTATTTGGGAACTTAAGCATTGTCATATCTTTAATAATTCTTTTTACTTCATATTCAATATGTCTAAAATTAACTTTCACTTCACCAGTTTCTTTATTTATATCTAAAATACAATAAGTTGCATCAGGTGAACCATTTTTTGGTTTTCCAACACTACCATCATTGATAAAAAGTTTGTCACCAAACATTTTGCATGAAGGTATATGAGTATGTGCACATACAAGTATATCTGCATCAAGATTTTTCATAGCTTCTTCTGTATTTTCTTTATCTTCAAAAAGATATTCATTTATAGAGGTTGGACTTCCGTGAACAAATAGAATTTTTCTTTTGCCTACTGTTAATTTATATTCAGTAGGTAAGCTTTCTAAGAAATATTTATTAGATATTCGAATTTCTTCAACTGTCCAAGGTAAAATAAATGAGTTTATTTCATTATCTCTTATGAAAGTGAAATCACCATCACAAACAGATGCATCATAATTTCCTTTAAGACAAGTTAATTCTCTTCTTCGTATAAGAGCAATAACTTCATTTGGATGAGGACCATAACCGACTAAATCTCCAAGACAAATAATCCTATCGACTTTATTATCATCTATATCTTCAAACACTTTCATTAGAGAATAGATATTTCCATGAACGTCTGATATTACTGCAATTTTCATATTAAAATCCTCCTAAAATTCTAATGATAGAACTTTTATAACTATATATATTTTAACATTATATTAAAAAGGGATAAAGATGTTATAATAGTAATTAAGAATAAAATAATAAAACAATAGGAGGACAAATATGAAAGAGAACAGAATTTTAAAAGTAATAGAAAAAATGAAAGAAGAAGGATTGACTCAAATATTAGTTTCATCTCCATCATCACTATTTTATTTGACAGGGAAATGGTTTCATCCAGGAAATAGAATGATTACTTTACTGATAAAAG
Organism: uncultured Clostridium sp.; assembly: GCF_947072515.1. Classification (GTDB taxonomy): domain Bacteria; phylum Bacillota; class Clostridia; order Clostridiales; family Clostridiaceae; genus Clostridium. The sequence continues at coordinate 43,003 of NZ_CAMTIG010000017.1, forward strand.
AAAATGGAGAACATAAATTAATAAATAATAAGCTTTTCCCAGTAACAGAAGATTTAGGTGTAGATATAGTTTGGTATGAGGACACTGATGATTCAATAGAAATTTTATCAAAGTTTATAGATAAAAATAATGATTTAGGTATAGATAAAACATGGCCTGCACATTTTTTAATTTCACTTATGGAGTTAAATGCAGCAAAAGGATATAAAAATGGCTCTCTAATAATTGATGAACTTAGAATGATTAAAGATGCTGAAGAGATTGAGTTTATGAAAGATGCATCAAAAATAAATGATAAAACAATGAAAGAACTTTGGGCAAACTTAAGAGAGGGAATGACAGAAATAGAGTGTGCAAATCTTTTAAAAGAGTTATATGAAAAAAATGGTTCAAAGAAATTTTCATTCAGCCCTATTATAGCATTCTGTCCAAATGGAGCAGATCCACATCATGGAACAGATGATACTAAATTAAAATTTGGTGATAGCATAGTTATTGATATGGGATGTGTTTATAAAAATTATTGCTCAGATATGACAAGAACAGTATTCTTTGGAAAAGAACCAGAAGCAAGACATGCTTCTATATATGGAATAGTTAAGGAAGCTAACGAAAGAGCTATAAAAATGGTTAAGCCAGGAGCTAAATTTAGTGATATAGATAATGCAGCAAGAAGCTATATAGTAGATAATGGATATGGAGAATACTTTACTCACAGAACAGGGCATTGTATAGGAATAGATTGTCATGATTTTGGTGATGTAAGTGGAATAAATGATAAGGTTCTTGAACCAGGGATGATATTCTCTGTAGAGCCAGGAATTTATTTAAGAGATGATTTTGGTGTAAGAATAGAAGACTTGGTTTTAGTTACAAAAGACGGACATGAAGTATTAAACAGTGTAAGCAAAGAAGCAACTGTTATAAAGTAAATAATATATTTTTCGATAAGAAATGAGGATGCAAAATGCATTCTCATTTTTTTTATTTATTTTAAGTGAAACATTCTTTAAGATAAAGGACTCTTAAAGATAGAGGTCAGTAATGGTATAGGAGGGAACTCTAGTGAAACTACTACATTTTAGTAAAAAGGGGTTAGTTTATAAAGCTAAAGATGGTGATATAGAAGCTTTTATGGAGCTTATACGAGAGAATAAACTTTTAATGTATAAGGTTGCATTAAATATGATTAAAAGAGAATGTGATATAGATGATGCAATTCAAGAAACTATAATTAATGCTTTTGAAAATATAAAAAATCTAAGAGAAGAGAAAAATTTTAAATCATGGCTTATAACAATACTCATTAATGAATGTAAAAGAATATTGAAAAAAAATAAAAAATTAGTTTTAGTACATGAATTTAACAATGAGGCTTTTGAAGAAAGATATGAAAATGTAGATATTATTGAAGCAATAAATGAGCTGGATAATGAATCTAAAGAGATAGTTATTTTATATTATTTTGAGGATTTGAAGCAAGAAGAGATAAGTAAAAAGCTTAATTTAAATAGTAGTACTGTTAGAACGAAGCTTTCTAGAGCTAAGAAGAAGTTGTATAAGATTTTAGGGGAGGATTATGTATATGAGCAATAACAAAGATAGAGAGATAAAGAATAGATTAAATAATGTAAATGAACTTCCTAAAAATATAGATGACAGTATAGAAAACACACTAAAAATATTGAAGAAAAGAAAAAAGAAAAAGAATTATAAAAAAGTAATTATTTTAGTTAGTGCTATTTGCATTTGTATAGGAAGTTATTCTATAAAAGGTAATGCAGATAGAAATAAAGTTTATAGTAATATTTTTAATAGTTTTCAGTTAACAGAAAATTATAAAAATATAGGATATGAATCCAATAAGAAATTTGAGAATATAGCTGTAGAAGGAAATGTGATTAATGAAAGTAATAAAAAGATTGAGAAAAAAGAATATGATTTTAGGTTAGAAGCACTAGTATATGATGGATATACATTAACTGTAGGATATGAAATTAATGAAGCTATTGAAGTTCCATCAATTATGCTTGAAATAGATGGAGAAATATATGATGGAAATGGTTATGCTACATCGTATGTTAATGAGGAAGGTAAAACTATTACTATAAGAACTTTTCAGTTATTTGCAGATAATAAATTAAGGGGAAATAGGATAAATAAATATATAGGTAAGAGAGCAAAGGAGTTTGAAATTACATTAAGAGCACAAATAGATGAAGAATGGTTTGAGGTAAAAGAAATGATAAGAACAAATCATTTAAAAGAAAATATAAGGAAAGTAAAAGTAAATAGGAATATCAATGGAGTAAGAATAAAAAATATAATAATAACGCCGATGAACATTTATATAGATGGATATGGGGAAAAAGATTCAATTAAAGATGAAATGTTTGAAGTTAAAGAAAAAGGGGGAGAGAAAATACCTGTAAAAAGTTTAACTAATACTTCTAGATTTGGAATAAGAGATAATTTCATATTTGTTTATGAAAATAAAGGAGACGAACTTGAGGGGATTGAAATTCAAGGAAAAGATAAAAAAATAATTTTAGATAAAGAGGGAAATGTTCATGAAGCGGAGAATTAAGAATGAGAATGGTTATATTTGACATTTTAATAAGCAACAAATGTAGAGAAAATAATTAAGAAAAGCTGAAGGGGTTAAAAGGAGAGTTTATGAGAAAAAATAAAATATTTATGATGGGATTATTATTAATAGCTATGCTTATGGTTGGGTGTGGAGCAAATAATAAAGAAGTTGATCCTAAATTAAAACTTACGGATGAAAGTGTGACAATAGGGATTAATGAAGTTAATAAGAAAAAAGTTATAATTGTTGATATTCAATATAAAGGGGCAGTAGAGGTTGTATTAAAAGAGTTTGATAAGGTTGTGTTTGAAGGAGAGTTATTTGGTGGAAATGATGAGTATTTTAACCTTTATAATTTAGAGAACTGTGAGAAAGAAAAACCTTATGAGTATACTATAGAAGTTAGTAAAGATAAGAAGACTGTAGTTAAGAGTTTAGTATATAGAAATATAGATTAAGAAATTTAATAAATGAATTTTCAATACATGAAAAAGAGATGTTGGACTGTACTAGTGCAACATCTCTTCTATATTAAAAGAGTGTATTAATAACTATTTTGTTTTGAGAATAATTCACCTAAATCTTTTAAAAGTTGTGGAGAATCCATTCTACCCATATAAACTTCCATAAAGATTAATTTATCTTTATTTTCGTTAGCAGTTTTAAAGCCGTTTATTAAGTCTTTTTCAGTTTTAATTTTTAAACTGATACTCTTATTACCTTCCATATCGAATACAGAAACTAATTTAGAGTAGTCCCACATATTTATATCATTATATTTTCTGTTAGGACCATGGATAAGTCTTTCTACAGTATATCCATCATTATTCACAACCATAACTATTGGTGATAGATTTTCTCTAATCATTGTAGAAATTTCTTGTGCTGTTAATTGGAATGAACCATCACCAACTAAAAGTATATTACGTCTAGTTTTATCAGCCATTTGAGTTCCTAAAGTAGCACCCACAGTGTATCCAATTGAACCCCATAAAGGTTGACCTACGAAAGTACAACCAGATTGTAAGTTGACAGTACATGCACCAAAGAATGAAGTTCCTTGTTCAGCGATTAGAACATCATTTTTATTAATTAAGCTTTCAATTCCTTGGAAAAATCTATTTTGAGTTAAAACATCATCAGTTGCAGTAAAGCTTCTTATAGCTTTAATAGCAGGTGTTGTATTTTCTGAATACTTAATATCTAAATTAGATAGAGCTTTTAAAACATCTTTCATAAAAATATTAGTGAATACAACATCACCTATTCTAGAGAATAAAGGATGTACTTCTATTAAAGTTATATTAGGATTTATAAAACTAAATCCAGCAGTTAAAGAATCTGTAAGTTTTACTCCGAATAGGAAAGCTAAATCACATTCTTTTACTAAAGCATTTATATTTTCATTACTTAAGGCACCATTATAAATACCAACAAAGTTTTTATGAGTTTCATCTATAACACCTTTTCCCATAGCAAGAGAGGCAATAGGTAAATTAGATTTTTCAACAAATTTTTCTACATCATTATTAAGATTTAATCTGTTAACTTCAAAATCTGCTAAAATCATTTGTTTTTTAGAGTTTGTCATTAAAGACTGTATTTTTTCAATAAACTTAGCTAAATTAGCATTATCACTTTCGAATTTATATTCAGTTTTTTCAGAAACGAAAATTTCTTTTTTAGCTAAATCTACAGGCATTCCTATATATACAGGTTTTTTATGTAAATAACATTCTCTAAGAACTCTATCGATTTCTTCTTTAGCATTTATTTCATTTAACATAGTTTGAGCAATAGTAACTTCTTTAAACATTTCATTAAATCTATAAAAGTCTCCATCACCTAAAGTATGATGAACTAATTTTCTGTTTTCAACAGCATTTGCAGATGGGATACCAACTATTTTTACAACAGGAACACTTTCTGCATATGAACCAGCAATACCATTTACAGCACTAAGTTCACCAACACCGAAAGTGGTTGCAATAGCAGCCATTCCTTTTATTCTTCCATAACCATCAGCAGCGTAAGAGGCATTAAGTTCATTACAATTTCCAATCCAATCAATTCCTTCAGCATCATCAATTTGATCTAAAAAGCTTAAATTATAGTCACCAGGAACACCAAAGATGTGTTCAACACCATAAGATTTTAGACTTTCAATTAAATAATCTCCAACAGTTTTTTTCATATGTAACAGCTCCTTTTATTTTTGATTTTATGTTATTCATTTTCTGTAATGATAGTAACATCTTATAGTAAAGAAATCTTTGACACAAGTCATAGAAAAGATATATTTACAAAAAAGACATTGTGATTTAATAATATATATTATTTGTAAATGAAAGAATTTTATAAGGATAAAAATAAAGACCTTTGGATTAACCAAAGGTCTTTGTATCAATATTTATACTACAAATAAGATTCCGGCAATTGTTCCAGTTAAACAAGTTGCTAGCGCTCCACCTAATAGAGCTTTAAATCCTAATTTTGCAACTAGTCCTTTTTTCTCTGGAGCAAGTGATCCGATACCACCTATTTGAATTGCTACAGAACTAATGTTAGCAAATCCGCATAATGCGTAAGTCATTATAAGAATTGTTTTTGGTTGAAGTATTTGATATCCAGCAGCATGTGCAATGTTTTTAGATAACTCTGAATATGCTACGAATTCATTAAGCATAACTTTTTGTCCAAGTAAACTACCCGCTGTAGTAACATCCGATGCAGGTACACCCATTACAAATGCAAGAGGTGAGAATAATTTACCTAAAAGCCATTGGAAGCTAAGCCATGGAGCTCCAAATAATCCACCGATTGAAGAAATTACAAAATTGAATAAAGCGATTAGAGCAACGAATGCAAGAAGCATAGCAGCAACATTTAAAGCTAGGCCTAATCCTTCACTTGCACCATTAGCAGCTGCTTCAACAACATTAGAAGCTGAAGTTTCAATTTTAATATCTGTAACATCTTTAGTTTTTGGAACTTCAGTTTCAGGAATTAAAATTTTAGCTAAGATTAAACCAGCAGGAGCAGCCATAATACTAGCAGCTAATAAATCACCAGCATTAACTCCCATTGCAACATATCCAGCCATAACTCCACCTGCAACCGTTGACATTCCACCGACCATTATTGCCATAAGCTCAGAACGTGTCATTTCACCTATAAAAGGTTTAACTAAAAGTGGTGCTTCAGTTTGTCCTAAGAAAATGTTTCCAACAGCACTTAAAGTTTCAGCTCCAGAAGTACCAAGAATCTTACAGAAGAATTTAGCTATTATTTTAACAACAAATTGCATAATTCCTAAGTAGTAAAGAATCCCCATTAAAGCTGAGAAGAAAATGATTGTAGGTAATACTTGTAATGCGAAAATTGAACCGATAGTATTTGTATCCATTAAAGGTCCAAATAAGAAGGTAGATCCTTCAGCAGTAAAATCAAGAATTTTAGTTATTCCCTGACTAATAAATGAGAAAAACTTTTCTCCAGCAGGAACTTTAAGTATGAAAATAGCAAAAATTACTTGAAGACCGATTCCTGTACCAACAAGACGCCAGTTAATTTTCTTCCTATTTTCTGAGAATAGAACGGCAATACCTATAATTGCAGCAACACCAAGCAGACCAATAAATCTGTTCATTTGATTTCTCCTTTTATATATATTTTTTTATGAAATGAAACCTTTTATATAAGTGAAGAACTAAATGATGATAATAGCATGTCTAAAACAAGTACAATTTATATAAAATGTTTCAAAAGTTAACTTTATGTTTAAATTATAAACTAAATTTGAATAAAATTAAATAAAAATAATAAAAAAATTAATAAAATGTAGAAAAAAGATGAATAAAATATTAAAAAGTGGGCATTTTTAGAAAATAAATAAAGAAAAAGCTGTTTGAATAAGAATTTTCAAACAGCTTTTGAAATATTTTGAAATATGTTATTTCTTTTATTTTAAAGAGATAAGAATTTTTCACCAACGATAACTACATCACCAGCACCAACTGTTAATATCATATCGCCAGTTTTAGCAATTGATTTTAAGTAGTTAACAGCTTCATCGTGAGAGTGTACATTAGTACATTTTAATCCTGTATTTCTTATAGCATCTCCAAGTTCAGTTGAGTTTACAAGTCCAGTATCTTTTTCTCTAGCAGCGTAAATATCCATTAGGATTAGTTCATCTGCTCCTTTAAATGCAGTAGTAAACTCATCAAAAAGAGTTTTAGTTCTTGTATAAGTATGTGGTTGGAATACAACATAAGTTTTACCGTGAGGTATTTTTTTTGCAGTATTAAGAGTTGCTTGGATTTCAACAGGATGATGTGCATAATCATCAATAATTGTTATACCATCTTTGTCACCCTTATATTCAAATCTCTTGTGAGCTCCAACACATTCATGTAGACCTTCAGAGATTTTATCATATGATAAATTGAAAATTAATCCAACACAGATTGTTGAAAGTGCATTTAGAACGTTGTGAGTTCCAGGCATATTAAGGCTTACTTCAAAAAGATCTTGCCCATTTTTATTAACTGTAAAAGTAGCACAACCTTTATTGTTAAATACTACATTTTTAGCAGTTACATCTGCATCTTCTAAACCATAGCTTAAAGTATTACATTTAGCTTCAGAAAGAATAGTTCTTACATTTTTATCACCATTATATCCAATTAGATAACCATCTTCAGGAATTAAAGTTGAAAATTTCTTGAATGTTTGAACAATATGATCTAAATCTCTATAGTAATCTAAATGATCTGCATCAATATTTAAAATTATTCCAACATAAGGATAAAACTTTAAGAATGATTCTTTGTATTCACAAGCTTCAGTAACGAAATATTCGCTACTACCTATTCTATAGTTTCCTCCAATTACATCAACTTCTCCACCAACTAATATAGTAGGATCAAGTTCAGCCTTTAAAGATACATTAGTTATCATAGAAGTACATGTAGTTTTTCCGTGAGTTCCAGCAACTGCTACATTGTATTTATGACCTTTCATTATTAATCCTAAGAATTCAGCTCTATCCATTAAATGAATATTTTTTTCTTTAGCTTCTAAAATTTCAGGGTTATCACTTGGAATAGCTGCAGTATATACAACTAAATCAACATTTTGAATATTTTCTCTTTTATGACCGATATAAATTTCGGCTCCTTTTTCCTTAAGACTTTCTGTAATTTTAGATTCTTTTGAATCTGAACCAGAAACTTTAAATCCATTATTTAAAAGCACAGCAGCAAGTCCGCTCATGCTTATACCACCAATTCCAATAAAGTGAATTTTCTTTTGTTTATCTTTTATAAAATCAAATGACATAAAATCACCTCTCCTTATTAATTCATTTATAATTATATACATTTTTTTAAAATTGAACACAACAAAAATAAGATTATTTAAAAAAATTTCCTTTATTTATAGAAATTCCACGGATTAGTTTATAAAAGAATGGGAAAAATAAAGGAATTTAATATAAATAATATATTAAAACCTTGATAAAAAAAAGAATATAGAATAAAATATGAATATTAAACGGTAAAATGTGAAGAATAATTCGTATAAATATAAAAATGAAGGTGATTTTTTTATGGAGAAATTAAGTAGAAATAGCAGAGTTGTAGCTATTACTAAGATATTAACAGAAAACCCAAATAAAATTATAGGATTAAATAGATTTTCGGAGTTATTAAATGCAGCAAAATCTACAATAAGTGAAGATATAGTTATTGTTAGAGAAATATTAAATAAATTAGAGATGGGAAAAGTCGAAACTATTGCAGGAGCGTCAGGTGGAATAAAATATATTCCTATAATAGGAACAGCTATGGCAAAAGAATTTGCACAGAATTTATGTGAAATACTAAAAGATGAGGATAGAGTTATTCCGGGAAATAGAATTTATATGACAGATCTTATGTATAATCCTGAAATAATAAGTAGAGCAGGAACAATAATTTCAGCATGGTTTGATGATAAAGAAGTTGATTATATTATAACGGTTGAAACAAAGGGAATTCCTTTAGCATATGAAGTTGCTAGAAATTTAGGAATTCAACTAGTAATAGCGAGAAGAGATAGTTTAGTTACAGAAGGACCAACTATGACTATAAATTATGTATCAGGAACAAGTAAGAGATTACAGCAGATGTCTCTTTCTAAAAAAGCTATGAAAAGTAATTCAAGATGTGTGTTTATAGATGATTTTATGAAGGGTGGAGGAACTGCACTTGGAATAAAAGATCTTTTAAAAGAATTTGATAGTGAGCTTATAGGAATTGGAGTTTTAGTAGATAGCAAAGAAACTAATAAAAAATTAGTGGATGAATATATCTCAATAGTAGAACTTCATTCAGTAGAAGAATCAATAATATCAGATATAAGACCATCACAAATGTTTCAATAAATTATAAGAGATATAAAGCTTTAGAAAAACGTTGAAATTTGTAGTAAGAACTCGTATAAAAGCGAGTTCTTTTATATTAAAATAAAATACCTTATTTATTAATGCTAAATTAAGATATAGTAAGGTTGAAATAGGGACATTGATGAAATATAATTATAGAGATATAGAAGTAGTTAGATATTTCAATTCGGAAAATAATATTTAATAGAGGTGGTAAAATGTATAGATGTGCGTTAATACTAGCGGCAGGACAAGGAACAAGAATAAAATCTGACATGCCAAAGGTTTTACACAAAGTTTGTGGAAAAGAAATGGTTAATCATGTTATAGATAATATGAGAAAGGCTAGTATAGAGGATGTCAATGTAATCATTGGAAAAGGCGCAGAACTAGTTAAAAATGAAACAAACTCAAGAAGTGTTTCATACTCAGTACAAGAAGAGCAATTAGGAACAGGGCATGCAGCTAAGTGTGCAGTAAACTTTTTAGAAGGAAAGAAAGGAACTGTATTAATATTTGCTGGAGATGCTCCATTAACAAAAGAAGCCACTATAAGAGAATTAATAGAGTATCATGAAGGAAATGGAAATGCAGCAACTTTATTAAGTGCATTAGTAGAAGATCCAACAGGATATGGAAGAATTATTAGAGATGAGAACAATGATGTTTTAAAAATTGTTGAACATAAAGATTGTAATGAAGAAGAACTAAAAGTAAATGAAATGAATGCAGCAATGTATTGTTTTGATATAGAAGCGTTATTAGATGCGTTAGATAAAATATCAAATGATAATGTTCAAGGAGAGTACTATTTAACAGATGCTATTGAAATAATTAAAGCTACTGGTAAAAGAGTAGGTGCAGTAGTTACTGATTATGAGGATACTATAGGAGTTAACTCAAGAGCACAATTAGCAGAAGCGGAAGAAATTTTAAGAAGTAGAATAAATAGAATCCATTTAGATAATGGTGTAACATTAATAGATCCAAGATCAGCTTATATTGGAGCAGATGTAATTATAGGAAAAGATACAATAATATATCCAAATGTTATTTTAGAAGGAAATACTAAAATTGGAGAAAGATGTACAATACTTCAAAATTCAAGAATCAAAGATAGTTTAATAGAGAATGGTGCAAGTATAGAATCATCTGTTATATTAGAGAGTAAAGTTGGAGAGAATACAAACGTAGGTCCATTTGCTTACATCAGACCAGAAAGTAATATTGGAAATGATGTTAAAATTGGAGATTTCGTAGAAATCAAAAAAGCTAGCATTGGAAATGGAACTAAAGTAGCTCATTTAACTTACATTGGAGATGCTGAAGTTGGTGAAGAGTGTAATTTTGGTTGTGGAACAGTAGTTGTTAACTATGATGGAAAAACTAAAAATAAAACTATAATTGGAAATCATAGCTTTATAGGATGTAATACAAATTTAGTTTCACCAGTAAAAGTTGGAGATAATACTTATATTGCAGCAGGTTCAACTATAACTAATGAAGTTTCAGAAGGGGATTTAGCAGTAGCTAGAGCAAAACAAAGAAATATTCCAGGTTGGGTTGAAAAAAAAGGGTTAAAAAAATAAAATAAGCTAAATGTTAGGAGGTCTTCATAAATGGTAACACATGGAAATAACATAAAAATATTTACAGGGAACTCTCATCCAGAATTAGCAAAAGAAATTGCGGATTTATTAAACTTAGATATAGGATTATCAAAAGTAGGAACTTTTAGTGATGGAGAAATATCAGTAGATATAAATGAAACGGTTAGAGGCTCAGATGTATTTATAGTGCAATCAACATCTTCACCAGTTAATAATAATTTGATGGAATTATTAATAATGATTGATGCATTTAAAAGAGCATCGGCAGGAAGAATAACTGCAGTTATTCCTTATTATGGGTATGCAAGGCAAGACAGAAAAGCAAAGTCAAGAGATCCTATTACAGCAAAGCTTGTAGCAGATCTTTTAACGACAGCAGGAGCAAATCGTGTTTTAACTATGGATTTACATGCTTCACAAATTCAAGGATATTTTAATATTCCTGTAGACCACTTAGTAGGTTCACCTATTCTAGCACAATATTTTATTGATAAAGGATTAGATGAAGATGAAGATGTAGTTGTAGTTTCGCCAGACTTAGGAAGTGTTACAAGAGCTAGAAAGTTTGCAGACAAATTACATGCACCGATAGCTATAATAGATAAAAGAAGACCAAAAGCAAATGTTTCTGAAATAATGAATATCATTGGTGATGTAAAAGGGAAAAAATGTATTCTTTTAGATGATATGATAGATACAGCAGGAACTATAACAAATGCAGCAAATGCCTTAAAAGATTTAGGAGCACAAAATGTTTATGCATGCTGTACTCATGGAGTTTTATCAGGTCCAGCTTTTGAGAGGATTCAAAGTTCAGCAATTGAAGAGTTAGTTATGCTTAACACTATTAAATTGCCAGAAGATATAGATAAAGAAAAGTTTAAATCTTTATCTGTAGCAGGACTTTTTGCAGAAGCAATAAAAAGAATATATGATGATAAACCTTTAAGTAAATTATTTGAGGTATAAATTAAATAAATAAAAGTCATTACAAAGAAGTAATGACTTTTATATATATATTTTTAGTTTAGATTGAAAAATAAGAAAAAAATTTGGAGATAGGTTAATAATTTGTAACTTATTAGAGAAGACTATATTAATAAAAGTCAAAAAGTGATAAATTTATAATTGATAGTTTACAATAATAATTTAATATTATTATGATGTTAACAAAAATAGATGGAGGTGCCAATTATGGAAGGTGTATTAGGAAAAGTCCTAATCGTAGATGATGATGAAAATATCTGCGAAGTTATTAATATGTATGTAAAAAGCGCAGGGTATGACACTAAAGTTGCAAATAATGGTAAGGAAGCTGAGGAAATATTCTTAGAATATAAACCAGATATCGTACTTTTAGATGTTATGATACCAAGCATAGATGGAATAGATGTTTTAAAATGGATAAGAAAAGAAGGAACAACTCCTGTAATAATGTTAACTGCTAAAGGTGATACTTTTGATAAAGTTTTAGCTTTAGAGTTAGGAGCAGATGATTACATAGTAAAACCTTTTGAACCAAAGGAATTATTAGCAAGAGTTAAAGCTGTTATGAGAAGATATACAGCAGACAATACTAATAAAGAAGTTATTCAATATAATGATTTAACAATTGATGCTAATTCATATAGAGTAATTTATAAAAATAGTGAAATAAAAATGCCACCTAAGGAATTCGAACTATTATATTACTTAGCGTGCAATAAAAATAGAGTATTTACTAGAGAACAATTATTATGTGAAGTATGGGGATATGATTACCCAGGAGATTCAAGAACAGTTGACGTTCATGTAAAGAGATTAAGAGAAAAACTTCATTCAGGAGATACATGGCAAATAGAGACTGTTTGGGGGGTAGGTTATAAATTCGAGGTGAAATAATTATGAAGAAAAATAGCTTAGTATATAAGCTGATCATAACATTTACCTTAATTTTAGCCGCTATAAGCATACTAGTCGCAGGTACTTTATCTATATGGTTTAAAGGTTATTATTTCAACCAAAAAAAGGAACAATTTAATAGCCAAAGTGCAATTATAGAAAATGCTGCAATAACGTATTTAGCTGCTGATACTCATGCCCACTTATCAACTCTTAAAAATGTAATGGATTTTGTTAGTAAATCTATAAATGCAGATATACTAATAACAGACCAAATAGGATATACATATGCTGTATCAAGCATAACTCATGAAGATTATAAATTTTCTAATTTAGATATACCACAAAAAGAAATGGATATTTTAAAATCTGGAAAATCTATCGTTTATAATAATATAGCCGGTAATAATGGAAATGAGTATGTATATTTGAAACCTGTTTTTAAAGGGAATTACTTTAGTGGGATAATAGTAATGATAACTCCGTTGAATAGTATTAATGCATCATTAATAAAAGCTATTGAAACAATTTGGGCTACAGCTATAATAGGAGTAATAATAGGTGCGATAATAGTTTATTTCTATGGAAAAAGAAGGTTGATTGAACCTTTAGATAAGATTAACAATGCGGTTAGAAGACTAGCTCGTGGGGAAGTTAATGAAAAAATTGACATGGAAAGAAATGATGAAATTGGAGAATTAGCCAATTCATTTAATGTTATGGCAGAATCCTTAAAAACTGTAGACGAAAATCGGAGAGCGTTTATTTCAAATGTATCACATGAATTAAGATCACCAATAACATCTATAAAGGGATTCATTTCAGGAATTTTAGATGGAGTTATTCCAAGAGATAAAGAAGGATACTATTTAAAAATAGTTTATGATGAAACAGAAAGATTATCTAGATTGATTAATGATTTGTTGGATATATCAAGTATGGAAGCTGGAAAAGTAAAACTTACAATTCAAGAATTAGATATTAATAGTTTAATAAAATTATGTGTAGCTAAATTTGAAGGTAAGATAAAAGATGCAGGAGTAGACATGGATGTAACATTAGAAATGGCACATCAATATGTTTACGCTGACAATGATAAGATAATTCAAGTGTTAACTAACTTGATTGATAATGCTATAAAATATGGTAATGAGAATGGTCATATTAAGATAGATACAAAATCAAAAGGTGATAAGTTATACGTTAGTATTTATAACGAAGGACCAACACTTACTCAAGAACAATTAGTTAAAATTTGGGATAGATTCTATAAAGCAGATATATCAAGAACAAATAAAGTAAGTACAGGGTTAGGTCTACCAATAGTTAGACTTATACTAACTGAACATGGTGAAGATATTTGGGTTGAAAACTTCAAAGACAAAGGCGTTGTATTTACGTTTACATTAAAGAAAGTGTAATGTATGGTGGTAAAAAATGGGAAAAAAGACTGAAAAAAAGCAAGGACAAATAAATATAAAAAATAAAACTCCGTTATTCACGAGGAACAATTTATATATATTTATAATAATAATAATAACAGCTATAATAACAGGAATTATAACAACTAAATATATAACTAATAAGTTAAATAATGTAGTTGGAACTGCAATTAATTCAGCTCAAAGTAATTCTGTTATAGATAATATTATTAAAGATGTTGGACCGTCTCTAGTTACTATTGGGCCATCGCCTAATGATTTAGAGCGAATAGAGATAAATCAGCAAAATACAACTGGAGCTATAATTAGCAAAGATGGTTTAATAATTACTAATTATGATTTAGTAAAAAATATGAAAGAAATATATGTTAAATTGCCTGCGAAAGGAGTTAAAGCCCAAAAAGCTACTCTTCTGGGATTTGATGAAAACACAGGAATAGCAGTCCTTAAAATAAACAGTAAAAATTTAACGCCTATACAAATATCAAGCAATCTAGAGTTGAAACCGGGAGTAACAGTTGTTGCAATAGGGAATGCAGATAATTCTAGTTATATTGGAACAATTACATCAGGTATAGTAACATCAACAAATTTCACTATATCAGCAGGTAGTGAAAAAGAAAATGTAATACAAACTAATGCAGTACTAAACAATCAAAATTTTGGTGGGATTTTATGTAATTCAGCAGGACAAATGATAGGGTTTAGTAGCTCTTATTTAACTAAAAAATATAATATTCAAGATTTATATTTTGCAGTTGGAAATGATGCTGTTTTAAATAGTGTAGAAAAAATACTAGAGAAATCTAATGTATTAGGAATACAAGGGGCTATACTAGATAATAATGGTGGTTTTTATATATCGAATGTGAAACCAAATAGTCCGGCTAGTGAAGCAGGTTTGAAAGTAACAGATATAATTGTATCGATTAATGGAAAACCTATAAGCACATTAGATGATTTTTATTCAAGCTGTAAAGAATTTAGTCAAGGGCAGACAGTATCGTTAGATATTTTAAGAGATGGTAAATCAAAAGAAATAAATATACAATTAAAGTAAAAGGGACTTTTTTTTAAAGTCCCTTTATTATTGTTAAAATTTAGTATAAGATTATAGAGTAATTTAAATTAGGGTATAATTACTAGAGAATAGGAAAAATACTAAAAATAAAATTGCAAGGAGAAACAATATGTTTTTGATAGTAGGATTAGGTAATATAGGAGAAAAATATAATAATACTAGACATAATATAGGCTTTGATGCAATAGATAAAATTGCAGAGATGTATAATATTAGTATAGATAGGAAAAAATTTAAAGGTGAATATGGAGAAGGTTTTATAGGTGGGGAAAAGACGCTATTAATAAAGCCAACAACTTTTATGAACTTAAGTGGAGAGTGTGTTAGAGAAGTTATAGATTTTTATAAATTATCGCATGAAGATGTGCTTGTTATATATGATGATGTAAGTCTTGATGTTGGGAAATTAAGAATAAGAGAAAAAGGTAGTGCTGGAGGACATAATGGAATAAAAAGCATTATAAGTCATTTAGGAACAGAGGAATTTTCCAGAATTAAAATAGGGGTAGGACAACCTAAAGATGATTTAATAAGACACGTTTTAGGTAACTTTTCAAAAGTTGAAAGAGAAGTATTAAATGATAGTTTAAATGCAGTAGCTAAGGCGTCGGAAGTAGTAATAAAAGATAGTACTAAAGAGGCTATGAATAAGTTTAATGGATTTAAACCAAAAGAAATAGTTTAGAGGTGAGAATATAAATGAGATTAAAAGGGTTAATGGAACCTTTGATAACTAGTAAGGAATTTGATGAAGTAAAAGGCAATATAATAAATAAAAAATATCCTCAAGCTGTATATGGTTTATCAGATTCGGGTAGAAGTTATTTTATAAATAGCATCTATGAAGAAGATGATAAGCCTTTAGTTGTTGTTGCACATAGTGATATGGAAGCAAAAAATTTATATGAAGATTTAAGTTTTTATAATCTAGATGTATATTATTTTCCTGTTAGAGAGGTAGTTTTTTATAATATAGATGCTATTTCAGGTGATTTAAGATGGGCTAGACTTAAAATAATCAAACAGATGTTAGATAAAAAGAAAAAAATAATAGTAACATCTATCGAGGCCTTTGCAGCGAATTATACACCAAGAGAATACTATAAAAATCATCAGATAAAGCTTAGAGTATCGAAAGAAACAAACTTCAAAGAAGTTAGTAAGCTTTTAGTTCAAAGTGGATATGAAAGAGTAGAAATGGTAGAAGGAAAAGGGGAATTTGCTTTAAGAGGAGGAATATTAGATGTATTCCCAATAGGTGAAGAGTATCCTTATAGAATAGAACTTTTTGGTGATGAAATAGATTCTATAAGAAGATTTAATGTAGAATCACAAAGAAGTATTGATAAAGTAAAATCTTTAGAAATTTTTCCGGCGAAAGAAGTTATAGTTG
The DNA here is from genome assembly GCF_947072515.1 of uncultured Clostridium sp. Lineage (GTDB taxonomy): Bacteria > Bacillota > Clostridia > Clostridiales > Clostridiaceae > Clostridium. The sequence goes on from NZ_CAMTIG010000017.1 coordinate 59,427, forward strand.
ATGAAGAAGTAGTAAAGAGAGCGAGTGAAAAAATAAAAGAAGAACTTTCAGTTTCAGTTAGAAATTTAAAAGATCTAGATTTGAAGTCAAAATTATCATCTACGATTAATAGTAATTTAGAAAATTTACAAAATACATTAAGTTTTGAGACTATAGATTCATACATTCCATTTTTATATGAAAAAATGGAAAGTTTTTTTGATTATATAAAAGGATATAGAATAGTATTAGATGATACTGAAAGATGTAGAGGAAAGCTAGATACGACTTATTTAGAGTTTAGAGAAAACTTTACTATGTTTCTAGAGAAAGGGAATATACTACCAACTCATGCAAAACTTTTATTAGATGAAGAAAAAGTTATTGAGAAACTTGAAAGAAGTGAAATAACAACTTTAGATGTATTTACTAAAGGAAGAGATTTTTTAAAACCTTATTCAATAGTTTCTTTTAGTCAAATTACTTTAAATAATTATCAAGGGCAGCTAGATTTATTAATAGAGGAAATTCAAAATAAAAAAGCACAAGGATATAAAACATTGATACTTTCAGGAACTAGAACTAGAGGAGAAAGATTAGTTAATGTTTTAAGAGATAGGGATATTGAAAGTGTTTATAAAGATGAAGTTGATGAAATTCATGATGGAGAAGTAGTTATAACTTTTGGTAATCTTTTAAGTGGATTTGAATATCCAAAACAAAAGTTATGTGTAATTTCAGATAAAGAAGTATTTGGAGAAGCAAAAAGAAAATTAAAGAAAAAGACAAAGAATAAAAAAGGTGTTTCAAAAATAACATCATTTACCGACTTGAAGATTGGAGATTATGTTGTTCATGTAAATCATGGGGTTGGTGTCTATAAAGGCATTAAACAAATGGATGTTGGAGGAATAAAGAGAGATTATCTTGATATAGTTTATCAAAAGGGTGATAAACTATATATTCCAGTAGATCAATTAGATTTAATCCAAAAGTATATTGGTGGAGAAGGAAAAGTTCCGAAGGTAAATAAATTAGGTGGTATTGAGTGGCAAAAAGCTAAGTTAAAAGCAAAAACATCTATTAATGAGATTGCAAAAGATTTAGTGAAATTATATGCTGAAAGATCTACTGTAAAGGGATATAAATATAATAAAGATACAGAATGGCAAAGACAATTTGAAGATGAATTTCCACATGAAGAAACGCCAGACCAACTTACATCTTTATCAGAAATTAAAGATGATATGGAGTCTGTTAAAGTTATGGATAGACTTTTATGTGGAGATGTTGGTTATGGAAAGACGGAGGTTGCCATAAGAGCTGCATTTAAGGCTATAATGGATAATAAGCAAGTAGCTTTTCTTGTACCAACTACAATACTTGCAGAGCAGCATTATAAAAATTTAATTAAAAGATTCTCAGATTTCCCTATAAAAATAGATATGATTAGTAGATTTAGAACAGCAAAGCAACAAAAAGCTACATTACAAGCTGCTAAAGAAGGGAATTTAGATATTCTTATAGGAACACATAAGTTAGTTGCTAAAGATGTTCAATTTAAAGATTTAGGACTTCTAATTATAGATGAAGAGCAAAGATTTGGAGTAAAGCAAAAGGAAAAGATAAAGTCATTAAAGAAAAATGTGGATGTATTAACTCTTAGTGCTACACCAATTCCAAGAACACTTCATATGTCACTTACTGGGGCTAGAGATATTTCTGTTATAGAAACACCCCCAGAAGAAAGATATCCTATTCAAACTTATGTAATTGAACAAAATGATCAATTGGTTAGAGATGCTATTATAAGAGAAATGAATAGAGGTGGGCAGGTTTTCTTTGTATATAATAGAGTTGAAAATATTGAAAAAATAGCTGCTTATGTGAAAGGATTAGTTCCGGAAGCAAGAGTAAGCTTTGCTCATGGGAGAATGACTGAAAGACAGCTTGAAAATGAAATGATAACATTTATGGATCGTGAGTTTGATGTTTTAGTGTGTACTACTATTATAGAAACAGGCATTGATATGCCAAATGTTAATACAATAATTGTTTGGGATGCTGATAAAATGGGCCTTTCTCAACTTTACCAATTAAGAGGAAGAGTTGGAAGAAGTAATAAAATTGCTTATGCATATCTTTTATATACAAAAGATAAAGTTTTAACTGAAGTTGCAGAGAAGAGATTAAAAGCATTAAAAGATTTTACAGAGCTTGGATCGGGATTTAAAATTGCGATGAGAGATTTAGAAATTAGAGGTGCTGGGAATATGATGGGATCTTCTCAACATGGGCATATGGCAACTATAGGATATGATTTGTACTGTAGAATGCTTGAAGATACTATTAAGCTTATAAAAGGTGAAATAACTAAAGAGCCAGTAGAAACTACAGTTGATATAAAAGTTGATGCATTTATACCAACAGGATATATTGAGGATGAAAACTTAAAGATTGAAGTTTATAAAAAGATTGCAGCACTTGAAAGCTTAGAAGAATATATGGAAATTAAAGATGAATTAGAGGATAGATATTCAGATATTCCTGAAAGTGTTTATAATTTAATGGATATTGCATATATAAAAAGTAAGGCTAAATTATTAGGTATTGAAGAAATAAAAGAGACTCCAAAAGAAATTTTATTTAAATTTGTTGAGAATGATAAAGATTATATAAATGTATTTAAGGTTATAATTAAAAATTATAAAAGTAAGTTTATATTTAAATTTGGCGAAAAACCAGAAATTATATTTAAACAAGGAAGTATTAAAAAGGAAGATATATTGGCATTTTTTAAAGAAATGCTTGATAATGTTATAAAAATAATAAATATGTAAAACTTATAGAATTGAATTAGGTATATAATATTGATATACTTAAAAAATGAACATTATGAAAATAATAAATAAAGTGAGGTAAGAAAGTGGGTAAAGTAAAAGGTTTAGTTGCAATCGGATTAGTAGCTTTAGTAAGTGTAGCTATCGTTGGTTGTAAAATGATACAAAAAACACCAGAAGCGGTGCAAAAAGAAGTTATGGCAAAAGTTGGAGATTATAAAATCACTAGAGGGGACTTAGATCAAGCAATGGCACCATATCTTGCTCAAGCAAAACAATCATATGGAGCAAATTATATGGAAAATGCACAAGTTAAACAACAAATAGTGACATTAGAAAAGCAACAATTAAATAGTATGGTAAATCAACAAGTAGTTGTTCAAGAAGGAGAGAAAATGAACTTAGTTTCTGATCAAGATTTACAAAAACAAATAGATGAAAAAGTTTCAGAAACTGAAAAAGCATTTGGAAGTCAAGACGCTTTTAATAATGCATTAAAACAAGAGAATATTACATTAGATCAATTTAAACAACAAATATCAAATGAAGTAATTATAGATGCTGTGTTAAAAAATATAAGTAAAGATATTAAAGTTACTCCAGAACAAGCAGAGCAATACTATAATGAACATAAGATGTTATATACAACTAAAGATTCAGGAGCAGATGTTTCACATATTTTAGTAAAAACTAAAGAAGAAGCTGATAATATTGAAACACAACTTAAAAAAGATAATGGAAAAGATTTTGCTGCTTTAGCTAAAGAGTACAGTGAAGATCCAGGATCAAAAGATAAAGGTGGAAGCCTTGGATGGGTTGCATATGATTCAACTCAATTAGTGCCACAATTTATGGATGGAATGAGAACTTTAACTCAAAACGGACAAATTTCACAACCAGTTCAAAGTCAATATGGATGGCATATAATAAAAGTTGAAAATGTTAAATTAGCATATCAACCATTTAAAGATGCTGAAAAGACTGTAACTCAACAATTAACAGAACAACAAGAAGATGCTAAATTCCAAAGTGATTTAACACAATGGAAAAAAGATTTAGACGTTAAAATTTATGATAATAAAATAACAGGTTAGAAAATAAGATAGGCATAATTGCCTATCTTATTTTAATTAAAAGATAAGAATAGATAAAAAAGCTACTAGCTAAAAAATAGCATAGTAGCTTTTTATTTTGTTGAATAGATATTAATTTATATTCATAAAATTTGGGAAATATGCTAAGTTTTTAAATTGTATATACTAAATATACAAAAAAATAAATAAAATTGTAAAAATAAAATATAAATAATGGTTATATGGGTATAAAATTTCTATCTAGTCAAATAATAAGAATGTAAAAATAAACAATAATTTTTAACCAAAAGGTTAAGGAGGTTTAGGATAAATTATGAAAGCAACAGGAATAGTTAGAAGAATTGATGATTTGGGAAGAGTAGTTATCCCAAAAGAAATTAGAAGAACATTAAGAATAAGAGAAGGAGATCCGTTAGAGATTTTTACTGACAGAGAGGGTGGTGTAATATTAAAAAAATACTCACCTATTGGAGAACTAACAGATTTTTCCAAAGAATATGCAGAAAGTATTCAACAAGCAGTGGGGCATATAGTACTTATTGCTGATAAGGATGCATTTATTTCATCAGCAGGAACTACAAAAAAAGAATATGTTGATAGAAAGATTAGTGCTGAATTAGAAGATGTTATGGAAGGTAGAAAAGTTGTTAATTTAACAGGTGATAAATTAATTCCATTACATAATGATGAAACAGGAAAAGAAATGAAAGCACAAATTATAGCACCAATTATAGCAGAAGGTGATGCTATAGGGGCGGTAATTATTGCATCAAAAACAGAAAACAAATTAACAGATGTTGAATCAAAATTATCAGAAGCAGCAGCTTCATTCCTTGGAAAACAAATGGAATAATAATACATAATTAAAAAATAGTAATAATACCTCTAAACTTTAAATAAAAATAATAGGAAAGTAAAAGTTTGGAGGTATTTTATGAAGAAGCAATCCTTAATAAAAGGAAGTATAATTTTGGGAATTGCAGGAATAATAGCGAAGTTTTTAGGGCTGTTTTTTAGATGGCCATTGATAATGTTAATTGGAGACGAAGGAATGGGATTTTATCAGATGACATACCCATTACTGATGTTTTTTGTTGCCATGGCATCTGGAGTTCCAGTCGCTATATCAAAAATAGTATCTGAAAATAATGCTATTGGAGATGTTGAGGAAAGTTTCAAAGTTGTTAAATCAGCAGGTTATATAATGCTGCTGATGGGTATTGCTACAACTAGTATATTATTTATATTTGCAAAGCCAATAATCACACTTTTAAAGTGGGATATGAAGTCTTATTATTCATTAATTGCAATTTCATTTGCACCACTTGTAATTTCAACAATGACCATTTTTAGAGGCTTTTTTCAAGGGCTTCAAAATATGACTCCATCGGCAGTATCACAGGTTTTAGAACAGGTAGGGAGAATTGTATTTGGAGTAGGGGTAGCTGTGTTTTTATTGCCAATGGGAATTGAATATGCAGCAGGAGGAGCAGCCATAGGAGCTACAGCAGGAGGATTACTTGCAGGATGTTATCTCTATATAAAATATAGAAAAGTAAAGAAAGAATTTCGTATTAAAAAAATTAGGACAAACCATGGTATTACAGATAAAATATTGAGAATAGCGATGCCTATTTCGCTTGCAATGATGGTAGGAACTGTAATGAGTTTGATAGATTCGATACTTATTCCACAGAAGCTTATAGAAGCAGGATTTACAGGGCAAGAGGCAACTATTTTATATGCGCAATTAACAGGAAAAGCCATGGTTATAGTAAATATTCCAATGACTTTATCGGTAGCTTTATGTGCATCATTAGTTCCAATTATTGCAGAAAATTATGTTTTAAGAAGAGAAAGAGAAGTTAATAATAGAGTAGAAATGGCCCTGAAAATATCTAGTGTTGTATCTATACCATGTATGGTGGGAATATTTATATTGGCAGAGCCTATAATGAAATTGATTTTTAGAGGGAAATTTGAAGGTGTAGAAATTTTAAGATATATTTCAATATCATTGCCATTTCTTATAATTTCTCAAACTATTAATTCAATTTTGCAGGGGGTAGGAAAATATTTAACTCCAATATTGATTTTGGCAGGTGGATGTTTAGTTAAGGTTTTATTAACTTTGAACTTGGTGCCAAATCCAAAATTTAATATTTATGGCTCAATTATTGCAACTGTTACAGCATACTTTATAATGGCCATAATAGATTTAATAATACTTAGGAAAGTTTTAAAAATAAAAATAAGCATTCATAATAATTTTTTTAAACCACTTTATGCGGCGATTGTTATGGGTGGAGTTGTATTTGGGTCATATAAATTTTTATTTTTAATTTTAGGAAATAGTAGTATATCTTGCTTAATATCAATATTTTTAGGTATTATAATATATATAACTTTAATTATGCTAATGAAAGTATTTAAAGTTGAGGATATAATGGATAGAATTCCTAAATTTAAACGATAGAAGGAGAAACTCTATGATTAAAATAATTGGATTAGGACCAGGAGCTAAAGAGGCTTTAACTGTAGGAGCTTTAATGCTTTTAGAAACTAGTGAAAATATATTTTTTAGAACAGAAATACACCCAACAGTAGACTTTATAAAAGAAAAAAATATAAGATTTGAAACTTATGATGAGTATTATAATAAATATGATAGTTTTGATGATGTATATATGAATATTGCATTAGATTTAATAGGAAAGCAAAAAGAAAATTTAAATAAAGATTTTGTGTATGCAGTTCCAGGACATCCACTAGTTGCAGAAAAATCAGTAGCTAATATTATGAAACTTTGTGTAGAAAATAATATACAATATGAGATATTACCAGCAGTTAGTTTTATAGATGCAATGATGGATAGATTAGAAATTGATCCTATAGAAGGGTTAAAGGTGATAGATGCCTTTGATATACAAGATCAAATACTAGATAAAAGAATTGGAACTATAATAACACAAGTATATAATCCTTTTATAGCATCAGAAGTAAAGTTAAAATTATTAGAATGCTATAATGACGAAACAGAAATAATATACGTAAGAGCAGCAGGTGTAAAAGATGTTGAAAGTATAAGAAAAATACCTCTTTACGAGTTAGATATGCAAGAGGATATAGATTATTTAACGTCTATTTATATACCTAGAGATATAAACAATAAAAAAGATATTTATGATTTAATTCAAATAGTTGATGTGTTAAGAAGCGAAGATGGATGCCCATGGGATGCAGAACAAACTCATAAAAGTCTTAGAAATGCAATAATTGAAGAAAGCTATGAAGTAGCAGATGCTATAGATAAAGAAGATGATAATGCATTGATAGAAGAACTAGGAGATGTATTATTACATGTAATATTCCATGCAGCTATAGGTAAAGAGGAATGCTATTTTGAGTTGAATGATATTGTAGATTCAATATGCAATAAAATGATATTTAGACATCCACATGTTTTTAAGGGTGAAAGTGTAGAAAATTCAGAAGAAGTAGTAGAAAATTGGGATGAATTAAAGAAAGAAGAAAAAGGATTTGAAACAACAACGGAAGAGGCATTAGCTGTAGCAAATGCACTACCAGCACTTATAAGAGCAGATAAAATTCAAAAGAAAATTGCTAAAGCGGGATTTGATTGGAAAGAAGATAGTGTTGAGGAAGCAGCAAAAAAAGTTTCAGAAGAATTAAAAGAAGTGCTAGATGTATATAAAAGCGGAGAAGTGGATAGAATAAAAGAAGAAGTAGGAGATTTATTTTTTGCATGTGTTAATGTAAGTAGATTTTTAAATATAGATGAGGAAGAAGCATTAAATTTAGCATCTGCTAAGTTTATTAAAAGATTTAGTCATATTGAGAATCTTTGCATTGAAAAAAATAAAAATATGCAGACTATGACACTACAAGAACTGGATGAACTATGGAATGAAGCAAAAAAATTAGAAAATAGCTTTAAATAAAAGGATAATAAAATCTTATGGAGAATATAATACTTTATTGAAACTATACTACAAAATTAGTAATATTACTTAATTTTTTTGCAAAAGTATTGAATAATTTATTCAATCGGTGTAGACTAGTTTAAAAAGTAATAATATAATAATATGAGTGTATAGTATTTTCAATACTTGAGATACTATAACAATTTGTCATTTAAGGAGGATGTAATTGTGAATAAAGCAGAATTAATCACTAGCATGGCTGAAAAGTCTAAATTAACTAAAAAAGATGCTGAATTAGCATTAAAAGCATTCATAGAAAGCGTTGAAGAAGCATTAGAAAATGGTGATAGAGTTCAATTAGTTGGATTCGGAACTTTCGAAACTAGAGAAAGAGCAGCTAGAGAAGGAAGAAACCCAAGAACTAAAGAAACTATCAAGATCGCTGCATCAACTGTTCCAGTATTTAAAGCTGGTAAAGAGTTTAAAGAAAAAGTAAATAAGTAATTATTTTTAATATAATACTTAAAATTTAAAGCCCGAGGTAACTCGGGTTTTTTTGATACAAAAAAGGAGGAATAGATATGAGATTAGATAAATATTTAAAAGTTTCAAGAATAATAAAAAGAAGAACAGTAGCAAAAGAAGCTTGTGAAGGTGAAAGAGTAACTATCAATGGGAAGCTTGCAAAATCTTCAACTACTGTTAACGAGGGCGATATTATAGAAATTGCTTTTGCAAATAGAAGCTTAAAAGCAGAAATAATCAATATTACAGAGCATGTAAGAAAAGAAGATGCAAAAGAAATGTACAAAATAATAGAATAAAAATAAATTAATCGGTAAATAATTTTAAATGCCTATGATTTAGAAAGACAAAATCTATAAAAAAAGAATATAGTAAAATAATTTGTCATATATTCATAAAGAGAATAACTCGAAAGGGAGAGAATATTATGAATAAGACAATGAAAACAAATGTCTTTCAAAGCAGTATAGGATTAGAAAATAGAAAAAAAATATCATTGACTGGTGTAAATGAAGTCTTAAGCTTTAATGATGAAAAAATAATATTAAATACGGTATTAGGTAAATTAAACATAAAGGGACAGAACTTAAAAATGAATAAGCTAGATGTTCAAAATGGAGATGTAGTTATAGAGGGATATGTTATAAGCTTAATATATGGGAATAAAAAAAACAAAGCACCTAGGAAAAAGTTAATTAACTTTATTCGCAGAAAGAAGGTACAGTAATGCCATTAACTACCCAGGCACAGATAAATATAGTTTTTTATAGCATTGTGGCTGGGGGGCTGTTAGGAATGCTCTTTGATGTCTATAGGATAATTAGAGGGAAGGATGTCAATAAAGTTATAGAAGTTATTGAGGATGTACTATTTTGGATTTTAAGTGCAATAACAATATTTGTATTTTTACTATATAATAATTTTGCATTTATGGGACCGTATGTATATTTATTTATTGGATCAGGATTAATAATATATTTGAAATTATTAAGTAAATTCATTTATAAAATGGAATGTCTTATTTTAAATGGACTATCTAAAGGGATGAGGATATTATGTAAGAGAGTTTCGTATCCTATTAGATTAATTTATTCAAAAACTAATCATAAAGAATAATTATGTAAAAAAAGGCTTGAATAAACCCATTTTAATGTTTAAAATGGAAATATGAGAATTTTAAAATGGGGTACTATATTACATGAAAAAGGGAATAAAGGGTAAAAGATTAGTATTTTTGATAGTAATAGTTTTTTTTGCTTTTAATTTTATAAAGCAAGGATTTGTTTTGAAAGAAATACAAAAAGATGTTGTATCAAAACAAAAGGAACTTCAAGAAATAAAAAAACAAAACAAAGTACTTGAAGAAAAAATAAAAATTGCAGATACAGATGAATATATTGAGACCTTAGCTCGAGAAAGACTTGACATGGTTAAACCAGGTGAAGAAATAATAAAAGACAAAAAAGGTGACTCAAATTCAAAGAATTAGGTTATTATTAATTAATAGCATATTATTTATATATTTATTTAAAATTAAGGAGGAATCTTTTAAAGATGAGCTTAGCGGCAGGAAACATATTAGAAGGTAAAGTGGTAAACATCACAAATTTCGGAGCTTTCGTTGAAATCGAAGGCGGTAAAACTGGGTTAGTCCATATTTCAGAAGTTGCGGATTCTTTTGTAAAAGACATTAAAGAACATTTAAAAGAAGGAGATAAGGTAAAAGTTAAAGTTATCTCTATAGAAGAAAGTGGGAAAATAAGTCTTTCGATAAAGCAAGGAACACCAAAACCAAAAAAATCAGTTAAACCTATGGATTTAGACTGGAGTGTTGGAGAAAAGAAAAAACCAACAGGAAATTTTGAAGACAAAATTTCTAAATTCCTAAAAGATAGTGAAGAAAGAATGGTTGATGTTAAAAAACATCAAGAATTCAGAGGAAAAAATAGCAAGAAAAATTGTTAATTTTCTAGAAGTGTAAAATAAATTTATATAAATCTATAAGTAAAAAGCTCCTAATTGGTATGATTAGGAGCTTTTAACTTAAATAGATAAAAAAAGATAAAAAAATTCAAAAAAGCGTTGACATAAAGAAATACATAATATATAATAAATCTTGTCGTCAGGGACAAAACAGAAATTCAAGCCGAAGTGGCGGAACTGGCAGACGCACAGGACTTAAAATCCTGCGGTGGTTAAACACCGTACCGGTTCGATTCCGGTCTTCGGCACCAA
>NZ_CAMTIG010000018.1 GCF_947072515.1 uncultured Clostridium sp.
CCTATAAACGAAACACTTTTTTTTAAAGTGTCCAGTTCATAGGTACCATTTTACTGGGAGAGGATATATTATCCTCTCTAAAATTTTTAAATGAATTTTTTGAAGTATCATTGATATTTTTGGAAATTTTAATAAATTAGTACATAATAGAATTATAAATGATGTATAATAAATAGAAAGGGCTATGGGTGAATAGTAAAAGGAAGTGACCTTAGATGATGATGAATACTCATAAGCTAATTGCAAATGTACTTTTTCATAACATAGATGATGATAAAAAATTTTTAGTAAGTAAAAATAGGTTTATATGGGGAACCATAAAACCCGACTGTGCATCAAAATATAAGTTTAAGAAACATTATTTTGATGAAAGTGTAGGAATGATAATAGAAATGATAAAAGATTTATCTAAAATGACACCAGATGAAGTTATTCAAGATGGAGTAGGAAAATTTAGTGCAGAACTTGGAGTTGTATGCCATTTTTTATGTGATTATTATTGTATACCACATTCTCAAAGATGGGAATTTAAAAATCCAAATGCGGTAAGACAGCATGTTAATTATGAAAGAGAACTTGCGAAAATAGCTAAAAATTATGATGTATCATTAATGCGATTAGATAGATTGCAAATAAATGATATTGATGAATTTATTTTTAAAACGCAAGAAATGTATAAAAAGAAAGAAAGTTTTTTAAATGATTTAAACTTTGCATACTATATTTGTAATAGTGTAACGAATGCTGTATTGAAAAGTGTTCTTAATAACACTCAAAATGGGCAAAATTTGAACAGACAATTAAATGTAAATTAAAAATAAGCTTAGGAGATGATATCCTAAGCTTATTTAAATTAAAACTCACGATATTGTGAGTTTTTTTTATTTAAATAAAAGATAATAAAGATTTATTATGTGAAATATGATATTATTTTCTATATGAAAATGTAAAAAAATACCAATAAATTTCAAAATTAAAGTTGACAAAAAGACTAAATATTCATATAATGAACATGTGAACAATCGCTCATATGAAAAGGAGAAATTTTATGGAACCAAATATAGATAGATGTAACTGTACAGTTATTCATGAAGATACAATTATGAAAGTAAAGGATAAATTACCTAAAGAAGAAACATTATATGATTTAGCAGAACTATTTAAAGTGTTTGGTGACACTACAAGGATAAAAATAATTTGTGCATTATATGAATCAGAGATGTGTGTATGTGATTTAGCTGCTCTTTTAAATATGACTCAATCAGCAATATCACATCAATTAAGAACATTAAAAGCTGCAAGATTAGTTAAGTTTAAAAGAGCAGGAAAAGTGGTTTATTACTCTCTAGATGATGAACATATCATGAGAATATTTAATGAAGGTTTAAATCACGTAAATGAATAAATAGGGGGGGAGATATTATGGAAAGACTAAAGTTATCATTAACAGGATTAGATTGTGCACATTGTGCAGGAAAAATAGAAAAATTAGTAGCAGAGCTTCCAGAAGTAAAAGATTCTACTTTAAACTTTGCTTTTAAACTATTAATAGTAGATTACAATGGTTTAGATGAAATAGCTATGATGGAAAAGATAAAAGCAATAGTAAATAAATTAGAACCAGGGGTAAAGGTAGAAAAATATTCTTTAACAAATAAAAAGAAAGAAAATAATAAGGAAATTAAAAAGTTAAAATTATCATTAACTGGGTTAGATTGTGCACATTGTGCAGGGAAAATCGAAAGCTTAGTAGCAGAATTCCCAGAAATTAAAAATTGTACTTTAAACTTTTCTTTTAAACTATTAATGGTTGATTATAGTTCATTAGATGAAGCTGAAATGATAAAAAAAATAAAAGCTGTAGTAAATAAATTAGAGCCAGGTGTAAAGGTAGAAAAGTATTCTATTACTTCTAATAATGGAACAAGAGGAACTTGTTCAGATGGATGTTGTGATGGACATGAGCATGAAGAGAAGGAAGAAAAAAAGGAAAATAAAAAAGAAAATAGTTTCATAAATAAAATTTTAGAAAATATACAACTTATTATAGGGATATTTATTTATGTAGTTGGAATTGTTTTAGGAGAAAAAAGCGGTATATCTGTTTACTTCTTTATAATTGCATATCTATTAGTTGGATATAAAGTATTATTTACAGCATTTAAAAACTTAACAAAAGGGAATTTCTTTGATGAGAATTTCTTGATGGCTATAGCAACTTTAGGAGCATTAGCAATAAAAGAATATCCTGAAGCTGTAGCAGTTATGATTTTTTATGGAATTGGAGAAATGTTCCAAAGTTATGCAGTTAATAAATCAAGAAAATCTATAAGTGAACTTATGGATATAAAAGCAGAATATGCAAATTTATATAATGAAGGAAAAATTAAAAGAGTTAGTCCAGAAGAAGTTGGAATAGATGAGATTATTTTAATAAAACCAGGTGAAAGAGTTCCATTAGATGGAATAATAATAGATGGAAATACAACAATAGATACTTCAGCTTTAACTGGAGAATCAGTACCAGTAGAAAAAGAAAATGGACAAGAAATTTTAGGCGGAAGTATAAATATAACAGGAACTATAAAAGTAAAAGTTACTAGTGAATTTGAACAATCTACAGTAGCAAGAATTTTAGAGCTAGTTCAAAATGCAAGTAGTAAGAAAGCAAAGACAGAAAAATTCATTACTAAATTTTCAAGATACTATACACCTGTTGTAGTGTTAGGAGCTATTATATTAGCAGTAGTACCTACATTAGTAATACCAGGTGCAGAATTTAAAGTTTGGCTTTCAAGAGCGTTAATATTCTTAGTAGTATCTTGTCCTTGTGCATTAGTGGTATCTGTTCCATTAGGACTTTTTGCAGGAATAGGAAGTGCATCTAAAAATGGTATTTTAGTTAAAGGTGGAAACTATTTAGAAATATTAAAAAATATTGATGGAGTAGTTTTTGATAAAACAGGAACTTTAACTGAAGGTGTATTTAAAGTAAATAAAATAGAATCATTCAATGGAATGGAAAAAAGTGATGTTTTAAAATATGCAGCGGCATGTGAAAAATTCTCAAACCACCCTATAGCAAAATCTATCTTAGATGAATTTGAAATAAGTAATCAAGGAGATATTGATAATATAGAAGTAAAAGATCACAAAGAGATTTCAGGAAAAGGGATTAGTGGAAAAATTGATGGAAATAAGGTTTTAGTTGGAAACTATAAACTTATGGAAGAAGAAAATATAAATGTAAATGAAATAGAGAGTATTGGAACTATAGTATATTTAGCTATAAATGGAGAGTTTAAAGGTTATATAACTATTGCAGATAAAATAAAAGCAGATTCTAAGGAAGCTATCAGAGCATTAAAAGAAATTGGAATTAAAAAAGTAATTATGCTTACTGGTGATAATAAAAAGGTAGGGGAAGCTGTTGGACAAGAATTAGGATTAGATAAAGTCTATGCAGAGCTTTTACCAGAAAACAAAGTAGAGAAGTTAGAAGAGCTTATGGAATCAGGAGAAGTAAGTAAAGTTGCCTTTATAGGAGATGGAATAAATGATGCACCTGTACTTGCAAGAGCAGATCTTGGAGTAGCAATGGGTGGTATTGGTTCAGATGCAGCTATAGAAGCCGCAGATGTAGTATTAATGAAAGATAATCCATTAGCATTAAGAGATGCTATAAAGATAGCAAGAAAGACCAATAAAATACTTTGGCAAAATATAATTTTTTCACTAGGAATAAAGTTCTTAGTATTATTAATGGCTGTCTTTGGAATAGCAAATATGTGGGAAGCTGTTTTTGCTGATGTTGGAGTCACAGTAATTGCTGTAATAAATTCTATGAGAGCATTGAAATAGCAACAATTGTCATTGACAAAGTCGAAATTTGTCAGTATAATTCAAGGTGAACTTTCAGGCGAGAGGGAAAAGGCATTACGAGAATAGTTATATTCTCACCATAAAGTTTAAGTTTTTAAACTTTATATAAAACTGGGATGAAGTTTATGTATAAATAGATTTTATGCATAAACTTTATTTTTATACAAATACATAAATATAGAAGTGAAAAAATTGATATATGTAGTTTTATTTACTATGTATGAATAGTCATATAACAAAAAGATTGACAAATTGACTACAAACTATTGAATTCTAAGATTAACCATGAAAAAAATTTGCTAAAAAACTAAAAAATAACAAAAAAAGTTATGCGGATTATCAAAAAAATGGATTAAAGTTATAAAAATATGGTAGAATAAAACTAATAGTTAAAAATTTCACATCCTCAAATAGAGGAATAAATTATACTTAAGGAGACATAGAGGTGGAAAAAAAGAAAAATATTTCTATGGCTGTTATAAAAAGATTGCCTAAATATCATAGGTATTTAAATGAATTATTAAAAAATGATGTTGATAGAATATCTTCAAAAGAACTTGGAGAGAGGATAGGCTTTACTGCATCTCAGATAAGACAAGACTTAAATTGTTTTGGTGATTTTGGGCAACAAGGATACGGCTATAATGTAAGAGAACTAGCAGGTAAAATAAGTTCAATATTAGGATTAGACAATGAACACAATGGAGTTATTGTAGGAGCTGGGAATATTGGGCAGGCAATAGCGAACTATACAAGATTTGGGAAGATGAGTTTTGATTTAAAAGGAATTTTTGATGCAAATCCTAAATTGTCAGGAATAAAAATAAGAGATATTTCTATTCAAGACATAGATGATTTAGAAGGATTCTTAGAAGAAGAAAAAATTGATATTGGAGTAGTTTGTGTTCCAAGAATAAACGCTCAAAAAGTATGTGACGTATTAGTTGCAGGTGGAATTAAAGCTATTTGGAACTTTGCTCCTGTAGATTTAATCGTACCAAATGATGTAATAGTTGAAAATGTACATTTAAGTGAGAGTCTTCTAACTTTAATATACCTTTTACACAGTAAAGAAAAATAATTTTTTTAGTATATTAATGAAGAAAAAAGTTTTTGTGTAATTTTTCACAAATGCATATTGCAAAAAATTTAACAAAGTATTATAATTGTAATTGAAGTTGAAAGACTTCAATTATTTTTGCTTTAGCTTGTTATATAATTAACAAAGCGGAAAAAAAAGGACTAATAATTATTAAAGATTGACAATAAAGATAAATTTTTCTATAAAAGCGTGTTATATAAGGAGGACTTTAGTATGGAATTAAAAAATGTACTTCTTGAAAAAGAAGGAAATTTAGCTATTGTAACTATCAATAGACCAAAAGCATTAAATGCATTAAATTCTGAAACATTAACTGATTTAAATACAGTAATTGAGGATTTAGAAAAAGACAGCAACATTTATGCAGTTATATTAAAAGGAGCTGGTGAAAAATCATTTGTAGCCGGTGCAGATATTGCAGAAATGAAAGACTTAAATGAAGATCAAGGAAGAGAGTTCGGAATTTTAGGAAACAAAGTTTTCAGAAGATTAGAAAAATTAGATAAGCCAGTTATAGCTGCTATCTCAGGATTTGCCCTAGGTGGTGGATGTGAGTTATCAATGAGTTGTGACATAAGAATAGCTTCAGAAAAAGCTAAGTTTGGTCAACCAGAATCAGGATTAGGAATTACTCCAGGATTTGGTGGAACTCAAAGACTACCAAGAATAGTTGGTATGGGAAAAGCTAAAGAACTTATATACACAGGAGAAATAATAAAGGCTGATGAAGCTTTAAGAATAGGATTAGTTAACAAAGTTGTAGCATTAGAAGATTTAATGACTGAAGCTAGAGCAATGGCTGAAAAAATAATAGCAAATGCTCCAATAGCTAACAAACTTTGTAAAGATGCAATAGATAGAGGAATGCAAGTAGGAATAGATGAAGCTATCATGATAGAAGCTGAAGATTTCGGAAAATGTTTCTCAACAGAAGATCAAGTAGAAGGAATGACAGCTTTCATAGAAAGAAGAGCTAAAAGTTTCCAAAATAAATAATAAGTAAAATAAAAAAGTTTAAATATATTTATATAAGTAAACAGTGTGTAATGAATAGGAGGCAATTTAAATGAATTTCCAATTAACTAGAGAACAAGAATTAGTAAGACAAATGGTTAGAGAGTTCGCTATAAACGAAGTTAAGCCAATTGCAGCAGAAATCGATGAGACAGAAAGATTCCCAATGGAAAACGTTGAAAAAATGGCTAAATTAGGAATGATGGGTATTCCATTTTCTAAAGAATATGAAGGAGCTGGTGGAGACGTTCTTTCTTATGTATTAGCTGTTGAAGAATTATCAAAAGTATGTGGTACTACAGGAGTTATCCTTTCAGCACACACTTCATTATGTGCAACAGTAGTTAATGAATTTGGTAAGCCAGATCAAAAAGCTAAATACTTACCAGATTTAGCAAGCGGAAGAAAAGTAGGAGCTTTTGGTTTAACTGAACCAGGTGCTGGTACAGATGCAGCAGGACAACAAACTACTGCAGTTTTAGATGGAGATAATTACATCTTAAACGGATCAAAAATATTCATAACAAATGGTGGAGTTGCAGAAACTTTCATAATATTTGCTATGACAGATAAGAGCAAAGGAACAAAAGGAATATCAGCTTTTATAGTTGAAAAATCATTCCCAGGATTCTCAATAGGTAAATTAGAAGACAAGCTAGGAATCAGAGCATCTTCAACTACAGAACTTATTATGGAAAACTGTATAGTTCCAAAAGAAAACTTACTTGGTCAAGAAGGTAGAGGATTTGGTATAGCAATGAAAACTCTTGATGGAGGAAGAATTGGTATAGCAGCTCAAGCTTTAGGAATTGCAGAAGGTGCATTAGAAGAAGCAGTTAATTATATGAAAGAAAGAAAACAATTTGGTAGATCATTATCAGCATTCCAAGGATTACAATGGATGATAGCTGAAATGGATACTAAAGTAGAAGCAGCTAGACACTTAGTTTATAAAGCAGCATTCTTAAAAGAAGCAAAACTTCCTTACTCAGTAGATGCAGCAAGAGCTAAATTATATGCAGCTGAAGTTGCAATGGATGTCACTACTAAAGCAGTACAAATTTTTGGTGGATACGGATACACTAAAGAGTACCCAGTAGAAAGAATGATGAGAGATGCTAAGATAACTGAAATATATGAAGGAACTTCAGAAGTTCAAAAAATGGTTATCGCAGGAAGCAAGTTAAGATAAGGGGAGGCCTAGATTAATGAATATATTAGTTTGTTTAAAACAAGTTCCAGATACAACAGTAGTAAAGATTGATCCTAAAACAGGAACACTTATAAGAGATGGTGTACCATCAATAATAAACCCAGAAGATAAGCATGCATTAGAAGCGGCTTTACAAATAAAAGAAAACAGTGGAGCAAAAATAACAGTTTTAAGTATGGGACCTCCACAAGCTCAAGTAGCTTTAAGAGAAGCTTTATGTATGGGAGCTGATGATGCAGTTCTTATTACAGATAGAGCATTTGCAGGAGCTGATACATTAGCAACTTCAAACGCTTTAGCAGGAGCTTTAAGAAAATTAGAATATGATATCATATTTGCTGGAAGACAAGCGATTGATGGAGATACTGCACAAGTAGGACCAGAAATTGCGGAACACTTAAATATTCCTCAAGTAACTTACGTTCAAGACGTTAAAGTTGAAGCAGATGGATTATTAGTAAATAGAGCATTAGAAGATGGACACGAAATGATAAAAGTTCAAACTCCATGTCTTTTAACTGCAATCGAAGAATTAAATAAACCAAGATACATGAATGTTGGTTTAATATTCGATACTAAGGACAAAGAAATCACTATTTGGTCAGCAGATGACATAGATGTAGATAAAGCAGTTCTTGGATTAAAAGGTTCACCTACTAAGGTTAAAAAATCAATGACTAAAGAAGCTAAAGGTGCTGGAGAATTAGTTAAAGAAGGACCAAAAGACGCAGCAGCTTACGTAGTTTCAAAATTAAAAGAGAAACACTACATCTAATATAAATAGGAGGTAACTTGAAATGAATTTAGCAGATTTTAAAGGCGTATGGGTATTCGCTGAACAAAGAAACGGAGAATTACAAAAAGTATCATTAGAATTATTAGGCGAAGGAAGAAAAATCGCTGATAAATTAGGAGTTGAATTAACAGCTCTATTATTAGGAGACAATATAGCAGGTTTAGCTAACACTTTAGGAGAACATGGAGCAGACAACGTATTAGTTTGTGACCATAAAGAATTAGCTAACTACACTACTGATGGATATACAAAAGTAATTTGTGATTTAGCAACTGAAAGAAAACCAGGAATAATATTTGTAGGAGCAACTTTCATAGGAAGAGACTTAGGTCCAAGAGTTGCAGCTAGATTAACTACAGGACTTACAGCTGACTGTACTCAATTAGATGTAGTTCCAGAAGAAAATGGAGCATTACTTGCTACAAGACCAGCATTTGGTGGAAACTTAATGGCAACAATAGCTTGTCCAGATCATAGACCACAAATGGCTACAGTAAGACCAGGGGTTTTCGCTAAAGTAGAAGAAAAGAAAGAAAACTTCAATGTTGAAACTATAGAAGTAAACTTAAAAGCTGAAGATATCAGAACTAAAGTATTAGAAGTAGTTAAAGATACTAAAGAAGTAGTTGATATCGGTGAAGCTAACTTTATAGTTGCTGGTGGAAGAGGTATGGGAAGCCAAGAAAACTTCGATAAATTAACAGAATTAGCTGAAGTTTTAGGTGGAACAGTTGCTGCTTCAAGAGGAGCTATAGATAAAGGGTGGATAGAAAGAGATTACCAAGTTGGTCAAACTGGTAAAACTGTAAGACCAAACATCTACGTTGCATGTGGTATTTCAGGAGCTATTCAACATACAGCAGGTATGCAAGAATCAGATATGATTATAGCAATTAATAAAGATGAAACTGCTCCAATCATGAAATTAGCTGATTATGCTATCGTTGGTGATGTTAATAAAGTATTACCAGAATTAATAGCACAATTTAAAGCTAACGTTCAATAATTAGAATTTCACCTAGGGAAGGGAAATCCCTTTCCTAGATTTTAATATACGACTTTTAACCAAATTAAATCAAATTAAATCAATTTTAATTAAGTAGGAGGCCTATAAGTTATGAAAAAAGTATTTGTATTAGGTGCAGGAACAATGGGAGCTGGTATCGTTCAAGCTTTCGCTCAAAAAGGGCATGAAGTTATCGTTAGAGATATAAAAGATGAATTCGTTCAAAGAGGAATTGCTGGTATAGACAAAGGTCTTACTAGATTAGTTTCAAAAGGAAAAATGACTGAAGAAGTTAAAGAAGAAATCTTAGGAAGAATTTCAGGAACTACTGACATGAATATGGCAGCAGATTGTGACTTAGTTGTAGAAGCAGCTATAGAAAACATGAAAATCAAAAAAGAAATCTTTGCTGAATTAGATAAAATCTGTAAACCAGAAACTATCTTAGCATCAAACACTTCATCATTATCAATAACTGAAGTTGCTTCAGCTACTGGAAGACCTGATAAAGTTATCGGAATGCACTTTTTCAACCCAGCTCCAGTAATGAAGTTAGTTGAAATCATCAGAGGAATGGCTACAAGCCAAGAAACTTTTGATGCTGTTAAAGAATTATCAGTAGCAATCGGAAAAGAGCCTGTAGAAGTTGCAGAAGCTCCAGGATTTGTTGTAAACAGAATCTTAATCCCAATGATCAATGAAGCTTCATTCATATTACAAGAAGGAATAGCTACAGTTGAAGATATTGACTCAGCTATGAAATTTGGAGCAGGACATCCAATGGGACCTTTAGCTTTAGGAGATTTAATAGGTTTAGATGTTTGTTTAGCAATCATGGACGTATTATATACTGAAACTGGAGATACTAAGTACAGAGCGTCAAGCATATTAAGAAAATATGTTAGAGCTGGATGGCTTGGAAGAAAATCAGGAAAAGGTTTCTACGATTATAGTAAATAATTTAAAAGTTTAAATATGCGATTAAACAATGAATTAATATAGAAGAAACTCCAAATTTGGAGTTTCTTTTTTTGGTTACTAATTATAATAAGCTTCCTCGGGAGGCTTTCTTTTTTTAGCATATCTTTTACCTGGAGCTTTTTTTGATTTAAACTTTTTAAATAGATATTGTACACCTAACAGTAGTAGTCTTATAGCTATGTAAATAAAAAAGACATAGACAAAACCATAAAGTCCCCAAAAGACATCTCCAAATTCAGCTTGACCTTGACCAGTTAACTTTTGCTGGATTTCTATTGCTACTGTAATAAAAATAAGTATCGTAAAAGTGTATATAAACGATACAGCGGTTAAAGAATATTTAGCAATTACTTTAAATAAAAAATGTGAAAAAATAAAAATCATGATACCAAGACAACCTATAAAAATAAAATGAAGTTGTTTATCAGAAAACCCATACCCATTAGATCCTAATACATCTACAGCTTTATGGTGAATTTGATTCATGAAATCTACTAAGAATTTTAAAAATTCTATCAAATTATATCTCCTCCTCATAACCCTTTACTGTAATATTTTATCATATTTTGAAAAAATTTTAACTAAAAAATTTCTATTATAAACAAAAAAATAAGAATGTATTATAAAGTTTAGAAAAAATACTGAAAGATTGAATCTTTATAGAAATAAATGGTATAATTTATAAAAATAGTAAAAATTTAAATAGATAAAAGGGGGATTTAATTTGTTTAAGATAGTGAATAAGAAAGCTTTAGCAGAAAATCTATACTTTATGGATGTAGAAGCACCGAGAATTTCAAAAGGAGCGAAGCCGGGACAATTTATTATAGTTAAGTGTGATGAAAAAGGGGAACGATTACCTTTAACTATAGCTGATTATAATAAGGAAAAAGGAACTATATCTATAGTATTTCAAATAGTAGGAGAAGGAACAAAGAAACTTGCAAGTCTTAATATAGGAGATTATATTCTAGACTTTGTAGGACCTTTAGGAAAAGAGAGTGAATTTATAGAAGAAAAATTAGAAAATTTAAAAAATCAAAATATATTATTTATAGCTGGTGGTGTTGGAGCAGCACCTATTTATCCACAAGTAAAATGGATGAAAGAACAGGGAATAGATGTAGATGTAATAGTAGGAACTAGAACTAAAGAACTCTTAATATTAGAAGATGAAATGAAAGCAGTAGCTAAAAATTATTACGTTGCTACAGATGATGGTTCTTATGGATTTAATGGAAGAGTAACTGATTGTTTAACTCATTTAATTAGAGAAAAAGGGAAAAAGTATGATCATGCTATTGTTATAGGACCTATGATAATGATGAAATTTATGAGTATGTTAACTAAAGAACTAGGAATAAAGACTACTGTAAGTTTAAATCCTATTATGGTTGATGGAACAGGGATGTGTGGTGCATGTAGGGTAACAGTTGGAGATAAAGTTAAGTTTGCATGTGTGGATGGCCCGGAGTTTGATGGACATTTAGTTGATTTTGATCAAGCTATGAGAAGACAAAATATTTATAAAACTGAAGAAGGTAAAGCATTTCTTAAAGAACAGGAAGGTGATACACATCATGGTGGGTGTGGGAACTGCGGAGGTAAAAAATAATATGGATATGAAAGAGAGAATGAAGAGAATTCCGGTGGAAGAACAAGTAGCTGAAGTTAGAGCTAAAAATTTTAAGGAAGTATGTTTAGGTTATAAGGAAGAAGAAGCTATAAAGGAAGCAAAAAGATGCTTAAATTGTAAGAACGCAAGATGTATAAAAAAATGTCCTGTTAATGTAAATATTCCAAGATTTATAGAACAAGTTAAAGAGAAAAATTTTGAGGAAGCAGCAAGGATTATTGCTGAAGATTCTGCTCTTCCAGCAGTTTGTGGAAGAGTGTGTCCACAAGAAACTCAATGTGAAGGTGATTGTGTTTTAGGAATAAAAGGAGAGTCAGTCTCTATTGGGAAACTAGAAAGATTTGTGGCAGATTGGGCAAGAGAAAATAATATCGACTTATCTCAAAAAGAAGAATCTAGAGGAAAGAAAGTAGCTGTTATAGGAAGTGGGCCAGCTGGACTTACTTGTGCTGGAGATTTAGCTAGAATGGGATATGAGGTAACTATTTTTGAAGCACTACATGAAGCAGGCGGTGTTTTAGTATACGGAATACCAGAGTTTAGGCTTCCAAAAGATACTGTAGTTAAAGGTGAAATAGATAATGTTAGAAAACTTGGTGTTAAAATAGAAACAAATGTAGTGGTAGGAAGAACAGTAACTATAGATGAACTTATGGAGGAAGAAGGATTTGAGGCTGTATTTATAGGGTCAGGAGCTGGGCTTCCAAAGTTTATGGGGATAAAAGGAGAAAGTTCAAATGGAGTTTTTTCAGCAAATGAGATATTAACTAGAAGTAATCTTATGAAAGCCTTCCAAGATGGATATAAAACACCTGTAAGAGCTGGAAAGAAGGTAGCAGTTATAGGTGGAGGTAATGTTGCTATGGATGCTGCTAGAACTGTTCTAAGGCTAGGAGCAGAGACTCATATAGTATATAGAAGAAGTGAAGCAGAATTACCAGCTAGAGTTGAAGAAATTCATCATGCAAAAGAGGAAGGCGTTATATTTAATATATTGACAAATCCAACTGAAATTTTAAATGATGAAAATGGATGGGTTATAGGAATGAAATGTGTGAAAATGGAGCTTGGAGAGGAGGATGAGTCTGGGAGAAGAAGACCGGTTGAAGTTAAAGGTTCAGAGTTTATATTAGATGTAGATACAGTAATAATGTCTCTTGGAACTTCTCCAAATCCATTGATTATATCTACAACAAAAGGTTTAGAGCAAAATAAAAGAGGATGTATTATAGCATCAGAAGATTGTGGAGAAACTTCTAGAACTGGAGTTTTTGCAGGAGGAGATGCAGTTACGGGAGCAGCAACAGTAATATTAGCAATGGGAGCTGGAAAAAAAGCTGCAAAAGGAATACATGAATATTTAGCTAATAAAAATTAGTGATTGTAATTAAAAACTCGCCTTAAAGGCGAGTTTTTAGTTTAAAAGATATTACTTTTATAAAAAGAGATTAGTCTTCTATTGTTTTTAATTCAAGGTTATTTCTTCTATTATCTAATGGGTTTAAATTTATGTGATGAACATATTCATCTTTAGAAGGATTCATTAATAGAATTGGTAATTGAATTCTTCCTTCAGGAGTATTCGCAATAACTGATATTTCTCCGTATAATTTATGAGAAACCCAAGTATAATTATCATTGACTACAGTATCTAAATCTTCTTTTGAAATTAAAGCTTTTGAAACTTTATTTCCAAACTTATCTTTTAAAATTATAGCAATAGTATTTTTATCCACAGCTTCAGTTTCATTTATAGCATTTCTGTTGAAAACTTCTAAATTTTCTGATCTGTTATCTAAAGTATCTCCATTAATATGAACAATAGGAGCATTAATATCTTCATTTAGAATAATATTTTGTAAGATTTGCTTTAAAGATTTTCCTTTTTTATTTTGTTTTGATGAATGAATATTAGTAACTAAATAGTTGTTAAAATCTTTATTCCATTCAGCAAACCAAATTCCTTCAGCTTTAACTTTTTCAATATCAGTAGAATCGATTTTAACTTCGAATTCTTTTCCTTTTTTATTTAAGATAATCATAACAGTATAGTTATCTACAGATTTAAATTCATTTTCTTTTATTTTATAGTTATTATTTATAATAAACACGTCCTTTTAAATTAATATATACAAGTGATTATAACAAATACTAAGTAAAGAAGAAAGGAAATACTTTTAGGAGTTATGGGTTGGTAGTTATTAAAAACTAAATATGCTATAATTAAGAAAATATTAGTAGATAATAATTATTCTTAGAATGGATAAGATTATAGTGGATAAACTAGAAAATAATAAGAAGAAACTGATATAAGGATATTAATGTATTGTTTAAATGGAGGATAACTAAATGGATTATAAAAATATAGAATATATAGATAATGAAGTCATATTAGAAGGTGTAAAAAACTTTAATATAAAACAAATATTAGAGTGTGGACAATGTTTTAGATGGGATAAGATATCTGAAATGAATTATATAATAGTAGCTTTCGGAAGAGTATTAGAAATAAAGCAGGAAGAGGATAAAGTTATTTTCAGTAATACTAATAAAATAGATTTTGAAAAAATATGGCTTGAATATTTTGATTTAGGTAGAGATTATGATGATATAAAAGAAAAGTTAGATATAGATGAAACATTAAAAAAGAGTATGGAGTTTGGATATGGAATAAGACTTTTAAATCAAGAAGCTTATGAAATAGTATTAAGTTTTATAATATCAGCAAGAAACAGTATACCTATGATAAAAAAAACAATCTTAAATATAAGTGAAAAATGGGGAAATGAAATAGATTATAAAGGAAAAAAATATTATACATTTCCAACATCAGAAATGCTAAAAGGTGTAACAGAGGAAGAACTTAAAGCAATAGGTGGTTCTTTTAGAAGTAAATATATAGTGGATACTGTAGGAAAAGTAAATGGAGATATAGCTAATCCTAGTGGGGAGTTCAACTTAGAAAGAATAATAAAATTAAATGATGATGAATGTCATAAAGCCCTTCAAGAATTTAAAGGAATCGGTGCAAAAGTTGCAGACTGTATTATGCTTTTTGGAATGGGAAAACATTCTGCTTTTCCAGTAGATCGTTGGGTAGAAAGAATAATGAATTATTTTTATAAATTAGATGAAAAGTCATTACCTAAAATAAGAGTAATTGGAAGAGATAAGTTTGGAGAGCTTGCAGGTTTTGCACAACAATATCTTTTCTACTATGCAATAACAAACAATATTAAAATAAAATAAAGAGTTATAATATAAATATTAAATTAGAAAAAATAGGAAAAATGAATAAGCTGATGATAATTAGAGTAATATAGAAATATATTGCTTTAATTTCTTATAGAAAGAAAAAATAAGGTAATAATATTTAAAGAAATATTTGAATTTATTTTTTATAAGCGATATTATATTAATATAGGATTAGCACTCTGTAATAGAGAGTGCTAATAAGTAAAGTTTAAAGGGAGGTTTTTATTTATGATTAGACCATTAGGAGATAGAGTGGTAATAAAAAGATTAGAAGCAGAAGAAAAAACAAAGAGTGGAATAGTTTTAACGGGAACTGCAAAAGAAAGACCTCAAGAGGCTGAGGTTGTAGCTGTAGGGCCAGGAACTAAAGATATAGATATGGAAGTTAAAGTAGGGGACAAGGTTCTTTACGCAAAGTATACAGGAACAGAAGTTAAAGTTGATGGAGAAGAATTTATAATACTTAAGCAAGAAGATGTTCTTGCTATTGTGGAATAGGAGGAAAATAAGGAATGGCTAAGATTATTAAATTTGGAGAAGAAGCTAGAAGATCAATGCAAATAGGTGTTGATAAATTAGCAGATACAGTAAAAGTTACTTTAGGACCAAAAGGAAGAAATGTTATTTTAGATAAAAAATTTGGATCACCATTAATAACAAATGACGGTGTTTCTATAGCAAGAGAAATTGAGTTAGAAGATCAATATGAAAATATGGGTGCTCAACTTGTAAAAGAGGTTGCAACTAAAACAAATGATGTAGCAGGAGATGGTACAACTACAGCTACGCTTTTAGCACAAGCTATTATAAGAGAAGGTCTTAAAAATGTTACTGCAGGAACAAATCCAATGCTTATAAGACAAGGAATTAATAGGGCAGTAGAAAAAGCTGTGGAAGAAATTAAAAATATTTCAAAACCAGTTGCAGGAAAAGAAGATATAGCAAGAGTTGCAGCTATAAGTGCAGCTGATGAGAATATAGGTCAACTTATTGCTGATGCCATGGAAAAGGTAGGTAATGAGGGCGTTATAACTGTAGAAGAATCAAAATCTATGGGAACTGAACTTGATGTAGTTGAAGGAATGCAGTTTGATAGAGGATATGTATCAGCATATATGGTAACAGATACAGAGAAAATGGAAGCAATTTTAGATAATCCATATGTTTTAATTACGGATAAAAAAATATCTAATATTCAAGACATATTACCAATATTAGAGCAAATTGTTCAAGCTGGTAGAAAGCTTGTTATTATAGCAGATGATATTGAAGGTGAAGCTATGACTACACTTGTAGTTAATAAGCTAAGAGGAACATTTACTTGTGTTGCAATTAAAGCGCCAGGTTTTGGAGATAGAAGAAAAGAAATGCTAAAAGATATTGCAGTTCTTACAGGTGGAGAAGTTGTTTCTGATGAACTTGGAAAAGACTTGAAGGATATTCAATTATTCGAACTTGGAGAAGCTGAAAGCATTAAAATAACTAAAGATAATACTACAATTGTTAATGGAAAAGGAAATTCAGAAGATATTAAAGATAGAGTATCTCAAATTAAATCACAACTTGAAGAAACTACATCAGAATTTGATGCAGAAAAACTTCAAGAAAGATTAGCTAAGCTTGCAGGTGGAGTTGCAGTTGTTAAAGTAGGAGCAGCTACAGAAACAGAACTTAAGGAAAGAAAGCTTAGAATTGAAGATGCATTAGCAGCTACAAAAGCAGCTGTAGAAGAAGGCATAGTTCCAGGTGGTGGAACTGCTTATGTAAATATCTTAAATAAAGTTGCAGAATTAACTTCAGATGTATATGACATAAAAGTTGGTATAGATATAATTGTTAGAGCTTTAGAGGAGCCAATGAGACAAATTGCAACTAATGCAGGAGTTGAAGCTTCAGTAATAGTTGAAAAAGTTAAAAACTCAGAAGAACTTATTGGGTATGATGCTCTAAAAGGTGAATATAAAAATATGATTAAAGCAGGGATTGTTGATCCAACTAAGGTTACGAGATCAGCACTTCAAAATGCGGCATCAGTAGCATCAACATTCTTAACTACAGAAGCAGCTGTTGTTGATATTAAAGAGCAAGAGCCAGTAATGCCAGGAGCACCTGGGATGGATGGAATGTATTAATAGTTAAAATTAATAGTTAATAGATGAAAGTCTTCTATGTATGTGAATACATAGAAGACTTTTTTTGTTTTATTAAATAAAAGAAGATTAGACAAGTTAGTATATAAAAAATTATCAATAAAAATTTATCAGCAAAAATAAAACAATATTTTAAAATAAAGTAAAATAATGTATAATATGTATATAGAATACAGAAGGGTATGGAGAGCGATGAGATTAGGAGAATTGCTAGTGAATAATGGAAAGCTTACTATTGAGCAGTTAAGAAACGCACTTGTAAAACAAAAGTTAACTGGAGAAAGACTTGGAGAAATACTTATTGAAAATGAGTATGTTACAGAAGAAGATATAGTAACTACTTTAGAAATTCAATTGGGAATACAAAGAGTAAATTTAGAGTTTGTAGATATAGATATGGAAATAATAAATAAAGTGCCAGAAACTCTTTGTAAAAAACATCATATAATTCCTTTTCGGGCAGATGAATATGATATTTGCATAGTAACTTCAGATCCACTAGATTTTTTTGCAGATGAAGATATAAATATAGTTACAGGACTTACAGTTTTAAAAGTTCTAGATACAAAAACATCTATAGATAATGCAATAGCAAAATATTATAGAACTCAATATGCAAAAGAGGTAGCAAAAAATTTAGAGTTTGAAAATATAAATACTAGAGAAGAGGAACGTTTTGAAAATTTAGAAGATAATGCACCGATTATAACTTTTGTAAATACAATTATTCAAAATGCAATAAGAGTAGGAGCAAGTGATATTCATATAGAGCCAACAGAGAAAGAGGTAAGGGTAAGAGTTAGAATAGATGGTGAATTATCTATTATGTTAACAGTTCCAATTCAATCAAAATCAATGATTGCAACAAGAATAAAGATATTAGCAAATTTAAATATAACAGAAAAGAGAGTTCCACAAGATGGAAGAATACTTCAAGAATTTGATGGGATAAGAGTAGATCTAAGAGTATCCACTCTTCCTACAGTGTATGGAGAAAAAGTCGTAATACGAATTCTTAAAGCATCAACTGAATTAAAAGATAAAAGTTCATTAGGAATGGATGAGAAGGATATAAAAGAACTTATCAAAATTCTTTCAAATACTTATGGAATAATCTTAGTGACAGGACCAACAGGAAGCGGTAAATCAACTACTCTTTATTCAATATTAGGAGAATTGAATAAAGTAGATAAAAATATAATAACAGTTGAAGACCCTGTAGAGTTTACAGTAGAGGGTGTAAATCAAGTTAATGTGAATTTAAAGGCAGGAATGACATTTGCATCTGGGCTCAAATCAATACTAAGGCAAGATCCTGACATAATAATGATTGGAGAAATTAGAGATAAGGAAACAGCAGAAATATCTGCAAGAGCTGCTATGACGGGACATGTTGTATTAAGCACACTTCATACAAATGATGCAACGTCAACTATAGTTAGACTTATGGATATGGGAATAGAGCCATATCTGATATCTACAGCATTAGTAGGAATCATAGCACAAAGGCTAGTAAGAAAAATATGTAAAAGATGTTCAAAAGAGTATTTAGCAACAGAATATGAAAAAAGACTTTTAGATATAGATGAGAGAAAAGAGGTTGTTTTAAAAAAAGGAGAAGGTTGTACCTATTGTAATAATACAGGATATAAAGGTAGGACAGGGATATATGAAATATTAAGTGTTAATAGAGAACTTAGAGAAGGAATAAATAGAAATGAAAATTCTGATAGCTTAAAAGAGATAGCTATTAAAAATGGAATGAAAACTCTTAATAAAGCTTGTATAGATAAAGTTTTAGATGGAGTAACTACTATAGATGAATTAATTAGAGTAGCCTATGTAAGAGAATAGAGAGGTGTTTTATATGGGAGTTTATAAATATAAAGCGAAGAACATGCAAGGTGAAGTTATAGAAGGGTATCTTGAAGTAGATAATAAAGAATTGCTAATGGAAAATATAAGAAATAAGGGATATTTTCCAATAAAAATAGAAATGGAAAAAAATAAAGATATAGAGATAAATTTATTTAAACAAAAAATAAAATTAAAAGAACTATCAATACTTTCAAGACAACTAGGGTTTTTAATGCAATCAGGAGTATCTATAACAAGATCTTTAGAAATAATTAAAGAGCAGAGTGGAAATAAAAGAATGAAAGAGATTCTAGAGAAATGCTCTGAGGAAGTTAAGAAGGGGAGAGGACTTTCAGAGAGTTTAAGTGATGAAAAAGATTTTCCGAAGCTTATGCTAAATCTTATAAAAGCAGGAGAAATATCAGGAAGACTAGATATAGTAATGCTAGAGTTATCTGAATACTATAAAAAGTTATATAAGCAAAAACAAAAAATTGCACAAGCAACTATATATCCTAGAATATTAGTTATATTTTCAATTGCGGTAGTGACATTTCTTTTAACATTTGTCGTACCAAGTTTTGTAGAAAACTTAGTAAGTGGAGGTGGTGAGCTACCTTTAGTAACAATAGCTCTTGTAGCTATAGGAGATTTTATTAAAAAAAATATGATAATAATTGGAGTTTTAATAGCTATAATTATACTTTGTAAAAAAATTATATTAGACAAAAATGAAAATTATAGAATGCAGATAGGCAAATTGAAAATAAATATAAGTGGCTTTGGAGTCTTAAATAAGCAAATAATTGCAGGGAGATTTGCAAGTACATTTTCAATACTCATGTCTTCAGGAGTAAGTGTTATAGAAACTTTAGAAATTTTAGGACAAGTTTTAGAAAATGATTATGTAGCAAAGAAATTACAGGAAGTAAAAGAGGAAATTCAAAAGGGAAATTCTATAGGGGAAACACTTCAAGAAACAAATGTATTTCCATTAATGTTAACTCAAATGATATCTATAGGAGAGGAAACAGGGGTATTAGATGAAATAATGGTAAAGACAGCAGAGTTTTATGACAATGAAGTTGAAGCTGCGATAGAAAAGCTAATAGCTATGGTGGAACCAATACTTATAATTATATTAGCATTTGTAGTGCTTTTTATAGTTTTGGCTATAATGATGCCACTTATGAATATGATTGATACAGTAATGGCTTTATAAAAAAATATAAATATAAATTTATATAAATAAAATTTTAGGGGGTATAAATTATGAGAAAAATGATACAAATCAAAAAAAAGAAAGGATTTACTCTTATAGAAATGGTAGCAGTAATTGCTATTATAGGAATACTTGCAGCAATTTTAGTACCAAAAATATCAGGTTATATGAAAGAGGCTAAAAAGATTGGAGTAATTGATCAAGCAAGAAGAGTGGGACAGGCTTATGAAACTGCAAAAATGAAAGGAACTAATAAGTTAGAAAGTGGAGAATTATTCTATGATCAAACATCTGTAGATACAGCAATAAAAAATACAACAATACAAAGTTTGATAGAAAACAGTGAATTAGATAAATTAGGAAAACTTACTGAGGTGAAAATTCAGCATTGTTTAGCAATAGTAGCAGGAAGTGACTTTACAATTGATAAAAAAGGTATTTTAGAATATGAATCAATAGATTTAGAAAAATCACCATCAGATAGACCCGAAAAGTAAAATAAAAAAATTAAAAGCCCCAATAGGGGCTTTTATATAAATGAGGTAAGAAAAATGAGTGGATTAATTTTTATAGTAAGTTTTCTAGTCATGAGTATGATAAATAAATATATATTAGAACAAAAGAATTTAAGGTTAAGTATTTTTACATCCTTAGTTATTTGTACATTGTTTTTTAAATTTGGAATTGGATTAGAGTTTTTTAAATTTACATTTTTAGCTTTAGTTTTAACTATTGTAGGTTGGATAGATTTCAAGACTCAAGATGTATATACTTCAGATATTATAATTGGAGCCGTAGGAGGAATTTTCTTTATAGGATTAAATATTTTTCTAAAAGGTGGATTTAACATAATAAATATTATTTCTTTTTTAGTTTTTGTTGTAGGAATAGTAGTTATAGGAATTCTTGATGTTAAATGTGGTGATGAACGTATTATATATGGAAGTTTAATATGTATTTATTTGTTATATTTTTTTGTAAAAGGAGATTTGAGTTTTATAAATATTTTTTCAGCATGTGTTATTCCAAGCCTTGCCATAGGAGCTATGTCTTTAATGGGATTAATGGGTTGGGGAGATGTAGAGGTGATATTTATATGTGGATTATTTTTAAATTTTAGATTAGCTCTTTTGAATCTTTTTATTGGAATAGTTTTGGCTGGTATACATGCAATATATTTAATATTTTTCAAAAGAAAAAAGGGTGCTATTGCACTTGTTCCATATTTATCACTTGGGGCGGGGATTACAGTACTTTTTGGAGAAGAAATAATAAATTGGTATATTAATTTACTTTAAAGGGGGGGATAGGTTTGTTTAAAAAAGAGGTTATTGCACTTGATATTAATGAGGAAAACATAACTATATTAATGGGGCATAAATACGATATAAGAGATGGAATGATTTTAAAGACACCAAAAGATTCGTTTAAAGAGGATAATATTATAGATTTAGATGCAATAGTAGATGTTATTGAACCATATATTGCAAAGAAGAAGAGAGGAATAAAAGAAATAGCATTTTGTATTAGAGGACAAGATATTATAATACGACATTTAGTAGTTCCAAATACTGATGAAAAGCTAATGAGAGAAAATGTATATTTCGAGCTTAAACAGTTTATTGGAGAAAAAATAGAAGCGTATTATAGTGATTTTGAAGTGATTAATTATAATTATGGAAATACTGATAGTGATGTAGCAGTAATGGTAGTTGGAGTTAAAAAGGAAAAGATAGATAAATATTTAGAACTTGCAGATGAATTGGGATTAGAAGTTAAAGCTATAGATATTTTTGCAAATATAATAGGACGAGTATTTAAAACATTTAAGTCAAATTTTAATCCGAAAGTTAAATTATCAGGAGTTCTTAGTATAGAAGCTCATTCAAATTCAATAGTTATTACAGAGTTTGGGAAAACAGTTATAGAGAAATATCAAGGGTATGGACTTATTGGAGCATGTGAGGAAGAAATAAAAAATAATCATGAATATAAGAGGTTTTTAGATTCTATAGATTTAAAAAAAGAGATCGGGGAAGAAGAGAGAAAATATCATAGATTTTTTAAATCTTTAGTTAATCAGTATAAGTTATTAGTTCAATTTTATTCTAATGGAAAGGTAAAGAAAAATTTAGATAATATTTATTTAGTGGGAAGTGGAGTCAAAATTAAAGGAATAAAAGAATATTTAGAAAAGAACTTTGGAGGTAAAGTTGAAGAAGTTCCAGATTTTAATGATTTAAAAATAGTTGTTAAAGGATCAAGTGATATTCATTTAAAAGATTATTTATACACATATGGATTATTGTTAAGAAGGGATTAGAAGTATGAGTAAAATTAGAGAATTGAATTTAGTACCACAGCATATAAAAGCTAAAAAGGCAAATAAAGAAAAAATAAAAGGAATAATTCTAGGTGGAGTAATTTTTTGCTGTGCTATAGGTAGCTTTGTAATTTATTTAAATGTAAAGATTTCAAAACTAGAGAATGAAAAAGCTATGTTAACGAGAGAATTACAAAAAACACAGGAAAGATTTGATGAAAATCAAGAATTGAATACTAATATAAGAAATTTAGAAGGTAAGATATTTAAAATAAATGGTTTATCGGTAATAAAAGATAGAGATACAAAAGCCATAATAACAAATTTAAGTGAAAAATTTCCACAAGGGTTGAAGGCAAATTTATTTAAATTTAAGACTACAGAGGAAGATGTGAAAAATGGATTATTAGGAAGTATAACAATGAGCGGAGAAGCTGAAAAAAGAAGTGAAATAGAAGAGTTTTGGGCAAATTTAAGAGAAGATAAAAGATACTATACAGCGCATATATCAGAAATAAAAGAAAAAGAGGATGATGAAACTAAAGTAAAAAGTTATATATTTGAAGTAGTGCTTAAAATTAAGGAGAAATAGTATGGGGAGCAAAGAGGGGAAAGAGAAGAAAAAAAGAGGATTTAAAGATATATCAAAATTAGAAATGAGTAAAAATGAAAAGATTCTCATAGGAATAGCTATAGTAGGAATAGTTGGATTTGGAACATATACATTTATGTTAAAGAGTATGCTTGAAAAGATAGAGCTGTTAAAGGCAGAAGTTTCAATGCTACAAACAAGTGTGGATAGTAGAAAAAATATAGATGAAGAGTTGATAGAAGGGCGAGCTATATTAGCAAAAAAAGAAAAAGAGTATTCTCAGGCAATTATAAAAGTACCAGAAACAAATAGATATCCAGAACTTTCGAGAAAGCTTCATAAAGCTGCTTTTAATAGCAATGTAGAAATAAAATCGACTAGTTTTGGACAACCTGTAGCAATTAATTATGGTGAAGAAAATAGCGAAAATATAGAAGGAAATGAGGATGAAAAGGCATATAAGGATTTAAGAGAAGCTAAAAATGGCTTTTATAAATATACTGTAACAGTAAAATTTGAGGGAGCATTTATGCATGTTTTAAATTTTATAAAGGCTATGGAAAGGCAGGAACAAATACTTCAAGTTACTAACATATCTATAGAGAAAGAACAGAGAGTGAAAAAAATAGATAATACGAAAGAAATAGAAGAGTTAGAAAGAAAAGTGGATACAAAAAATAAATTAATAGAAAGTCTTATGGAAAAAAGAGAAGAGGAAATAGATACACTTACAAAGTTAGAGATTCAAGATGAAATTAGAAATCAACAAATTGAAAGGGAGAATTTAAAGGATAGAATTAAAGAATTAAAAGAAAGAAGTATTGAAGGAGAAAAGTATTCAGTTATAAGTGGAGAAATAGTATTTGATTATTATACTAAAGGAGAGCAAGAGATAGAAAATCATAATTTTAATAATGGAAAGTATGGTAAGAAGGATATATTGGAATAGTTAAGAAAGGCATTAATGATAAATTATGAAAAGAAAGAAAAAAGGATTTACACTTATAGAAGTGATGGCAGGATTAGTAGCTTTTGCAATATTAACAACAGTAATAAGTAGTATGATACTGATGGTTAATAAGTATAATGGCGAAAATAAAAATCAGTTTGATTCAAGTAGTATGTCTAGAGCTTTTAATGAAGGAATAAAAAGTATAAGGCCTTTAAATAGCTCCTATCCAGTAGATTGGAAAGAAAATGGTGATTTAAAATATTATTATATTTCATTTAATAGTATTGATGAATTGAGTAAAGCGATAAAAGAAAAGTTACTTAAGGATAATAGTAGAACAGAAATGATAGATGGGTATTATTTTAAAACAGGTGTTACTGAAGAAGATAAAATAGAAGAGTTAAGTAAAGAATCAGAAGATATGGGACATAAATATGGAATGAAAATTAGAGTGCAAAATAAAGGTCGAGAAAAAAATATATTTTTGATACAAAAACTATAGAAATAAATAGTGGGATAAGTAGTGCTGTAGAAAGAAGATTTGCTATATCTAGTATTGCATAAAGGAGAAATAGATGAAAAGAAAAAAGAGAAAGGGATTTACACTAATAGAGATTATAGCAGTTATAGCTATTATAGGAGTATTTTCTACTTTGATGTTCTCATTATTTTCATCATCGACAGCAATGCTTATAATGGCAGAAAATGATAATGAGCTACAGAATCAAAGCAGAAATATTATAGATGTATTAGAAGAAGATATAAGATTTGGAATAGATATAAGAATAGAAAATAAGCTTATATCAGGAGTAGTAGCAACTGAAAGTGTTTTAATCTTAAAAAGAAAAAATAAAGTTTATAGATATGAGGTTGAAGCAGGTGAGTTGAGACAATATGTAATTAATGAAGATATAGAAGATTCAGAGAGCTATATATTAAATGCGATACCATCAAAATATGTAAAAAAATTTAAGGTGGAAAAGGTAGGTACAAAGAAAAATTCATTATATAAAATAGAATTAGAATTTGAAAATGGTAAAAGTAATTATAACTATATAAATAGTATATATTCAATGAATGGGTAAGAAGAAAATATAAAACTTTAGAGAATACTAAATTTTAAGATTAAGATAATGTATTTTGCTCTAAAGTTTTTTTGTTGAAGGAGGATTATGAGAAAAAAGAAAAGAGGAAGTACAATGTTAACAGTTCTAGCTATAGGAATGATATTTATGACATTAAGTGGAATAATGTTAACTGTAATAATGGGAACAATGAAATCAAATACGAATCAAAAAAATCGAGAAGATTTAAAGTATGCAGCAGAAAGTGGAATTGAAATAGCAAGAAGTTATTTTAAGCTAGGAAACACAACTATTGATACAAGAACGGATATAGAGGAGAAAGAATTAACTAAAATATTAATAAGAGATAATGTAGAAAAGGTGGATGTTTTTTTAGAAGAGGAAAATGGTGAAAGTATAGTTAAAAGTATAGCGTATTGTGGAAATGGAAAAGAGACGGTAAAAGTTAAATATACAAAAAGTATAAGTGGAAATACTACAAATATTTTCGAACATGGATTAGTTTCAGGATCGGGTGGTATAACAATAACTAATGGAGGAACAATAGACACTTCGACATCAAGTATTTCAACACCAAGCGGGAAAGTAACAGCAACAGATGGAAAGGTAACGGGAGAGATTAAATCAAATGATATAAAGAGAATTGAGTTTAAAAATTGGAAAACACCAGAAAAGAAAATAACTTATAAAGATAATGGAAAATTTTATATAGATGAAAAGGAAGTTCCTGTAATGGAGGTGAAGGGAAGCATGAATAGAGCTTTCATTAATCCCGAGTGGTCAAAGCCTAATTTAACTATAGTAGGAAGTAATAAAACTCTTGAAGAATATTTTAAAGATGGAAAAGAAGAAAGTATTATAAAAGTAGAAGTAGCAGGAACAAAAGTAGGTTATAAAGTTGATGTAATATTGGTTAATTCAGAAAATCTAGAAATAGAAACTAGTAGACAGCTAACAAATTCAATAATTATAAATAATGGGAAGATAATAGTTGGAGGAAAAGGAAATTTTGCTTTAAATAGTTCAACTATTCTTGCAAATGAAATAGCTATTAATAATGAAGGAACATTGC
The DNA here is from genome assembly GCF_947072515.1 of uncultured Clostridium sp. GTDB lineage: Bacteria > Bacillota > Clostridia > Clostridiales > Clostridiaceae > Clostridium. Next base: position 26,139 of record NZ_CAMTIG010000018.1, read on the forward strand.
ATGTAACAAATCAACCATTAAAGAAAGATTATAATTCACATGGAATAATAGATGAAGATGAAGTAAGTGAATTAAATAGATTATTATCAGTATTTATATCTAACTGGAATAATAGTAATAATGAAAATGAGGAAACTGGGATAGAATTAATAGAGGGTTCATTTAGTAATTAAAAGATAATAATAAAGACTTAAAATTAGGCTGATGGAATAAATAGTTAGTTTGGTTAAAAAATTTGAAGAGCATCTGAAAAGTAGCCCTTTTATTTTATAGATAGAGTAATATAAAATAAATACATTTTAAATGTTATAATAAAATATGCATTAATATAGGAAGTTGATTGTAAGAGGAGGAGTAATGATGAGTAAAAAGGAGCAAGCTATGAATAAAGAAGATATAGTTATGGCAGGGCTTAGAGATTTATTAAACAAAATGGGATGGCTTAATAAATTTAAAATGGAAGAAAAACTTAAAGAATATAAGCCTTCAGAAGTACATTGTATTGAATGTATAGAAAGAAGTGAAGATTCTAATGTAACAAAGCTTGCAGAATCTTTATATATGACAAGAAGTGCAGTAAGTAAATTAACTAAAAAACTTATAGAAAAAGGGTTTATTGAAAGCTATCAGAAGCCAGAAAATAAGAAAGAAATATACTTTAATCTTACAGAGGAGGGGAAAAATATTAGTGGTATACATGAAAGCTTGCACAAGGAGTTTAGAGAAAGAGATAAGGAAGTTTTTGAGAGTATATCAGATGAACAATTTAACAGTATGATTGATTTTATAGAGAGATATGGTAAGCATTTAGATAAGGAAATAAAGAAGGGAGAAAGGGAAATTAAAGATAAATAAGTGTATTTAAGCGGATTTCATTTATATTTTGGAAACTTTATTAAAATTAAGTTTTATTTTATATCCTTTTAGCTGTGATATAATTTAAGGATATTAAAAAGCGGAGGGATTTTTATGACTATAAAATATAAAAATGAGGTAGAAGACCTGGTAGAGATAAATATAGGGCTAGGGAAGATGTCGATTAAGAGTTGGATTTTCAATAACATATTCCCTGTAATATATACAATAGCAGCATTGCTTTTAGTTATATATCTTGCATTTGAGCAAGGTGGGTTCACAGCTCAAGTTGGAGCAGTAATATTTCTTTTTATAGCAACTTCAGCTTTCCTGTGGGTAAATACATTACTTACAAAGAGAAAGAACTTTAGAAGAGCGATGATGAGATTAGCTAAGAAAAACCCAGACTATGTTCAACAAAAGCTTGTTGTCAGAACTGAAAAAGAAATGATTGTAAAAAACTTAGAGAATAAGAAGAAGACATTCAAATTTAGACTTAATCAAATTAAAAAAGTTGTAGAGAAAAATAATTATGTTTTCATATTAGACGAAAAAGATAAGCCATTAGTTACAATACCATTAAGAGCATTTAACAATGAAGAAGAGTTTGGTGAGTTCTTTGATAAAATAACTGTAATAAGAGAATAAAATTTACATAAATACCAGGTATAGGATAAAGGATGAAATTTTAAAGAGATTTTATCCTTTATTTTTGTATATAAATTGTACTTAATTTATGACATTTTAATAGAGATTATGCATAAAATTCCTCACAAAGCATAATTATGCACAATTAAGGTATATTTATGCATCGAGAAACGGTAAGTTAATAAAGTTCACTAAAAATATATGGATAAAATATTAATAGTAAAAAAATTACAAGTGAGTGAAAGAAAGATATCACTATAATTTTAAAAAAATAAGTGATAAAAAATTGATACTTTTATAAGGAAAATGCAATTAAGCAGAAAAATTGAAAATTAATAACAAGTAAATTTAAGAAATAGTAAGAAAATAACAGAGTGAAAAAAAGGCTAATAAATCACCGATAAAAATGAATAAAATGTTAAATAATTAATATTAAATAGCAGAATGGTAAATCTTAGAATAGAATCATTGCAATATGGTAATACGGGGAGTATGATTTTAATTAAGTAAGTAGTTATTTAATTTACTTAAAGAAAAAATTGCAATACAATATAACAATAATCTCAAGGTAAAAATAAAATAACATAACAATTAATTATATAAATGCTCTAAGGAGGAAATAAGGATGAAAAATTTAAAAATTGCTTGTTCTGAATTAGTAAAAAATGATGTAGTAACAAGCAGAGAAAAAATTGATTGTTACAGCACTGATTTTACAGATGTTGCAGCAGTTGTAGTTACAGCTCAAGAAAAAGATATAATAAAGAAGGTTTCTGAAACTAAACTTGGAATTCCTGTATTTGTTATTTTATCAAGTGGTGAAATATTAGATGCTGAATTATCAGCAATGGTATACAGCATCATTGATAAAGATAACAAATTCAATGGAACTTTACAAGAAAGAAAAATCGAAGCAGCAGCAGCTGATTACGAAGCAAGAGTATTACCTCCATTCTTTGGAAAATTAAAAGAATATGTTGAAAAAGGAAATACTCAATTTGACTGTCCAGGACACCAAGGTGGACAATACTTCCGTAAACATCCAGCAGGAAGAATGCTATATGAATTCTTCGGAGAAAATGTATTTAGATCAGATATATGTAACGCTGACGTTGCATTAGGAGATTTATTAATACATGAAGGACCAGCAGTTTCAGCAGAAGAACATGCTGCAAAAGTTTATAATGCAGATAAAACTTACTTCGTAATGAACGGAACTTCTTCTTCAAACCAAGTTGCTATAAAAGCAGCTGTAGCTCCTGGAGATTTAGTATTATTCGATAGAAATAACCATAAATCAAACTATATCGCAGCTTTAGTACAAGCAGGCGGAAATCCAGTATACTTAGAAACAGCAAGAAATCCATTTGGATTTATTGGTGGAATAGATGCTCATTGTTTCGAAGAAGAATATATAAGAGCAGAAATAGCTAAAGTAGATCCTTCAAGAGCTAAAGCTGAAAGACCTTTCAGATTAGCAATAATCCAATTAGGAACATATGATGGAACAATCTACAATGCAAGACAAGTTGTTGATAAAATAGGACACCTTTGTGATTATATTTTATTTGACTCTGCTTGGGTTGGATATGAACAATTCATACCAATGATGAGAAACTGTTCTCCATTATTATTAGATTTAAATGAAAATGATCCTGGTATCTTTGTTACTCAATCAGTACACAAACAACAAGCAGGATTCTCACAAACATCACAAATACACAAAAAAGATAGTCATATTAGAGGACAAAAGAGATATATTGATCACAAACATTTCAATAACTCATTTATGGCTCATGCTTCAACAAGTCCATTCTACCCATTATTTGCAGCTTTAGATGTAAATGCTAAAATGCAAGAAGGTGAAGCAGGAAGAAAATTATGGCATGACTGTGTAACTGTAGGAATAGAAGCAAGAAAAATGATTCTAGACAGATGTGAAATGTTTAAACCATTTATTCCAACTGAAGTAAATGGAAAGAAATGGGGAGAATACCCAACTGAAGAAATCGCAAATAACATTGAATTCTTCAAATTCCACCCAGGACAAAAATGGCATTCATTTGATGGATATGCAGAAGATCAATATTTCGTAGATCCAAACAAATTTATGTTAACTACTCCAGGAATCGATGCTGAAACTGGAGAATACGAAGCATTTGGTATACCAGCTAATATCTTAGCTAACTACTTAAGAGAAAATGGAATAATTCCTGAGAAGAACGATCTTAACTCAATATTATTCTTAATGACTCCAGCTGAAACTATAAACAAAATGCAAAACTTAGTTTCACACTTAGTTAGATTTGAAACATTAATAAAAGAAGATGCATTATTAAAAGATGTTATTCCAACACTTTACTATAATAATGAAGCTCGTTACAATGGATATACAATAAGACAATTATGTCAAGAAATGCATGATTTCTATAAAGAATCAAAAGCAAAAGATTATCAAAAACAAATATTCAGACATGATTCATTCCCAGAAAGAGCTATGACTCCATATGAAGCTAACGTTAACTATATCAGAAACAACTGTAAATTAGTTGCATTAGAAAACATCGTTGGAGAAATCGCATTAGAAGGAGCTCTTCCATATCCACCAGGAGTATTCTGTGTTGTTCCAGGAGAAAAATGGACTGAAATAGTTCAAAAATACTTCTTAATTCTTGAAGAAGGAATTAACAAGTTCCCAGGATTTGCACCAGAAATACAAGGTGTTTATTTAGAAGAACAAGCTGATGGAAATGTAAAAGCATTTGGTTATGTTTTAAATAAATAATAAATTTAGGAGATATAGTATAAGTTTACTTATGCTATATTTCCGGATTTAAATTTAAATACATAAATAGGAATTGATATATTTTAAGAAAAGTAGGTGTCAAAATGAATAATTTTAAAAACGGGAAAATTCTTATATACTATAAGAAATGTGAAGAAGGCGAGAAGCTTAAAAAACTAACTGATATTGCAAAACATCTTGAAGTGGCATATCATTTAGAGGTTACATTTGTAAAATCTAAATCAGATTTTATGGAGGATTTACTTTATAAACAAGATTTATCTTGTATACTAATGGAATATGATTCAGAAAGTATCGGTGAATTAGATAGAGCACTTAAATTTATAAGAAAACACAATAAGAAAATACCTGTAATAGCATTCACTGGAAATAAAGATGATTTAAATAAATTGAACTTATCAGAAATCAAAGAGTTAAATGATTTTTGTTTCTTATACGAAGACACAGTTGATTTCTTAGCAGGAAGAATTGAAGAGCATTCAAAAAATTACATGAGTATAGTTGAATCTCCATTCTTAAATAACCTAATAAAATATGCTAAGGAATATAAATATGCATGGCACACTCCAGGACATATGGGAGGATGTGCATTCTTAAAGAATCCTCCAGGGAAATATTTTTATGATTTCTTAGGAGAAAATGTATTTAGAACAGACCTTTCTGTTTCGGTACCAGAATTAGGATCATTATTAGATCATGAAGGACCAATTGGAGATTCAGAAAAGTTTGCAGCAAGAGTTTTTGGAGCTGATCAAACTTACTATGTTCTTAATGGAACAAGCTCTGTAAACCAAATTATTTGGAGAGGAAGAGTTACAAGAGATGAGTTAGCTTTCGTTGATAGAAACTGTCATAAGTCATTAAACTATGCAATGACAATAACAGAAGCTATTCCAACTTATATCACTCCAAGAAGAAATGGATTAGGAATTATAGGACCTGTTAAATTAGAAGAATTTACAGCTGACTATATCAGAAATGAAGTTAAAAATAACCCATTAGTTTCTGAAGAAAAAGCAAAAGAGAATATCAAGATGTTAACATTAACTAACTCAACTTATGATGGATTATGTTATAACGTAAGCAAAATAAAAGAGACTTTAGATAAAAATGTTAAAAACCTTCACTTTGATGAAGCTTGGTATGCATATGCTAAATTCCATCCATTATATAAAAACTTCTTTGCAATGACAGATGATTTAGATACTGAAAATCATCCACCAATATTTGCTTCACATTCAACTCATAAGTTATTAGCAGCTTTCTCACAAGCTTCTATGTTACACATTAAAGATGGTAGCGAAACTAAAGTTGACCCAGAAATATTCAATGAAGCATATATGATGTATGGATCAACATCTCCACAATACAACATGATTGCATCATTAGATGTTGCAACTAACATGATGGACTTCAATGGAGAAGATTTATTAGAAGAAACTATAAAAGATGCTATAGATTTAAGAAAAAATATTAGCAAATTATATGAAGAAGAAAAAGATAATGGTGGTTGGTTCTTCTCAGTTTGGCAACCTGAAACAACTATGTATGAAGGTAAAGAAACTAGAATATCACAAGTACCAACTGAATTCTTAGCTAAAGATCAAAAAACTTGGACTTTAGATGCTAAGAAAAACTGGCATGGATTTGAAGATATCGAAGATGATTACGTAATGGTTGACCCATTAAAAATCACTATAAAAATGCCAGGAATTAATGTTGATGGAAGCTTAGAAGAAGAAGGGATTCCAGCAGCAATCGTATCAAATTATTTAATTAACTTTGGTGTTGTAGCAGAAAAAACTGACTACTACTCATTATTAATATTAAACTCAATTGGTACAACTAAGAGTAAACAAGGTTCATTAATCTCAGGATTAAGCCAACTTAAGAAATTATATGATGAAAATGCTCCATTAAGTGAAGTATTCCCTGAATTAGTTAAATCAAATCCAGGTGTTTATGATAATGTAGGATTAAAAGATCATTGTACAACAATGCATCAATACATTAAAGAACACAGAATACTTGAATTAATGGCTAAATCATATCAAATAATTCCAAAACCAACTATGAAACCAGCAGAAGCTGCAAGAAAAGTATTCAAGGAAGAAGTAGAAAAAGTTTCTATTGCTAACATGAAAGGAAGAGTTGCAGCGATTATGGTAGTTCCATACCCACCAGGAATTCCAATGGTAATGGGTGGAGAAATCATAGATGATTCTTCAGAACCAATTGTAGATTACTTACTAGCTAGAGAAAAGTTTGAAAAAGCATTCCCTGGTTACTATGGAGATATCCATGGAATCGAAGTTGTTGAAGAAAATGGAGAAAGAAAATTCCAAACATTAGTTTTAAAATAGAATAAAGAAAATAAATAAGTTAATGACTGTTTTACTCTATTATAGAATTTAAAGTAGAGTAAAGCAGCTATAATATATATAAGGTAGGTATCATAAAATGGGAAAAAGCAAAACGAAAATGAGTGCGCTCCAACTTACTGTTATAGTTGCCGTTAACATGATGGGATCAGGTATTATCATGTTACCATCTAACTTAGCACAAGTTGGGACAATTTCAATTATTTCTTGGATTGTTACTGCATTAGGAGCCTTAGCATTAGCTTGGACTTTCGCACAATGTGGTATGTTAAGTAGAAATAGCGGAGGTATGGGTGGATATGCTCAATATACTTTCGGTAAAAGTGGTAACTTTATGGCAAACTACGGTTATGCAGTATCGTTAGTAATTTCTAACGTTGCTATATCAGTATCAGTTGTTGCTTACGCAACAGTGTTCTTAGGTATTACATTATCACCTATAGCAAACACACTTGCAATTATATTTGTTATATGGCTAAGTACTGTAGTTAACTTTGGTAGTGCTAGCCTTACTGGTAAGTTTGGTTCAGTTGTTGTATGGGGAATCATAATTCCACTAGTTCTTTTAGTTGTAATTGGTTGGTTCTGGTTCAGTCCTTCACAATGGATACATTCATGGAATCCACACCACTACACATTAGCTAACGGAATTAAATCAGCAATTCCATTAACTTTATGGGCATTCTTAGGATTAGAATCTGCATCAGCTAACATGGATGCTGTTGAAAATCCACAAAAGAACGTTCCAATAGCTTGTTTAGCAGGAACAATAATCGCAGCAGTATTATACATAATTTCAACAGAAGTTATGGCAGGTATCGTTCCATTACACGCATTAGCTACTTCTAATGCACCATTTGGATTAGCATTTGCTACAATGTTTAACCCAACAGTTGGTAAAATAATCATGGGATTAATGGTTATCGCTTGTTTCGGATCATTAATGGCATGGCAATTCACTGTTGCAGAAGTTTTCAGAAGTTCAGCTTTCGAAGGATATTTCCCAAAAATATTCACAAAAGTTACAAGCAAAGAAGTTCCAATAGTTGGAATGATCATATTAGCAATAGTACAAACTGTATTTGCTTTCATGACTATCAGCCCTAACTTAAATGCACAGTTCCAAGTTATAGTTAACCTGGCGGTTGTTACTAACATGGTTCCATACTTATTATCAATGGCTTCATTACAAAATATGCAAATCGTTGAAAAAGCTAAATTTGGAGCTAAAAAGTTACGTTTCAATACCATAATAGCAGTATTAGCAGGTATCTATACTTTATACGCTTTATACACAGCTGGTTCACAAGCTATGTTATACGGTGGAATAGTTGCTATGGCAGGATGGACAATCTACGGATTCTTAGCACACAGATTCAATAAAGAAGAAGGTATGCTAGCATAGTTCGTTATAGTAAATAAATAAAAAGGATTTTTTCAGTATTGAAAAAATCCTTTTTTTTATTTCAAATATAAAATTTAAATGTGATAAAAGATTTTTATAAATCAAGAAGAAATTATAAAAATACTAATAAAAATTAAGAGATATAAAGATAATAGATAGAGGATTGTGAATGAAAATTTTGTTGACAATGAGAGTTTTGTAATTTATAATAGTGATAATTTAAAATTGAATTTTGCACATTTTATGACTCGTATATCCCTTGAATATGGCAAGGAGTCTCTACCGGAAACCTTAAATTTCCGACTATGAGTGGATTTAATATAGTATATCGTTACTTTGTTCTTATAGAGGGTTTTATAAGAACTTTTAAGTATCCGAAAAAGCATATTATCTTCACTTACAGGGAAGCTAATGTGCTTTTTTTGTACTTTTTTATAAAAATGACTGTATATTATGGACATTAATATAAAATTGTTTAAAAGCAACATACATATTCAAGTGATTTTAAATATCCAAAATTATGGACGAGTTATTTAAAATATGCTAAGTAGTAAAGTAATATTTATTAAATAAAATACACAATATATAGTAAAGAATTTTCAATTACAGAGGGGAGAAAATAAAATGGCAAAAATATTAAAGCAAGCTTACACATTTGACGATGTACTTTTAGTTCCAAACAAATCAGAAATCTTACCTAATGGGGTATCTTTAAAAACTAATCTAACAAAAACAATTACATTAAACATTCCATTAATCAGTGCAAGTATGGATACTGTAACTGAATCTAAAATGGCAATAGCTATGGCAAGAGAAGGTGGACTTGGAATTATCCATAAAAATATGAGTATCGAAGCTCAAGCTAAAGAAGTAGATAAAGTTAAGAGACAAGAAAATGGAGTTATTACTGACCCTATCTTCTTATCTCCTGAACATACTTTAGCAGATGCAGAAGAACTTATGGGACAATATAGAATCTCAGGTGTTCCTATAACAGTTGACGGAAAACTAGTAGGAATTTTAACTAATAGAGATGTAACTTTTGAAACAGACTTTTCAAGAAAAATAAAGGATGTTATGACAAAAGAAAATTTAGTTACTGCTAAAGAAGGAATTAGTATGGAAGATGCTAAAGAAATTTTAAGACAAAATAAAATTGAAAAATTACCATTAGTTGATGATGAAGGAAACTTAAAAGGGCTTATAACAATAAAAGATATTGAAAAAGCTAAAATATTCCCTAATGCAGCAAAAGATTCACAAGGAAGACTTTTATGTGGAGCAGCTGTAGGTGTAACTGGTGATATGTTAGAAAGAATTGAAGCTTTATATAATGCAAAAGTTGATGTTATAACTATAGATACAGCTCATGGACACTCAAGAGGAGTTTTAGAAGCTGTTAAGAAAGCAAAGGATAAATATCCTACATTACAAATAATTGCTGGTAACGTAGCTACAGCAGCTGCTACAGAAGACTTAATAAAAGCAGGAGCTGATTGTGTTAAAGTTGGTATAGGGCCTGGTTCAATTTGTACTACAAGAGTAGTTGCAGGAGTTGGAGTACCTCAATTAACAGCAGTTATGGATTGTGTTGAAATGGGTAAGAAATATGGAATACCAGTTATAGCAGATGGAGGAATTAAATATTCAGGTGATGTTGTTAAAGCATTAGCTGCTGGAGCTTGTGCTGCTATGATGGGTTCATTATTTGCAGGATGTGAAGAAGCACCAGGAGAAATTGAAATGTTCCAAGGAAGAAGCTATAAAGTATATAGAGGAATGGGATCTTTAGGAGCTATGGCAAATGGTTCAAAAGATAGATACTTCCAAGATGGAAACAAAAAATTAGTTCCAGAAGGTGTTGAAGGAAGAATAGCATTTAAGGGATCAGTTACAGATACTATATTCCAAATGCTTGGAGGAATTAGATCAGGTATGGGATATTTAGGTTCACAAGACTTAAATACTTTATATGAAACAGCAACATTTGTTGTTCAAACATCAGCGGGACTTAGAGAAAGTCATCCACATGATATTAATATAACAAAAGAAGCACCAAACTATAGTGTTAAATAGTAAAAATAGACTTTAAATTAAAAGTTAAGATTGAAACTGGGCTATGTGTCCAGTTTCTATATCTTAAAATTAGTATAGAGAATATGATATAATAGTTATGTAAAATTAAGGAATAAAAATTCAGGAGGAAACCATGAAAAAAGATTTAGTTTTAATTGTTGACTTTGGTGGACAGTACAATCAGCTTATTGCAAGAAGAGTTAGAGAATGTGGAATATATTGTGAAATAATCCCTTATTCACATTCAATAGAGAAAATAAAAGAAAAAAATCCAAAAGGAATCATATTTACAGGTGGACCTAACAGTGTTTACGGAGAAAATACTCCAAAAGTATCAGAAGAAATATTTGAATTAGGAGTTCCTATTTTAGGTATATGTTATGGAGTTCAACTTATGTCACATCTTTTAGGTGGAAAAGTTGCTACAGCACCAGTTAGAGAATATGGAAAAACAGAAATTAACATAAAAAATACTTCGAAATTATTTAGCGGTATCAACGATAAGGATATTTGTTGGATGAGTCATACAGATTACATATCTGAAGCACCAGAAGGATTTGAAATTATAGCACATACAGAGGTTTGCCCTGTTGGAGCTATGGAAAATGCTGATAGAAATCTTTATGGAGTTCAATTCCACCCAGAAGTTGAGCATACACCATTTGGACAAAAAATGCTTCAAAACTTCTTATATGAGATTTGTGGATTAGAAAAAACTTGGACTATGGCTTCTTTCGCAGAAGAAAAAATAAAAGAAATAAAGAACTTAGTTGGAGATAGAAAAGTTCTTTGTGCATTATCAGGTGGAGTTGATTCATCAGTTGCAGCTATGATAGTTCACAGAGCTATAGGACATAACTTAACTTGTATCTTCGTAGATCATGGTTTACTTAGAAAAGATGAAGGCGATACTGTTGAAAGAGTATTTAAAAAAGAGTTTGATATGAACATTATAAGAGTTAATGCTCAAGATAGATTCTTAGGAAAACTTAAAGGAGTATCAGATCCTGAAACTAAGAGAAAAATTATAGGTGAAGAATTCATTAGAGTATTTGAAGAAGAAGCTAAAAAGGTTGGAGAAATTGATTACTTAGTACAAGGAACAATTTATCCAGATATCGTTGAAAGTGGAACAGATACTTCAGCAGTAATTAAATCACACCATAACGTTGGAGGACTTCCAGAAGATATGGAATTTGATTTAATAGAACCTTTAAGAGAATTATTTAAAGATGAAGTTAGAGCTGTTGGAGAAGAACTTGGAATTCCTCATAAATTAGTATGGAGACAGCCATTCCCAGGACCAGGACTTGCAATAAGAGTTCTTGGAGAAATAACTGATGAAAAGCTTCATATAACTAGAGAAGCAGATGCAATATTCAGAGAAGAAGTTGCTAATGCAAATTTAGATGAAGCTATATGGCAATACTTTGCTTGTCTTCCAAACATAAAATCAGTTGGAGTTATGGGAGATGAAAGAACTTACTGTCATACAATTGCACTTAGAGCAGTTACTTCAAGTGATGCGATGACTTCAGAATGGGCAAGAATCCCATATGAATTATTAGACTTAGTAAGTAGAAGAATAGTTAATGAAGTTCCAGGAGTAAACAGAATTGTTTATGATATAACTTCAAAACCACCAGCAACAATTGAGTGGGAATAATTAAGAAGTTATTTTAGAGATAAAAGGTATTTATGATATACATGTCATAAATACCTTTTTTATATATAATGAAAGTAACTTTGTTATAATTTATATGATACTGTTATAGACTAAGGAGGAAAATATGAGTAAAACTATTTTAATTGTTGAGGATGATATAGATATTCATAATTTAGAAAAAATTTTTTTAGAAGAAAACGGATATGAAACTTTATCAGCATTTTCAGGAACAGAGGCTTTATTAATTTTAGAGTATAAAGAGTGTGATTTAATGCTTTTAGATATTATGCTACCAGGAATGTTTGGAGATGAAGTTATAAAGAAAGCTAAAAATATAAAAGATATTCCTGTTATTGCTGTCACTAGCAAAGATGATAAAGAAAGTAAGATAAATATGTTTAATAATGGAGTAGATGATTATATTATTAAACCATTTGATTTAGATGAGTTATTAATGAGAATTATAGCAGTTCTTAGACGATATAACATGAAAGAGGATAGGGTTGAGAATATATTAAAATATAAGGATATAGAATTAAATTTAGATAATTATGAAACATTAGTTAGTGGAAAATCAATAGCTTTAACTAAAATAGAATTTCAAATATTAAAGCTTTTAATAAGTAAACCTAAAAATGTATTTACTAAAAATAATATATATGAATCTATATGGAATGAAAGTGGAGGGATTGAAGATAACTCTATAAATGTTCATATAAGTAATATTAGAAATAAGATTTCAAAAATAAATAAAGATGAGAAATACATACAAACAGTTTGGGGAATTGGATTTAAAATGGAGTAAATCTTTAAGAAATCTTTATACTTTTTAAAGGGTTTTTAAAACTTTGATGTTTAGAATAAGAGTATAAAGAATGAGGAAGGAGCTTTAACTATGGAATATGCAATTCAAAGTTTTAATTTAGATAAAGTGTATAGAAGAAAAAAAGTTTTAGAGAATGTTTCTATAAATGTACCTAGGGGAAGTATTTATGGATTAGTAGGTAGAAATGGAGCTGGAAAAACAACTCTTATGAGAGTATTGTGTGGACTAGCAGAAGTAAGTGAAGGAAATTATAAATTATTCAATTCGGAGGATTTAAATGAGGGATATAAAAGAATTGGGATATTGATTGAAAATCCAGGAATATTCAATTATATGACTGCATTAGAAGATATGGAATATTTTAGGAAACTATATGGAGTATTAGAACAAGAAGTATCTAAGGAAATACTAGAGGCTGTAGGACTTGAGTGGAAAGACAAGAAAAAAGTAAAAAATTTTTCTTTGGGAATGAAGCAAAGATTAGGAATAGCAATTTCATTAATTGGAAATCCAGATTTATTAATACTTGACGAACCTATTAATGGATTAGATCCACAAGGGGTATTTGAGATACGTAAACTATTAATAAAATTAAATGAAGAAAGAGGAATTACAATACTTATATCAAGTCATATATTAAGTGAATTATTTAAAATGGCAACTAATTATGGAATTATTGAAAAAGGAAAGCTTATAAGAGAAGTAACTAAGGAACAGTTAGAAGAAGATTGTAGAAGATGCATAAAAATAAAAATAGATAAAGAAGATGTAATTAGAGTAGTAGAAATTTTAGAAATAAAGTTGAATATACAAGAATATGATGTGCTAGAAGATGGTTTATTAAGGGTATTTAGTGATGAAAATATTATAGAAATAAACAGAGTATTAGAGAAAGAAAATATTAAAATTTATTCTCTTTCATATAGTGGAGAAGAAATAGAAGAATATTTCATTAGGATTATAGAGGGAGAAAAAGATGAGAAATATTATAGATGCTAATATATATAAGGTTTTAAGAAGTAAAGGGTATTATGGAATATGTGGGTTTTTAGGGATTTATATATTAATACAGCTTTATACAGTGATTAGACATGGAATTAAACCAGCACTCACAGGTGTAGATACAATAATATCATTTCTATCAGGCGATCATATGATAGTTATATTACTTTTAATAATTATTGGAAAACAGATGCTTAAAGATTATGAATCAGGGGTTATAAAAAATATTTTAGCAAGAGGTGTAACGAGAAGTCAGTATTTTATAGGACAAATTATTTCTTCATATATAATAATTGGAGTAACATGGGTTGCATTTGTATTTGTTTTAGTATGTATAAATAGTATTCAATCGGGAATAGGAGAAGTTAATATTAAATTTATTGTGATAGGTGGCATATTAAATATGATATTTATTTTAACACTTATAGTAATGATGATTGCAACTATTGCAATCACAAGAAATGGAATAATTGTAGTTCTTATATTTATTGGAGCAGTAAATATAGCAGAAATAGCAATGATTATTTTTTCATTGTTTAACATGACATTAAATTTATCAAAATTTGAAATGACTACATATATAGGTGCACTTAGCTTGAAAAGTAATAATAATGAGCTATTATTTTTGAAGGGTATGGGTGTTATGGCAGTATATCTTACAGTTTCTATGATAGTAGGACTGTATGTTATGAAAAAACAGGATGTGAAGTAAGTGATTAAAAATTTTATTATAGTATTTTTTTTAATAACAAGCTTTGTATTTTTTAAAAAATTATTTAGGCAAAAACAAAGTTTGAAAAAATTAGATGAAAATTTAAAGTTCATATATAATAATGAAACGGATAATAGAATAACTATAGAAGGAAAAGAATTAAAAAATATAGCAATTAGCATAAATAAAATTTTAGAAAAAAATAAAAAAGATAATATAAAAGTCAGAGGAATGCAAAAATCTATGAAAAATACTTTAACTAGTATTTCGCATGATTTGAGAACTCCTTTAACATCTATAAGTGGATATATTCAAATGATAGAGAGAGAAACTACATCAGAAGAAAGAAAAAAAGAATATTTGCAAGTTATAAAAGGCCGTGTAGATACAGTAAAGGTTATACTTAATCAATTGTTTGAATATATAAGACTTGAAAATGATGAGTTATTAGTAGAACGAGAAAAGATTAATGTTGGAGATATATTAAAGGATACAATTGCAATTTATTACTATGATTATTTAGAAAAAAATGTAGAACCAGAAATTTTAATACCAGAAAAAGATATATTTATAAATGGAGATAAAAATGGATTAAAGAGAGTTTTTAGTAATATAATTTATAACTCTTTAATACATGGAGAGAAGGATTATAAGATAGAGCTTGTACAGGAGATGGGGAAGGTTTATTTAACTTCTGAAAATTATACAACATCTATAGAAGAGAAAGATGCAGAATTAGTATTTGAAAGATTTTTTACATCGGATAAATCGAAGAATAAACAGACCACTGGATTAGGATTATGTATATCTAAATTATTAGTAGAGAAGATGTGTGGAAAAATAGATGCAAATGTAAATAATAATATATTTACAATAAAAATAGAATTTAATGAAAATAAATAAAAATAAGTACAAAATATTGAAGAAAAGAGATTAAGGTTGAAATTGAAAACAACCTTAATCTTTTTTTGTAATCATTTTGGAAGGAAAAATTTAGATGAAATTCAGAAATGCTTCATTTGAAATTTACGGTGGAAGAGTAATATAAAGTACATAGTAAAAATACTAAAAAGTTGATATCATAGAAAATTTATAAAGCTATGAAATTAAATATCAACAAATTTAATGAGGTGTATATTATGAAAAAGAAATTAATTGTTGCATTAGTAGGAATGGCAGTTTTAGGAGGCACAATTACAACAGCTTTTGCAGATACAATAAGCACAGCACCAAATAATACAACTAAGGTAGAACATCAAGAAGTAGCAAAAAATCATAAAGATAGAGATCATGAAAGCAGTGCAATTAGAAGAGAAGATAAGGTTGAAAAAGAAGTTAAGGCTGGAAAAACTGTAAGTGAAATAAAGACAGAAATATTAGCTAATTTAAAAGCTAATTTAAATAAAAGAGTTAGTGAGAAAAAACTAGATAGCCAAAAGGCAGATGAAATTTATAATAATAAAAGTAAAGAAATAGAAAAAGCAGATATATTAAATGGTGTAGTAACAAATAAGTACATAAAAGATGAAATGAATAAAGGTGAAACATTAAATACTGCAAAGGAAAACTTTATAAAATATAAAACAGAAAATATAAATAAATTAGTAACAGATAAAAAATTAACTGCAGAGCAGGGGAAAGAAAAAATAGCAAAAATTACAGAACGAGTTAATAAAAATGAAGGTATTTTTGTTAATAGAGCAGAGCAAAAGGAAAAAGCTGATTTTATACAAAGTGAGTTGAAATCAGGAAAAACAGCTGCACAGATAAAAGAAGACTTACAAAGTAAATTACAAGATAAATTAAATACTGAAGTAAAAGATAAAAAAATAAGTAGTGAAAAATCAGAAGAAATATATAAACGTGCAAGTGAAAGAATTGCAAAAAGTGATATCTTAAATGGAGTAGTAGGAAATAAAACAATAAAGGAAACTCTAAATAAGGGTGGAACTTTAAGTGCAGCAAAAGAAGCATATATTAAAACTAAGACAGAGGATATAAATAAACTTGTAACTGATAAAAAGATAACATCTGATCAAGGAAAAACTAAAATAGAGAATTTAACTAATAAAATAAATAATAATGAAGGAGTATTTATAAATTATTAAAATAGATACTTAAAATATAGAGAGTGGTTCTAAGTAAGAGTTAAAAATTTACTTAGAAACGCTCTTTTTGATTATAAAAATATTGAACTTTATTATTTTGTATGAGAAATGTAAGGCAATTTTAAAAAATATTATAGATTCATTTTAGGTTCTCTTCACTTGAAATATAGATTGAAGATTTATTATAAATATAAAGATGTGAAGAGATGAGGTGCAGAAAATGAAAAAAATAATACTTTTTTTAATAGGGCTGAGTATGATGGGAACGATGGTAACAACTACATACGCAGATACAATATCGAATATTTTATCTGCAAAGCCAATAGCGCAAATAATACAGCAACAGAAAGGCGAAAATACATCAAAAGTTAATATAAATGGACTAGAAAAACAATATAAAAGAAGTGAAACAAATTCAGAGATGATAAAAGGAATATATGATTATGGTGGGGACAAGATAGAAAAGAATGAGGAATTAAGTAAATTAGTTAAAGAAGAGACTATAAAAAGAAGCATTCATAGAGAGGATACTTAAATTTTAAGAAATATTTAAGTAGAAATTCAAGTTAAATTCACCTTAGGAATAAATTAGTGATGTATAATAAAAGTAATTTAAGAGAAATATATATAATTTAAAAAAATTATATAGAAATAAAGTATTAGAAATACAGAGAGTAAACGCTTTCTGTATTTTTTTGTTTTATGCACACAAAAAAGTAAGTAATTTTCAAAAGAATAGGATAGTAATATACTAGGTTTTGTAAAGAGCAATGGCTCAAGGCCTTATAAACAATTAAAGTTTAAGAGTTCTTAAACCGTAATTTTAGATAATAAATGAAAGGATGATTAATAATGAAAAAATGGATATCAGGTATAGTACTGATAGTAGGTATTATATTAATAATAGTTGCAGGAGTAATGTATAATGAATCAACAAAAAATATTCCAATTAGACAACTAACAGTAACATCAACAGGAGTACATAACGGCGTATGGGATGCACAGTACGGAGCAGCATCTAAAGATAAAATAGGAGCAATGCCAACAGTTTCAGTTCCACTTAAATGGACTAAAGGACCTGCTGATACAAAATCATATGCTATAACATTAGTAGATAATGATACAACTTCAATAGTAGGATTCCCATGGATTCACTGGGTAACAGCAAACATTCCAGCAAATGTAACATCTTTAGCAGCAAATGCAAGTAGAGATGATTCAAGCATTATGGTTCAAGGTGTAAACAGTTATGCAGCTGGTGACCCATTACCATTACCATCAATAAAAGGATTTAGAGTTCCAAGACAAGACGCTGAATTCTATGGAGGAATGGTTCCAGTAAACTTTGCACATACTTATACATTAACTGTATATGCATTAAATACTAAATTAGATTTAAAACCTGGATATACTTATGGACAACTTATGGGTGCTATGCAAGGACATATTGTTGGACAAGGACAATTATTAGCTAAATATAATGCTGCAATTACTAAAGCATAATATAAAAATAAAGTGAAAATAAAATATTAATATAATAAAAGGGATATCTTTAAATAGATATGCCTTTTATTTACTTAAAATATATTAAAATCATACTTTATGAACCTTTTAATAATTACAAAAATGAGGTAAAATATGTGTAGACTACTTTAATTTTATAATGGAGTTTATATAAAATTATAAATAAAAGTTATTAAGCATAATATTAAATTTATGTAGAGTGGTTTTTAGTAAAAGGAGGTTTTATAATATGAAAGGATTATCACTAGATTTATCTAAGACAGCACCATATTTAAGAATGGATGAGGTTAATTATTTAGAAGAATTAACTGTTGTAGCACATAAGAAATTACATGAAAAAACTGGAGCAGGAAGCGACTTTTTAGGGTGGATTGATCTTCCTGTAAATTATGATAAAGATGAATTTGCAAGAATTCAAAAAGCAGCTGAAAAAATAAAAGGAGATTCTGATGTTCTTATAGTAATAGGAATCGGAGGATCATATTTAGGAGCAAGAGCAGCAATAGAAATGTTAACTAACAATTTCTATAATGTATTATCAAAAGAAGATAGAAAAGCTCCACAAATATTCTACGTAGGTAATAATATTAGTTCAACATACATGGCTCAATTACTACAAGCTATCGAAGGTAAAGATATATCAGTAAATGTTATTTCAAAATCTGGAACAACTACAGAACCTGCAATAGCATTTAGAATTTTTAAAGACCTTTTAGAAAAGAAATACGGAAAAGAAGAAGCTAAGAATAGAATTTATGCAACTACTGATAAAGCAAGAGGAGCATTAAAATCATTAGCTGATGCTGAAGGATATGAAACTTTCGTAATTCCTGATGATGTTGGAGGAAGATTCTCAGTATTAACTCCAGTTGGATTATTACCAATTGCAGCAGCAGGAATAAACATTGAAGAAATGATGAAAGGAGCAGCTGATGCAAGAGAAGAATTCTCAAATACAAATATAAATGAAAATATTTGTTATCAATATGCAGCAGCAAGAAATGCTCTTTACAATAAAGGGAAAGCTATAGAAATATTAGTTAACTATGAACCTCAATTACATTATTTTGGTGAATGGTGGAAACAACTTTATGGAGAATCAGAAGGAAAAGACAATAAAGGGTTATTCCCAGCAGCAGTTGATTTTTCAACAGATTTACATTCAATGGGTCAATATATCCAAGAAGGAAGAAGAGAACTTATTGAAACAGTAATAAATGTTAAATCTCCAAAAGAAGTTATAAAAATTGAAGAAACAGAAGATAACTTAGATGGATTAAACTTCTTAGCTGGAAAAGATATGGACTTTGTTAATCATAAAGCATTTGAAGGAACTTTACTTGCTCATAATGATGGTGGAGTACCAAATATTATAGTAAATGTACCAGAGTTAACTCCATACTACTTTGGACAATTAGTTTATTTCTTTGAAAAAGCATGTGGAATTAGTGGATATCTTTTAGGAATAAATCCATTTGATCAACCTGGAGTTGAAGCTTATAAGAAAAATATGTTTGCATTACTTGGAAAACCAGGATATGAAGATGTAAAAGCTGAACTTGAAAAAAGACTTTAATTAAATGAAGATAATAATTGATGGAGATGCTTGCCCAAGCATCTCCAAAATTGAATTAAAGGCTCAAGAGTATGGAGTGGATGTGAAAATATTTTGTGATATAAACCATTGTATAACTAGCGATTATGCTAAAGTATCGGTAGTAGATAGTGGATTTCAAAATGTAGATATGTATGTAATAAATGAAGCGAAAGAAAATGATATTATAGTGACACAAGATTTTGGAGTAGCAGCATTATGTTTGCCTAAGGGGGCTAAGTGTATAAATCCAAATGGGAAAATATATACAAATGAGAATATTGATATGCTATTAGAAAAAAGACATATGTCGCAGAAAGTAAGAGCGGCAGGTGGAAGAATGAAAGGGCAGAAAAAAAGAAAATCCATTGATGAAAGATTATTTTTAGAAAAATTGGAAAGTTTAATAAAACTAGCAGTTCAAAAATAGATGTACTGTTAGTTTTTTTACATATAAATAAAAAAATATACCAAAATGATTGTAAGAAAAAGTAAAAAAAGAGATGGAAAACTTGAAAAATATAAGTTGTAATTATGAAATTGATAATTATAAAAATTAAATTGTTAAAAAATGTATTAAATATAAAGAGATTTTACTGTATAATATAAGAAGCGATAAAGAATAAAGAAGGCATTATTAAGTAGGGTGATTTAAATGATAAAAAGTTTGGGAAAAATGAATATTTTATTTGATAAGAAAAGCCCTCAAAGGGTTAATTCAAAAATAAAAATAAATATAGATACAGATAGAATAATGGATTATAAGGTTATAATTGGAGATGAGGGTATATGGACTACAATAAAGGACTTTTCTAATGGAGAAGAGTGCGTTTGGAATCCAAAGGCAGAAGGGAACTATATAGTTATGGTACAAGCGAGAAGCAGAAACTCAGATAAACCTTATGATGTAATAGGACGAGAAGAATTTGAGATAAAAGATGAAAAAAAAGAAGAGAAATTAATAAAAGATATAAATACAGATAAAGCAGAATACATGCAAGGTGAGAAAATAAATGTTCTTGCAATAACAGAAGAAAGAGATATGCTTTATAGATTTTGGAGAAAAGGAAGCAACGGATGGGAAATATTAAGAGATTATAGAAGAGAAAGTTTCATAGAGTATCCAGCATTAAAATATGGAGAAGAAGAACTTTTAATTGAATGTAAAAGAATCTCATCAAAAGAAAATTTCGATGATTATAGAACAATAAAATTTAATATAAAAAAGCTAGAGAAATTAGAGATTTGTGGATTTAGATGTTTAACGGAACAAATGTTAATTAATGAAGAGCTAGTTTTTAAAGTAGAAGCTTCACAAGGAACAGGAAGAACTCTTTTATATAGATTTGTAAAAATTAATGATGAAGGACATTCAATTTGTCTTCAAGATTTTTCATCAAGACAAATTGTAACATATCAAGAGACAGTTCCAGGAAATTATAAGCTGCTTTGTTTAATGAAGGATATTTTATCAAATAGAGAATATGATGATAGAGCTATAATGCATTATAAAGTGAGACCATATAATAAAATCACCATAAATAAAATCGAAACAGATGTTACATCACCTCAAAAAACAGAAACAGATATTCATATAAGAGTAGATAGTGAAGGTGGAAGAGAGAGAGTTTATAGATATATAATTGATGGACCTGTAAGCGATGATTCTTGTTATACACGTAGTGCAGAATATGTGTGGAGACCAAAAGAAGAAGGTAAATATAAGATAAGTGTTTATTCAAAAGATGTATCTTATAGAGGGGACTATGAGGATAAGAAGACTATTATATTTGAAGTTGATAAAAGAGGAGACTCTCCTGTAAGAATATCTGATATAATAGCAGATGTTAGAAAAGAAAGTGTTATAAACAAACCTATAAACTTAAGAGTTATTGGGGAAGGTGGAACAATACTTTATTATGCATTTACAATTTATAAAGATGGAAAAGAAATAGAAAAGTTAAAGTTTAATAAATCAAACTATTTAAATTTTGTTCCTAAAGAAAAAGGTAAATATGAAATTGATATTAAAGTGAAAGATAAATATACAATGTCAGAATATGATATTCAAACAAGCTATAACTTAAATGTTAAAGAATATATGCCAGGAACAATAGAACATATATTGCTACCAAATAGAGATCATTACTTAGTGAATGAAACTATAGATATAGAAGCCATAGTACAAGATACAAAAAATACTCTTATAAACGTAGTTACAAAAATAAATGGAAATATAGTTGAAGAAACTGGTTTTATGACAAATAAAAAAATATGTATAAAACCTAAGTGTTCAGGAAAATATGGATTTGAAATTTATGCGAAAAATATAAAGTGTGAAGATGAATTTGATAGTAAGAAAGAGTTAACTATATACGTAGAAGAAGCAACACCAGTAATTGGAACAAGAGTTAGAATTAGTGAAAATAAAATTGGTGATAATAAAGAAGTCACATTTAAAGTAACTAGTATGGGTGGAAAAGATGTATGCTATGAATTTTACTTAATGGAAAAAGGAAATTGGGTGAAAGCACAAACATATAGTAAGAAAAACTATTATACATTTATTCCGTATAATTCAGGAGTATTTAGAGTACTTGTTCTTGCTAAGAGTTACTATAAGAGAGTTAATTACGAAGATTATTGTGAGGCTGAATTTACAGTTTAAGCTATAAGGTTATTATAAATTGAAATAATAAGAAAAAAACTAGGCAATGCCTAGTTTTTTTCTTCATAGAATAAACTTTAAATTTTAAAATTCAAATTACTATGTTAAAATGAGTAGAAAATATTACGGAGGTGTAATTATGGAAAGATTAGATAAAATAATTTCTAACTTAGGATATGGAAGTAGAAAAGAAGTTAAAACTTTAGTTAAAAAAGGTTTTGTAGAAGTAGATGGAGAAATCGTAAAAGATAGTAATATGAAGGTTAACCCAGACACAGCAGTTATAAAAGTAAATGGTGAAGAACTTTATTATAGAGAATTTATTTATTTAATGATGAATAAACCAGCAGATGTTATATCAGCAACATTTGATAATAGGGATATGACAGTAATTGATTTATTACATGTAGATTATCAAGCATTTGAGCCGTTTCCAATAGGTAGATTAGATAAAGATACAGTAGGATTATTATTATTAACAAATGATGGTGAACTAAATCATAGATTAATAGCACCAAAATGGCATGTAGATAAGGTTTATTTTGCAAAAATAAATAAGATAGTTACAGAAGAGGATGTTAAAGCATTTAAAGATGGTATAACACTAGATGATGGATATCTTTGCAAAGAAGCAAAATTAGAAGTTTCAAGCTCAGATGAGAATGGTTCAGAAGTACATATAACTATTCAAGAGGGAAAATTCCATCAAGTAAAAAGAATGTTTGAAGCTAGAGATAAAAAGGTAGTTTATCTTCAAAGAATTGAATTTGGTGGATTATCATTAGATGCGGATTTAGAAGAAGGGGAATATAGAGAGCTAACAGATGAAGAAATAGAGAGTTTAAAGAAGTTTTAACTGAATGTTAATACTTTGAAACGTTATCATACAAAAAGATGCAAGATAAGTAATGAAAACTTTAAAAAATTCAAAAAATGATAAATTAAGGTAAACGTATTGCAAATAAAAAAATGTTAACCTATAATATATTTGACGATAAATAAAAGGATATATAGCCCCCTTTTTATTTATTGCTTATTACTGGCACAACCTGGCCCCAAGGGTTGTGCTTTTGTTATATAATTAATTATAATTGTATAGAATATATAAATATAATTGGATTCTACATAATGAGATGAGAAACAATATTTACAATACTGATAAAAATGGGGTATAATTACCTTATTTTCAGAAACAAATTTAAGGTAAGGTGTTATTAAATGAAAGAAAAATTAGCTAATTTAATATTTCCAAATGTAGATAAGACTGTTGAAGATTATAAGAGTCTTTATAAGGAAAGAGAAATTAAAGAAGGAGCTCATGTTGTAAGATATGCTCCAAGTCCAACTGGATTCCAACATATAGGAGGAGTTTATGCAGCTTTAATTAATGAAAGACTTGCACATCAAAGTGAAGGTGTTTTTTATTTAAGAATAGAAGATACAGATCAAAAAAGAGAAGTTAAAGGTGCAATAGAAGATACAATTCAAACTATGCATAATTATGGTATGGACTTTGATGAAGGTATGGTAGGAGAAGAAGAATCAAAAGGAAACTACGGACCATATAGACAAAGTTTAAGAAAAGAAATATATCATACTTTTGCAAAAGATTTAATATTAAAAGGATTAGCATATCCATGTTTCTGCACAGCTGAAGAATTAAATGAAATAAGAGAAAAGCAAATGGCAGAAAAAATAACTCCAGGTTATTATGGGAAATATGCAATATATAGAAATCTTTCAGATGAAGAGGCTATAAAGAAAATAGAAGCTGGAGAAGAATATATATTAAGATTAAAGTCTCCAGGTAAAGAAGAAAATAGAGTTGAAGTTCTTGACTTAATAAAAGGTGAGTTATCATTACCTGAAAATGTTCAAGATATAGTTATGATAAAATCAGATGGACTTCCAACTTATCACTTTGCACATGCTATAGATGATGCTTTAATGCATACTACAGATGTAATAAGAGGAGAAGAATGGCTTTCATCATTACCAATACATTTACAATTATTTGATGTATTAGGATTTAAGAGACCAAATTATGCTCACGTTCCAACTATAATGAAATCTGAAAATGGATCAAAAAGAAAATTATCAAAAAGAAAAGATCCAGAAAGTGCAGTTAGTTATTATAGAGAAGAAGGATATCCACAAGTTTGTGTTATAGAATATCTTTTAAATATCATAAACTCATGGTTTGAAGAGTGGAGAGTTGAAAATCCAGATGCAGATTATCATGAATTCCCAGTATCATTAGATAAAATGAGTAAATCAGGAGCTTTATTTGATATAGTTAAATTACATGATGTAAGTAAAAATATCATTTGTAAAATGAAAGCTGAAGAAGTTTATGAAAGATATACAGAATGGGCAAAAGAATTTGATCCAGAAATGTATGCTTTAGTATCAGCTAAAGAAGACATGATGAAGAAAGTATTTAATATAGATAAAGAAGGTCCAAAACCAAGAAAAGATTTTGGTAAATGGAACGAAGTTAAAGAAAAAATCTTCTACTTCTTTGATGAAGAATTTGATAAAGAAAAAGCTGAACATGTAGAACTTCCAAAAACTTTATCTTTAGAAACTGCAAAAGAAGTTATAAAGATATATAAAGAAGCGTACAATCATGGATTAGAAAGCCAAGAAGCTTGGTTTGAACATTTAAAAGAATTAGCTTCAAACAATGGATTCGCTACAAATAGAAAAGAATTTAAAGCTGAACCAGAAAAATTCAAAGGAATGGTTTCAGATTTTGCTGGAGCAGTAAGAATTGCTATAACTCATAGAACAAACACTCCAGATCTTTACACTATAATGCAAATTTTAGGTGAAGAAAAAGTTGGAGAAAGATTTGAAAAATTTTTAAATATATAGACATAATAAAAGAACTCGTCAGTTAGACGAGTTCTTTTATTATTTAAGTGGAAAATTATTCTCTTAAATATGTTTTTAAAGATGCATTAAATAATAAAGCTTAAGAGTAAAACCTATAGCTTCATTATTGAATGTATGGGAAAATTTAAATTTAAAATTAAATTTTCCCAACTATCTACTTTCCAAGTGTTATCAGTTTTTTTTGCGTAAAAGATTTAGTAGACATATTGCTATCAGCACTCCGATCACCAATTTCTGCATCAGAAGTATCATAGCAGTTAACAAGAACATCTGTATT
Organism: uncultured Clostridium sp.; assembly: GCF_947072515.1. Classification (GTDB taxonomy): domain Bacteria; phylum Bacillota; class Clostridia; order Clostridiales; family Clostridiaceae; genus Clostridium. The sequence goes on from NZ_CAMTIG010000018.1 coordinate 51,585, forward strand.
AACTGTCATAGTAGTAGATGTAGAATATTCTATAGTTACACTTCCATGTAAAAACTGAAAAGAATGCTTTAAAAAGCATTTATGTAAAGATGCATGTAATAAACTTTGTAAAAAATACATTTTTATAAATTGTTATAGAAAGTGTAATGAATATACGACTAAGAAATGTACTCACTTTAATGGTTATCGATATGATTGTAATGCTTGTGATACCGTTACTATATGTAACGAAGAGAAACGTTATTATAAGGCTAAGCTTGCAAATGAAAAGTATCTTGATACTCTAAAATCATCAAGAGAAGGCATAAATGTTACTCATAATCAAATAAAGAAGATGGATGAATTAATATCTCCACTTGTTTTAAAAGGACAGTCATTATACCATATTTCTATACATCATAAAGAAGAAATTACTTGTTCTGAAAGGACACTTTATAATTATTTTCATAAGAATGTCTTTACCGCTAGAAATATTGATTTACCTAGAAAAGTAAAGTATAAACCTAGAAAGAAAAAAATATCTACAATAATAAAAAATCCAGGCTATAGAATTGGAAGAACATTTGAAGATTTCACTAAATTTATTGAAGACAATCCGAATATACCAGTAGTCGAGATGGATACAGTTTACGGCACACGAAGTGGAAAAGTCCTTTTAACAAAAGTAAATAGAGAGGAAAATTATATTGTAAATTTGATAAATGAATTTTAGGAAAAAACTACAATAGATAAATGGGAATTTAATTTAGAGTATTTGAAAAAAATTATAATATAATAAAGAAAAAAGAAAATATAAATATGAAATATGTAGAATCGTATATAGACGTATATGAATTAGTAAAAGAAACTGAGAATTTGCCAGAAGAAAAAAAGGCTGATTCAAAGAGAAGAACAGTAATAAAAACAATGTATAATAGGACGACTACAACAACGTATACAGAAAAATATATAAATATAGGAAGATGTTATGCGTAATTTCATTAAGTTAATTTTTTATTTTTTACTGGACCACCAAAAATATTTTTGGTGGCATTTATTTTTAATAATGTCTATAAGAACTGGAATTAATAATGTTTATTAAATATAAAGGAAGAGTGAAAAATTAGGCACATGCTACAACAATGAATAAAACAAGAAATATTAACAAAAAATAAACAAAATAAAAAGGAAAAATACTTCTATGATAGTGTAAAATTAAAAGAAAAAGCTTATGTGAGGTAATGATATGAAAAGAAAAACCGTAGTAGGTGTAATTATTGCTGTAATTATAGTAGGGGCTTTAGGGATAGGAACTAAACAATTTATAAAATACAGAAATGAACAAAAGGCAACTAAATTATTTGAAGAGCAATCAATACCAAAGGTAGTGACAGAAAAACAATTAGGTTATTTAGAAGGTTATTATACAACAACAAAGGCATTTGAGAGTCAAGATAAAAAAGAAACACTTGTTAGAAAAGATGATATATCAGGAAGTATAACAAATTCTCAAGAAAATATAGGAAAAGTGGTAGAAAAAACTCCGAATATAAATGGAATAGATATTTTAGACGGAAAAGTTATGATTATAAAAAATGGTAAGGCTATTTATGAAACAAAGGATAAAATCTATTCAAGAGTAATAAAAGCAGATGAGTTTTGGGATATATTTAAAGTAAATCCACAAGATTTAGGACTAGAGTTAACTCAAAAGGAATTTGTAATATATAAAGTTGGAAATATAAATATATTCCAATTATCACAAGGAGATATTTTATTTACTTATAACGGTACTTTAAATTATGGAATGAATGATACAGTAGATACATATCCAAATCAAATAAGTTTTTGGTATGGAGATTTCCAAGTAACGAATAAAGCAGCAACACCAAACGTTGTAGATAAAGCAAAAGACAAAGATTTAACTGGAGAACAAGTTATAATAAATAAAAGTGAGTTTAAGTATGGTGATATGGATGTAAAAGATCCACAATATTATGTATTTGAATTTAAACCAGAGGATATTTACAATAAAGCAGATTATAATGGAGAAATTGGGCAAGATGGAGATAAAATTTTCTTCTTAGGAGTATTACCTAAAGACGAAAAATTAACAAGATTAGAAAAGTATATGGCAACACAACCAGGATACAAAGTTAAAGGAATGACACCAATTATCTTAAAATCAAATGGAGAAATAGAAGTAATGAATGGAGCAAAAACTGTATTTAATGCAAAGAGAGTTTTAGCTTCACAGGAAAATAAATAAAATAAAAAGGAGTTTTTCAAAATTGAAAAACTCCTTTCTATTATTTTCCTGGCTTAAATGATGATTTAAGTGGAACGATTCTGTTAAACACTAATTTATCATTAGTAGTATATTTAGTATCTATTGAGAAGAATCCATTTCTAACTAATTGCATTTTATCTAGTGGCTTAACACCAGGAACTGCATTTGGTTCAATAAATCCTTGGAATACTTCCATAGATTTTGGATTGATTTGTTCTAAGAAATGTTTTCCTTCATTTTCAGGTGCATCATCTAAGATTAAAGGTTCATATAATCTAAATTCTGCTGGAACTGAAGTGTTAGCATCAACCCAATGGATTGTTCCTTTAACTTTTCTTCCTGTAAATCCAGAACCACTTTTAGTTTCTGGATCGTAAGTGCAGTGAAGTTCTACAACTTCTCCGTTTTCATCCTTTATAACGTCATTACACTTAACGAAATAAGCGCCTCTAAGTCTAACCTCGTTACCAGGGAATAATCTAAAGTACTTTTTAGCAGGTACTTCCATAAAGTCATCACGTTCAACATAAAGTTCTCTTGAGAAAGTGATTTCTCTTTTTCCAAAACTTTCGTCTTTAGGATGAATATCTAATGTTAAAGTTTCTCTTTGTCCTTCTGGATAATTAGTTATAATTATTTTTAAAGGGTTTATAACTGCCATTGCAGTTGGAACTTTAGGTTGTAAATCTTCTCTTAAGAAGTAATCAAGCATTTGAGAATCCACAACAGTTGAACTAGCTTTAGAAATACCGATTGCATGACAGAAATTTCTTATAGCATCAGGAGTATAACCTCTTCTTCTAAGACCAGAAATTGTAGGCATTCTAGGATCATCCCATCCATCCACGACATTTTCATCAACTAATTGTTTTAATTTTCTTTTACTCATAACAGTATTTGTCATATTAAGTCTTGCAAATTCTATTTGTCTTGGTTTAGCTTCCATTTCACATTCGTTTACGAACCAATCATAAAGAGGTCTGTGATCTTCAAATTCAAGAGTACAAATAGAATGAGTAATATGCTCAATTGCATCCTCTAAAGGATGAGCAAAATCATACATTGGATAGATACACCATTTATCTCCAGTATTATGATGCTCAGAATGAGCTATTCTATATATAATAGGGTCTCTCATATTAAGATTTGGAGAAGTCATGTCTATTTTAGCTCTAAGAACTTTTTCTCCATCTTTAAATTCACCCTTTCTCATTTTTTCAAAAAGATCAAGATTTTCCTCAACTGTTCTAGTTCTATAAGGACTTTCTTTTCCAGGAGCTGTTAAGCTTCCTCTATATTCTTTCATTTCATCTGGTGTTAAATCACAAACGTATGCTAAGCCTTTGTTAATTAAAAGAATAGCTTTTTCATACATTGTATCAAAGTAGTTTGATGCAAAGTGAAGTTCATTCCACTGACATCCTAGCCATTTAACATCCTCTTCTATAGACTGAACATACTCAGTATCCTCTTTAATTGGGTTAGTATCATCAAATCTAAGATTTGTTCTACCTTTAAATTCATTGGCTAAACCAAAGTTTAAAAGTATAGATTTCGCATGACCGATATGTAAATATCCATTTGGTTCTGGTGGAAATCTTGTTATTATGCTATCGTGTTTTCCAGTTTCTAAGTCTTCTTTAATAATATTTCTAATAAAATTAGATGAAATATTCTCACTTGACATAAAAGCCTCACACCTCCTATTAAATTTATGTTTATATAATACACATTTACCTCTAATTTTAATCCAATATAAAGAAAAAATCTAGTGAAAAAAAGATTAATAGGTGATAATTAGACTTTGAAACTTATTAATTAAAGATTAATAGTTAAAAAACTAGTAAATCACATGTTTTGTGATTCACTAGTTTTTAGTAAATTAGAATAATTTAGATGAATTATATCTTTCTTCAACAACATCCCAATCGATTATGTCAAAGAAGTTTTTAATATATTCAGGTCTTTTATTCTGATATTTTAAGTAATAAGCATGCTCCCAAACATCCATGGTTAAAAGAGGAATTTCACCCTCTGAAATTGGACAAATTTGATTTGGAGTTTTAGTTATCTTTAATTTATTACTTTTGTCTAAAACGAGCCAAGCCCATCCAGAACCAAATTGAGTTGCACCAGCATTTGAAAATTCTTCTTTAAACTTTTCAAAAGAACCAAAAGTTTTTTCAATAGCATTTTTTATATTTCCACACAAGTGAGTGCTATTAGGTTTATTAAGACCTTCCCAATAAAATTCATGATTGAAGACACCACCGCCATTATTAATAACGGCCATCTTTTTATCGTCTGGAAGTTTATCAAGATTTTTTAAAATATAAATTAGGCTATCTTCTTTTAAACAATCACTAGGGCAATCTTTTAAAGCCTTATTTAAGTTATCAGTATAAGCTTGTTGATGTTTATCATGATGAATAAGAACTGTAGATTTATCAATAACAGGTTCTAAAGCATCATAATCAAATTTTAATGGTTTTAATTTAAATTCTTTCATAATATATCACCTCAAGATTTAGTATATAAATATAGAAGAGAAAAAATACATTTTAGAAAATAAAATTTATAGTCCTTGAAAATTAAAGTTCGGAACAAAATCAGTAGTACTAGAATTACTGTCTTGAATAAAGGCATTTGTAATACCAAGTTCTGCTGCATAGTTAATTAATGATTCATAAACTTTAGGGTTTAAGGGCTTTGAAATCTCTTTGAAATCTAATGCTTTAAACATAGGTGTATATTGACTCATAATACTTATATATACATTATCACCAAATAGGGTATAAATTGTATCTATAACTTTCTTAGAGTCAAATAAAAGACCAGGTAGCATTAAATGCCGAACAATCATCCCTTTAATCATTCTACCTTTTTCATCAAATTTATTTTTTCCAACTTGAGAATACATTTCTTTAAGTATAGTTATTACATTTTCGCGATACCCTTTAGCACTAGAATATTTTATTGCATATTTATCATCAAAATATTTAAAATCAGGAAGATATACATCAATATATCCATCCAACATTTTTATGGTCTCCAATGAATCATAGCCATTAGTATTATAGAGAATAGGGAGAGTTAGTCCATTATCTTTGGCAATCTTAATGGCTTCAATTATTAAAGGTACATAATGAGTTGGTGTTACTAAGTTGATATTATTAGCATTTTTGCTTTGTAATTCTAAAAATATTTCAGCAAGCCTTTCAACTGTAATTTCTTTACCTTTTTTTTCTTGGCTTATATCATGATTTTGGCAAAAAACACACTTTAAATTGCAATTAGAAAAAAATACTGTTCCAGAGCCTGTATCAAGTGATATAGGTGGCTCCTCCCAAAAGTGTAACTCTGCACGAGCAGCTAAAATTTTATCATTAGACATACAAGGACCTATTTGACCAGCTGTTCTATCTATATTACAGTTTCTTAGACAAAGGGAACAACTTTTAAAAATATTATAATTAGTCATAAAAGTACCTCCTTTCTGATTATATATAATATTATAGATGAGAAATAATATGAAATGCAAAGAAAGGATATAGAAATAAAAGAGAAGATTTTTGTAATTGTAACCTAATTTGCTAGAAATGTTTTAAGGTAAGAGTTAAAATAATATAAATAAAAAGAAAGTGGTGAATATTAAATGAATAAAATTTTGGATGAATATGAATATAATGGGGAACTTTTTGAAAGACTTGAAAATAGAAATAGTAATTTAAATGATATTATTCTTGAAAACTGTACATTTAATAGATGTGATTTTACTGGTGCAGATTTTAATGAATGTACGTTTGATGGATGTACATTTAAAGAATGCAACTTTACGTTAACTAAATTAAGCAATTCAAAGCTTAGAGGAGTTATTTTTATAGATTGTAAGATAGTTGGGTTAGATTTTACTAAATGTGATACTTTTATATTAGATTTTGAATTTAGAAAATCATTAATTCAAAGCTGTAGTTTTGCCGGTCTTAAAATTCCGAAAGTTAAATTTACTTCTTGTAACGTAACAGGAGCCGATTTTATGAATTGTGATTTAAGAGAAGCTAAATTTAAAAATTCATCATTAAGTGAATCAATTTTTGAAAATACAAATTTGAGTAGAGCAGATTTTTCAGAAGCTATGGATTATGTTATAAATCCAGAAAGAAATAAAATAAAGAAAGCAAAATTTTCTATGCCAGAAGTTTTAGGTCTATTAAGAGACTTTGATATTATAGTTAAATAGGAGGATTTTACATGGAAAATTTAGAGAGAATAATCGAGGAAACAAAGGAACCGGTTACAAAATCTTTTTTAATTAAAAAGTTTAATGAAATTGGATTAAAAAAAGGTGATAAAATTTTAGTTCATTCAAAATTAAGCTCATTAGGATGGGTAGCAGGTGGAGCAAGAACAGTTGTAGATTCTCTTATGGAAGTTATAGGGGAAGAGGGGACTATAGCAATGCCAACACATAGTGGAGATTTAGTGGATCCTGTATTTTGGGGGAATCCACCAGTACCAAATGAATGGTTTGAAACTATAAGAGATGAAATGCCAGCATTTGATAGGGAAAAAACAGAGACTTATGGAATGGGAAAAATAGTTGAGAACTTTAGATGTAGAGGGGATGTATTAAGAAGCTATCATCCTACTGTTTCTTTTTCAGCATGGGGAAGAGAAGCAGAAGAAGTAACAAAGGAACATACATTAGAATATTCACTAGGAGAAGGTAGTCCTTTAAAGAAAATGTATGAGTTGAATTTTAAAGTTTTATTTATAGGCGTGGAATATGATGTAAATACTGCATTTCATTTAAGTGAATACAGAGCTGGAAATGGGGAAAAAATTACTCAAATATCTCCTATAATAGAGAATGGAGAAAGAAAATTTAAAAAGTATGAGGATATTGAATTTAAAACAGAACTATTTATGTTTGTGGGAGAAGGTTTTGAAGAAAAAGGAAATGTAATTAAAAATCAAATTGGAAATGCAAAAGTAAAAATATTTTCTATGAAAGAGGCTGTTGATTTTGGTGTAGAATATTTTAAAAATGTTAGTATATACTAGAATGTATGTTCTATATTAAAAAAATAAACCCTCTTCTTTTTGGAATAGAGTAAGTAAATGTGATATACTTTAAGATAAGAAATTTAATATAGTTAAGTATTAAAAATAGCTATATAAAAAAATAAAATTAGCCTATAAATATAAGTTAATATTATTAATTTTAAGGTTAATAGATTAAATAGATATTTTATTTTATAATTTTGTTAAAACTAGCTTTAAAGCTAGTTTTTTTCCGTAAAATAATTATTGAATTTAATTAGAAAACTTAAATCTGAAGGGAGGATTTAAATTTGGATTTAAAATCACTTTTAAATAAAGAGCAATATGAGGGGGCATCAACAGTTGAAGGTCAGGTCTTGATACTTGCTGGAGCGGGTTCAGGAAAAACTAGAGTTTTAACTTATAGAATGGCTCATATGATAGACGATTTAGGAATAGCTCCTTGGAAAATTTTAGCCATAACTTTTACAAATAAAGCATCTAAAGAGATGAGAGATAGAGTTCGTGCTATTATAGGGGAAAAAGCTGATTCAATGTGGATATCAACATTTCACTCAACATGTGTACGTATATTAAGAAGAGATATAGATAAGCTAGGATATAAATCGAGCTTTACTATTTATGATACATCAGATCAAAAAGTTCTTTTAAAAGAATGTATAAAAGCACTTAACATAAATGAAAAAGACATAACACTTCAAGAAGTTATGGGGAAAATCGGAAGAGCAAAGGATATAATGCAAACACCAGCAGCCTTCATGAGAGAAAATGAACAAAACTTTAGAGAAAAGAAAATAGCAGATGTATATGCTATGTATCAAAAAAGATTAAAGGAAAATAATGCATTAGATTTTGATGATTTAATCTTTAAAACAGTAGAACTGTTTAAAGAAAGTACAGAAACTTTAGAATTTTATCAAAATAAATTCCAATACATCATGGTAGATGAGTATCAAGATACAAATGGAGCACAGTATGAATTAGTTAAAATGTTAGCTAAAAGATACAAGAATATTTGTGTTGTTGGAGATGATGACCAATGTATCTATCAATGGAGAGGGGCAGATATTCAAAATATATTAGATTTTGAAAAAGACTATCCAGAATGCAAAGTAATTAAACTTGAGCAAAACTATAGATCAAAAGGAAATATTTTAGATGCAGCTAATGAAGTTATAGTTAATAATTCAAGAAGAAAAGATAAAGCACTTAGAACAGAACAGGAATCGGGAAGTAAAATTAAAGTTTATAGAGCTTTTTCAGATAAAGAAGAAGCAGATTTTGCAGCTAGAGAAATTAAAGAGCTTATAGAAAAAAATGAAGACTCTAAATATAAAGATTTTGCAGTGCTTTACAGAACTAATGCACAGTCTCGTAATTTTGAGGAATGTTTTAGAAGAAGAGGAATTCCATATAAAATTATAGGTGGAACTAAATTCTATGATAGAAAAGAAATTAAAGATATGCTTGCATACCTTAAAATTTTAGTAAATCCCCAAGATGATGTAAGTATAAAGAGAGTTATAAATGTTCCGAAGAGAAGTATAGGAGCAGCAACATTAGATAAAGTTCAAACATTTGCAGAAGAGTTTGGGTTAAATCTTTGGGATGCTTTAGGAGAAGTTAGAACTATAAGTACATTAACAGCTAGAAACTGTTCATCTATAGAGAAGTTTACAAGTCTTATGGATAACTTTGTGATTTTAGCTGAAAGTATGCCACCTTCAATGCTTATAGAAAATATTTTAAAAGAAAGTGGATATTTAGTTGAACTAGAAAAATCAGAAGAAATAGAAGATAAAAGTAGAATAGAAAACTTAAAAGAACTTGTATCAGATGCAGTGCAATTTGAAAAAGATAATCCAGAAGAAAACACACTTTCAGATTATTTAGAAAATGTTGCATTAGTACAAGATGCAGATAAAGAAACAGAAGAAGAGGATTATGTAGTGCTAATGACTCTTCATAGTGCAAAAGGATTAGAATTCCCGTATGTATTTATGGTGGGAATGGAAAATGGGTTATTTCCAAGTATGACAGATATAAATGAGCAAAGTCAAATGGAAGAATCAAGAAGACTTTGTTATGTAGGAATAACTAGAGCAAAAGAATCCTTATATATGACTTCAGCAGAAAAAAGAATGCTATTTGGTAGAATAACATCATATAGCCAATCAGACTTTATAAATGAAATTAGATTTGATTTAAAAGAGTTTGTAAATGGTGGTGGAAAAGTATCTACATCAAAAACAGCTAACTATTATAATACTCCACCCAAAAATCAAAATCCACATGGATTAAGAGGTGGAATAAGCCCATATAATAAACCAAAAACAAAAATGACAGGAAGTTCATTAAATAGTTCAGAAATATCGGTTGGAAAAAAAGTTAATCACGATAAATTTGGAACTGGAACAGTAGTTTCTGTAGCAGAATCAAATGGTGATAAAAAACTAACAATTGTTTTTGATAAACAGGGGATTAAAACATTAATGCTTTCAATGGCAAATTTAGAGTTAATATAGGAGGCTTTTTAAATGGATAAGAGAGAAAAAATGGAAGCACTGATAGAAGAGCTTAATAGATATGCATACGAATATTATTCATTAGATAATCCAACAGTTAGTGATAAAGAATATGATTTAAAATATGATGAATTAGCGAACTTAGAAAAAGAATTAAATTTAGTGTTACCTTACTCTCCAACTGTGAGAGTTGGAGATACTATATTAGGAGGATTTTCTAAATATACACATAAAGCTAAACTTTGGAGTTTAGATAAAGCACAAAGTATTGAAGAAATAATAGAATGGCATAACAGAAATATAAAGTTCGTAAATGAAATGAGAGCTAAAGGTGAGGAATTACCAGATTTAAAATATATAGCAACTAAAAAGTTTGATGGACTTACAGTAAACTTAACATATGATGAAGATGGAGTATTAGTTACAGGAGCTACAAGAGGAACAGGTTCTATAGGAGAAAATGTTACAGCACAAGTTAAGACTATAAAAAGCATACCATTAAAAATAAATACTAGAGATGTATTTGAGATACATGGTGAAGCTGTAATGACTACAGAAGCATTTGAAAAATATAATGAGACTGCAATAACACCATTAAAAAATCTTAGAAATGGTGCAGCAGGAGCACTTAGAAATCTTAATGTAAAAGAAACGGCAAGAAGAAATCTTTCAGCTTTTTTCTATGATGTAGGGTATAAAGAAGGAGAAAGTTTTAAGACTTATACAGAGATGCTAAATTTTATAAAAAGCAATGGATTTCCAATAGATGAATATGCGGTTACATGTGCAACTATTGAAGATATCCAAAGAGAAATAAATTATATAAAAGATATAAGATTTTCTTTAAATTATGATATTGATGGATTAGTACTAGCTATAGATGATATAAAAACTAGAGAACTTTTAGGATATACAGTAAAATTTCCTAAATGGGCTATAGCATATAAGTTTGAAGCACAAGAGGCAACTACAGAACTTTTAGATGTAGAGTGGAATATAGGAAGAAGTGGAAGAGTAGCGCCAACAGCTATATTAGAGCCAGTTGAACTTGCAGGAGTTACTGTTAAAAGAGCAACTTTAAATAATATGGATGATATAAAGAAAAAAGAAGTAAGAATAGGTGCTAGAGTTTTCGTTAGAAGATCTAATGATGTTATTCCAGAGATAATGGGAGTAGTGGCAGATAGTTTAGAAGGATCAAAAGAGATACTACCACCAGAAGTATGTCCAGCTTGTGGAAGTCACTTGACTTTAATAGGAGCACATTATTTCTGTGAAAATACACTTTCTTGTAAGCCTCAAATGGTTAAGACGATAGTACATTATGGATCAAGAGAAGCTATGAATATAGCAGGGTTTTCAGAAAGAACAGCAGAGCAATTATTTGAAAAACTTAATATAAAGTCAATTTGCGATTTATATAAATTAAATAAAGAAGATTTAATAGATTTAGAGAAATTTGGACCTAAAAAAGCACAAAATCTTTTAGATTCTATAGAAAATAGTAAAGAATGTTCTTTAGAAGCATTCATATATGCATTAGGAATACAAAATGTAGGAGCTAAAACAGCAAGAGATTTAGTAGGTAAATTTAAATCGATAGCTGGACTTAAGGCTGCAACATTTGAGGAACTTGTATTAGTTCAAGATGTTGGAGATATAGTAGCTAAAAATGTTTTAGACTTTTTTCATGAAGAAAAAGTTATAGAAACAATAGATGAGCTATTAGCACTTGGAGTAAATCCATATTATGAAGAGAAAGAAGTAACGGAAAGTACTTTTTCAGGAAAAACAGTAGTAGTAACAGGAACTATGCAAAAATATTCAAGAAAAGAGATAAAAGAAAAACTTGAATCATTAGGAGCAAAAGTTTCAGGAAGTGTTAGTAAAAAAACTGATTATGTAGTTTATGGTGAAGAAGCAGGTTCAAAGCTTACAAAAGCAGAAGAGTTAGGAGTAGCGACTATTTCTGAAGAAGAATTTGAAACTATGATATAGGAGAGTTATAAAAATGAAAAAAATAGTAAATGCATTAGGAATGGTAATGAGTGTAGTCTCAACTATTGTAATCATATGCACATTTTTGACTTCCTATCAATTTATATTCTTAGGAAATATATTCAGCACATATTTAACACTACAAGTTTGTATTGCATTAACAATGATACTGTGGGGAATGAAATTTTGGATGGAGGAATTTGGAAGAAAAAAATATATATATCCATTTATATGCGGATGTATTAGTCTTTCATCTATTTTCTTTATATTTAGTTCTGTAAGGTAGAGAATAGAGAAGAGGTAGTATAGGAAAAAAAGCGAAGCTTTTTATTTGATACATTTTACCTCTTATTTCTTCCCTCAAAAAAGAGAGTACCAATTAATGGTGCTCTCTTTTTTCGAAGTCTTTTATATTATCAAATTCTGATATATCAAGAAGTTCTGTAACATCTTCTATAAAATCATCATCTTTATGTTTCTTACTATTAGCAATAAAGCTTAATTTTTCATTTATCTTTTCAAGAATGTAATTTTTATATCTTAATTGGTTATAAGACTTTAGTGCAACTATAAATAACCAAATTCCTATAAACATGAATGTTAGCATAAATAGTATTCCTATAATTGAAACTGTTATTATTAAAAAAGTCATGTTTAGACCTCCTATTATTAATAATTAATTATATCACAACTATTATATAACGTTAACAAAATAAAGGGAAATATTCGTAAATATGTTTACAAATAAAAGAAAATGTTAATAATTAAAAGGATTATAAAGAGAGGTAGAAACTATGGTGAAAAAAATAATATTAACTATTTTAGGATCAGCATTAATTGGAATAACATTATTAAGTTTTATTGATGTATATAAAGAGCCTGAAACTGAAAAGACAAATTCATTTACATATGCATTAGGTGATGTAAGTAATAATTTAAAAAATATAAATAGTCTTTCTATAAGAGAGGGCGATTTAATAACAACTACAAGTAGAGGATTAGTTTTGAAAAATAATGAAGGAAAAGTTGAATATGATTTAGCTGAAGAAATATTAGTAAAAGATAAAGGCCTTCATTATGAGTTTAAATTAAAGGAAAATATAAAATGGAGTGATGGAAAAGAAATAAAAGCAGAAGAAATAATAGGATTTTTTAAGGAATTAATTTTGAATGAGGAAGAAGAAAATATAGAAGGCATATTAAACATATATGGAGCAAGGGAATTTAGAAAATCAAAGGGAACCGATACTGAAAAATTGGCTATGATAGAATCAGAAGGAAAAATTGTCATTAGATTAAATGAAATCGATAAAAACTTTACAGAAGAATTAACTAAACCGGTATATAAATTAAGAAAAAATTTAGAACTATGGGAAGATATAAAAACAAACTACTCAATAATAATTTGCTCAGGAGATTATACGATTGGAAATGTAAAAGATGATGAAATAATTTTAAAAAAATCATCTTATGCAAAGGGAAGTGGACCTAGTGAATTGAATATTATAAGAGATATGAGTGAAGAGGTTTCAATGGCTAAATTTGAAACAGGAGAAGTTGATATAGTTGTAAATCCACCATCAAAACAATTAAATAGATTATTTACAGAAGGAAAATTAAAAACATTTCCAGCTAAGAAAGGAAAGTATGTATATATTAACTCAAATGATAAAAAGCAGGATTTAAATGAGAGGAAAATAATATATAAGAATCTAATAGAAGCCATAAATACGTATTATAAAGAAAATGAACATTACTTAGAGATGGCGGAATATAGTTATTTTTTAGAAGATAAAAGTAATTTGAATAACATTCAAAATAGAAAAGTTTCAACTACAAAAACTACAGGAGAATTACCAGAAGTTCTAATTATTATGGCATTAGATAATCAAGAAAACAGAAATATATGTAATTTTATTCAGACATGGTTTAAAGAGAATACGAAAACAAGTTTGAGATATACTTTAGTTAAAGAAAGTGAATACAAGAATTTAGCTTTGAAAGATAGATATAATGTTACATTAATAGATGCAAATCTTATAACAGATAATAAAGCGGAATTTTTTGAGGAATTCGAATATTGGTATACTGAAAATCAAAAAAAAGTTTTTGATAAAACAAAGGTAGCAAATGGAGACTTTAAAGAACTTGAAAATATATTATTTTCTGAATATCAAATATTACCATTGTACTTTGAAAATAAAAATGTTGCTGTTTCAAAAAATGTGAAAGAAATATATTTTGATTATTATGGAAATATACAATTTACATTAAAAGAATAAATAAATTTATTAAGAAAATAGAATTTTAATAAAAATAAAAGCTCAATTAGGAAAGAAATTCCGAATTGAGCTTTTGGTATTAAATAACTTCGGTTGGATTATTAACTATTTCAGCTTCTACATATTCTGAGGAATCATTTTTTAAATCTTCTATAGAATTCTCAGCATCAGAATTTTTTTCAGTTATACCAAGTTCATCATAGAAGTTTTCTTTTAAAACAAACATAAATAAGAATAAAATAAACATATTTTTATTACTATCAAAAACTTTTTTAGGAGCATCAAATTTATCTTTCTTTAAAGAATAAGTTATATTCTTTAAGATAATTGGTGCAATACCTGTTTCATCAGGAGTAGTTAAGTTAGGCATAGAAAAAAATGTCTCATCAATCATATCTTTTGAGAGATTAGTAAATCCTCTATATCTTTCAGTATCATCTAATGTTGGTGGTTTAGGCCAACTGGTGATAAGACCGGAATTTAAAATATATTTTTTATAAATATTTGAAATCATATTTTTATGCTCATGTTTTTTATCGGTATGAGCTGTATATAAAATTAAAGCTATGAAATAAAAACAAATATCAAAAGATGAATATTTGATTTCTTTCTTATCAGTAAGTTTTTGTATTATATTTGCATCCTCATTATATAAACAAATTAATTTTTGCATAATTTCATCAAATTTTTCTTTAAAAGTAAATAGGTTAGTATGTTCATATGAATATATCAAGTTAATGGAAAAAAGAGCACAGCAATCTAATGCATCAATATAATAATCTTTTTCACTAAATTTGCTACATAAAAACTCACATAAATCAATAATTAAAGGTAAGATTTCATCATTTTTAGAATGCTTATAATAAATATTAAAAGCTAAGAGCGTTTTACATCCTTCATCAAAAGAAAGATCATAAAGGGCATCTTTGTAATCAACAAACATTTGAAGTATTTGATTAGAAAAACTCTCAAATTCATTTTTAGTATCTACATCATCAGTAGTTGAAGAGTGCACGTAATATGCAACCATCATATATGCTTGATCACTAAATATAAATTTTCTGTTTTTATCAATCAAGGCAGCATCTTTATTACCAGTAGAAAAAACATTTTTTTTAGTAACAAAAATTCCTTCATTATTTCTTAGATTATTATAGTAAAAATCTAATTGTTCTTTGGAAACATCTCTAAAAAATTCTTGAAGAACTTTTTCTTTAGAAGAATCTTTAAATTTAGAATAGTAATCAGCTAATTCTAAAACACTCATGGTCATTAATGCATTTGTAGTTGGATTAATTTCTCTTCTAAAGGTAGAAGAATCAAATCCTTGAGAAGTTTTACTATGAATAAAACTAGGAGAAGCCTTTCTATAAATACATAGAAGGGGAGAGTATTTTTGCATAATGCCTGATTTATCTAAAGAACTATCTTTTTTAGAATTTTTTTGTTGTGAAACACATCCACATCTAGAATTTAAAACTATAGTTTTCATTGATTCTTTAGAAAAATGGAACAATTGACCGCAAATTTCTTCGGGAGAAAGACTATTCATTCTAAAAAATGGTCCTATATATTTCAAAATAATTCACCTCTTATATAATTCTCATATTAATACTATGAAGAAATACATTGGAATGTGAATAAAAATTAAATAAAAATTATTTAAATGAGAGGAGACTATACATAAACTTATATAGAAGTGATATTATAATTATATTAAGAGAAGAATTTTAAATAGGATGGTGAAATTCGTGAGAATTGATAACAGAAAAAATGAGCAAATAAGAAATGTTAAAGTAACAAGAAATTATACGAAATATGCAGAAGGTTCTGTTTATATAGAAGTAGGAGATACTAAAGTTTTATGTAATGTATCAGTGGAAGATAAAGTTCCACCTTTCTTAAAAGGAAAAGGAGAAGGATGGATAACAGCTGAATATAATATGCTTCCACGTTCAACAGGAACTAGAAAAATTAGAGATATTGCAAGATTAAAAATAGATGGAAGAACAATGGAGATTCAAAGACTTATAGGAAGAGCATTAAGATCAGTAGTAAATTTAAAAGCGTTAGGTGAAAAAACATTATGGATAGATTGTGATGTTATTCAAGCAGATGGTGGAACAAGAACAACATCTATATCAGGAGCATTTATAGCATTAGTAGATGCTATAAATAAAATTCATAAAGAAAAACCTTTTAAAGTATATCCAATAAGAAGTTTTGTAGCAGCTACAAGTGTTGGTATAGTAAAGGGAGAAAAAATAATAGATTTATGTTATGAAGAAGATTCAAATGCAAAAGTAGATATGAATATAATTGGAACAGATGAAGGTGAATTTGTAGAAGTACAAGGAACAGGGGAAGAGAGTCCAATGACTAGAGCAGAACTAAATGAACTTTTAGACTTAGGTGAAAAAGGAATAAAACAAATGATAGCTATACAGAAAAATGCTTTGAAAATGGATGCATTATGGATAGGAACAGGTGAATAAAAATGACAAAGCTTATACTAGCAAGTAATAATGAAAAAAAGATAGAAGAAATAAAAGAAATATTAAAAGATTTAAGCTTAGAAATTAAGTCATTAAAGGATGAAGGTATTGATATCGATGTAGTAGAAGATGGAGATACATTTAAAGCGAACTCATTTAAAAAAGCAAATGAAATAAAAGAATATTTACTTTCAAAAGGAAAAGAAAATTTTATCGTAATGGCAGACGATTCAGGATTAATGGTAGATTATTTAAATGGGGCACCAGGGGTATATTCTGCTAGATATGCGGGTGAGCATGGAAATGATGAAAAGAACAATAAAAAATTATTAAGGGAATTAAGTGGTGTAGAAGGAGATAAGAGGGGAGCAAAATTTATATGTTATATTACCCTTGTGAATGATAAGAATGACACTACGGGCTTTTATGGAGAAGTTGAAGGACAAATTTTAGAAGAGTTGAATGGTGCAGGTGGATTTGGATATGATCCACTTTTCTTTAATGAGGAGTTAAAGAAAACTTTTGGGGAAGCTAGTAAAGAAGAAAAAAACAAAATAAGTCATAGAGGAAATGCACTTAAACAATTGGGTGAAGAAATTAAAAAATTGTTATAGGGAGGACTAAAATGATAATAGGAGTAATGAGTGATACACATTGTATAGAAAAATATATTAATTTAGCTTTTGAAAAAATGAAAAATGCAGATGTAATATTACATTTAGGTGATTGTTCACCGGATGCAGCTAAATTTAAAGATAAATTTAATGGAGAGGTTTATGTAGTAGATGGAAATTGTGATTTTAAAGGCGATTATCCTAAAGAAAGATTATTAGAAATTCAAAATAAAAAAATATTTATGGCACATGGTGATAGATATGGGGTTAAAAATGATTTTAATAATATTTACTACAGAGGAAAAGAATTAGGAACAGATATAGTATTGTTTGGACATAGTCATGTAGAGATGATACAAGAAGTTAATGATATGCTCATTATGAATCCAGGAAGTGCATCATTATCTAAAGGAAAAGGAAATTCAATAGGAATTATAGAAATAGATGACAATGGAAATATAGATGCAAAAATAGAATATCTAATATAAAAGATATATCTAAATAATTAAAATTAATAAAAAAATCTCCTTGGAAAAATTTTTTTAAGGGGATTTTTTTAAAAAGCTAAATATTAGCATTAATAATATATAGGAAATTATTGAATAAGCAAAGAAAATATTAATACATTAACAAAAAAATGTATTAAAACCTAATAAAGAAACAAAATGGAGAAAAGATGAAAGAAAAGATGAAAAAAGTGTTGACAGTTAGGTGAGGATAATGTAGAATAATTCTTGTCGCTGAGGCAAACAAGTTTTCAGAAAGACATACCGGGGTGTGGCGCAGATGGTAGCGCGCATGGTTTGGGACCATGAGGTCGCAGGTTCGAGACCTGTCACCCCGACCATTAAAATCTTAACTTCAAAAAGAGGTTGACAGATTTTTAAAAAGAAGTATAATGAAAAGGCAGATAACTTTAAAATATATGCGGGTATCGTATATCGGTAATACTCCAGCCTTCCAAGCTGGAAAGGTGAG
>NZ_CAMTIG010000019.1 GCF_947072515.1 uncultured Clostridium sp.
CCAAATCTATTTTATAGTAAAAAAGAAAGAGTGTCGACTTTGTCGACACTCTGAGCTGTTCATTTATAGTGAACAGCTTCTTTTTAGCTTACTCATTAAAGCATTTTATAATTTTCTAATAATTACAAATTCCATTTTCAGGATATATTGGCAACAATATATTTTTTATCTAAATGCTGTAATAAATAAACTACATCTTGTTTTCCAATACTAACACAGCTGCAGTTCCGCCACCTACAGTATAAGAATGTAGGTAGCACTTCCCCATCCCTGATATGGATTAACTGTATTTTAATTTTGTATTAATTTACATCAATATAACTAAACTTTAATCCGACTATCTTTTCTATCCATTTAGAATAAGTTAATACTGACTTATAAATCATTATTAACATCATAATAAGTCATTATAGACTTGCTTATATTCTAAAACAATGCATTTTCGACTTATTTCATCTTTTTTCTTATCTAGAAATTTATAAAACCTCACTAAACTCCCCATTTTAATTTTTGGCATAACTCTTGCTTTAATATTAAGCATAAAAATAAATTATATTTCTATATAAATTTAATGATAAGGACGTGATTAATATGTGTACAGCATTAACATTAAAAACTAAAGAAGGTAATCATTTATTTGGACGAAATATGGATATTGAATATACTTTCGGTCAATCTGTTGGTATTATTCCAAGAAATTTTGAATATGAAGATAGAACTAATGGATGTACAGGTCATACTAAATATGCAGTTATAGGAATGATGACTGTTATGGAAAATCATCCAATGTTAGCAGATGGAATGAATGAGAAAGGCTTAGCAGTAGCTGGATTAAACTTTCCTGGATTTGCTTATTATGAGCCTAAAAAAAGAGATGATAAAATAAACGTTTCAGTTTATGATTTTATGTTTTGGGTAGTTTCTCATTTTGCAAATGTATCTGAGGTAAAAGAACAAATTAAAAATATTAATATTATGGATACGCCTTTCAATGCAGATACTCCAATCCCAACTCTTCACTGGATGGTTACTGATAAAACAGGTGAAAGTATTGTAATTGAAAAAACTAAAGATGGTTTAAAAGTATTTGATAATACTGTTGGTGTACTAACTAATTCTCCAACCTTTGATTGGCATTTAACTAATTTAAGACAATATTTAGGTATATATGCAGATCAATCTACTAATGCTCAATGGAGTCATCAAGAATTAAATCCACTCGGACAAGGTGTTGGTGCAATTGGCTTACCTGGTGATTTTACTCCAGCTTCTAGATTTGTAAGAGTTGCTTTTTTAAGACATTTTGCTTTAGCAAATGATAGTACATTAATGGATGTTAATGAATTTTTCCATATTTTAAATAATGTTGCTATGGTAAGAGGCTCAGTAAGAACCCCTCAAAATATGAGTGACATAACAATTTATACGTCAAGTATGAACTTAGAAGAAGGAATCTATTATTATAATACTTATGACAATAACAGTATCAATGCCATAAATATGAATAACGTAGATTTAAATAGTTCTGAATTAATTTTATTTCCTTATGAAGATAAATTAAAAATTAATTATCAAAATTAATATTTCTATTTAAACTTTAAAATAAATAGGTTCTTTATTTAAATATACTAAGTTAAATAAGGAACCTCATTAAAAGAAAGGTGTGATTTTAATGGGATCAGTGTCTACTACACATACAAGCAATAGTAAAAGAAAAATTTTCATGATTTTTATCGCAATGATTATTCAAGCAATACCTTTTGGTGTTGCTCAAAATATACAACCTCTATTTATTCCTTATGTTGTTAAACATTTTTCATTTTCATTAGCAGCTTTCTCTCTTATATTTACTTTTGGAGCTTTAGCATCCTCTGTTTGTTCTCCATTTTTGGGTAAGTTATTTGGGAAAGTGAATTTAAAGATATTATTTATAATTGGTACAGTTTTATCTAGTTTAGGATTCTTAGGAATGGGACTTGCCACAAACTTACCTGAGTTCTATATCTTATCTGCTATAATGCAAGTTGGATGCGTATTATTCTCAGGATTAGGTATTCCATTCTTAATTGGTAGTTGGTTTCCTACAACTGGTAGAGGTAAAGCTTTAGGAATTGCCTTTGCTGGTGGATCAATAGGTAATGTATTTTTACAACCAATCGTTTCAAACATTTTAGGTAGCCATGGTGAATCTTTTTCATACATTCTTTTTGGAATAATTTCTCTTATTTTTAGTTTAGTTATTGTTCTACTATTTGTAAGAATTCCTAAACAAGGAGAAATCGAAGAAGTTACTAGTGAAAAAACTCAAGAAAATTCTACTACTTCTAAAGCAGTAGTTTATGAAGGTCCTGGTGCTGCTGCTACAAGAAAAGAAAAATATTTTTGGTTATTTGCTACTGGATATGCCTTTATTGGTATTGCTATTTCAGCATGTAGTACTCAATATGCTTCATACTTTAGAATGCAATTGCATTTAGATGCTCATTTAATAGGAATTTTAGGATCGGTATTTGCTTTATTCTGCTTAATTGGAAATGTAGGTGGTGGAGCTTTATTTGATAAAATAGGTAGTTTTAAAGCTATGATACTTGCTTTCATATTCCAAGGATTATCTATTATCGGAATGTTACTTGCTGGAAGTTCTCATGGTTTTGCATTTCTATTCTCTATTTGTTATGGATTATGTGTATTCTCATATATGTCAGGACCTGCATTCCTTTCTACAGATGTATTTGGTAGAAAAGATGCCAGTGTTAACTTAGGAACTATGAGTTTACTATTTGCTATAGGATTTGCTTTAGGTTCAGTAATCTTTGGTGCTTTTGCTCAATCAATAGGATTTAAAGTTGCATGGATTGCTATGATTGTATTCTTAGTAGTCGGATATGGTCTTCTATTAACATCAATTAGTGTTATGAAACGTAGACAAAAAGCAGAGCTTAGTAAAGTAACTGCATAAAATGGTTAAAGAGCTAGCTTTATCTAACAATTAGATAATCTAGCTTTTTTCTTTAAATCTAAACTAAAGGAGATGAGTACATGAAATCATCCCAAATAAATCTAGAAAATTCAAAAGGAAAATATTTAAATATAAAGATTATAATTGGATGTATGTTAATACAGGCTATCCCTTTCAGTATTGCCTCTAATATACAACCACAATTTATTAGTTATGTAACAAAAGGCTGTAATTTTTCATTGACTGGCTTCTCTCTTATATTTACAATTGGAACTCTTGTATCAGCCCTATCTTCTCCTTTCGTTGGAAATTTATATACAAAGGTTCACCCAAAAATATTGTTTATTGCAGGATGTCTATTATCCGGAATTGGCTTCTTATCTTTTGGGTTTGCAAGAACTTTAATGGAATTCTATATTATTTCTGCCATTGTTCAAATTGGAACATTAACCTTTTCTGCTATAGGAATTCCAACTATTATCAACACATATTTTAACGAAAAAACTAAAGGTAGTGCTCTAAGCCTAGCTTTTGCTGGTGGTTCTATCGGAAATATCGTTTTGCAAGAGGTTGTCGTATATTTATTAACAATGAAAGGATTTAGATTAACCTATGTAGTTTTTGGATTGATATCTACAATTACTAGTGTATTATTCACATTAATTTTTTTAGATTTTAAAAAATTAGATAAGAAAAATCTTATTAGTGAACAAAGAAGTATTAATCCAAATGTAGAACATAAAACAACTATGGAAAAAATTCCTGCTAGAGAAATGTTTAAAAGCAAAACTTTTATATTTTTCTCAATAGGCTTTATATTTATGGGGCTTGCTATGGCTGCATTATCAATCCAATATCCCAATTATTTAAGACATTTAATGAAAACAGTTACTAGCTATAAAGATGTATCTCTCACCTTTTTAGGTAATATTGGTGCACTATTTGCTATATTTTCTTTAATAGGAAATTTAGTTGGTGGTATTCTTTTCGATAAAATTGGTACAACTAAAACTTTGATAATTGCATTTATTTTAACTGCTTTATCTAATATTGCATTAATTTTATCAATTTTTTCTCCAATCTTTGCTTATATCTTTGCTATAACAAAAGGACTTTCTGTCTATTCATACATGATGGGTCCTTCTTATCTATCAAGCTATTTTTTTAAAGGAAAAAACTTTTCTAAGATATTAAGCTTAATAAACTTTATGTTCGCTATTGGTTTTTCAATTGGATCTACATTATTTGCTATAGTTTCTAGCAATTTAGGCTTTGTAACTAGTTGGATACTGATTTTAGTATTTGTTACTATTTCTTTTATACTTTTACTTTTCGCAAATTCAAGTTGCAAACAAAATCACATAATTTTAAACCCAACTATTTAATATGAAAAAGGCCAAGCTTTTATATGCTTGGCTTTTACTACTATTAAATTCTTAATGTGTATGTTTATGTTCCTTACATCCACAATGACATACTTCTTTTACATGACTATGTTCTTCACATCCACAGTTGCACTCTTCATGAGTGTGAGTATGTTCATGATTATGTGCATGTTCAGCACATCCGCAATGACATACCACCTCTTCATGTTTATGTTCTTCACACCCACATTTACATTCTTCATGTATATGTGGATACTTTTTTAAATCTTTCATAATATTTCTCCCCTCATAAATAATATTTATTCTACCTCGCTTTTTTCTTCTTTTATATATATTCTCTTTTATTGTATTATATGACTTAGTTTATTTTTTAAATACCTAACTTTTCAATATTTAATTACTCTTCATTATTATTAAATATTGAATCTCCTCATATTTTTTTATTTCTTCATTTAGTTTATTTATTAAATTTTCTTTTCTCTTTATTTTTAGTTCATTTTTTATAGTTCTTATATTTTCTTCTAGTTCTTCTCTCACTCTTTTTAATTCCTCTATCCCCTTAAATTTTTCTGTCTCTTGATTTTTTTTCTCCAAAACTCTCCCTCCTACTTTAAACTTACTCTTTTCTTTATTATACTATTTTAATTACATATTTTGGAATAAATTATCATTTTAATATAGAAAAAGGAGCGAAATATTTCTATCCCACTCCTTTTTTCACTTATTTAATTTTTCTTAAAATAAAGATGTTATATAGTTCCAAATTGAACCCCAAATTGAGTTTGATTTGTTTTCTAACCCCTTCATTCCATTCTCTATATTTTCATTTGCTTTATTTACTTCTTGCTTTGTAGAGTTAGTATTAGCTATAACCTTTTCTCCACTCACTATATCTCCATTTAAATTTTCAACACTTTTCGATGTATATTTAGATGAATCTTTTAATTTATTTTGTGCATTAGTTACTGTATTAACTAATGTATTTAGTTCTGGTCTCTTTTTAATTATACTTAATGCATAATTAATTAAATTAGTTGCTTCTATAGTTTGCTCTTCTGGATAATTATTTTCTATAATATAATTTCCTACCTCAAGTCTTTGTTGTAATAATTTTATGCTTTCTGCAGTATATGTTTCTGTTTCTTTTGGATTTGAAAGTATATTAACTACACTATTTAATGCACTTGTAAATTTAACTATATAAGGTTTAGTTGCTGATGCTCCATTATTTTTAACAACTTCTAGCTTAGTTATAGCATTTTCAATAGCATTAGTTGCATCTTTTACTTGTACTAATGTTACTAAATTATTACTCATTATCTTATTTCCTACCGCAATTGCATTTTTTAAGTTTTCTTTACTAGCTGCAGTATAATCTACTTTTGATATCAGCTTAGCATTTCCATCTTTAATTGCATTACCTAAAGGTTCTACGTTACTCTTTAATGCACTTAATCTCACTTTAATATTATTTATTGCCGTAGTAATTTGCACCTCTGTTACATTCGAACCAATTAATAACTTACTTCCTTCATTCATTGCATTTTTTAATAGGTTTAATGAAACTTCTGTATATCCAAAACATCCATTTTTACTTCCATTATTTATAGTATTTTGTGCATTTTGAATTTCTGTTTTTAATATAGATTCATCTTGTGTTACAGGATTTTTAATTAATTCATTCATAGTATTAGTTAATAATTCTGTTATCTCTTGTACTTGTTCTGTTGTTGAGTTACTATTATTGTTTATAGATTCTGCTATATTAAGCATTCTTTGTAAAGTAGCATTACTTTCTGCTGTATACTCCTTACTGCTTAGCTTTTCTTTCCCTTCATTTATTGCATTTATTAATGCTTGTTTTATAGTATTTTCTGTATTATTAGTTCTTGATTTAGTTGTGGAATTACTCACATTTGATCCTGTTGTAGCTGGTTTTGATACTGTCTTCTTTACTTCATTTGATGAATTCACAGTTAATCCTCTAGTTGTAATATATAGAGTTTCTGTTGTAGCTACTCCTTGTTTTAATGCTATATTTCCTTTTTGTTCATTTGCTAAAACTACATTATTTGCACTAATTAAAGATGAATTTAAATAATCTATAACAATTTTATCTCCATACGAGTATTTAGCTCCATTAAATACATTTGCAATATCTTGACTTGCATTATAATTGCACTCATTAAGTGTAATTTCCTTTATTACTTTACCTTCACTATTTTCTAGTTTTAATGAAAAAGCTTCTGCTGTTCCATATGGATTTGTTGCATTTCCACCTTGTGCTACTGTAATAGTGTTGTTTTGAGGATTAAATCCTATATCTGCAATATTACAATTCCAAACATTATTTATAATAATAGATGAATTTCCTAATTCATTATCTCCTAAATAAAGACCATTTCCTTGCATTTGAGTTAATAAATAAGAAGCTACTGAACTTTGACTTTGTGGTAAATTTGCATTTACTTCATTATTCAATGTACTAGTTATTGTATTAACATAATTATTAAAATCTTCTTGTGTTCCTTTTGTCATGTATATGTCTTTTAATTGAAGCAATAAATCATACATTGGCATTGGATAATCATTAAAAGTCTTAATTATACTATTTACCAAACCATTATATTGAGTAATTGTGGTATTTGAATTGCTCTTTTCTAAATTAACTAAATCAATCCATGCTCCAAGATTTAACGAATTTACTTTTATTGCTTTTTGTAAATCTTGCACCTTAGATTCATATGATGTTTGAGTTGTTGCTAAATATTTATACATATTAGATTCAGCTAAAGTTCCATTATCTGCAGCTTGATATAATAAATTATATGATGCAACATTATTTCCTGGTGCTATTGAACTTGACCAAGTACTCATATCTGCATCATAAGTTGTAGACCATCCATCGACAGCATTTCCAATTTCCCATTGGTTAATCTGCGAATCATACCATATAAATGCATTGTGTCCTGTTTGTGGTGTTTGAGTTGCTGGAATCCCAAATACTTTTTCTACAGCTCCTCCCATCATACCTGTTGCTCCACAAACTCCTCCTACATACCATACACTATAAATATTAGGATTTGGTCCATAAAAGTTATTTCCAAATACACTTGCTCCTGTATATGGATTTCTTGTATTGTAATTTATTGTATATGCTCCATTATGAAGTGTTCCTTCTCCAATAAGTCCATTATGATTTTGAAGAAGTACATTTCTCATATCTATAATTTGATTATTTGCTATATCTATATTAGTGATAAAACATAAATGACTTACATCTAAAGTACTAAACTCTGGTAACATTCCACCCTCTTTATTTAAAGTTTGGAATATATTATATCTTTGAACTGGACTACCAACTGGTGTTCCTGCTGGATATGCCCTTATCGGTTGTCCATTTGTAAGTGCTACTGCAATAGCTAATTTTAAATTAAATCCATAATGAGAATTTGTATATGTGTTCCAAATATTTGACCATACTTTTATACAATCTATATATGTTGCATTTGGTTGATCTTCTGGCTCATATGTGGCATTTGGATTTGGTCCTCCTAAGAATTCTTCCATAGCCGTAGTATTATTTAAAACCCAATTTAAAAATGCTGCATTTTGACTATTTTCTCCATAGAAATCCTCTAGATTTTGAAGCCCAACTTTATTAATAAATTCCGATGCTATAACACTATTTTTTGCATCTGAATTTACATTAAAGTTTACATTTTGACTATTTATCTTTTGAATATTTTCATTTAAGGTATTTGCATATGTTCCTATTTCCTTTTGATTCGTTAAAGTTACATATTGCTTTCCTTTTAAATTAATCATTAATTCATTTGAAGAATTTCCTGATAATACATATTCACCAAAACTTGGAGTACTAGAATTTATAGTTATTGGTACTAGCTTTCCATCTGCTTGTATTTCAATTTTATATTTATTCCCCTCTTCAATCTTTTGTAAAGCTTCTTTACTTAAATCTCCTCGAACAACTTGCCCATCTTTTGAAGAAGTCATCTTCTCTGATGCAATTGCTCCATTATTTGAGTTAACTAATACAATATTTTTATTAGCATCTAAGAATTCTTTTGAATTACCTTGTCCTAAATTTGCTGTAATTTGAAGATTTCCATTATTCCAAGTAACATTTGTTGTACTTGCTTTTTCTCCAAAATTTACTCTAACTAATCCGCTTGGTGTTATTTCAAAATATTCTTTATTACCATTTATATTTCCAATAATATTAGTTCCATTTAATACAACCGGTTTATATGTTGCTGAATTAAATGATAATCCTATAATATCTCCATACTCATATTTTTTACCATTTAAAGCCTCTGAAATTGAATTAATTGAACCATTATTAAACTCTCTATTATATATTTCTTGTCCATTTGAATTATATAAAGATAAATTAAATAATGAGCTTTGTCCATTTCCTAAACTATTTGTATAATTATGAACTGTAAAAGTTTGGTTTTCTATATTAAATCCAATCTTACTTGCAATATTACTCATTTCAAAAGTATATCCATTTATATAGCAATTAATAGAACTATTTTGTAATCTTACACTACTTGAATAAGAAGGATTAATATTTGATTGTAAATATCCATTAGCAGAAACGTTAATATTTGTATTTAATGTAAAGCCATTTTCATCGGAAATCTTTATGCTATATTCTCCATTTGAGTTTGTCTTTCCTGTAAAGTCCTTTCCATTTATATTAACTGTAACATCTTCATCTTTTCCTGCTTTTCCTGTTAATGTAGCTTCTGTAATTTTACTTCCATTTATTATTTCTAATGGATTTATAGTTACAAATTTCTCTGTTAAATTGACTAATCCTTTATTAGTTATTTCAAAGTATTCAGTTGCTCCACTAGTATTTCCTATCTCTTTGCCATCTTGCATAACATCTGTTTGAACATAATTTTTATCATATTGAACTTTTAAAATATCACCTGGAGTAAATTTCAAATTATTTAATTCATTCGCAAAAGATTGTATCTCTCCTGGATTGCTTGATGTAACACTTTTTATTACTTGACCATCTTTTGATAAAAGACTTATATTCATTTTATTTCCATAGAATACACCTGCATATATTTTATAATATTGATTTACATTAGCTTCAATTTCATTATTAATATAATTAAATTGTAATCCTATAACAGGGAAATTCGCATTATTTATTATTTGGATACTATTTGATGTATTATATTTTTTACTATCATAAGTTACCAAAGTACTTTGTATATTATCTTTATTTACATATGCTTCTACTTGTGTACCAAGCTGTGCATCTGCTATTGGTAATTGTAATGTAAATTCTCCTTTTGCATTAGATTTTACATCTTTACTCATATTTAAACTACTACCATAATATAGACTTACATTTGTATTAGGTGTAGTGTTTCCTGTAATATTTATCTCTGAATTTCCTACATATTCTGCTAAAACATTTGTTAAATTTTCATTTGCTACTGGCACTAATCCTTGTGGCTCTATAGTATATGATTGAAATTTTCCTACTGCATTTATATCAGTTGTTGTTGAATTCTTTGATTGATTACTACGTAATTCAACTGATCCATCTGATAAATAAGATTCTTCTGGTTCATATACAGTAATTATATCTCCATATTTAAAAGTAGATCCATTCAAATCATTTTTAGAATTAAATACACTAAAATTACTATTTCCAATACTTGATATAACTTGACCGTTATCTGGATTTATCAGTTCTCCTAAAAATGAATTTCCGTATTCATTAATAGTCATAGTAGTTGGATTAAATGATATATTTTGAGCTGTTCCTAATGCGTTATTTGGAAGATCTATATTTTCTTGTCCAATTTCTAAATTGGCAGGAGCTGTTGGTGTAATAGTTATTGGTATACATCCTTTAGTTGATACTTCTATTTTTACATTTCCATTAAATACATTTTTATCTACTAAATTTAAGCTAAAATCTCCCTTTGAATTAGTTGTAGTTTTAAACTTTTCTCCATTTACTAAAATATTAACTTCTTGGTTTGGTAATGTCTTTCCTGTAAGCGTTCCTTCAGTAGGGTTTGTTCCATTTAATACATCAAATGGATTTACAGTTAAATTTTCTTTAAAAGGCATCAACCCACCTTCTGTTATTTCAAAGTATGAAATTCCATTATCATCATTTGATATAGTAGTTTTCCCATTATTTATAGATATTTTTCCTTGACTACTATCATGTGAAATTGCTATTACATCTCCATAATTAAATGATTTTCCATTTAAAATGTTATTCAATGCTGATGTATTATCATTTCCTTTAAAGCTTCCTTGATTTATTGCTTTTTCTTTTTTTAGATTATATACAGATATATTTAAAAAATTATTACCATTACTCCCCAAATAGTTATTATATTGTGATACACTCATTTTCATAGTAACTGGATTAAATCCAATTTTTCCTGCTGGTGTTCCCCATGCATTTATAATTTGAATATTTGAAGATTGAAGTAATACTTTACTATTTTCTGTTGGATTTACTTCAGTTATTCCTACATTCTTTGCATAAATAAATATATTTGTTTCTTCTGTAAAAGGTTTTGTTCCTGAGATTTTGATACTATATTCTCCACTTGCATTCGATGTGCCTGTGAATATTTTCCCATCTACTTGTGCTACAACTTGGGTATTCGGTTTTGTCTTCCCTGTTACGTTAGTTGTGTCTAAATCAGGATTTCCATTACCTAATATATCTAATGGATTTACCTGAAGCGATTTATTTGTATTCTTAACAAACCCTTTTTCTGTTATTTCAAAAGATGAAGTCCCACTATTATCATTTGATATAGTTGTCGCGCCATTATTTATAGCTACCTGACCTTGATTTGCATCATGAGAAATAGATACTATATCTCCATAACTAAAAGTTTTACCATTTAAAAGATTATTTAATGCTGACGTATTATCATTTCCATTAAAGCTACCACTATAAACAATTTCTCCATTAGCTGGATTATATACTGTTATATTTAAAAATTCATTACCAGTACGTCCTAAATACGCATTGTATTGTGATACTTCCATTTTCATTGTAAATGGATTAAAGCTAATCTCTCCTGCTGGTGTTCCCCATCCATTTGTAATTTGAATATTTGAAGATTGAATCTCCACTCCATTACTTTGTACTGGGGTTATAGTAGTCATTCCTAGCCCCTTTGAAAAAACTAGTATATTAGTTTTTTCTGTAAATGGTGTTGAACTTGAAATACTAACACTATAATTTCCATTCTCATTTGATATCCCTGTAAATGCTTTTCCATCAACTACTACTGTAACTTCTGTATTAGGATTTGCCTTTCCTGTAACCTCTGTTTTAGATAAATTCGGATTCCCCTCTCCTAATATTGCTAAAGGATTTACTTGTATTGCCTTTACCCCATTTTGAACTAACCCTTGTTCTGTTATTTCAAAATAAGCTATTCCATTATTATCATTAGATACAACACTATTTCCATTATTTATAGATACTTGTCCTTGACTTCCATCATGTGAAATAGCTACTACATCACCATAATTAAAACTTTTACCATTCAAAAGGTTACTTAATGCTGAAGTATTATCATTTCCATTAAGATTACCGCTATATGCAATTTCTCCAGTAGTTGGATTATACACTGTTATATTTAAAAAATTGCTGCCATTATGCCCTAAGTATGCATTATATTCTGATACTTCCATCTTCATTGTAAGAGGATTAAATCCAATATTACCTGCTGGCGTTCCCCATCCATTTATAATTTGAATATTTGATTTATTTAAAGATACATTATTACTTAATACTGGACTAATATTTTTATTCATCATTCCAATTTCTGATGGTACTTCTAAGCTAACTTTAGTATTTGAATTAAAACCATTATTGTCAGTTACATTTAAACTAAAATTTCCTTCTGCATTTGTCATTCCAGTAAATGTTTGTCCATTTATTGATGCTGTAACTTGCGAATTAGCTTTCCCTGTTCCAGAGATACTTCCCTCTGTAACTTTATCTCCAGTTAAAATTGCAAAAGGATTAACTTTAATATTTGGAGTATATTTTTCCAATCCATTTTGAGTTATTTTATAGTAAACCATTTCATTCTTTTGAATAGTTCCTTTATTTTCTATATTAGGAGCATTAGTCCCCTCTTCAAAATCGATTCCAATTACATCTCCATAATTAAATGATTTAGAATTTAATAAATCTGCTAAGTTAGTACTACTACCATCTTCTACTGCTTGATTTATTTCAACTTTATTTTCCTTAGAATTATATAAAAATAGTTGCATATATGTGTTGTTTCCATTACCTAGATCTCCACTTTCTCTAGTAGCTTCCATTTTCATAGTTGCTGTATTAAACTCTAATTTAACCGAATTACCTCCCCAAATGTTATAAAAGTCGATATCATTACTTTCTAAAGGGCTTGCTTGAACTGTTTTTGTATTTAGCTGATCTGCATATGAAATTACAGTACTACTTATAGGTGCAAAATAATTTCCTGCTACGGAAATAGCGATTATTAAGGCCAATTTCTTTTTCTTCATCTTCTTACTTCTCCTTCGTTTGGTAAAATTATTATTTAATTATCGTACAATATATAATAATAGTTTGATTATCAAACAAAATCCACTGAATTGAATTTAATTAAATAAATGTTAATTTATTTTACTTTTTATTAAATTTGTTCACCTTAAATTTTCCTCTCAAAGCCCACTATTGCTTACATCCAAGCATCACTATATATAGAAATAACAAATTTTAATATATCGTAAAACTCTATTTTAATTACAAATAAATCCCAATTTATATTCCATTACTATTCATTTAAACTTTATTATTCTAGCTAATAATAAAAAGAGATAACTAAAAGCTATCTCTTCTATTTCATTTAATATTTTCCATTTTTTATTTTAAATGTTTATAATAAGCAATTCCTATACTTCCTGGTCCAACATGTAATCCAACAACCGGTCCTATAGATTGAATTTTTATTTTTCTATTTAATCTTTCTTCTAATACTTTAGCTAATTTCAATCCCTCTTCTTCACAATTTATATGATGTACAATAATATCTCCTAAGCCTCCATTTTCTATATCAGATAATGTTTCTTCTACTATTTCATCTATAGCTTTCTTTCTAGTTCTAACCTTTTTAAATATAGATGTTTCACCATCAATAATTGTTAAAATAGGCTTTACCTTAAGCATATTACCAAATAGAGTTGCTGCTGTACCTATTCTTCCACCTTTTTTTAAATACTCTAAAGTTTCTGGAGTAAATAAAAATCTACTACTTTTAATAACTTTTTTAGCATCATCTATTACTTCATCTATTGATTTTCCTTCCATTGCACTACGTGCTGCCTGTACAGCTATAAATCCTAATTGCATACAATTAGTTTCAGAATCTAATATAACTATTTCTGCATCTGGATATTCTTCTAGCACCATGTTTTTAGCCATATTAGCAGTAGAATATGTTCCGCTCATCTTTGATGATATAAATACACCTACAACGGAATCACCTTTTTCAACTATATTTTTAAATATATCTACCATTTCCTGCGGCATAGGCTGAGATGACTTTGGAAGCTCACTGCTCTCATTCATTTCTTCATAAAAATACCTATTATCTATTTCAACCTCTCGTCTACTAATTCCATTCATAATAACATTTAAAGAAGCTACCTCTATATCGTATTTCTCAATATACTCCTTTGATATATATGATGTACTATCCGTAACTATTTTAATCCCCATCTTTATTTCCCCCTTCAACATAGCACTACTATTTTTCCCAATTTGTACCATTTAAATTATTTTAGCATATTTCTCTTCATATAGAAATGATTTTTAATTTATATTTATTTAATCTTCAAACAAAAACAGAATCAAGCTTTTACTTGATTCTGTTTACTTATTTAGACATTTTCACTACAGTTTCCGCATGTGGTGTGTTAGGGAACATATCCTTAACTCTTGTCTTTTCTATTTTATATCCTGCTGCTTCTAAAACTTTTAGATCTGTTACTAGTGTTTTAGGGTTACATGATACATATATTATTTCTTTTGCATTGAATTTTATTACGTAATCCATTGCTTTTGGATGTACTCCACTTCTTGGTGGATCTAGGATTATTATATCTGGTTTATCTGTAACTGTTTTTATTGTTTCCGCTACGTCTCCAGCTATAAATGTACAGTTTTCTAGTCCATTCAATTTAGCATTTTCTTTTGCTGCTTCCACAGCTTCTGCTATAAGCTCTATTCCAACTACTTTCTCAGCTTTTGGAGCTACTATTTGACCTATTGTTCCTGTTCCACAGTAAAGGTCAAATACTACCTTATTTTCTGAATCTCCAATATATTCTCTTACTATACTATAAAGACTTTCTGCCCCTTTAGTATTTGTTTGGAAGAATGAGAATGGTGATATCTTAAATTTTAATCCTAAAAGTTCTTCCATTATATAATCTCTTCCATATAGAAGATTTAATTTATCACATATTACTGCATCAGAGAATGAATCATTTTCTGTGTGTAATACTGATACTAATGTTCCTTTAAAGTCTAATGCTTTTATAACTTCACACCATGGATTTAAATCAAAGTCTTCTTGTGTTGTTGTTATAAGATTAACTAAGATTTCTCCTGTATTTTCTGCTTTTCTTATCATTAGATGTCTTAAGAACCCTGTTCTTTTCATTACTCTATAATAATCTAAGTTTTTATCTTTAAAATAATTTACTGTTGCAGTTATTATTTTTCTAAAATCTTCATCTATTATTTTACATTGGTCTACAGTTATAATTCCAAAGCTTTTACCCTTCATGTGCATTCCCACACAAAGTTCTCCGCCTTTTTCCATATCTCCAAATGTGAATTCCATTTTGTTTCTATATTCCCATTGCTTTATGCTTCCTGCAACTCCTTCATATTCTCCTGTAGTTACTTCTGCATTTTTGAAAAGTTCTAAAACTTCATCACTTAAAAGTTCTATTTGTTTTTCATAAGTTAAGTTTTGTGATGAACATCCACCACAATCTTCAAAGTGAGGACATTTTGCTTCTATTTCATATGGTGCTTTTTCTAAAACTTCCATTAATTTAAGCTCTCTATATCCTTCTCTTCTTTTCTTAACTCTTCCCTTTATCTCTTGTCCTGGGAAACAGTTTTTTACGTATATTTTTTTATCTTCATAATGTGAAACACCTACTGATGGAAACTCAGTTTTCTCTATTTTCACAATCATTTCTGGTTGTTTTCCTCTTCTTCTGCCCATAAAAAGCTCCTATCTTAAAATTAAAGTATTCCTAATATTCTTTTTCCAATTGATCTACCTTTATTTTTTTCAAATACAGGTAAGTATAGTATGTTTAATACTACATATGCTATAAGAAGCATTGGTACTGGGAATGCAATATAATATCCAAATAGTTTTATTATAAGTGCAAATAAAACTACTACTATTGCTGATAATCCAAATAATATCGCTTGATCTAAAATACTTGCAAATATTCTTTTTCCTATAGATGGATTTTCATCTAGTTTATTTATATCTTCCTTTTTTTCTTTTACTTCTTCTGGCTCATCTATTATCTTTGTTGCTTCTTCTACCTTTTCTACTTTAGCAATAGAATCTTCTGTTCCCATTTCTACTGTTTTAGTTTCATTATTTTCTTTCACTTCATTTTCTACTAATTCTTCATTTACATTCTCTTTTTTACTCATTTATTTACTCCTTTTTAGAAATAAATAGCTATATACCAGATTCTTCTTTTACAAATTTATATTCTTTTGTTTCTAGAGTATAGACTATATATTCTTTACTTATAGCTATCTCTTCATGAAGCCCATAAACTTCATCTTCTACAACACTTTCTGGTTTATCGCTCTTTATTACTTCCATTATTTTTTCATTAATATTTGAATAATCCCTATTCTCATCCCCTGTTATTGTAGCTATATATTTAGCTAATGATGTATCTCCTAAATTGAAGTTTTCATCCTGAATTGCTTTTTCTCCATCAAACTTTAATGACATCTTTAATTTAAATCTGCCACCCTCTTGTGATTTTCCTAGAAATTCAGTTGAAAATTGCATACTTTCAAGTTTATTTTCTTCTGGATCTAAATTGTCAGCAGAAATAGATTTTATATTTGCTACTATACCATCTATCTCTTTAACTTTTTCATCCTCTTTACATTGTAACCCAAAATCACTACTTAATGCCTGAATTTTATCTGAAAGTTTATTTCCTTCTTCTTTAAAAGACTCATATGTAAATTCCTTTGATGCCCACTCGCCTGTTAATCCGTTAGTTTTTTCATTTTCTCCAACTTCTCTAGTATTCTCTATAGTTATGCTTCCCGTTTCTTTTCCATCCTTTGCTCCACAAGCTACTAATGTCCCCATTAAAGTAGTTACCATAATTAATCCAAGTATTGTTTTTTTTCTCATAAATTTATCCCCCTTAAAATATATCTATAAAATCCTATAAATGAATAATTTGTTAATATATTTACGCATATTATATCATTCTATGTCATATTTTTAAAGGTTTGCTAACTTATTATATCCCATAATCTCCCCATAAAAATGTAATTTTCCTTAAAATTTAAAAGGCTGCCTTAAAGACAGCACTAATTTTATTTTACTATAATATTATATTTTTCTTTTTTTATAGCTCGACCTATAACCCAAGCCTCTATATTTTTTTCTCTAAACTCTTTTAGAATTTTATTACCTTCTTCTTCATTACACGTAACTAAAAGTCCACCTGATGTTTGTGGATCAAATAATATATCTTCAAGAGATGGCTCTACATTTTCTAAAACATATTTATCTTTTATATAATTTTTATTTTGATATGCTCCAACTGGTATGATTCCCATATTAGCATATTCTTTTGCTGCATTTATATATGGAATGCTTTCTTTATATAACTCATATGAAGTCTCTGAACCATCTGCCATTTCATTTAAATGTCCCATAAGTCCAAATCCTGTTATATCAGTACATGCAGTTAATTCATATTTTCTAACTATTTCACCAGCATATTTATTTAAAAGTACCATCCATTTTACAGCTTCATCTATACTTTCTTCAGATGCTACTTCACCTTTTGCCGCTGTATTAATTATCCCTGTCCCTAAAGGTTTAGTAATTATTAATATATCTCCTTCTTTAGAACCACAGTTTTTAAGTATTTTACTTGGATGAACAGTTCCTGATACTGAAAGTCCATATTTAGGTTCATCATCTTGAACAGAGTGACCTCCTATAACAACAGCTCCAGCTTCTAAAACTTTATCAGCTCCACCTCTTAATATTTCTCCTAAAATCTTTCTATCAAGACAGTTTGGAAAACATACTATATTTAATGCAACTTTTGGATCTCCTCCCATTGCATAAACGTCACTTAAAGAGTTTGCTGCAGCTATTTGTCCAAATAAATAAGGATCATCTACTACAGGAGTAAAAAAGTCTAAAGTTTGTATAAGTGCAATATCTTCACTTAACTTATATACTGCACCATCATCTGATGTATCTATTCCTACAAGTAAATTTTCATCAATCATCTTTGGAATACTTTTTAATATATCTGAAAGAGCCCCCGGCTCTATTTTAGCTGCTCAACCAGCTGTTTTTGCGTAATTAGTCAATTTTATCATTTTACGTCACCAGCCCTTTTCTATTTAATTTAATCTCTATTGTACATTATATCCTATAATTATCAAACTTTATGCTATCATTATCACTTATTATTTAATTAATTATAGAAATTTTGTAACTTTTCTGTTAAAATATTGTCATAAACTATGATTTTTGAGGAGATTTTATGAGAAAATTTAATTTTTTTTACAAATTCCTTTGTCTTTTAGGAATTTTTTTAGGGTTAAACATACTAAATTCAGACATTACTACATATGCACAAACTATTAAACCACCATCAGTTTCAGCAGATTCAGCTATAGTAATCGATGCGGATACAGGACAAGTTATCTACTCAAAAAATGGAGATAAAAAGCAGTTTCCAGCTTCTACAACTAAAGTTATGACTGCTCTTTTAGTATTGGAAAATACTAATTTACATGATGAGGTTACAGTAGGTAAAAAGCCACCATATGCTGAAGGTAGTTCTATTGGATTAAAAGAAGGGGAAATTTTCACTGTAGAAGATCTTCTAACAGGACTTATGCTTGAGTCAGGTAATGATTGTGCTTTAGCTTTAGCTGAGCATATTGCAGGAAGTGAAGAAGAATTTGCGAAGCTTATGAATAAAAGAGCTATTGAAATTGGTTGTAAAAATACAAATTTTCTTAATGCTAGCGGATTACCAAATTCTCAGCATATAACTACAGCTTATGATTTATCTCTTATGCTAAAAGAAGCAATACAATACGATGATTTTATTAGAATAGCTACTTTACCTACAAAGAAATTAGCTGCTAGTAATCTAGATGGATATGAAAGATATGCTAATAATCATAATCATCTTATAAATAAGGATTCAAAACTTTACTACAAGTATGCTTTAGCTGGAAAAACTGGTTATACAGATACAGCAAGACATACTTATACTGTTTCTGCAAAAAAAGATGGCAGAACTTTAGTTGCATCTTTTATTAAAGCAGAAGATAAAAATAAAAATTTTAAAGAAGTTGCTAGCCTTTTAGATTTTGCTTTTAATACAAGTGAGAATGTTACTTTATTCTCTAAAGATTATATTGTTGAAGAACTTAAGCTAACTAAAAATAATACTCTTCCTTTAATTTTAGAAGATGATTTTATATATACTAAAACCGCTTCTGATATGCCTGAACCTAAAATCAACTTTGATTTACCAAATAATTTAAAATCAAAATCTTTAAAGAAGAATGATTTAGTTGCTAAAGGAACTGTTGTTATAGATGGTTTAGAAGTTGGTCAAGTAAACATTCTTAGTGGTAAGGATAGAACCTTTAATGCAAGTATCGCTTTAAAAGAATTTTTTATCAATCAACCTGCTAAGGCTTTAATCATATTAGGTAGTTTATTATTTGGTCTATTCTTAATATGGAGAATTGTATTATCTAAAAAAGATAAATTTGATAGGAAGAGAAAATGGAGAAAGCTAACTAAGAATGTTCGAAAAAATTAAATATATTATTAAAGTGTGGCTCCTTTTTTCAAAGTAGCCACACTTTTTTATTTTAATTTATCTATAAGCTCTATTATATCTTCTGGAAGTTCTGCTTTTAATTCTAGCATTTTCTTGTCTTTAGGCTCTTCAAAACTTAAACTATAAGCATGCAATGCTTGCCTTTCGATTAAATCTTTTTCATCATCACCATATCCATAAAGAAAGTCTCCAAAGATAGAATGACCTAAATGAGCCATATGAACTCTTATTTGATGAGTTCTTCCAGTTTCTAAAGTACATTCAACTAAGTCTGCATCTTTTAATCTTTCTACAACCTTATAATGAGTTACACTTCTTTGACCTTTTTCATCAATAACTCTTTTTATTTCATAACCTTCTTTATCTTCTTTTGGAACTCTATATATAGGAGCATCTACTGTACCACTTTCATTTTCTAAATGTCCATGTACTACAGCTAAATACTTTTTAGTAACTTCATCTCTTTGCATAGAATTTGAAAGTGCCATATGTGCAAATTGATTTTTAGCCACTATCACAAGACCAGATGTATTCATATCTAACCTATTAGCAAGTCTTACTATGCAATCTTGACCTGTTATCTTAAAATGATTCATAACACCATTAGCTAATGTTCCTGATTGATAACTTTTAGTTGGATGTACAACCATAAATGGCTTTTTATTTAAAACTAAAAGATTTCCATCTTCATATACAACTTCTATATCAATTTCTTCTGGAGCTATATCTTGAGTTTCTTTCCTATCTAATACAACCTTTATATTATCATCCTTTTTTATTTTAAAGTTCATCTTTACAGGTTTTTCATTTACAAGGATTCTTTTTTCTAAAGCTGATTTTCTTATAAGTCTTGAAGAAAGCTCCATTTCTTCTTTTAAAAACTCTCTTATCTTATATCCATCATATTTTTCATCCACATTTTTTTCTAAGGTGTTCATTTTTTCCTCCTAATCTTTAACCGGCTGAATCTAAACCTAATACTACAACTAAATCATACTTTGAGTTTTCATCTCCATCTTTCATAACCTTATACTCATCTATTCCTATAAGGTCTTTTTCTACGATTTTTTTTATATCCTTTGATTTAACTAAAGCATAAGTATTTTTTGAAACATTATTCTCTATAGTTCCAACATCTATTTTTTTAAAGCCTTCTCTATCTAAAGTTGTTTTATATCTTGCTGCAAGTCCCGAAACCTCCGTACTATTTAATATCTTAACCGATATTTCACCTTTTGATTCAGGTCCTTTATTTTCAGTTGTTCCATTTTTTAATTCTGCTAATAAATCTTTATTTTTTTCTTTCTCAAAAATAAAATATGATTGTCCGCCAATATCTTTTGGAACTCCTTTTATTGTTGTCATATTTACATTGTTAGATTTTACAAATATCATTTTTAAAGCATATTTAATTAATGTGCTTCCCTCCATATTTGTACTAACATTCTTTTCGATTGCTTTCAATATAGATGGTAATCTTAATACTATTGCAGGGCTTGTACACTTATCTACTACAGCTTGTAAAAACTCATGTTGATTTTCTATTCTATCTAAGTCTCCCATAGCAAGTCCTGTTCCATCATTATTTTTTCTCCATCTAAAGAATTCTTCTGCTTTTTTACCATCTAAGTGTTCTGTAGTGCCTTTTTTAAACTTAATTCTTAAGTTTTGACTCTTATCAGTATAATCCATGTCATGTTTGATTTTAACTGTAACTCCACCTATTGCATCAATAATATCTCTAAATGCTTTATAATCAATCTTTGCTAAATAATTTATATTTATTCCTAAAATATTTTCAACTTGCTTTGTAATTTCTTTTTCTCCACCAATAGGATAAGCTGCGTTTATCTTCCAGCTTCGCCCGTTAATATCGATTTTTGTATCCCTTGGAATTGAAACAAGATTTATTTTCTTTGTTTTAGGATTAAAATTTAAAACCATTATAGTATCTGTTCTCTTAGATGAATTATCATTTGGATTTTCAACACTACCAACATCCATTCCGAGTAATAGTATATTTACGGTTTCATCTGCCGCTACAGGCTTAGCTGCCATCATATTTTCATCTGTTATCTTAGAGAGCATACTAAATGCACTAATTGCATTAAAACCTATAAACATTATTAGTATTAATCCTATTATCCCTAATATTTTTTTCAATCCAACTCTACTATTCTTAAATTTCTTTTTCTTATTTTTTGAATTTCTTTTAGATTTCTTTTCTTTTTTCTTCCGTTCACTTCTTCTAATCTTAGAACTTTTCCCATTATTACTTCGTTTTTTTGCATCTGATGAATAGCTTTCTCCTTCTGAGTAATCTTCATCTAAAAGTTGCTCGTCATCTTCTTCATATAGACTTCTTTCTCTTAGCAGTTCTTCATTTATACTATCATCGTCTACTCTTCTTCTTGGATCATTTGCTCCTATTCTAGGAGCATTCCTTCGTATCTTCTTATTTCTTTCTTGTATTCTTCTCTGCATTATTATTTGTTCTTCACGAGAAAGCCTACGTTTTGGCTTTCTTCCCCTATTATCGTCGTCCCTTACCATTTCTCACCTCATAAAAATTACTTAAAAATTCTAGGCCTTACTTATTTCACATAATAAATAATTTCTAGCCTTTACTGTATTTTCATCTATCATTCCATTTTTAGATAATAAAAATGCAATTGTATGATTCATTCCCATTAATACACCCTTATCTAATCCCTTTAATACTTCTTCCCTAATTTCATTTACTCCATCAAATGTTCTTGATGGTTCTATCATATCTGCTATATATATAATTTTTTCTAAAGTAGTCATATTTTCTTTCCCTGTTGTGTGCCATCTTATAGCACCTAATATTTCTTCATCATTTATATTAAACTTTTCTTTAGCTTGGATAGGTCCCACTATACTATGCCAAAGTTCTGGTGTTTCTTTCTCACTTAATGTTAATTTTATATCATTCTTTTTCATTATTTTTAGCATATCCTCTTTTGATATATTTTTACTTATATCATGCAAAAGAGCTGCAAGTTCTGCTCTGGCCACATCTACATTATTTATACTTGCCAGTTTCTTCGAAGTAGAAACTACTCCTAAAGTATGCATAAATCTATTTTCCCTAAGGTTTTCCTTTAGATAATCATATATAACTTCTATACTCATAATGATACCCCCTTATTATTTATAAAGCTTTTCTCTTTTTATTATGTCTAAAACTCCATTTGGTAAGAAAAACTTAACATTTCTATTTTCTTTTATTCTTTTCCTTATATCTGTTGATGATATGTCTAAATCCTTTAAATTTAAAAATATTATCTTAGTCTCATATTTTTCTTCAATATATTTTTTCTGTTCTTTTAAATCTTCAAAAGTAAATCCTGGTCTTTTAAATACAACTAAATTGGCGTTATTAAAAATTTCTTTTATATTTTCCCACTCTTCTAAGTCCATAAGACAATCTGCCCCTGTTATAAAAAATAACTCTACATCCTTTTCTTTAAAAGCCTGTAGAGTTTTATAAGTAAAACTTGGTTCATCTCGCTTAATTTCATAGTCTGAAGCAATGAATCCATCTAATCCTTTTATTCCTTCACATACCATCTCATACCTTAGAAACCCTTCACTAACTTCTTTTAAAGCTTTATGTGGAGGGTTCCCATTTGGCATAAATATGACCTTATCTAGCCCTAATGAATATTTAGCTTCATCTGCTATATAAAGATGTGCAAAGTGAATAGGATCAAAGGTTCCACCTATAATCCCATATTTTTTCATTTTATTTGTTTGGTATTTCTATCTTAGGCTTTTTAAGTGATTTCTTATAAATTACTATTTTACTACCAATTGCTTGTATTCCTTCAGCTCTAACTTCTCTACAGATAAGATCTGAAGCTTCTCTAGTTACTAATCCACTATTTTCTAAAACTTTTATTTTTATAAGTTCTCTAGCTTCTAATGCCTCAGCAACTTGCTTTAAAAAGTTTTCCTCTATTCCATTTTTACCAATTTGAAATATTGGATCTACTCCATGAGCTAATTTTCTTAAGTATGCTCTTTCTTTTCCTGTTAACATTAATGTTCCTCCTATAATAAGTACTCGAATTCGAAGTCGTTAAGATTTACCATATCTCCATCTTTTATTCCTAATTCTCTTAATTCACTGAATATACCTTTGTTATTAAGAACTTTATGGAAGTATCTTAATGAATCTGCATCATGTACATTAACAGCACTTAAAAGTCTGTCTACGAAGCTTCCTTCAACAAAGTAAGTGTCGAATTCTTCACCTTTTTCAACTCTAATTTCATATGTGAATCTTTTTTCTTCTGGGATATACATTTCATCTTCTGAAATATCAAGTCCTGTTATAGGAATATCTTTAAGCATTGTAGCTGCTTCTTTTATTACAGCATCAACATTATCTCTAGTTGCTGCTGACATTTTGAATACCTTGTCATATCCAAGTTCGTTAACTTTCTTTTTAAACTCGTTAAATACTTCTTCATCATAAACAAGATCTGCTTTATTAGCTACAACTATTTGTGGTCTATCATATAGCTTAACTGCATATTTTTTTAATTCTTCATTGATTTTTAGGAAATCTTCAAAAGGTTCTCTTCCTTCTAATCCTGATAAATCAACTACATGTATTAAAAGTCTAGTTCTTTCAATGTGTCTTAAGAATTCTAATCCAAGACCAACACCTTCACTAGCTCCTTCAATAATCCCTGGAATATCTGCCATTACAAATGGTTCGATTCCTTCTGTTGCTACTACCCCTAAGTTTGGTTTAATAGTTGTAAAATGATAGTTTGCTATCTTTGGCTTAGCTTTTGTAGTCATTGATAAGAATGTTGACTTACCTACGTTCGGGAATCCTAAAAGTCCAACATCTGCTAAAAGTTTTAATTCTAAAACTACATTTAACTCTTCTCCTGGCATTCCTGGTTCAGCAAAATGTGGTGCCTGTCTTGTTGGTGTACAGAACTTAACATTTCCTTTTCCACCTTTTCCACCTTTAAGTAAAGTAAATTCATCATTTTTATCTGAAAGATCACAAATTATCTTATTACTTTCTGCTTCTCTTACTATAGTTCCCATTGGTACTATAATAGTAAGATCTTTTCCATCTCTTCCGTAACATTTTGATTCTCCACCATTTTGTCCTGGATCTGCTACGAATTTTTTCTTATATTTAAAATCCATAAGAGTAGTAACTCCAGTGTCAACTTTTAATATAACGCTTCCACCTTTACCACCATCTCCTCCATCTGGTCCTCCAAGAGGTACGTATTTCTCTCTTCTAAAAGAAACCGCTCCATCTCCACCTTTACCAGATTTTACGAATACTTTGGCTTTATCTATAAACATATACTCACCTTTCCTTATGTAAAATCTTTATATTTTTATTATTCCTTATCTTCTAATATTAAAACAATAAATTAAGTATTTTTCTTCATTATAACAATAATATTAGTTTTTAGATACCAATAAGCCTTTAATTTATTTTTTATATTTAAAAAGCACCCAAAATTCGGGTGCTTTCTATATAAAAAATTAAATTATTCAGCTATTTCTACTGCAACTGGATAAACAGAAGCTTTCTTCTTGTCTTTTCCAACTCTTTCGAATTTAACTACTCCATCAATTTTAGCGAATAGAGTATCATCCTTACCTCTTCCAACATTGTTTCCAGGGTGGATTTTAGTTCCTCTTTGTCTTACGATGATGTTTCCAGCAAGTACGAATTCACCGTCAGCTGATTTAACACCTAATCTTTTTGATTCAGAGTCTCTACCGTTCTTTGAGCTACCTACCCCTTTTTTGTGGGCAAATAATTGAAGGTTCATTATTAACATATCTACACCTCCTCTGTTTTAATATTTATATATTCTCTACGTTTATTTGTTCCTATTGTCCCATCTAAACCCATAATTACACTATCTAAGCTAAGCTTAA
The DNA here is from genome assembly GCF_947072515.1 of uncultured Clostridium sp. Lineage (GTDB taxonomy): Bacteria > Bacillota > Clostridia > Clostridiales > Clostridiaceae > Clostridium. The sequence goes on from NZ_CAMTIG010000019.1 coordinate 25,498, forward strand.
AAGTTTTAAGTAAAACTTGTGCTTTTTCTAATTCTTCTTGCGAAAAATCTCTTAGGTCTAAACTAAGGTATCCATCTCCAATCTCATAAGTACAGTTAAGTCCTAAAACATTATCTAAACCTATGATTACACTTTGTGATAAAACTGAAACTGAGTTACAGATCATATCAAAAGCTTCACCTACTAGAAGTTCGTTACTGTTAAAGTCTCTTCCTTCTGGCATTGCATGACTGTCAATAGTAAAACCTATTAAATTTTCGTTATTAGAATAAATCTTTCCGCTAATCATTTGACTATGCTTCGATCTTTTCTATAACTATTTTAGTGTAAGGTTGTCTGTGACCAGCTTTTCTTCTATAATCCTTTTTAGGTTTATATTTGAAAACAGTAACTTTTTTAGCTTTACCTTGAGATAAAACTTTAGCAACAACTTTAGCACCTTCAACTACTGGAGTTCCAACTTTTAAAGTTTCTCCACCAACAGCTAAAACTTCTGTTAATTCAACAGTTGAATCAACTTCTACTTCTAATTTTTCAATGAATAATACATCGCCTTCTTGAACTCTGTATTGTTTTCCACCTGTTTTTACTACTGCGTACATTCTAAAACACCTCCTCATAACGGTCTCGCCACTGTGGGTACAAAGTAAACTTTGTTTAATAAAACCCATTCATGAGCGGTTTACTAAATCATATTATCATAAACTACATTTTTTGTAAAGAATAATCCTAACATTTTTCTACAGCTTTTATAAGGTAATTTTTAAGATTTTCTCTTTGATTTAAGAATATTATTGGTTCCACCTTATATCCACTTATTCCATCAACATAATTTAAATATATCTCTTTATCTATTCCATCTATATTTTTAAGGAATGTAATAATATCTCCTGATACTCTTTCTTTATATGTTGAATCTAGTTCTATATAAAAACTTTTTATTGTATTTTCCTCTAAAGATTTTAGTATTTCATTCTTTATAAGAGTTTCTACATATGCAAGTCTTAATACATTTCCTGTTCCTTGGCATAGAGTACATTTTTCTTCTATACTATCATAAATACTCTTACCTCTTCTTCTTCTTGATATTTGAATTAAGTCTAACTCTGTAAATGGGAATATTTTAGAGTTCCCTCCATCTTTACTTAATGATTTTTTTAATTCTCTCATTACAGTAAATCTATCATTTTTATCTCTTAAATCAATAAAATCAATAACTATTATTCCACTTAAGTTTCTAAGCATTATTTGTTTTCCAATTTCTCTAGCAGCTTCTACATTTGTTTCTAATACAGTCTTTTGAAGATTTTTTTCTTTTATATTCTTCCCGCTATTAATATCTATAACATACATAGCTTCTGTTCTCTCGATAACTATATTTCCACCACAAGGTAGTGCTATTTTATTATGTCTTAACTTAAGTATTTCTTTTTCTATATCTAAATAATCAAAAAGTGTTCTAAGTCCTTCGTATCTTTCTATAATTACATTTTCTTTATCTAGAAACTTTTTTATAAACTCTTCATCATTTTCATTATTTACATATATTTTTAAATCTTCCTTAGTTATATTATCTATTATAACTTTACTTAATGCTGCTTTTTTTCCAAATACTCTCTCACAAGTATTACTATAATTAAGTTTTCTTAAAAGCTCATCATAAATATCTTTTAATCTATTACTCTCATTTTCCAAAGCTTCTAAAGGAGCTTTTGCTCCTTCAGTTCTTATTGTAAGCGTAACTCCATCTATCTTTTTAAGTTCTGCTAAAATAAGCTGTTTTTTAACATCATCATTTATTCTTTTAGAAAATACTATTCCATCATTTCCTTTAGATAAAACAATATATTTTCCTGGAATACTAACTTTATGCGTAACTTTAGCTCCCTTATCTCCTAAGGGCTCTTTTAAAACTTCAACTAAAAGCTCATCGCCTTTTTTTACATTTAATTTTTTAAGTTCATCACTATAATACATGTAACCTTCTTTTGAAAGTCCCATATCTAAAAATATTGAATTTATTCCAGGTACAATATTTTTAATCTTTGCTTTATATATTTCTCCTACTGTAGGCTCTTCTGTTTTCTCTTCTATAAAACATTCTTCTAAAATTCCATTATCTCTTACAGCTACTCTTAAAAACTTTTCGCTTCTTTCAATACAAATTTCTCTCATCAATTTCCACTTCCTATATACATTCATATAATGGAACTAATTTGTCCCCTTTAAAACAATACATTTCTTCTCTTTTTATATCAACAAATTCATCATTTAAAACATTAGTAGTATTTTTCTTTATTAAATCTACTACTAAATCCGCTGATAAATGTTCTCTACTTCCTGCACTTATAAGTACATTGAAGATTCCTTCATCATCTTTAGACCAGTACTTTATCTCTTTAACCATTGGTCTAATATCAACTTCTCTTTCTGAACGTTTTGATCTTTTTGTCATTATCCATTCTTCTTTATTCATTAACTCTTCCATTTCTTTATCAAAGTTTGAAAGGTCTGAATATTTTATTTTCATTATATATCTAGCTCCATCTATTAATGCCATAGCTTGTGGAACCTTTTTTTCATTTTGTTTTGGCGCTGGAATAAATACAGCTTTTGAAAACTTTACGCCTCTAGCAGAACTTTTATTTAATCTTTCTACTATTTCATCTAAATCTACTTCTTCATCTAACTCCATGTCCATATACTCTCCATCTGAATATACTCCTACCGATAGAGGTTGTGCTATTGATGTAGCCATATGTGGATTGAATCCTTGTGAGTAGTGAATTGGTAGTTCTGACCTTCTAATAGATCTTTGTATAGTTCTTAAAAGATCTAAGTGAGATATAAATTTTATATCTGCTTCTTTTGTATATTTAATTAAGTAACGCACCTTCAAAACACTTCCCTTCTTTAAAGTTTACGTTAACTCCACACCCTGTACATCCTTTTCTACAGTTTTGTGTAAGTTCTGCTTTTTTAGCTTTTTCATTTTCATTCTCTAAATATTTTCTTGTAACACCTATATTTATAAAGTCCCATGGTAATATTTCATCATAACTTCTCTCTCTAAATGCATAGAAGTCTCCATCTATATTACATTCTTCTAAAGCTTCTATCCAAGTATCAAATTTGAAATATTCACTCCATCCATCAAATCTACATCCTTTTTCAAATGCCTTAATTAATACATCTCCAAGTTTTCTATCTCCTCTTGCAAATATAGCTTCTAAATATGAAGTTGTTTGCTCATGATAGTTATAAACTACTGCTGGAGATTTTAATGAATATTTAACAGCTTTAATTTTTTCAATAACTTCTTCTCTTCTTTCCATAGGTGCCCATTGGAATGGTGTAAATGCCTTTGGAATAAGTATTGATGTACTTACTGTAACTCTAAGCCCTCTATTTCTTACCTCTTTAGGAACTTGGAAATATTGATCCACAATCTTTTGTGCTAAATCCCCAATTGCTGCACAATCCTCTCTATTTTCATAAGGTAATCCTATAATAAAGTAAAGTTTTAATCTGCTCCATCCTGCTTCAAAAGCACTTTTAGCAGCTTCTAATATCTTTTCTTCTGTTAACCCTTTATTTATTATATCCCTCATTCTTTGAGAACCAGCTTCTGGTGCAAAAGTTAATCCAGATTTTCTTACCTTTTGAATTTCCTTAATTAAATCTACTGAAAAAGCATCAACTCTTATAGATGGTAGTGCTACTCCTACTTTATTTCCTTCATGCTCTTTTATTAAATCATTTATAAGATTTTGAATATCTGAATAATCACAGGTACTTAATGATGCTAGAGATATTTCCTGATACCCTGTAGCTTTAACCATTTCTCTTGCTTGATTTACAAGTGTTTCACGTGTTTTTTCTCTAACTGGTCTATAAATCATTCCTGCTTGACAAAATCTGCACCCATTTGTGCATCCTCTAAATGTTTCAAGGACTATTCTATCATGAACAATCTCACTATATGGTACAACCATTTCTGTTGGATAATCTACTTTATCAAAATCATTTATTATTCTTTTTTTAACTTCCTTAGGTACATCATCATATTTTGGTTTAAATTCTTTAATAGTACCATCTTCATTATAAGAAACTTCATATAATGATGGTACATAGATACCTTCTATCTTAGAAATTTCTCTTAAGAAACCTTTTTTATCATTTTTTCCTTTATATTTTTTATAAACATCAAGGACATCATTCATCATTTCTTCCCCTTCTCCAAGTTCGAAGAAATCAATGATTTCATGAAGTGGCTCTGGATTATAAGCACATGGACCACCTGCCATTATTATAGGGTCATTCTCACTTCTTTCAGAAGATCTTAGTGGAATCCCTGACATATCTAACATATTTAATATATTTGTATAGCTCATTTCGTATTGAAGGGTAAACCCAAGCATATTAAATTCTTTTAATGGTGTTTTTGTTTCTAAAGAATATAAAGAAATATTATTTTTTCTTAGTTCTTCTTCCATGTCTGGCCATGGTGCAAAAACTCTTTCGCAATATGTATCTTTTCTTCCATTTATCGTATGATAAAGTATTCTTGTTCCTAAGTGTGACATTCCTACCTCATATACATCTGGGAAACAAAAAGCAAATCTTAAATCTATATCTTTTAAATCTTTTACTACTTCGTTTAATTCTCCACCAACGTATCTTGATGGCTTCTCAACTCTACATAAGATACTATCAGTAATTTTATTCATGAATATATCCTCCTAAATTTCAAAGTTCTTTCCTATATATATTTCTTTATTCTAGCATAAAACCTTAATTTCTTCTATTATTTTATAAAAGTGAATCTTCCCATTTTATTCACCATTATATAAAATTTAAGCCCTTAAAAAAACAAAATAAGCGGAATACTTAAACTTGTTTCATTAAGGGCTTTCTATCTTTGCGAAAGATAGCTTTTAGTGTGGAAATTAATGGTTTCATTTTGAAAGATATTGTAAAGATAGCTTTCTTTTATATTATTGCTCATTTTTCAAAATTAAATACTCCTTTAGAGAAATATTTCCATATTTTTTCAGAGCTTCAATTACTTCATCTTCTTTTATCATTCCTAAAAATTTTAATTCCTCATCTAATATATAAAATTCATTAAATTTATTTCTATCTATTATCTTTAAAAGATTTAAAAGTTTATTCTTATGAGAAACAGAAACACTTCTATTTTCTATGTACTCATATTTTTCTATTAGGTTTCCCTTTCTAAAAAGATTATCCATCATCATATAAATAGTTGATTTTTTTTCAATATAACTAGAATATATTATAAGTCCCGAAACTAACACTAAGCCTATTTCAAAATTATTTTTTGATAATCCCAATATAAAGATATAAGATAAGAAAAAGACAAATATATAACTAGTACCTCTTATTACTCTCTTTGCTTTCCTATAAGTAATCCACCTTGATAATATTATCTCTAAAATCTTAGATCCATCTAAAGGATATGCAGGTATCATATTAAATATAAATAATCCCAAATTAATATTTCCAATTATCATTAAATGCTCATTATAACTAATATTACTTATACAAAAACATAAAATAAAAATCAAAAGATTCATACTAGGTCCACTTAAATATAAATTTAATTTTTGAAAATCTTCTAAATCATTAACATCTGTTAATTTTGCATTTGTCCCAGTTAAACTTACGTTAAACTCATGTAGTTTACAGCCATATAAATTCCCTACAATTATGTGAGTAAATTCATGTATCAATACTGATATTACACTTATGAATATTCCTTCATTTATAGTCATTATTATAATTAACAAGATAGCCTCTAAGATTAAGCTTTTTATAGATTTATTCATTTTAGTTCCAATAAACCTTATTTTTCTATCTCTATCTTAAATTCTTTTATCGCCTCTAAGACTTTACCTTTTAAACTCAAAGCTATTTCTTTTTCATTAAAATAATAATCTGTTTTTATAATTCCACTTATGTTCTTATAGACTTCTTGTAATCTAGTATCTTTAGATACATTTGTAAAATACACTATTCCCCCAATTAAAGATATTCCTATTATTTGTGTTAATATCATCTCAACAGTTCCATTTTTCTTTTCTCTTTTAGTTCTTCTTGAAGAATTCACTATATTTTGATTTGTATAACCTTCTCCTCTTACGTAACTACTTTTCCCTGTAGAAATCCCTCTCACTCCTCTGTAATAATCCTCATATTCGCTTCTATAATATCCCATTTCTCCTTCCTCCAATTCCCTTCTATTATTAATTTATATTTTTTCCTCCTATCCTTTATTCCTATTTAAGATTCTTAACTTATCCTTTTTTATATTTTTTTATTTTTTCCATACAAAAAAGGCCACATCTTTTGATGTAGCCTTTAAACTATTTAAAACCTTATTGATTTCCTTCTCATTCCTATATTAATTACCAATCCTATTGTCATCATAATTGATAGAAGTGAACTTCCTCCATAACTAATTAATGGAAGTGTTATTCCTGTAATCGGCATAAGTCCTATAGTCATCCCAATATTCTGGAATATAGCAAATAAGAAATATGCAGTAATTCCTATACAAATTATCATTCCAAAAGTATCTTTTGCGCTCCGTGCAATATTAATCATTTTCACGATTAATATTCCATACATTGTAAGTAAGAATATTACTCCTACAAATCCCCAATTTTCTGCTGTTGTTGAGAATATAAAGTCTGTTTGAATTTCTGGAACGTGTTGAGCTGCATATCCTGATGTACCATCATTAGCTAGTGATGGTCTATCTCCAAACAAGCCTCCAGTACCAACACTTATTAAGGATTGACTTAAATGGTATCCTGTTGTTGATGCATTGGCTGATGGATTTAAGAACGATGTTACTCTGGCCTTTTGATATGGCTGAATTAACCCTACATTCCATACAATTGCAACAAACACAACTAATCCTAAAAATCCTCCAATAAATATTCTCTTATCTAATCCGGCGACAAAATATATCCCTAATACAATAAAGAAACAAACCATTGTCATTCCCATATCCGGTTGTATTACGATAAATATCATAGGAATAAGAGCATATATAGTAAGTTTTATAAAATTTCTTAAATTATTTATTTGTAAATCCATTTCTTCTAAACATTTTGCAAGCATCATAATCATTGCAACCTTTGCAATTTCCGATGGTTGAAAAGATAGAGGTCCAAGCCTTATCCATCCTCTTGCTCCATTTATGGTAGTTCCTAAAACCCTTGTAAGTAATAACAATGCTATAGAAACCCAATAAAATATTGGAACATAATTGTAAAAAACTCTATAATCTATTGCTATACATATATACATCGCTACTAGTGAAACAATCATCCATGTAAATTGTTTTTCAGCAAATGTTAATCCATAAGTTCCCTTTGTACAAAGATATATATTAAGTATTCCAAACATAACTATCACAATAGTTACAAATAATAACACTTTATCCATGTCTCTAAAGTTTCTTCTAATAGATCCTTTACTACTGCTTCCACTATTATCAAATAGTAAATCTCGTCTAAGCAATACTACACCTCCTAGTATGTTATTGTTCAGTAACATACTCTATTATATATCATAATCTTTTCATTCTCTATAAAAAACATACTTACATTATAAAAAATAATAAAATTTTAATAAACATCTTTTATTTCATTCTTTTAAAATCTAATTTTGAGATATTCTGTTATTATTTTAATTTTATTCTTTATAACATAATTTTATATAGAAAAAAGCCACGTAGTAATATTACTATTTTGTCTACGTAGCATAAATATTATTGGCCTTTTATATTTTTAATCGGTATATTTGCAATAAGTGATGAAGGACCTTCACCTTCTTCAATACCACTTTTGCTTACCGATATTTCAACATCTTCGCCTTGAATTTCTATATATTTTGTAATAACTTGTAAGATTTCTGTTCTTATTTTTTCTAATGTTTCTTCTGGCAAGTCACCTCTATCGTGAATAAGTATAAGCCTTAGTCTATCTTTTGCAATTTCTTTTGGTTTTTGTTTTCCGAAATTAAAAAATCCCATACTAAAAGCCTCCCTATTTACGTTTAAAAAGTTTCATTAAATTCCCGAAAAATCCTGAATTTTCTTCGGTAAATTCCATTATTGGAACATCTTCACCATTTAATCTCTTAGCAATATTTTTAAATGCTTTTCCTGTTTGTGAATCCTCATCTAAAACTATTGGCTCTCCTTTGTTCGTTGACACTGATACTCTTTTATCATCTGGAACTACACCTAGAAGTTCTACTGATAATACTTCTATAATATCATTTACTCCTAGCATATCCCCTCTAGCTGCCATTTCTGGGTTTAATCTATTTACTACTACTGAGTGATCAGTTATTCCTTTTGCATCAAGTTTTCCAATTACTCTATCAGCATCTCTGATTGAAGTTATTTCTGGATTTACTACAACTACAGCTTTTTCTGCTCCGATAGCTGCATTTTCAAATCCGCCTTCTATTCCTGCTGGAGAATCTATTAACACATAATCAAACTCTTCTTTAAGTTCTCTCACTATTTTAAGCATATCATTTGATTTTACATCATCTTTATCCTTTGATTGTGCTGTTGGTAACAAATGTAGATTTGGAAATCTCTTATCTTTTATTAAAGCTTGCTTTAATCTGCATCTATTTTCTATAACGTCTATTATTGTATACACAATTCTATTTTCAAGTCCCATTAATACATCTAGGTTTCTAAGTCCTGTATCACCATCAACTACAACTACTTTTTTCCCTAGTGATGCAAGTGCAGTTCCTAAGTTAGCTGTTGTTGTTGTTTTACCAACTCCCCCTTTACCTGATGTAATTACTATAGATACTCCCATTTAATTAATCCCTCCACTAATAAATGTATTTATTTACTAAGTATGGCTCTACTGTTATCATGCCATCTTTTATCTTCGCTATTTCTGGATATGTTGGCTTTTCAGAATCAGGTGACATAGCTATTCTATCAGCTATTTTTAGTATTTCTGGGTAAAGTGAAAATGCTGCTATAACCGCTTTATCGTTTCCATTAGAACCAGCAAACACTGTTCCATTAATACTTCCAAGCACAATTACATTTCCTGTTGCTATAACTTCTGCTCCACTATTTATATCTCCAATAATGACCATATTGCCATTATAACTAACACACTGTCCGCCTCTTATAGTTTTTCTTAAAAACTTTGTTTTTCCTTCATATATTCCAGCAAATACCTTACTGTTTTCTACTACTTTCTTTTCTTCAGCATTTGAATTTAAAACAATTTCGTTTATTCCAATTTTGTCTTTTAGACCCTCTTGTAGATGAATTAAATCCTTCTCCGTAATCATATTAAGATCGATTGTTATAGCCAATGAAATCCCCTTGTAAAATTGCTTTCCTTTTTCTAGCTTTTCTATAAGTTCTTTAAACATCTCACTATAATCTGGATATTTATTCATATCAATATCTGCAACAAGTCCTTTTCCATTTCCTTTGATTATTATGCCATCTTGCACGCTGATACCTCCGCTATACAATACACTTTAATATGTATTCTACAAATTTTTGTAAAAACCTTTATTTTAAATATTTTTATACTATATCATTATATCATCATTATACATTTTTTGATATAATCCTTTTATTTTTTCCTAATTTTTTATTTACAGCTTCATTTTTTCTAAAATTTCATTTCAAACTTTGCAAATTTATAACTTTATCACCTCTTTAAAAGAATTAAACATAACTCTATAATTTTAAATCTATTTTCAATTTTAAAAATTATTTTTTAATTAAAATTAGGGCCACTTTAAGCAACCCTAACCTTTAATTTTCTTTATTTTCAGTTTCTTCTTTATTATTCTTTGAATCATCATTATCTTGTGATTCATTATTATCTTTTGGCGCATTTAAAACATACTTTTTAAATGTGTCTGAATTTGCCACATAATTTGGATAATCCTTTTCTAAAGTTTCCTTATAATATGCTTCATATGCTGCTTTTGCAACTGGCGCTGTATAAGAACCATGTCCCCCATCATAAATTCCGCCTACAAATGCTATTTCCGGCTTATCTATAGGAGAAAAACTCACATATGTTGCATATGGTGATCTACCAAAACTTCTTTGGTCATTATGGTAATCTGCTGTTCCTGTTTTACCAGCTGTTGATATTGGGAATGTTTTAAATACAGATGCAGCTGTTCCTTGCTCACCATCATTTGCTCTTCTCATTCCTTCTTTCACAGCATCTAAATTTCCTTTATCAATCTTAGTTTCACTTAATATTGTTGGATCATTTTGCTTTAATATTGTTCCATCCACTGAAGTAACTTTATCTACAAGATTTAATGAATATCTAGTTCCACCATTTGCTAATGTTGTTATATAAGACATTAATTGTAATGGTGTAAATTGATTTATACCTTGTCCTATAGATGCAGAAATTATTTCAGTAGGCGACATTATATTAACTGGTTTATCATGTATCGTAAATCTACCTATTACTGATGCTACTTTTTTTGCTTGCTCATCTATGTTAGTATTTCTCCCACTTGCATTATAAGTATTTATATTTTCCGTATACTTTGGAGAAATTTCCATTATTTTTTTAACATCCGGAAGAACTAGCTCATAAAAAGCTTCATACTCAGTTCCTTTATCTCCTGTTCCAACAACTTCTAATCTGTCTGTTATTTTTTTCTTTAAATTAATTTTAGCTTGTTCAAGTTCAGGTGTATCTGCTAAATTAGCTGCAAAATCAAATGGAACGTAACTCTCTCCACCTGCATAAGTTCCATTAGCTAAATAATCATTCAGTTCAAACTTTGCAAAACTTATTATATTCTTTTTATTTGTAGTAAAATTATATGTTTGCCCTGTTGTATTTTCTTCAATTTCTATTCCTGTTGATGGATTTTCTTGACTATTAGGATCAGATCCTAGTCCAAATTTCCATGCCCAATTAGCTAAACTATTTAATGCTTTTTGTTTTGCTTCCACTTCTGGTAAATCCTTATTTTCATTCATTGTTTTTGTATATAATCTATATGCTGTTTCATACATATAAACATTGCATGAAACTTCTAAAGCTTTAGCTGCATTTGTAAGTCCATGACTTCCACCATTTGCATGAATCCAGCATGCTGGAGTTCCAAAATCACTTGGTCTACCTGTAAAAACTCCACCTGCCATTATTTGTTCTGAAGGTGTTATAACCCCCTCTTGAAGTCCTGCCATAACTGTAAGTGGCTTAAATATTGAACCTGGAGGTAATGTTCCTAATGTTGCATAGTTATAAAATGGCTTTGGATATAAATCATATTTATCTTCTCTATTTCCATTTTTATCTTTTGGAAATAATTCATCTATACTCTTACTCACTCCTGGCATTTGAACAATTTTCTTTCCATACGCCTCTAAATCTGGCGCAAAATACTGCTGTATCTCTTCTTGACTCAATTGTCCTGGAATTGCAAATTTATTAGGATCGTAATCTGGATAACTTGCCATACCTAAAATTTTTCCTGTATTTACTTCAGCTACCATTGCAAATCCTCTAGTTGCATTTCCAAATGTATGTCCACTATTATCTCTTTTATTTTGTTGTATATTTTTTATAGTATCCTCTAATGCTTGTTGCATTGCATATTGAACATCTTTATTTATATTTAAATGAACAGTATTTCCTGGAGATGACTCAAGTCTAAATAATTCTTCTGTTTCTCTTCCTTGAGAATTAACTTTAACAGTTTTTCCTCCTTTTGTTCCTTTTAAATCATTTTCATAAGATGCTTCTATTCCTGCTTTTCCTATAAGATCTGTTGATGCATCATATCCTCTTAATTCATAACTTGCTTGTGTCGAAGAATCAATTTTAGAAACATACCCTAATACAGCTGATCCTAATGTACCATATGGATATTCCCTTACAGGTTGCTTGTCTACATCAACTCCAGGTAAATCATTTAATCTTTGATAAATAGTAAATGCTGTTTCCGTTTTTATATTATTTGCTATAACAATTGATTTATCATTTTTAAAACTTTGAATTCTTAGTGCATCTTTTACAATAAAATACTTATATAAATCTTCTCTTGAATATTTTCCTTCTATTTTTGCAAGGATTTCATCTCCAGTCATATCTTTGTATATTTTCTTTCTTTCATTATATGCACTTAATTCAGTATCATAAGCTTGTTTATCTTCTTTAGTTAAAGTTCCACTTTTTTTAACTGGTTTTGAATCGATTATATCAATTAAGTCATATGTTTTAATTAAATAATTAAAAGCTTCTTTTGCTGTAACTTCTTTTAGTTTTTCATCTATTTCTTGCGATTGTTTTTCATCTAAATCTACATTTTGATTAGAAAATAATTTTCTTTTAAAATAATCGTTCATCCCTCTATCTTTTAAGAATCTTATCTTATCATAATCTTGACTTTCTGTATCTGAACTTTTAAATTCGTAATATGGTTCTCCATTTTCATTTAATTTTAAAATCGTATCATTTAATAAAACTTCCTCATTTTCTTCTAATATTTCAAATACTAACCCCATAGTTTCATAAAAATTATATTTCCCTTCTGTTGGAGTGCTATATTTTAATATGTATATTTGTTTATTTCCTGCTAATACATTTCCTTCATTATCTAATATTTCACCTCTCGGTGTCTTTTCATCTACAAATCTAATTGAGTTTGTTTTAGCTCTATCTACATAATAATCATGTTTATATACTTGCAAATATAAAGTTTTAACTGCAAGAACAGTAAATACTCCCCCCATTATGGCTTTCATTATAGTATAACGGGATATTTCCTTTTTTCTTTTTTTAGGCTTGTTTACTATCATCTTAATCCCCATTCTTTTTAATATAATTCCTTATACTTCATATTATATATCATTTAATTCATTATTCATTAACATTATATTAATAATATTACCATAATTTTTATATTAAAAAAATAGTTATTTTAAACTTTATAAAAAAAAAGCTGCTTTTTAGTAGATTTTTGTCTACAAAAGCAACTTTTCCCTATTTTTCTAGTTATTATTAAAATCTTTCATTACTTGTTCTTGTTCTTGTTTTGTTTTTTCTTGAGCCTGAGCCTGCGCTTTTCCTTCTGCACTTTCTGGATTATTATCCTTTGGTGCATTTAAAACATATTTAGTAAAGCTTGTCGATGAATAATGCATTTGCGTAAGTTGATCTTTAAAATATGCTTCATATGCTGCTTTTGCAACTGGTGCTGTATATCCACCATGTCCTGCATCATAAATTACTCCAACAAATGCGATTTGAGGATTATCAAATGGCGCAAAACTCACATATGTTGCATATGGTGCTCTACCAAAATCTCTTTGATTTTCTGCATAATCTGCTGTTCCCGTTTTACCTGCTGTTGCAATTGGGAAACTACCAAAAACAGCTTCAGCTGTTCCTCCCTCTTCATCATTTGCTCTTCTCATACCTTCTTTAACTGCCGCCAATGTTGATGGCTTTAGATTTAGTTTTTCTACAACTTCCGGTTCTTGTTTTTCTAACACACTTCCATTTGGTGTAGTTACTTGATCTAATAAATGTAATCTATATCTAGTTCCACCATTTGCTATTGTCATTGTATACTCTGCTAATTGCATTGGTGTAAAATGATTTATCCCTTGCCCTATAGCTGAATAAATAAGCTGTGCTGGTGACATTATTTCCCCTGCTACATCTCTTATAGTAAATTGTGTTATTGTTAATGCTACTTGCTTTGCTTGAGCTTCAACAGTTGTATTAGGGTTTGATTTTTTATAATTTTCAAAACTAGCCTGATAACTTGGAGATTCCTTCATTATTTTAAGGACTATTGGATAAACTTGATTATAAAATTCATCATAATCAGCAGATTTTTCATTTGTTCCCACTTTTTCTAGTCTATCATTTATTAGATTCTTCAATTGATTTTTTAAATCTGCTAAACTTTGTGAGTCTCCTGAATTTGCCGCAAAATCAAATGGTGCAAATTTATATGTTCCCTTATAGTCTCCTGCTTCTAAATAACTATTTAAATTAAATTTTGAAAATTGTATTGCATTATCTTTATAGCTTTGGAAATTATATACTTGCCCACTTGTATTTTCAGGAATTTCTATTCCTGTTCCTGGGTCTGAATTACTATTTGGATTATGACCTAATCCAAATTTCCATGCCCATTGTGCTAGTGAATTTAAAGCATATATTTGTGCATCCGTTCCTTGTAAATTTGAATCTTTTAAAGCTTTTTCATATAATCTATATCCCATTTCATAGAAGAAAAAGTTACATGATACTTGAAGTGCTTTTTCAACATCTACTGGTCCATGTCCTCCACCTGTTTGTGGATATATCCAACATTCTGGTCCAAAAGCTTTTCCAAACACATCTGGATGTACATTAAACTTTCCTGTATCATTTACAGTTTCTTCTGGCGTTACAACACCTTCTTCTAAAGCTGCAATTGCTGTAAGTGGTTTAAATATCGATCCTGGTGGCATTGTTCCTAATGTTGCATAGTTATAAAATGGCTTTGGATATAAATCATATTTATCTTCTCTATTTCCATTTTTATCTTTTGGGAATAATTGATCCACAGTTTTAGTTACACCTGAAAGCTTAGCTTCCTGTTCTCCAAAACTTTGCAAGTCTGGTGCAAAATACTGTTGATATTGTTCCTTTGTAAGTTGACCTGGTATTGCAAATAGATTTGGATTGTAATCTGGATAACTTGCCATTGCTAGTATATTTCCTGTATGAACATCAACTACAAGTGCTGCTCCCCTTGTTGCATTTGGGAATGATTTTCCTGCATCCTTTGCATTTTTTCTAATGTTATCTATAGTATCTTTTAAGGCTTCTTGTGTAGCATATTGTACACTTTTATTTATTGTTAACTGTACATTATCTCCTTGCGATACTTCTTGTGAGAAAAGACTTTGAGTTATTCTACCTTGTGAATTAACTTTTACAGTTTTTCCACCTTTTGAACCTCTTAAATATTCTTCATAGCTTTTTTCTATCCCTGCTTTTCCAACTAAATCAGAAGCTACATCATAACCTCTAAGTGCATATTCATCTTTTAACGAACTATCTATTGGTGATACATATCCCATTACTGATGATGCTAAATTATCATATGGATAATATCTTACTGGTTGTAAATTCACATCTATTCCTGGTAACTCATTTAGTTTTTGATAAATTGTAAAAGCAGTTTCCTTCTTTATATTATTTGCTATTGTTATTGATCTATATCCTTTAAAACTTTGCATTTTCATTGCATCTTTAACTACTACATAGTCTCTTATAGTTTCTAATGGATATTTTTGAAGTAATACTTTTAACTGCTCTGCTCCAGTCATTTCAGAATATTTTTTTACATTTTCATTGTATGTATTCATTTTGTTTGTATATTCTGCTTGCTTTTCCTTACTTGAATTTTTCCCAATATCCGCTGGTTTTGGATTAAGAATAGAAATTATATTGTATGTTTTAACTAAATAATCAAATGCGTCCTCTGGTGTTACTTTTAAAAGTTCTTCATTTATCTTAGCATTTTCTACATCAGTTAATTCTCTATTTTGTCCCCCATATATTTTTTTCTGAATTACTTCATTCATTCCTCTATCTCTCAAAAATCTTATTTTTTCATACTCCTGAGTTTGCTTTTCAGTAGTACTGTATGAAAAATAAAACTTCCCATTATCAAGCTTTAACATCATATCATCTTGAAGTGTTTCCCCATCTTCTTTTAGTATATTAAAAACTTGCCCCATAGTATTATAAAATTCGCCTTCTCCTGTAGATGGAACTGTATATGTAATATTATAGATTTCTCTGTTAGTTGCTAAAATGTTTCCTTTATCATCTAAAATTTCCCCTCTAGGAGCATCTTGCGCTATAAATCTAGTAGAATTCTCATTTGCTTTTCCCTTATAATATTCATGTTTATATAATTGTAGGTAAAGTACTCTTAAAGCAATTATTGTAAATACACCTATCATTATAAATTTTACAATTGTGTACCTTGATATAGGTTTCTTTTTCTTCTTAGGTTTATTTACTATCATTTAGCCCTCCTATTTTCTTTATTTTATTCATATTCTATATGTTAATTTAATAAAAACCTTTTCTTATTCACCTTCTTCATATTTATTTTAAAAAATTTGATTTCATTTAATATTTTATCATAAATATTAAAATACAAAAGAAAAAACTGTAGAAAAATTCATTTTTCTACAGTTTCTTAACTTAAATTTAATTTTTATATTAGTTTGATGGAGTTATTTCTCCTCCAACACTATCTTGTTGTTTTAACTTTTCATTTTCTTGGTTTGTTTTTTCGCTTCCTGCATAGTTATCAGCTGGTGCATCTAAAACATATTTAGTGAAACTTCCTGATTTATAACCATCTTTTATAAGTTGATCTTTAAAGTAAGCTTCATATCCAGCTTTAGCAACCATTTGTGCCATTGCTCCATCATACATAACTACCATTACTGCAACTTGTGGATCTTTATATGGTGCAAATCCAATATATGTTGCATAAGGTGATCTTCCATATGTTCTTTGATCTGATGAAACATCGGCTGTTCCTGTTTTACCAGCTGTTGCTATTGGGAAGTTTCCAAAACTTGCATAAGCTGTACCATCTGGTGTTGAATCAACTTCTCTCATACCTTCATGTATTGTATCAATAGTTGATTGACTCATAGGAATTTTGTCGACTACTTCTGGATCTGTTTTTTGTAATACTTGCCCACTTGGACTTGTTACTTCACTTACTAAATGTAATCTATATCTTGTTCCACCATTAGCTAATGCCATTATATATGATGCTAATTGAATAGGTGTAAAGTTATCAATACCTTGACCTATAGCTCCATAAACAAGTTGTGCTGGTGATAACATTTGATTTTGTTCATCTATTGTAAATGATGCAATTGTGTAAGCTACTTCATATGCTTGTTGTTTAATATTTGTATTTGGATTTTTAGCTTTAAATGCATCAAATGACTCTTGATATTGTTTTGATGTTTGCATTAATTTCAATACATCCGGATAAACTTGTTGATAGAACTGTTCAAAATCCGGTTGTGGATTATTTGTTCCTACAGCTTCTAATCTCGTATTTACCTTATTTATTATATCATTTTTAAGCTGATTAGCTTCACTTGAATCACTTGATGTTGTTTCGATACTAAATGGTGCAAATACAAATGAATCATAATTTCCTGAAATTAATCTATCATATAAGTTGTACTTTGCATAAAGAAGTGTATCTGCTTTAAAACTTTCAAAACTATAAACTTGCCCAGAATTATTTTCTGGAATTTCTATTCCTGTTACTGATGTTTGTGTATCAGCAGGTGAATGACCTAATCCAAATTGCCATGCCCATCTAGCTAAAGAATTCAATGCATAAATTTGTGCTTGTTGTCCTTTTAACTTAGTTGTTTGTAATGCATGTTCATATAATCTGAATCCCATATCATAGAAGAAAACGTCACTTGATTGTTGAAGTGCTGTTTGCAGAGTTATAGGTCCCATTCCACGTCCATAAGCTTTTCCATACCAACCTTCTGGATCAAAGCCTTTACCAAACACTTCTGGATATTGGTTGAACTTTTGAGGTGTATCATATATTTCACCTGGTTTATATAAACCTTCTTGCATTACTGCTGTAGATGTCATAGGTTTAAATATTGACCCCGGTGGAATAGCTCCCATTGTTGCGTAATTATAAAATGGTTTTGGATAAAGATTATATTTATCTTGTCTTTGACCATCTGGTCCTACTGGGAACATCTCATTTACTGTTTTAGTAACTCCAGGTTCATGTATCATTTTTTCACCGAATGCTTCTAAATTCGGATCAAAATATTCATCATATTGAGCTTTAGTAAGTTGCCCTGATACTGCAAATAAATTGGGGTTAAAGTCTGGATAACTTGCCATTCCTAAAATGTTTCCATTTTTAACATCTACCATTATTGCAGCCCCTCTTGTTGCATTAAACTCTGATGGGTCTCCTGGTGCAAGGTTATCACGTACATTTGCTCTTACATATGCCATTGTATCTTTTAAAGATTGTTCTAATGCATATTCAACATTTTTATTAATTGTTAAATGTACATTATCTCCTGGATATGGATTAATAGTATCTAATGTTGCTGTTGTTCTACCTTGAGAGTCAACTTTAACTGTTTTCCCTCCAGATTCTCCTCTTAAATACTCTTGATATGCAGCTTCAATACCTGAAGCTCCAACTAACGCTGTAGAAACATCATATCCTTGTAATTCATATTGTGCTTGCTCTGCTTGACTAATTGGAGTTAAATATCCAATTACTGATGAGGCTAAATTATTATAAGGATAATATCTAACTGGTTGCATTTGAACATTAATTCCTGGTAACCTATCAAGTTCTTGATAAACATCGAAAGCTGTACTTTGTTTAATATCTGATGCCATTGTTACAGTTCTTTCACCTTTGAAACTTTGCATTTTTATTTCATCTTGAACTATAGCATACTGCATTATATCTTGTTTGCTATATCCTTTTGCTTCAATAAGATTTAATAATTCTGCACCTGTCATTTTATTATATTTTGCCATTTGAGCATTATACTCTTGTAAATTTGCTTTATAATCATTTTCTACTTTATCTGATGCTCCTTTAGCAGGTTCAGTTGGTGCTGAATAAATAAGATTTATTAAGTTATACTCTTTAACTAAGTAATCAAATGCTTGGTCTGGAGTAACTGTTAATAACTCTTTGTTTATTGCATCAGTTTGTTGTTGTGTTAATGCACGAATTGCATCTCCATAAAGTTTAGTCTGAATAGCTTCATTCATTCCGATATCTGTTAAATATCTTATTTGGTCATCTTCTTTTGCTTCTTGATTATTTGTGTCAAATCCATAATACAAATTACCATTAGCATCCATCTTAAGAAGCATTGTATTAACTAATTTATCATTGTTTTCTTTAATGATTCTAAATACTTCTTTAAGCGTTGGATAGAAATCAACTTCTCCATTAGATGGTTCTGTATAAGTTAAATTATAGATTTCTTTATTAGTAGCTAAAATATTACCTTGGTCATCTAAGATTTCTCCTCTTGGAGCATCCTCTTGTACAAATCTTATAGAGTTTTCACTTGCTATATTGGAATAGTAAGAATGTTCTACTATTTGTAAATAAACAAGCCTACCTAATATAGCTGTGAAAATAATCCCCATAATTACTTTTAAAACAGTAAATCTCGAAAACCTTTTTCTTTTTTTCGTCTTTGGTTTGTTAACTATCATCTTAGCCTCCATTTATTTTTCAAATTATCTTTTTGTTTCGAAAATTTGAAAACCAATCTATATCCTATTAACATTATTATCGAGTTATAAATTGCATTGTAAATTATGCCACTTAAACTAACTTCATAATGCATTACATGGAATATAGCATAAACCGCCAAATGTTTTAATATAGTCATTGCAAAAATAGTTACAATCGGAACAAGTTTACTTCTTTTAAATACGCTACGTCCAATATATGCACATATAAGACAAATTAACATGTTTGTTAGTGCATTTACTCCAAATACTCCACCAAAAAATATATCTTGTAATAATCCACTTACTATCCCTATAAAAACTGCTTCTCTTTCATTATTTATAAGTGAGTATGCTATTGCAAATGTAAATAATAAACTTGGAAAGGCACCTCTTATTGCTAAGAAAGGTGCCACTGTGTTATCAATTATTAATAGTAAAATGCAGATTATTATAGTAATTACTCTTTTCATATCTTCACTCCTTAACTATTATAGTTGATATCACGTGTATTTTTAGGTGCTACTACAAATAATGAATCAATTTGATTAAAGTTAACTGCTGGTTTTATTATTGCAGTTTTCATTATATTTACATTATCTGTGCTAACACTTTGTACAGTTCCAATTAAGATATTTTGCGGATAAATCCCTCCAAGTCCTGAAGTAACTATTGTATCTCCAGCTTTAATGTTAGAATCCATAGCAATATTTTCAACCTCTGCATTTGCAGTTGTTTGATTTTGTCTTACTCCTCTTAATATACCTGTATTATCATTTGTATTTTGTACCTTAACTGCTACAGCTATATTTTCATTTAGTATACTTTGAACAGTTGCCCAATTACTTCCTACTGAAGTTACTTGGCCTACTAATCCATTTGGAGCTATAACTACATATCCTTTTTTAATTCCACTATCTGTACCTTTATCTATAATGTATCCATCTAATATATTTCCACCACTATACCCTATTATGTGTGTAGCAATATAATTATATTCACTGTTTTCAGTTTCAAAGTTTAAAACTTTTCTTAACTGATCATTTTGTGCTTCTAATCCTGAATACTGTAAAAGCTGATTTTTTAATTGAGCATTTTCAGCCTCTAATTGAACATTTTGGTCCTTTACTTCTGTAAAGTTTAAGCATAAATCAACAAACCCCTTGATTTTTGAATTTATAGTATATGTTATTTTTTGAATCGGGTTAAGGGCCGCGCCAGCTCCATTTGATATTATATTCTCTTGAGAACTTTTAAAGCTCCATGAGATTAATGCTAAAAATACAACTGACAGCACTACAACAGTGACTGCCAGTTTGTTTTTTCGAACTCTCATTCTATAATCTATCTTCCTTGCTTATCTTGTCGAAGTCTTCTAATGCTTTTCCAGCACCTAAAACAACACAATCTAAAGGTGATTCTGCAATGTGAACTGGCATGTTAGTTTCTTTAGTTATTAATTCGTCTAACCCTTTTAACATTGCTCCCCCACCGGCTAACATTATACCTTTTTCCATGATATCTGCAGCTAGTTCTGGTGGCGTCTTCTCTAGAGTTGTCTTAATTGATTCAATAATAGCATATACAGGTTCTTTAAGGGCTTCTCTTATTTGAGATTCTGATATTTCAACTATCTTTGGAAGACCAGTTATCATATCTCTACCTTTTATTTCCATAATTTTATTTTCATCATCTACATCATGAGCTGAACCTATTTCCATTTTAATTTGTTCTGATGTTCTTTCACCAATCATTAAGTTAAATTCTTTTTTAACATATCCAATGATTGATTGATCTAATTCGTCACCAGCAACTCTTAATGATTTACTTGTAACAATTCCCCCTAATGAAATTATAGCAACTTCTGTTGTACCTCCACCGATATCAACAATCATACTTCCTGTTGGTTCACTAACTGGAAGTCCAGCACCTATTGCTGCTGCCATTGGTTCTTCCATAAGAACAACTTCTCTTGCTCCAGCAAGTTTAGTAGCTTCTTCTATAGCTCTTTTTTCTACTTCTGTTACTCCTGATGGATAACAAACAATTATTCTTGGAGCTTTAAATGCACTTTTGCTAGCAGCCTTTTCTATTAATGATTTAATCATTGTATGTGCAATATCAAAGTCTGCAATAACTCCATCTCTTAGTGGTCTTATAGCAACAATGTTTCCTGGTGTTCTACCAATCATCATTTTCGCCTCTGTTCCTACAGCTAATGGTTTTCTTGTAGTATTATTTATAGCAACAACTGATGGTTCTCTTAAGACTACACCTTTACCTTTTACAAATACAAGTGTATTTGCTGTTCCTAAATCTATTCCCATGTCTTTGCTAGTTCCGAAAAATCCCATTTTTTTTATTCCCCTTTCAGTTATATAATTCCTTTTTCTCGTAGGCTCACATACTTATTATTTCCAATAATAATGTGATCTGTTAAGTTTATTCCTAACAATATTCCACAATCACTAAGCCTTTTAGTAATTGCTATATCTTCCTTACTAGGAGTTGGGTCTCCAGAAGGATGATTATGACATATAATTATTGAAGCAGCACTAGATTTTAAAGCTTCATTAAATATCTCTCTTGGATGTACAAGGGATGAATTCAAAGTTCCCTTAAACACATCTTTTGTTTTTACTATTTCATTCTTAGTATTTAAAATAATTAATTTTAATACTTCTTGCTTCAAGTTAATCATTTCAGGATAAAGAAGTTTTGCTAAATCATTAGGTTTATTAATTTTTTGCCTAATTGATGTTTTCAAACTTCCAATTCTTTTACTCAATTCTGCAATTGCAAGAATTTGAGCACCCTTTGAATCTTTAATTCCTTTTATGGTTTTAACTTGTTCTAATGAAACATCCCGTATTCCATCTAAGCCATTTAGTTCTGAAATTATTCTTTTACTTAGATTTACTACATTTTCGCCTTTAATCCCTTTGCAAAGGATTATAGCTAAAAGTTCTTCGTTGCTTAAACTTTCTACCCCTTGTGCTAATAATTTTTCACGAGGTCTTTCGTATTCTGGAATATCCTTAATTTTTAAAGCTTTCATTTTAAAAGTCTCCTTAACTTAGAATACCCATCCACCTTTATTTTATAATCTCTTTTAGTAGTTTAGCTGTTTTATTTAAGGATAACCCTACAACATTATAATAACACCCTTGAATTTCTTCAACAAAAACTCCACCTAATCCTTGAATTCCATAAGCGCCTGCTTTATCTAAAGGCTCCTTACTTTTTATGTATTCCTTTATTTCAGTGTCTGTCAACATTGAAAATTTAACCTTTGTAACAATGCTTGTTGTTAATCTCTTTTGGGTTTTTGTGTTATATACAGAAATGCCTGAATAAACCTCATGTATATTTCCGCTTAAAGATTTAAGCATTTTAAATGCTTCATCTTCATCCTTAGGTTTTCCTAAAATATTGTTGCCATATGAAACTATAGTATCTGCTGAAATTATAATGCTATCTTCCTTTACAGAATCTAATATAGCTTCACCTTTTTTTTCTGCTAGCTCTTCTACATAAGAGTTTAAATTCCCATTAAACACCACTTTTTTTTCATCCAAATTACTAACCTTAATTTCAAAATCAGTGATAATTCTCTTAAGAAGTTCCTGTCTTCTTTCTGAAGCGGAAGCTAATATATATTTCATATTTCCCTCCTAAAAAGTTCATATAATACTATTATTGACATACTTCTTCAAAATATATTCAAAAAAATAATATTAAACAACGCATTTTAAGGTGCAGTTTAATAAATATACTACACCTTAATTAGTTTATCATTTTAAGGCTACCTTAACAAGTAGCTTTAATTCATTTAATTTTTTTTTAAGATTTATTTTAAACTCTGTATTTATTTAAAATGTTATATAAAAATTCTACAGAATTCTGACTATCCTTTCTTTCAAAATTTTCTGGAAGTTTAGATACATGTTCTTTTAATTTTTTTACCTCTTCACTTTCATCTCCATCTTTTTCATTTTTCAGTTCACTTGTCCAAGTTTTAAATTCCTTTGTATTTACGCTTTTAGTTTCACTATTATCAAACTTCTTTAAGATTTCCATATATGCTTTAATAATCTTAGCTAATTTTATTTCATTTTCATCATCTATCGGAATATTAGTTTTTATTCTTACATTTTCAATTTGTAATCCATTTAATGTTTCAGACTTCTTTTTCCAGTCTTCCTCATTTCCTATTCCTGCAATAACTCTAAATTTATCACCATCTTTTGCAACAAATCCACTTAGCTCTTTAGGAAGATTTTCTAACGAACTTTTAGCATTCTCTTCTTTTCCATAAACTCCACATTGAAGAATGAAAAACTCTTCTCCCTCGCCAGTCTTTGTTGAAGTATCTACACTTTCATTCTCTTTTTCTACTGTACTAGCCTTTTCCATTTCCTCGCTATTAGTTTTTTCTTTGTTCCCCTCTGAATTTCCTCCATTCTCTTGCGCCACCGGAGCTTTTTTATCATCTCCAGTTCCCTCAACGCTATTTGGTTTAAATATCATAGGTCCAAAAATCATCCCTATTCCAATAGCTAATGGAATACATATAACTAATCCAATTAAAAAAAAGTTATTTCTTCCACCTCTTCTTCTATTATTGTTATTATTTTGATTTTGATTATATCGTGTATACCTCATTCTTCCCTCCCCTAAAACATATATATCTATATATATTAATTAAACTTTTATAATATTCATTATGTTATTTTTAATTTTATATTATTTCTCATACACCAATAATCATATAGATTTCACTCTTAAAACTTCTTTGTTTTTGACAGTACTCTATTTAAAGTTATTTTTGCATTTACCCATTATATTTTCTCATAAAAAAAAGAAAGCTCAGTTTTAACGCTAAGCTTTCTCTTTGTCTAATTATTTATTAAGAGAATAAAAACATCTCTTTGGTGAGATTATTTTCTCTTCTTTTTTTAAATCTTTTATAGCTTTATCAATTTCTTTCTTATCAATTCCTGAAATTTCTGCTATTTGTCCGCCCTTTAAAGGTTCTTCTGAATTAGTTAGTACTTCTAATACTTTTTCTTTTATATCCATGTTAAATCCTCCATACATATGTCATATAATTTATTTCATTATATTCCATATTTTAGAGTTAATCAATAATTATTATTCAATAATATTAATTATTTTATTTCTTTTAATACTTCTAATAAGTATTTCCATATATTTTGTACTGAAGAAATACTCATATGTTCATTTGGAGTATGAACATCATAAAGATTTGGTCCAAAACTTATCATATCTAAGTTCCCTAATCTTTCTTTAAATAAACCACATTCAACTCCAGCATGAATTGCTGTAAGTTTTGGTTCTTCTCCAGTCATTTTCTTATATACTTCTATACATATTTCTCTTATTTTAGAATCTGAATTGTATTCCCATTCTGGGTAGCTAGCACTTGTTGTAAATACTCCACCTAATAAATTTGTTATAGTTTCAGTTCTTAAAACTAATTCATCTTTTAATGATGCAACTGAACTTCTAATTGAACTATCAAATACTACTTCTCCATTTTCTGTATGAACAACACCTATATTCATTGAACTTTCAGTTAATCCATGCATACTCTTACTCATAGTATTTACTCCATTTGGATACATGTATAAAAGATCTATAGTTCTATCAGATACTTCTTTAGTGAATACAGTATCTAATTTTGCATCTGAAACTTCTAAGTTTATTCCTGAATCTTGTACTTTAAACTCATTTTGGAACATTCCTTCTAATTTTACTACCATATCTTTTACATCTTGAACATGACCTGCTTTAACTCCAATTATAGCATCTGCTTCTCTTGGAATTGCGTTATTCTTTGATCCGCCTTCAATATATGAAAGTCTTATTTCATATTCATCCATTAATGCTTTTAATATTCTTCCCATTAACTTATTTGAATTTGCACGCCCTTTATTTATTTCCATTCCAGAGTGACCACCTTTAAGTCCTCTTACTTTAACTTCTAATCCTTTAAACTCATTGCTAGCTTCAGTAGCTACTTTTACTACTGATTTACTTCTTATACCACCTGCACAGCTTAAAAGAAGTTCTCCTTCTTCTTCTGAGTCAAGATTTAAAAGAATTTTCCCATCTACATGCTCTTTGCTTATATTCATAGCTCCTGTCATTCCTGTTTCTTCATCAACAGTTAAAAGAAGCTCTAATGGTGGATGTTCTATTTCATTACTTGCTAATATAGCCATTCCATATGCTACTGCAATTCCATTATCTGCTCCAAGTGTAGTTCCGTTTGCAAAAATATTATCTCCATCAATTCTTAAATCTAGTCCATCTTTTAAGAAGTCATGTTCTGTTCCTTTATTTTTTTCACAAACCATATCCATGTGTCCTTGAATTATAACTCCAGGTGCATTTTCATGCCCTTTTGTTCCTGGTTTCTTTATTATTATGTTTAAGAATTCGTCTTGAATTACTTCTAATCCTAATCCCTTTGCAAATGAAACTAGATAATCACTTATCCCCTTTTCATTTCCAGATCCTCTTGGTATTCTTGAAATTTCTTCAAAGTAGTGAAAAACTGCTTTTGGTTCTAAATTACTTAATTTCCCCATTTTTATTTCTTCCTTTCCATTTTAGTGTTAAAATTATATTGTGGATAATTTTAGTATATCATATCCTACTATTATAATAAAAGTTTGCACATAATAGTTTAATATAATACTAAATTTCTAATATAAATTAATGAGGTGAAACTATGCAAAAAACTAAAATGATTTTTACAATTGGACCTGCTAGCGATAATGAAAATGTTCTAAGACAATTTATCCAAATCGGAATGAGTGCTGCAAGACTTAATTTTTCTCACGGAACTCATGAAAGCCATAAAGAAAAAATTGATTTAATTAAAAGACTTCGTGATGAAATGAAGACTACAACCTCAATAATTTTAGACATTAAAGGGCCTAAAATTAGAACTCATAACTTTGTTAATGATGGTGTTTCTTTAAAAAAAGGAGATTCATTCTCTTTTATTTGCGGAGATGAACTACTAGGAGATACTTCAAAATGTTCTGTTACTTATGATGATTTATATTTAGATGTTACTGAAGGTGGCACTATATTAGTTGATGATGGGGTAATGCAATTTAAAATAGATAAAATCATAGGAAAAGAAATAAAATGTACAGTTTTAATTGATGGGGTAATAAAAAACCACAAAGGTGTAAATGTTCCTAACATTTCTATTAATTTACCTTCTATTACTGAAAAAGATAAAGAAGATATTATATTTGGATGTGAAAATGGTGTAGATTTTATTGCTGCTTCCTTTATAAGAAAAGCCTCTGATATTTTAGAAGTTAGAAAAATATTAGATGATCATAATGGAAATCATATCAAGATTATTGCTAAAATTGAAAGCCAAGAAGGTGTTTCTAATATTGATTCTATTTTAGAAGTTACTGATTGTATTATGGTTGCTCGTGGTGATATGGGAATTGAAATTCCAATTGAAAGAGTTCCAATAATTCAAAAAAGTATCATTAAGAAATGTAATTTAGCCGGTAAAGTTGTTATTACAGCAACTCAAATGCTTGATTCTATGATAAGAAATTCTATTCCTACTAGAGCTGAAGCTTGTGATATATGTAATGCAATTTTTGACGGAACTGATGCTATAATGCTTAGTGGTGAAAGTGCATCTGGTGCATTCCCTATCGAAGCTGCCACAACTATGTCAAATATAGCTAAAGAAACAGAAGCTCATTTAAATTATGATCACCTTAATATTTCAGGTAGTAATCAAGATATAATAACTAGTTCTTATGCTGATGCTATAAGCTATTCTGCTTGTCGAACTGCAAATGCTATTTCTGCTGAAGCAATAATTGCTGCAACTCAAAGTGGAGCTACTGCTAGATTAATTGCTAAGCATAGACCAAAAGCTCATATTATAGCTATAACTCCTTATGCAAAAGTTAGACGTGGTCTTGCTTTAAACTTTGGTGTTATTCCAGCACATTGTGATAATTTTAATACTACAGATCAAATATTAATAGAAGCTAAAAAAATAGCTTCTGCTTATGATTTTATATCTAAAGGTGATGAAATTATTGTTGCTGCAGGTATGCCAACACAGCATACTGGTGGAACTAATATGCTTAAGATAGAAAAAATTTAAATTTTAAAATAAATTAAGGACTGTTTTTTAACAGTCCTTAAAATTTAATTATTGTATTTTATTTTTTAAATCTGCAAATAAGTCACCTAATGTTGCTTCATTTTCTGATTTATCCACATAGTTAACATATTCTTTAGTTTTTCCTGAAGCATCTTTTATGCTAAGAGATAATTTCTTTTCATCTAAATCTACTTTTAAGATTTTAACTTTAACAACATCTCCAACTTTTACTACTTCAGCAGGATCTTTAATAAGTTCTGGAGTTATTTCTGATAAGTGAACTAATCCTTCTACACCCTTGAATACTTCTACAAAAGCTCCAAATTTAGCTAACTTCTTAACTTTACCTTCTACTATATTTCCAATTTTTAAACTTCCAGCGTTAACTGTCCAAGGTTCTTCTAAGTTATTCTTTAAAACAAGTGATAATCTTTTAGCTTCTTTATCTACTTTTCCAATAAATACTTCTACAGTATCACCAGTTTTAACTATATCTTCAACTCTCTTAACTCTTTCCCAAGCTAAATCATTGATATGAACTAACCCTTGAACTCCTGGAAGAACTTCTACGAAAGCCCCAAATTTAGTAGTATTTCTAACTACTCCAGTGATTTTTTCACCTTCTTTTAAAGCATTCCAATTCTTTTCTTCTTCCACTTTAAAAGCTTCTTCTTCTAAAACTTTTCTTGAAGCAACAACTTTATTGCTTTTTAAGTCTAGTTCTATTATTCTAACTTCTAAATCTTCACCTACTAAATCTTTAGTAGCTCTTCTTATTCTGCTAACTAGTGAACCTGGCATAAATACTCTAGTTCTTCCATAGTAACATAATAATCCACCTTTGATTTCCTCTTTAATGCTTACATTTATAGGATTTCCACTTTCAAAAGCTTCTTTTAATTCTTTTCCTTCTTCTTTTAGTACTGCTTGAAGAGCTTCTCTCTCTTCTCTAGCTAATAATCTTCTTCTTGAAAGAATTACAGTTCCTTCTCCGTCATTAGGTGTTACAACGATAACTCTAACTTTATCTCCAGCCTTTAATTCATCAGTTGGATTAACTTCTTTATTGCTTATTTCATCTTTTGAAATGAATCCATCAAAAGCATAGTTTATATTAACGTTCGCACCTTTTTCGTCTACACTTATTATTGTTCCTTCTAGAACCTCACCTTTTTTGATTGTTTTTACATCATATTGGTCTAATAATTCTTGCATAGTTTCATTACTCATGCTATTCACTCCTTTTTTATAATACATATCTAATTTTAATCTATTGAATATTTTTTCTCAACTATTTTCTAATAACTAACTTTTATAACCTTTTTATCCCCTTCTTCATATAATTATACTATAATAAATTTTTGGAGGAACTTATTTTGAGATTTTTCAATAATTTTAAGCTTAAAAAAGAAAAATTTAATTATGAAACATTACTAAGTTTAAAGGATTCTTTAGATGATATCTCTTTAAAATCTTCTATTCTAAATGATAGAATTATTTCTTATAAAAAGAATCTCTCTTTATCTTTTGATAAAATAGATCTTTATATAACTAAAATTTCTATCGCCTATAGAAAAAATAATATTTCACTTTGTAAAAAGGGGTTTATTAAATATTATAAAGAAACTTTAATCTTAAATAATGCAACTGACACCTATTCAACATTAAAATCTACTTATGATAATTTAACTAACTCTTTAATTGCTCTACAAAATCTATATACATCTATAGAGAATGAATATTCTATTCAATCTTCAAGTCTTTTTTCTCCTTCTCTTAAATCTTTAAATAATGCTTTTTCAAAAGAAGCTTCTAAAATCCATATCTTAATTTCTACTATTGAATCTATTGTTCCTAAAAAAAATATTATCTTTGAAGATATAAATGAAAATCAGCTTTTTAAAAATAAAGATGAATTCTTGTATGCTTTTCAATCTTTTATTAATAAAAATCTTCTTAATTCAAAATAAAAGGTTGTTGCATAAATAGAATTTATGCAACAACCTTTTAATTATTTAAATTAAAGATTATTCTCCGATTTCTACTACATCGTATCCTTCTTCTTCAATTAAATCTTTTAATTCTTCTTTAGTAATGCTTCCTTCAACAGATGCAAGACCTATTTTAACCTCAAAGTTATCTACCTTTGAGTTTTCTTTTAATGCCTCTTCTACATGCTTAACGCAGTGTTCACAAGACATTCCTGTTATTTTAGCTACTAATTTTGACATATAAATCACTCCTTAATCTTTTATATTATTTATTTAACACAAGGTACAATGCCCCTTGTTATGGCAATATATTAAAACTTTGTTTTAAATCTTTTTAATCTTAATGCATTAAGTAATACTGATACAGAACTTAAACTCATTGCAAATGCGGCTATCATAGGATTTAATAATGGACCTCCAAGTGCATAAATAATTCCCATTGCAAATGGTATTCCAACTACGTTGTATGCAAATGCCCAGAAAAGATTTTCTTTTATATTTCTTATTGTCGCTTTACTTAATTGAATTGCCGAAACAACATCTAAAATAT
Organism: uncultured Clostridium sp.; assembly: GCF_947072515.1. GTDB lineage: Bacteria > Bacillota > Clostridia > Clostridiales > Clostridiaceae > Clostridium. Next base: position 55,603 of record NZ_CAMTIG010000019.1, read on the forward strand.
CACTTCTCATTAAAACTACATCTGCTGATTCTATAGCTACATCTGTTCCTGATCCTATGGCTATACCTATTTCTGCTGTTACAAGTGCTGGTGCATCATTTATACCATCTCCAACCATTGCAACTTTTTTACCTTCTGCTTGAATATCCTTTATTACATTTGCTTTTCCATCTGGTAAAACATCTGAAACAACTCTGTCAATTCCAACTCTACTTGCAATTGCTTTTGCAGTTTTTTCATTGTCTCCTGTAAGCATAACTACTTCAATTCCCATATCATGAAGTGCTTTTACAGCTTTTTTACTGTTTTCTTTAACTGTATCAGCAACTGCAATCATACCTTTAAATTTTCCATCTATAGCCATAAACATAGGTGTTTTTCCCATATTAGCTAATTCACCAATTTTTTCTTCACTAGAAGTTATATCAATATTGAATCTAGACATAATTTTTCTATTTCCAATAACAATATCTTTCCCTTCAATTTTAGTTTCAATACCTTCTCCTAAGATAGCATTAAATCCTTCTATTTTAGGAAGTTCTATTTTTCTTTCTACAGCTTCATTTACAATAGCTTCTCCAAGTGGATGTTCTGATCCTTTTTCTGCTGCTGCTGCAAATCTTAAAAATTCATTTTCATCCAAGCTATCTGAAATAATATCAGTAACTTTTGGTTTTCCCTCTGTAATAGTCCCTGTTTTATCAAATACTACTGTTTGTAATTTATGAGCTTCTTCTAAGGCTGTACCACTCTTGATTAATACTCCATTTTCTGCTCCTTTTCCTGTACTAACCATTATTGCTGTTGGTGTTGCTAATCCTAACGCACATGGACAAGCAATAACTAATACTGAAATAAGAATATTTAATGAGAATTCAAGACCTTCTCCACCAAAGAAATACCAAGCTAAAGTAGCTAATATTGCAAGAATTATAACTGTTGGTACAAAATATCCTGATATAATATCAGCAAGTCTTGCTATAGGTGCTTTAGTTCCTTGTGCACTTTCAACTAAACTTATAATTTGTGATAATGCAGTATCTTTCCCTACTTTTGTAGCTTTAAATTTAAACATACCTGTTTTATTTATACTAGCTCCAAAAACTGTATCCCCAACTTTTTTATCTATAGGAATACTTTCTCCTGTAAGCATTGATTCATCTATTGTTGAACCACCTTCTATAATTTCACCATCTACAGGAAGTTTTTCTCCTGGTTTAACTAAAACTATATCGCCAGTTTTTACTTCATCAATTTTTACTACTCTTTCTTCACCATCAATTATGATTACTGCTGTTTTAGGTGCTAATCCCATCAACTTGTTAATTGCATCTGAAGTTTTTCCTTGAGTAATAGCTTCTAAGAATTTACCTAAACTTATAAATGCAACTATAAGTCCTGCTGATTCAAAATATAAATGATGTGCAAAATTAAGATTTCCAGTTGCTATCTTATAGATTGCATATATTCCATAAATAGTAGCTGATGTACTACCAAGGGCTATCAAACTATCCATGTTAGGACTTAAATGAGCTAGATTCTTAAATCCATGTATAAAGAAGTCTCTTCCTACAAAAATTATAATTAATGCTAATATAAGTTGTATTATTGCAAAATTCAATGGATTAGTATGCATATCAATAATATTAGGTAATGGCATATTAACCATTGGTCCCATTGCAATTAAAAATAGTGGAATACCAAATATAAATGCTAATATAAGTCTTAATCTAGTTTTTCTTATTTTTCTTTGTGCTCTATCTCTTGGTGTTTCTTCTTTACTATCTTCTTCTACTTCAAAAGCTTCATATCCAGCTTTTTTAACTCTTTCTTCTATATCGCTTCCTCTAAGAATATTTGAATCATATTCTACATTTAAATCTTCTGTGGCTAAATTTACTACTGCTGAATTTACTCCTTCAAGTTTATTTAAAACTCTTTCAACTCTAGTTGAGCACGCTGCACAAGTCATTCCTTTTACTTTATAATGTTTCTTCACGAAAACATTTTCTTTTATTTCTTCTGCTCCGTATCCAGCTTTCTTTATTGCCTCTATAATTCCTTCTTCATTTATTTCAGTTTTATCAAAATCAATTGTAAGCTTTTCTGTAGCTAAATTGACTACTGCTAAATTTACTCCTTCTTTTTTGTTTAAAACTCTTTCTACTCTACTTGAGCACGCTGCGCAAGTCATCCCTGTAACTTTAAACTCTCTATGAACTTCACTTTCATTTTTAAGCTCTACACCTTCGTACCCTGCTTTTTTTATAGTTTCTAATATTTCCTCTATATTTATTTTATTTTTATCAAAATCTATATTAAGCTTTTCTGTAGCTAAATTTACTACTGCTGAGTTTACACCCTCTTTTTTATTTAAAACTCTTTCTACTCTACTTGAGCATGCCGCACAAGTCATTCCCTTTACATTAAAAAGTTTTTTCATTTAATCCCTCCTTTATTTTCCTATTAATTTAGTTAATATAGTCATTATTTCTTCAACTTTTGCTTCTTTTTCTTCTTCATTATCTAAAGCTTCTTTTACACAATGATGCATATGTTGAGAAAGTATCAACTTATTTGATTTTTTTAACAATCCTTGTGCTGCTATTATTTGATTTGATATATCTATACAATAGCGACCATCCTCTATCATTTTTATAATAGCTTCAATTTGACCTCTACAAGTTTTTAAAGATTGTATTGCTTTCTTTTTTTCTTCATTCATATATTCTCTCCCCTCCCCCCTAGGTAGGGGGTAATCTATATTTTTATAATAATCTCTATTTTTCAAATTGTCAACTCTATTTATATATATAAATATATTTTTTCTATCCCCCTATTCTCATAGGGTATGTCTCACTATTTCTTTTTTATTTTTAATAATTATAGAATAAAAAAAGTGGCTAAGATTTTTTCTTAACCACAACCCCCTTATAGGGGGATATTCACTTTATAATTTTTCTTTCATTTCTTTATAACAGAAATCAATAATATCACTTCTCTTTATTATTCCAATAAAAATTCCTTCATCATCTACAACCGGAACAAAGTTTTGATTAATTGCAAGTGATATAAGACTTTCAATATCAGCATTAATTGATACACTTTTATGAGTTCTTCGTCCTTTTATTTCCTTAACTCTTACTGATTCTGTATTTTTAAAATTCAGTTCTGGCGTATTTTTTAATTTCCAAAGCAGATCCCCTTCAGTAATAGTAGAAACATATCTACCATATTTATCTAAAATAGGGATTGCTGTGTATCCATGATGTTCCATCCTTTCCATAACTTGTCTCATTGTTGCATCTACATTTTCACAAATAACTTCGTTTTTTGGTGTAAGGAAAAATGCTATGTTCATCTCTCTTCTCCTTATTTTTATTTATATATTTTACATAATAAATTAACTTATATAATTTTATATTTTTTCTTTTTTTATGAAATATTTTTCTAATTTATATGAGTAATCAGAATATTCCATTTCATTTAATAAAGTTCCTATTTCTGAATATACTATTTTTCCATGCAAAGTTTTTTTTACTATAACTTCGTTTAATACTGATGAATGGCATTTTGGACAAATTCCAACAGAAATAAAACGCCACCTTGCAGGCATATATTCAAAATCTAACAATATTTTTCTTCTACATTTAGGACACATTGATTTTATCATTGAATAATTTAAATCCATATTATCTACACATCTTAAATTTATAGCTGGCATATCATATACGTTATTTACTATGTAATTTTCAACTATTCTATGATTATATAAATGTTTAAATACTTGTACTGTATATTGAGCATCATTTAATGCATCATGCAAAAGATTATTATCTACTTTTATATTTAATCTACTTAATGCATTTTTCAAACTTAAAGATTTTTTTGCTCCAATCATTTTAGTAACATATTCTTGTACATCTATATATTTATTGACCCACTTTATATCTTCATGTTTATGATAATGTGAGTTTATTATTATTTGAGCAATATCATCTTTTGCCCAAGAACAAAGAATATACTCACCTGTAAACTTTTCTAATGCTTTCATTCCTTCATTGAAGGAAACCCCTTTTTCTAAATCCTCATTTGTAATTTTAGTTATACTTGTTATCTTTGGATTTAATATTGGAAAGATTGAAGGTTTTATATAAACCTTCAGTTCATCCTCAATTTTCATATAATTATCTACTTTAATTGCTCCGATTTGAATTATTTCATTATCTATCTCCAAATCATTAAGCCACCCATACTTATTATATATATCTGGACAATATTTCTCTATATCATCCATCCTATTAAACTCCAAGTCTATTATTACATACCCCATAAAAACTCCCCAAGTACTTTAATTTTTAGCGTCAAACTCAATTCCTGCAAGTTTCATTAAATGAATTGCGTTTTGAGTTTTACTTTTTCCCTCTCTTAATTTATAATCGAATTTTATTTTATTATCTTCATAGTATTCTCTGAAATTTTTATTATTAATTCTAACATCTTTTTCTTCTAAGTCGCAAAGTTCTAAATCATGAGTAGAAACTAATCCTACTGCACCTTCGTCCATAAGCTGCTCTATAAGCACAGTTGCTCCTGTATGCCTATCTTTTGAATTTGTTCCTTTAAAAATTTCATCTAATAAAAAGAAAATTCTTTTTCCTTCTTTTGCTCCCTCTATTAACAATTTTATTCTCAATATCTCTGCATAAAATGATGATATACTTTCTTGTAAATTATCCTTTGTTCTCATACATGTATATAGATCAAATAATCCACATTCAAATTTTTCCGCACTTACTGGTGCTCCCAAATATGAAAGAACTAAGTTTAAACCTACAGTTCTCAAGAATGTACTTTTACCCGACATATTCGAGCCTGTTATTAATGTAACCTTTTTATTTTCTTCTAAACTATAGTCATTTTTAACTGCTCGTGTTCCTAAAATAGGATGACCTATATCTTTTCCTTTAACTACCTTTGCATCTGCTATCTTAGGATATACCCAATTTTCAAAATCAAATGGTAAATTAGAAACACTCGCTAATGCATCAAACTCTCCCATTGCATCTATCCACTCTTCTAAATATTTTCCATTCTTCTCTTTCCACTTCTCTAAGTTTGAAATTAAAAATACATCAGAAAAAATAAATAGATTTATTAAAAGATAATATGCATTTCCTCTACTATCTCCTATCCAATCTAATATAGATACTAATTTTTTCATTTCTTTTTTACATGAAGTACCTTCTTCTGTATTTTTTATTTTATTTTGAATCTCTCTTAAATATTCCGAATCTACGTCTTCATCCTCAATAGATTCTAAAATTTCAGAATAAGCTTTTACAGTTCTTTTCATTATGGAAAACATCTCTAAGTCTGCTTTACTATCCTTAATTAAATTCTTTATAACTAAATAGTTAATCATTAAAACTATTATAAGTTCAGTCCATCTTAAGTATCCTAAAGCACTTAATATCATCCATCCAAATGTTACTACAATAAAGAATATAGCTATATATTTTCTATATCCTACTTTTTTAACTTCACTTTTGCTCCATTCTTTTAAGTACTCTATTTCATTTACTTCTTCTTTACTATTACTTACATTCATCATACCCTTTAATATAAGCTTTTGTCTCCAATTAGCTTTTTTAGCTAATTCATCTATTCCCTTTTGTTTCTTAGTTATCTCTTCAACTGTTGAAATAGTATTTCTACTCAACATTTTTGCAAGCTTTTCTCTTCCTGCTTTCGTAACTGTTGTATTTATAAGCTGAAAAAGCGAGTTCTTCCCAAATATGTCTAAATCATAAGTATATGGATGTTTCTCATCTATGTATTCTTCGCCCATATCCTTCTCATTTTTAAATTCTCCATTTAATCTTTTAATTCCCTTTTCATTTATTTCAATCATAAGTTTATGACTTTTTTCTCTACCTAAAAACTTATTGTGAACTAATACTAACCCAATAAATACAGCCACAAATAATATTCCACTACCTACCATCAAAGTAATATTATCTTTAGAATAAAATTTATATACGGAAAAGACTAATAAAATTATTGCAACTAATCTTAACCAACCTATGATTAAACTTTGTTTATGAATTTTCTCTATTTCTTTCTTACTCTCTTCTATATTTCTCTCATAAAATTTAAGTGCCTTCATTAAATTTAACTACTCCTTTTTTTTACTTTATTTATGTAAATTATACCATAAGTTAACAATAAAAACATTGTAACTAAGGCCTATCCTAATATATTATCACTTTAATTGTGTATCTATTATTTTTATCTTCTTATTTTTTTTATTTTAGCAACTAAAAGGGGTTGCTTTATTACAACCCCAATATAAACTATTTTATTTTCAAGTATTCTTTATTTCAAATTATTGTATATAGTTTCTAAATTATATTCCATGGCTTCTAAATATGTTTTATTGTCATCACTTGATTCTAATGTATAAAGTTTAACAACTTTTGCCCCAACCTCTTTTGCCAAAGTTTCTGAAGTTTTTGGTTCTGATAATGTTCCTGAGAAAATTACCTTAACATTATTTTGTCTACAATATTCAACTAAACTTTGAAGTTTACCTGGTGTAGGTTCTCCATCTGCAAATAAAGTACTTACAGATTCTTGTTTTAATCCAAACTCTCTACAAAGATAACCAAATGCTGCATGACCTGTCACAAAATTCTTATCTTTTAGTGATTCAAATTTTTCTTTATATTTGTTATATAATTCATTACATTGATTGATGAAAGTATTATAATTATCCTCATAATACTTTGCATTAGATGGATCTTCTTTTATTAATGCATTTTCTATATTCTTAGCTTCTACTTGAATTTGTTTTAAGCTAAGCCATACATGTGGATCTACTTTATCTCCATCTTTCAATACATTTACTCCTGCACTTGCATCAATCATTGGTATATTATTTTCTTTTAATTTACCACTAACATCATTTAGCCATTCTTCCATTCCTAAACCATTATAAATAAATAGTTTACTTCCTAATAATTCTTTAAATGCTCCTGTATTCGGTTCAAAATGATGTGGTTCTTGCCCTGCTGGTACAAGTGTTTGAACCTGGACTTTATCTCCACCAATAGCTTTAGTTACTTCAGCTACAGGAAAAATTGATGCTGTAATCTTAATTTTATCGTCTTCAGTCTTTTCTTTTTTATCTTTTGAGCAACTAACAGCAGTTAATGCCATTATCCCTATCATTGCTACTACTAAAATCTTTTTCATTATTTACTCCTTTTGCATATGATTTGCATTTACAAGTAAATAATACCTATATTTTTCCTTCTTGTCAATTAAATAACTACCCTATTATATTTAATTTTATTCCTATTTATGATCTCTTCTTCTATCTTTTGACAAGTAAAGATTATTTTTTGATTTTTAACTTCTGTATCTAGATATTTTATGGCTATTTCACGTCTATTATCATCATATTGAAGAAACACTTCATCAAAGATAATTGGAATCTCTTCTTTTTTAAATATAATATTTATAAATGCTAATCTTAATGCTAAATAAATTTGATCTTTTGCACCACCACTTAAAAATTTACTTTTAAACCATCTTTCTCCTTGAACTTCTAATGAATAGTCTTCCTTTAAAATTACATTCTTATACTTTCCATTTGTAAGCTTATTAAATATCTTACCTACGTATTTATTTACTTCTGGTGCAAATTTTGCTTTTATATTCTGCTCAATCTCATTTAAACCACTTAAGGCTATATCTATAGCTTTAACATTTTTCTCCCCTTTAATTCTTTCTTCATTTAAATTATCTATTTCTTCTTTTATAATATTAATATCCCTAAAGCCGTTAAGGCTAAGTTTTATTTCACCCTCTAAAACCTTTATTTCTTTTTCCATTTCCATTAATTCTTTCGAATATCTTTTTAATTCTATCTCTATTTCTTCCTCTTTCTTATATTCTGAAACCTCTTCATCAGATGCTATCTCTAAACTTTCTTTAATTTCATTTATATCTCTATCTTTTAAAAGTGTGTTATATGCTTCCTCTATATTTTTTATATCTAAAGATAATTCTCGTTTTCTTTTTATTTTTTCTCTATATTCTTTTACTACTTCTAACCCATTATTAATATCTGCATTCTCTTCAATCTTTATTATTTCTTCTAATACAATATTTTTTATTTCTCTGCTTTTAATATTTAAATCTTCTATATTTTTATTTATAAATAAAATATCATTTTTTAGAACCTCTAACCTTGAATTATTTTTCTCATAGTTATCTACTTTTAAAAGTAATTCCTCAATATTTTTAGAATCTGTCATGCTTAAAATAGATTCTATCATTTTTTCATTTTGAATATGTCTTTTTCTCTCTTCATCTAAGTTTAAGTCTTCTATTCTATTTAATCTTTCTTCAATAATAAAATTTGATTTTTCTTCATCCCTTGCAATTTTATCTATATACTCTAAATTTTCTTTAGTACAATCATATTTCTGTAATTCTCGTTTCACTTCTTTTAATTTTTCTTCTGTTCTCTTCTCTCCTTTATTCGCTTTATTATTTTGAGCATAATAAAAATATCCTAAAAAAGCTCCTGCTCCAATTAATATAATTAATAATATATAATTTTTATAAACAACACCTATACTCATTCCACATAATAATATAACTGCAATACCTATAATTGCCTTACTATCTATAGCCACCTTATTTATTTTCAAGTTTTTTTCTAACTCTTCTTCTCTATTTAAAAGCTTTTTTAAATGCTCCCTATTATCCTTTATTTTTTTTAGTTCTCCAAGCTTTTTATCATTAATAAATATTTTTCTTTCTTCTTCTTCAATTAATGCATATAACTTTTTCTCATTATCTAGCTTTTCTTTAAAAACACTTATTTCAGAATTCAATTTGATTAATTTTTCTTTTACATTGCCACCTAATGAACTGAAAACTTCAAACTCTTCATCTTTTTCTATATATTCTTTACTATTTAAATAATTTTCTTTATGTTTAAGTTCTTCTTCTACTTTTCCTTTTAAATTCAGATACTCTATTATTTTCATTTCCATTTTATCTAAATAATCTTCTGTAATTTTAAAGTCATCCTTTACCAACTCATTATTTATTTTTTCTTTTGCTTCTTTTATCTCTTTATTTTTATTAAAATACTTTAATATATCATCATAATCTTTTCTTAAATACATCTTCTTCAAATGCTTTTTATAAACTTCTAATTTATCTATTTTTTCCTTAGCATTATTTCTTTTTATTTTTTCATTTTTCAAACTTAATTGTATTTCTAAATTACTCTCTATTGCAGCATTAGTTTTATGATATTCTCTTACTTTAGTATCTATTTTTTTATTTATTAAATCTAGTTTTCCATTTTGTCTATTATTACTAATTTCTTTTCTTTTTAATTTTAACTTTTCTATCGCTTTTTCTATCGAAACCTCATCATTTTCTGTTATAAAAATATTTTGTAGTCTTTCTTTTATTCCGTCCTCTTTCTTATCCTTTATTACTTCTACTCCTTGTTGACTTATGAATGCAGTCTTAGTGAATGTCTTTTCTGAAATCTCAAAGAAATATTCACCAATTTCTTTTCCCTTTAAATTTATCTTTTCTCCACTCATTCCATCTATAGTTTCTAAAAAATCATCCTTTTTAGATTTCCCAAATCTTCTTTTTATAATATATTCATGACCTTTATAGTCGACCTTTAAATCTCCATCCATTTTTTCTCCATTAAAGGGAAGATATTTTTCTCTAGATACTCTATCTCCTTTTTGTATGCCAAAAAGCCATAATTTAATGAATGCTTGAATGCTTGATTTTCCTTTTTCATTTTCACCATATATTAAATTTAGATTTTCATCTAAAACTATTACTTTATTTTTTAATCCAGCAAAACTTCTTATATTTATCTCCTTAATAATCATCCAAATATACCTCTTCTTCCCTTAAACTTTTAAGCCCTATATTTAAAGCTATATTTGCAATCTCTTCATCTATATTTAATTCTTTTATATATTTAACAAATAAACCTTTTACTGAATTTTCATCCTCATCACTCTCTGATATTTTTAACTTAATCTTATCTACCACTTTAATAAAATTAAATTTTTCTTTAATATTTTCTTCTATATTTTCTGAATTTAATATATATTTATCTTCAATTTCTCCTCTTAAAATGATTTTAAAGAATCCATTTTCTTTTTCTCTATCTTTTATACTATTTAATATTAACTCTTCAACCTCAAAATTAGTTTTTGCTTCATCTATTTTAACTTCTATTGTTTCAAAATTTCTAGTTGAGGTTTTTCTAAATTCTAAATCCACATATTCTCTTCCAACATTTCCGATTAATACTCCCTTATCACCTTCTTCATCAAATCCCCTGCCTTGTGGGCATCCTGAATAAGCATAAGATGTTTTACCACTTTTTTTTACTCCACTAAACTTATGAATATGTCCTAATGCTATATAATCCAATCCACTATTATATATATCTTCTTTACTTATAGGATTATACTCACTCTCCTTATCATTTATATCACCATGTCCAACTAAAATATTTATCTTTTCTTTATTTATCTCTATATTTTGTAAAAGACCTTCATGCTCATATTTCTTATTAAAACCAAACCCATGTATAGATACTTTTTCTAAATCTACTCTTTCAAGTTTCCCTTTAAATATATATACATTTTCTGGCCAATCAATAAGTGTATAAAAGGATTTTTCATAAAATGGATCATGATTTCCTGGACTTATAAAAACTTTTGTATATTCTAAACACTGAAATATATTTCTTATAAAATCTAAGGTTTCCTTCTTTACAGTATTATTATCAAAAAAATCTCCTGCAATTAATAATATTTCAACTTTTTCATCATTACATATATCTATAATATTCCTTAAAACTTTTTTTATATCTTCTCTACTTTTTCCAGCTAGCTTACTATCAAATTCTCTAAATGGAGTGTCTAAATGTACATCCCCACAATGTAAAATCTTTATGTTTTCCATATTCCCTCCTCTATAATACAAACGAACTTTTGTTCTAATTTTATCATATTTTTCCTTTTTTAACCATTTGAAATATATAAAAAAAAGATGCTTTCGCACCTCTTTAATTTC
>NZ_CAMTIG010000020.1 GCF_947072515.1 uncultured Clostridium sp.
CCTATAAACGAAACACTTTTTTTTAAAGTGTCCAGTTCATAGGTACCATTTTAGTGATTCTGTCTTTTTCTTTTAGTAATGGAGAAGCTTTATAGGGATTATATGGATAACTAATGAATAAAATTATCGAAAAATGTAAAAATAAAAAGAAATATAGAGAAAAAACTTTATTTTTTTTCACATGTAAACTATAATGTTTATATATTTTTAAAAAATTGGGATACGAAAGTGAGCGATAAAAAAAATGATAAACAAAGATTCATACATACTAGTAATGGGAGCCTCAATAGTTGATATTCTAGGGTTTTGCAAAAATGATTACAAACAAAAGGATTCAATACCAGGTAACATAAAAATCGCCTTAGGCGGCGTATGTAGAAACATAGCAGAAAATCTTGCAAGAGTTGGAGTAAATACAAAGTTTATTTCTATAATTGGATCAGATGAAAATGGTAGAAGTATTTTAGAAAATTCTAAATTAATAGGATATGATATGAAGGATTCATTAATCTTAGATAGTGGATGCACACCAACATATATGGCTATTTTAGATGAAACAGGAGATATGATTTCAGCAGTAGTTGATATGGACAGCTTAGGTGCTATGGATACAGATTTTGTTGATTCAAAGGCAGAAAAAATTAAAAGTGCAGAATATACAATAGTTGATGCAGATGATGCAGAATTATTAGAGTATATGCTAACTACATATAAAGGACAGACTAAATTTGTCTTAGATCCAGTATCAGCAGTAAAAGCAAAAAAATTACCACATTTAGTTAAATATTTTCATACTATAAAACCAAATAGATATGAAGCAGAAATTCTTTGTGGTTTTCCAATTGAAGATGATAAAGATTTAAGAAAAGCTGGAAAATACTTTTTAGATCAAGGTGTTGAAAATGTATTTATAAGCTTAGATGCTGATGGAATATACTACGTAAATAGAGAAGAAGAAGGAAAAATCAAAGCGAAAGATGTAAAAGTAAAAAATACAACTGGAGCGGGAGATTCTTTTGTAGCAGGACTTGGATATGGATATATGAATGAATTATCATTAAAAGATATCGTGAAATATTCTATTGCAATGTCAATTGTTACAATTTCTCATGAGGATACTATAAATCCAAAAATGTGTGAAGATTATGTAGATTATTATTTAGATAGAATCCAATGGATAGAAACAGAATTATAATATAAAAAAAAGATTGTATTAAATCATAGTTGCTTTAATACAATCTTTTTTTTAACGTATAGGAAAGTTATAAGGTTATGTTCTACAAAAGTTTAGAGTTAGTGATTTTATAAAAATTTTAGAGAATAAAGGGAGATAGAATAAATGATTTTAGTAAGTGCATGTTTATTAGGAGTAGATTGTAAATATAATGGAAAGAATAATTTGAATTTAGAAGTTTTAGAGCTTTTAAAGGGTAAAGAATATACTCCAGTTTGTCCAGAGCAGTTAGGTGGACTTATGACACCTAGAAAGCCAGCTGAAATAAGAGAAGGTAAAGTAATTAATAATGAAGGGGTAGATGTTACACAAGAGTTTGAAAAAGGGGCTAGAGAGACTTTGAAGATTAAAGAGATATTTAATGCAGAATTCGCTATCTTAAAAGAAGGAAGCCCATCTTGTGGAAGCGGAAAGATTTATAATGGAAAATTTGAAGGTAAAAAGATAGAAGGAAAAGGAATCACGGTGAGATTATTAGAAGAAAATGGTGTTAAGGTTTGTTCAGAGGAAAATTTTAAAGAGCTTTTTTAAAAAAATCACCTTAAAATGAATAAAAAAATTTTTTTAGAGGAATAATTTAAAAGAGTTTTGAAAAAATTTTAAGGAGGATATTTAATTAATGAGCAATTTAAATATTGAAAAAAGAGATTGTAAAATAGCAAATAGTGCTAAAAAATCTAGAAAGTCTGGAAAAGTACCTGGAGTATTTTATGGAAAAGAAGTAGGAAATCTAATGTTTGAAGTATCAGAATTAGAGTTAAATAAAGAGGTTTCATTAGCAGGAGAGCACGGTATATTATCTTTTAATTTAGATAATGAAGAAAAGTCTGCATTAATAAAAGAAGTTCAAAGAGATCCTGTAACTCATAAGATTGTCCATATAGATATTAATGAAATTAAAAATGATGGAAATGTTCAAACAGATGTACAGATTCAATATGTTGGAGAAGAAATGTTAGCTAAAAGAGCAACAGTTCTACAAAAGGAAAAGGATTCTGTTAAAGTAACTTGTAAGTTAGAAGATTTACCAAAAAGTATAAAAATGGATATATCAAAAGGAATTCCAGGAGAAGTCTTTAAATATGCAGATTTAGAATTAGGTGAAGAAATATGTATTATAGATAGCTTAGAAACAGTTATTGCATCTATAAGCAATGAAAGAAAAATAGTATCAGCTGTAGAAGAAGAATTGAATAAATAATAAAGTTAGAGACTCGTTAAAACGGGTCTCTAATTAACTGTACAGGAAAATTTTTGAGATAATAAGTATTTAATAAAATATTTCTATTTATTGTTAAGTGTAGTATAATATAACCTGTACAGAATTTAAGGAGGTCTACAGATGAATTTTAAAGAAAAGTATAATAGTTGGTTAACTTCAGAGACAATTTCTTCAGAAATGAAAGAAGAATTAAGAAATATTACTGATGAGAAAGAGATAGAAGATAGATTCTATAAAGATTTAGAGTTTGGAACAGGTGGATTAAGAGGAGTTATAGGTGCAGGAACAAATAGAATGAATATTTATACTGTATCACAAGCAACTCAAGGTTTTGCTGATTACTTAAACGAAAACTTTAAAGAACCAAAGGTTGCAATCGCATATGATTCAAGAAACATGTCAAAAGAATTTGCAGAAGCAACAGCTCTAACTTTTGCAGGAAATGGAATAAAAGTGTATCTACATGAAGCACTAGAGCCAACACCGGTTCTTTCATATACAGTTAGACAATTAAACTGTCAAGGTGGGGTAGTAGTTACTGCATCACATAATCCAAAAGAATATAATGGATATAAAGTATATGATGAATTTGGTGGTCAAGTAACAGATGAAAAAGCAAATAAGGTTATAACTTGTGTAAATAACGTTAAAGACTTTAGCTTTATTAAGAAAATATCAAAAGAAGAAGCTTTAGAAAAAGGTTTATTAGTTTATATAGGTGAAGACGTTTTAAAAACATATATAGAAAATGTAAAATCTTTAACTATAAGAGAAGAATTAGTTAAAGAAAAAGCAAAAGATTTAAAAATTATATATACTCCAATTCACGGAAGTGGTAATGTTCCAGTAAGAAGAGTATTAAAAGAGTTAGGATATGAAAATGTTACTGTTGTTAAAGAACAAGAAATGCCAAATGGTAATTTCCCAACAGCACCATATCCAAACCCAGAAGACCCAAGAGTATTTAAAATAGCTTTAGATATGGCAAAAACAGACAATCCAGATATCATTTTTGGAACAGATCCAGATTGTGATAGAATAGGTGTTGTAGTAAAAGAAGCTTCAGGAGAATTTAAAGTTTTAACTGGAAATCAAACAGGACTTCTTTTAACAGATTATATGTTATCTAGCTTAAAAGAAACAGGAAAACTTCCAAACAACGGAGTAGTAATAAAAACAATAGTTACTACAGAAGGTGCACGTGAAATTGCAAACCATTATGGTGTTGAAATCATGGATGTTTTAACTGGATTTAAATATATCGGTGAAAAAATCAGAGAATTCAATGAAGCTGGAGATAAAAAATATTTATTTGGATTTGAAGAAAGTTATGGATACTTAGCAGGAGACTTTGTACGTGATAAAGATGCTGTAATTGCAAGTATGTTAATTGCAGAAATGACACTTTATTATAAAGAAAAAGGATTAAGTCTTGCAGAAGCTTTAAATAATCTTTATAATAAATTTGGATTCTTTAAAGAAGACTTAGTATCAATAGAATTAAAAGGTAAAGAAGGTCAAGAACAAATAGCTGCATGTATAGATAAGTTAAGACATGAAGATATAAAACATATTGCTAATGATAAAATCAAGATTAAACTTGATTATAAGTTAAGCACTGAAGAAGATTTCATAAACAATATAAAAAATGATATAAATCTTCCAAAATCAAATGTTCTTAAGTTTATATTAGACAATGGATCTTCATTTGTTGTAAGACCATCAGGAACAGAGCCAAAAATGAAAGTATATCTTGCTGTTAAAGGAACTAGTATCCAAGGTGCAGATGAAGATATGAAAAACTTCAAAGAAAATGTTATGGCTTTAATAGAAAAAAACTTAAAATAATTTAATATATTGCTGCTATCTCTCGGAGGATAGTAGCAATAATTTTTATGAGGTGAAGTATGGATTATAGAAATATTTTCAAAGAAAAGTTAAGTAAGCTATTATTTCTAGAAATAGAAAAAGAAGGCTTTAAAAAGATGGTTAATATACCAGAGTACATAGAATTTCAAACAAAGGATTTATTCCTTCCTATATCTTCAGAATATTTAACAGAAAATATTGGAGATAAGATAAAAATAAATAATATTCCAATATATTATATAATAGAAGGAATTTTATTAACTTTAGGAGCAGACAGCGAAATAAGATTTAGAAATGATTATATAAAGCTTATGATGCAAATTCCAGATGCAGAAGAGTGCGGAAAGTCTCTTGTTGCAAAGAAGATAAAAGAAGATAATCTTCTTGATGGATATTTAATTTTAAAAGGATTATTCTTAGCTTATGAAGAAGAAGAATATATGGAAAAACTTTTAATGATAGGTGTATCATTAAGAGGAAAAAATAGAGATTTTGAAGATGTTTTATTAGAAGATATAGATGAAGCTAAAAAATATTTTGAAAAGATGAAAGAACCTTATTTATATAAGAGTATAATCTATAGAGATGCTGGAGATTATCAAGCTGCAAGAGTAGAAGTAAATGAATAT
Organism: uncultured Clostridium sp.; assembly: GCF_947072515.1. Classification (GTDB taxonomy): domain Bacteria; phylum Bacillota; class Clostridia; order Clostridiales; family Clostridiaceae; genus Clostridium. The sequence continues at coordinate 4,955 of NZ_CAMTIG010000020.1, forward strand.
CTAATACGTGGAGGAGAACAAACTCCAGAAATAGAAATGCTTATGAGAGATATAGAAAACATTACATCTTATGAAGAAGCAATAGAGTTATTAGATAAAAATACTGAAAAAGCTATAGGAATACTATTAAACTTAGTAGAAAATTTTGATGATAATCCATTAATGTATTACTACTTAGCAGTAGGTTATAGAAAGATTGAAAAGCATGAAAAAGCTATTGAATATCTTTTAGAGAGTCTTAGAATAGATAGTGGAATATTAGAAGTAGTAAATGAACTTGGAATAAATTATGCTTGTCTTGGGGATTATGAAGAAGGCGCAAAATATTTAAGAAAAGCATTTGAAGCTTCTAAAGACGTAGAAATTTGTACTAATTTAATAATGTGCTATATAAACTTAGGTAAAATAGAAGAAGCAAAATTACATTTAGATATTGCAGAAAAAATAGATAAAGATGATGAAATAGTAATAAAAATAAAAAAATTCTTAGAGAAAAAATAATTTTGTATAAATAAATGTTATATAAGAAAAAATAAATAAAAATAGACTAAGGAAGCTTTTCTTTAGTCTATTTTAGAGTATAATTATTAAGAATAAAAAAAGAGGTAAATGTATGGAGTTTAAAAAATATAGTATAGAAGGATTTATAAAGGATTTATCATCTGATTCAGAGGCACCAGGTGGAGGTAGTACTAGCGCTTTAGTATTAGCTTTAGCAGGTAGTCTTAATGGAATGGTTTATTCATTAACAGTTGGGAAAAAGAGTTTCCAGAAATTAATAGATGAAGATAAAGAAAAAATGAAAAGTTTTCAAAGTGAAACTGAAAAGTTTATAGAAACTTCTATAGAGTTAATGGAAGAAGATAGCAGAGCTTTTAAGGCTTTAATGGAAGGATATAGATTACCTAAAGATTTAGAAGATAGAGGAGAGAAGATTCAAGAATTAACTTTTAATGCTATGAATGCACCTTTTGAAATGGCTAAATTAGGTATAAAGTTTTATGAAAATATAAAATTTGCTGCCCAATATGGAAATAAAGGTCTTATAACAGATGCTGGTGTAGGAGGGATATTATTAGATAGTGCTATAAATGCATCTATACTGAATGTAAAAGTAAATTTGAAATATTTTAAAGATGAAACTTTAAAAGAAGAAATTAAAAATAAAATTTCAGAAATTATGATACAATCAAAAAAAGAAATGAATGAAATTTTAAAGATAGTAAACGAGGAAATAGAATAGGAGACAAAGTCTCCTATTTTTTTATAGCTCATTTAATGTTTTAAATGTATACCCTTGGGCTTTAAGTTCTACTAACACATCCTTTAAAATCTGTACATTAGTATTAGAAACAGCATGTAAAAGCATTATACTTCCAGGATGAGCAGATGAAAGTATTTTTTTATAAGCTTCTTCAGGAGAAGGTTGATCATCGATTAACCAATCTCTATAGGCAAAGCTCCAAAAGATAGTCTTATATCCTAGAGCTTTAGTTTTAGCTAAAGATTCTTCAGAGTATTTTCCCATTGGAGGTCTGAAAAACTTTGGCATAGGTGCATGAACTAAATTTTCATAAGCAAGTTCTGTATCTTTAAATTCTTTGTTAAAGGTTTCATCGCTTAAAGCTGGCATAGATAAATGTTTAGAAGAATGATTGCAAACTAAATGGCCTTCATCTACCATTCGTTTAACTAGATCACTTTGATTTTCTATATATGGTTTTACCACGAAGAAAGCAGCCTTTACATTAACCTCTTTTAAAATATCTAATATTTTTGGCGTATTCCCATTTTCATAACCTTCATCAAAGGTTAAAAAAATATCCTTACTAGAAGAATTTCCTAGAAAAAAAGCATCGTTCTTATCTAAGAAGGAAGAGGTCTCTTTTGGTGCTAAAGGAATAGTATTTTTTCCATTAGATACAAAATACCAACTATGCTCATTTCTAGAATGGGAGAAAACCTTAGTTACAGGAATAACGATAGTAAAAAAAATTAAAACTAAACCTAGTAAAAAAATTTTTTTGTTTTTCATAATAAAACCTCCCTACAAGTTTAGTATGCAAATATTTAAAAGAAATAAACGTGGAAAAATTTATTTTAAAATAAAAGTGGCGTACTTTGTTGAAATAAAGGAGTTACTCTAGTATAATTTATGAGTATAGTTTAAAAAAGAAAGGGATGTACATAGATGAAGTTAGGAATCGTTGGTTTACCTAATGTAGGTAAAAGTACTTTATTCAATGCAATAACAAAAGCAGGAGCAGAATCTGCTAACTATCCATTCTGTACAATAGAACCTAATGTAGGAGTAGTTAGTGTTCCAGATAATAGATTAGATGTTTTAGAAAAAATGTATAACACTAAAAAGAAAATATATACTGCAATAGAATTTTATGATATAGCTGGATTAGTAAAAGGAGCTTCAAAAGGTGAAGGTCTTGGAAACAAATTTTTATCTCATATTAGAGAGGTTGCATCAATTGTTCACGTAGTAAGATGTTTTGATGATGGAAATGTTGTTCACGTTGAAGGATCAGTAGATCCAATAAGAGATATTGAAACAATAAACTTAGAACTTATTTTTGCTGATATTGATGTTCTTGAAAGAAGAATGGAAAAGGGAGCAAAACTTGCAAGATCAGGAGACAAGGTTGCTAAGGCTGAATATGCTTTAATGGAAAGATTAAAAGAACATTTAGAAGCTAGTAAGCCAGCTAGAAGTTTAGAAGTAACTGAAGATGAAGAAAAGATGATAAAAAGTTTTATGCTTATAACATCAAAGCCAGTATTATACGCTTGTAATATATCAGAAGATGATATGATGAGTGGAAATGTTGAAAATGAATATGTTAAAAAAGTTCAAGAGTTTGCAAATGAAGAAAACTCAGGAACAGTTATAGTAAGTGCAAAACTTGAAGAAGAGTTATCAGGTCTTGAAGATGATGAAAAAATGGAAATGTTAAGCGAGTACGGATTAACAGAATCAGGATTAGATAAACTTATACAAGCAAGTTATAAATTATTAGGACTTATTAGTTACCTTACAGCAGGAGTTCAAGAAGTTAGAGCTTGGACTATAAAAGAAGGAACTAAAGCACCTCAAGCAGCTGGAAAAATCCACACTGATATAGAAAGAGGATTCATAAGAGCTGAGATTGTAGCTTATGATGCTTTAGTAGAATGCGGTTCAGAAGCAGCTGCTAAAGAAGCAGGTAAGTTTAGACTTGAAGGAAAAGAATATGTTATGAAAGATGGAGACGTAGTTAACTTCAGATTTAACGTATAGAATGAAAAATACCTAAATTTTAGGTATTTTTTATTTTAAAATAAAATTAAGGTAATAAAAAAAGATAGCTAAAAAGCTATCTTTTTTGGCGGGAGTATGTAGGAATTGAACCTACCCGTGATGGTACTAGCACCACAACACGGTGTTGAAGACCGGTAAGCCCACCAGGACTTATCTACTCCCATGACATAATATATTCTATAAAAGAAAAAAAAAAAAGTCAATAAGTTTAAAAAAAATTAACAAAAAAGAAGGAAATACAGGGAGATAGTAGAATTAATATAAATTAAGTGGAGTAAAAAGGATTAATAACACAAAAATAAAGAGAATATGCTAAAATAGAAAAGTAAATAATAACTATAAGATTATAAACTAGAATAGAAGTATAAGGCAAAAAATTGCGAGAAGATAAAGGGTGAATATTTATATTGCATTTATTGAAGATATGAATAGTCTAGGTATTTAAGAAGGAGACAAAAGAATGGAATTTAAACATGTATCAGTACTGTTAGATGAATGTATAGAAGGATTAAATATAAAAGAAGATGGAATCTATGTGGATTGTACACTAGGTGGTGCAGGACATTCTTCAGAAATAATAAAAAGATTATCTAAAGAAGGTACATTAATTGGTATCGATCAAGATAAGGATGCATTAAAAGCTGCTGGTGAAAGACTAAAGGATTATGATAATAAGAAATTAGTACATAGCAACTTTTATAGATTAGGATCAGTAATTGAAGAATTAGGATTAGAAGGTGTAGATGGGATATTAATGGACCTTGGAGTTTCATCATATCAATTAGATAATGCTGAAAGAGGATTTAGCTATATGAAAGATGCACCATTAGATATGAGAATGAATAGAGATGATGAACTTTCAGCATATGAAGTAGTAAATGACTATTCAGAAGAAGAGTTAGGGAAAATTATTAGAAACTATGGGGAAGATAAATTTGCTAAGAGAATAGCAAACTTTATTGTTAAAGCAAGAGAAGAAAAACCTGTAGAAACAACTTTAGAGTTAGTTGAAATAATAAAGAATGCTATTCCAGCTAAAGCTAGACGTGAAGGGCCACATCCAGCTAAGAGAACATTCCAAGCTATAAGAATTGAAGTAAATGGAGAGCTTAGAATTTTAAATAAAACTATTGAAGATGGGGTTTCAAAATTAAATAAGGGTGGAAGAATGTGTATTATAACATTCCATTCATTAGAAGATAGAATAGTAAAACTTAAGTTTAGAGAATTAGCAGACCCATGTACTTGTCCAAAAGAGTTTCCGATTTGTGCTTGTGGGAAAACACCAGAAGTAAAACTTTTAAAGAGAAAAGCTATTGAGCCAAGTGATGAAGAGGTTGAAGTTAATCCAAGAAGTAGAAGTGCTAAACTTAGAATAATAGAAAAGTTATAAAAGATATAAATTAATGGGTATAAATTATATAAAGATATAACTTAAAGGGTGTAAATTAAAAAGGGTATAAAAAATATAAATAAAAGGGTATAAATGAAAAAAAGAAATATGGTATAAATTTTTGAGGGGTTGAATAAAGTGATAGAGAGAGAATTTAATTATATAAATGGGAATACAGCTGTACAGCCAAAGAGAAAAATTGAACGAAAAGAAAAAAAGAGAAGTATTGAAGACTATAGAAAAAAGAAAATATATAGAGAACGGTTAAAAAGGGAAAGAAATTTAAAACGTGTTCTAGGAGTTGTGCAAACAGCGGTATTGGTATTTGCCTTAGGAAGCATAACAATTATGAAAGAATCTAAAATATATGCCTTAAAAGGAAATATAAAATCTTTAAATAGTGAAATGAAGCTTTTATCAGAAGAGAATGAAGCTATGAAAGTAGATTTACTTAAGAATTCTTCTTTGAAAAAAATAGAAGAAAATGCAAAGAGCAAAGCTAAGATGATAGAGGGAAAAGAAGCTAAAAGGATTGAAGCAGATTTAAGTAATAATTATTTAGGAGACTTAATAAATAATAGATAAAAGGGTTTGAGTAATTTAACAAAGGGAGAAGAGGGGTTTGAAAAATAAAAAATTTGTAGATAGAGCATTGATGCATAAAAGAATGCGATTATTTTTAAGCGTGTTAAGTGTAGTTTTTTTTCTATTAGCATGTAGACTTGCATATGTAATGGTAATTCAGCATGAGAAGTTAGCAGCAGGTGCAGAAGAACAGTGGACTAGTGAAGTGCGAATTGATGCTAGACGTGGAAAGATATTAGATAGGAATGGAATTGAACTTGCAGTTTCTGCAAATGTATATAGAATAGATTTTGATTTAAATGCAATAAGAAACTATATAAAAGAAAAAGATACTACAATGGAGGCTATTGGAGAAAAAATCACAGAAGCTTCTGGAATAGAAAAAGAAACAGTTTTAAAGAAATTAAATACAAAATTACCTAGTGGTAAAAACGCTGGTTCTGCTACCCTTGTAAGGCGTGTAGAAAAAGAGATTGCAGATAAGGTTAAAGGATTAAAAATACATGGAGTTATGGTGTCACCAGACACTAAAAGATATTATCCAAATGGAAACTTTGCAGCACATGTATTAGGAAGTACTAATATAGATGGAAAGGGACTTACAGGAATAGAACTTCAATATAATGAAGCTTTAGCAGGAGTTCCAGGAATGAAAATTTCAGAAATTGATGCTAAGGGAAGTGATCTTCCATATACAATATCTAAATATACGCCACCTGTTAATGGAAGCGATGTAATATTAACAATTGATGAAAATATTCAATACTTTGCAGAAAAAGCTGCAGAGAAGGCATTGAAAGAAAATAAAGCAAAAAATGTATCTATAACAGTTATGGATCCTAAAAATGGGGAGATTTTAGCATTAACTAATAAAAATGACTTTGATCCAAATGAACCATTTGAGGGTGCTGAAGGCTTTGCAGGAACTACAGAGTTTGAAAAAGTTCAAAATATGTGGAGAAATAAAGTTGTTAATGATACTTTTGAGCCTGGTTCAATATTTAAAGTAGTAACAGCTGCTGCTGCTATGGAAGAAGGATTAGTAAAAGAAACTGACACTTTTACATGTAGTGGTGGATTAAACTATGGAAAGAGAAGAATAAAATGTTGGAAAACATCAGGTCATGGAACATTAACTTTTCCTGAAATAATTCAAAATTCATGTAACGTTGGGTTTATGGAACTTGGAAAAAGATTAGGAAAAGAAAAACTTTATGAATATACGAAGAAGTTTGGCTTAGGTGAATTAAGAGGTGTTGATTTACCAGGAGAAGCAAAGGGAATAGTAAAGAAACCTGCAAATACATCAGAAACTGATTTAGCTACAATATCTTTTGGACAAACTAATACAGCAAGTCCAATTCAATTCTTAACAGCAATTAATGCAGTAGCAAATGGTGGGAAACTTGTACAACCTCATGTAATGAAAGAAATTACTAGAGAAAATGAGGATGGAGTAAAGGTACAAGTAGAAAGCTTTTCACCAAAAACTCAAGAGATAATAGGTGAAGCTACAGCAAGTGAGTTAAGAAAGCATATGGAGAGGGTTGTATTATATGGCTCAGCTAAAAATGCAGCTGTAGAAGGATATTCTATTGCAGGAAAAACAGGAACAGCTCAAAAAGTTATAGATGGAAAATATGCACAAGGAAAGTATATTTCATCATTTGTTGGAATGTCTCCAGTTGATAATCCAAAAGTAACTGTTATGATAACTATTGATGAACCAAGTAATGGACAATACTATGCAGGAGTAGTTACAAGTCCAGTAGCAAAAAGTTTATTTACAGATATATTTAATTATATGGAAAATAGTTTTTCTAAAGAAAATAATTCTGCTATAATAAAGGATGTTATAATTCCAGAAATAAGAGGCAAGAATTTAGAAGAAGCAAAAGCTATATTAAAAAAAGCAAAAATAGATTATAATGTAGAAGGAAATGGAGATACTGTCATTAGTGTTAGTCCATACCCAGGATATGCTGTAAAAGAAAATACTAAAATAAATATCTATACTGAGGAAAATAATACTAAAAAAGATGCTGTTATTATGCCAAATGTTGAAGGATATACAAAGGAACAAGCAGGGCAAATCTTAAGTGAATTAGGAATAAGTTATAACTTTAAAGGTGATGGAATAGTTAAAAAGCAAAGCATCCCTAAAGGTGAGCTTATTAATAAAGGAGCAAAAGTAGATTTAACCTTAGATTCATAAGTAGAGTATTTTAGCATGTAGGGAATTCCTTACATGCTATTTTTAACAATAAATATGTAATCTTAATAAAAAGACTTGCATAAAATTTTAAGAGGAGTTGATTTTAGTGAAACTAAATAAGCTTTTAGAAGGCTTACACTATAAGTTGATACAAGGTTCAGAAGAAAAAGATGTAAATGGAGTAAACTATGATAGTCGAAAAGTAGAAGAAAATGATTTGTTTGTTTGTGTAAAAGGATTTACAAGCGATGGACATAAATTTGCAAGTACAGCTATTGAAAAAGGAGCTAAAGTAATTGTCTGTGAAGATATTATAGAAGCTAAAGATGGCGTAACTATAATTAAAGTAGAAGATAGTAGAAAAGCGTTAGCTATAATAGGGTCAAACTTTTATGGAAATCCTAAAGAAAAATTAAAAATCATTGGAGTTACAGGAACTAATGGTAAGACCACAACTGCTTTTATGATAAAAAAAATACTTGAACATAATGAAAAGAAAGTTGGCTTAATTGGAACTATAGCAAATTATATTGGTGATGAAAAGATTGAAACAGAAAGAACCACACCAGAATCTTTAGAGTTACATGAATTATTTTCAAAAATGGTGGAAGAAAATGTAGAGTTTTGTGTTATGGAAATTTCATCTCACTCTTTAGAGTTAGATAGAGTTTATGGAATTGAATTCCAAAGTGGAATATTTACAAACTTAACAAGAGATCATTTAGATTTCCACAAAACATTTGAAAATTATTATAATGCAAAATTAAAATTATTCCCAAGAAGCAAAAAAGCAATAGTTAATATTGATGATGAATGGGGAAAAAGAGTAATTTTAGATTTAGATAAATTAAACTTAAAAAACTATATAACATATTCTTTAAAAAAGGGAGATTTAGTTCCTAAAGAAATTAAAGAAGAGGGAATGGATACTAAGTTTAAAGTGGAATTTGGTGGAGAAAAAGAAGAAATGACACTTCCTATTCCAGGAAACTATAACATATACAATGCATTAGGCTCTATATTAGCTTGTATTAATGCAGGTATAAGTTTAAAAGGAATAAAAGAAGGAATTAAAAATGTATCTGTACCAGGAAGATGTGAAAGAGTAATGAGGGATAAAAATTTACCTTATGAAATTTTAATAGATTACGCACATACTCCAGATGGTCTTTTAAATGTTTTAGAAACATGTAGAGAATTCACAAAAGGAAGACTTATATCAGTCTTTGGTTGTGGTGGAGATAGAGATAAGGTTAAAAGACCAGAAATGGGCGAGATAGGTACAAGGCTTTCAGATATAGCGATAATTACTTCAGATAATCCAAGAACAGAGGATGAAGAAGAAATAATAAAAGATATATTAAAAGGAATAAAGAAAGATAATTATATAAAAATAACTAGTAGATATGATGCTATAAAAAAAGCTATAGAAATAGCAAAAGAAGATGATGTTATATTAATAGCAGGTAAGGGACATGAGACTTATCAAATTTTAAAAAGTGGAAAAATTCATTTTGATGAAAGAGAAGTTATAGAAGAAATATTAATGAAAAACTAGAGGTGTAGGAAAATGGAATTATCAGTACAAGAATTAAAAGAATTTTCTAAAGGAGAATTTTTAACATCTAAAGTAGATGCAGATATAAATAAATTATCTACAGATACAAGAAAGATTGAAAAAGGAAATGTATTTTTAGCATTAAAAGGAGCAAATTTCAATGGAAATGAATATGCAGAAAAAGCTTTAATGCAAGGAGCAGAAGTATGTATTATAGATGAAGTTCTTTTTGATACAGAAAATGTTAAAGATAAAGTTATTATAAAAGTAGAAGATACTAAAAAAGCACTTTTAGATATTGCACATGGATATAGAAATAAACTAGGAATTAAAGTTGTAGGAATTACAGGATCTACTGGAAAAACTAGTACAAAGGATTTAACAACTGCATTTTTAGGTGGAAAATATAAAGTTTTCAAAACAAAAGGAAACTTTAATAATGAAATAGGTATGCCATTAATGATTTTAGAATTAGATAGCTCATATGATATTGCTGTTTTAGAAATGGGAATGAGTGATTTTAATGAAATTCATAATTTAGTTAATTGTGCAAGACCAGACATTGCATTAATGACTAATATCGGAATTTCACATATTGAAACATTAAAAACTAGAGATAATATCTTAAAAGCAAAAATGGAAATAACAGATTTCTTTAATAAAGAAAATGTATTAATTGTAAATGGTGAGGATGATAAATTACAAAATTTAGAATCAAAAGAGTATAAAATAGTAAAAACTGGATATAATTCAGATTATGAATGTTTTGCAACTGACATAGATGCAAACTTAGAAAATACATCATTTACTTTAAATCATAATGGAAAACAAACTAGAATATCTTTAGATATGGTAGGTAAGCATAATGTACTAAATGCATTATTAGGAATAGAAGCTGGATTTAAGTTAGGTCTTACCATAGAAGAAATGGTAAAAGGGTTAAAAACTTTAGAAGCTACATCTATGAGATTAGAATTTATAGATGGTAAAACTGTAAATATAATAAATGATTGTTATAATGCAAGCCCAGATTCAATGGAATCAGGATTAGATGTTTTAAAAATGAAATCAGGAAGAAAAGTTGCTATTTTAGGAACTATGCTTCAATTAGGAGATGAGGCTAAAAAAGCTCATAGAGAAGTTGGAGAATATGCAAAAGACATAGCTGATCTTTTAATTGTAACAGGTGATTTCAAAGAAGATTTCAAAGAAGGCTTTGAAAAAGAATCGGTAAAATTATATAATACTAAAGTGAGCCTTATAGATGATTTGAAAAATGTGATAAAATCAGGTGATAACATTTTAGTTAAAGCTTCAAGAGGTGAAAAATACGAAGATATAGTTAGAGAATTAAAAAATATCTAATTAAACGAAGGAGGTGAGCTACTAGAAAAGGTCTAGTAGCAAAAAAATATGGGGGATTTTTCAAATTTAGTTAACCCAACGATGCTCTATGCATTAATTATAGGTTTAATTGTGTCTCTAATATTAGGACCAGTTTTCATACCTTTATTACACAAACTTAAGTTTGGGCAAAATATAAGAGAGGATGGACCACAAAGTCATTTTAAAAAAGCTGGAACACCAACTATGGGTGGAATAATTTTTATAATATCAATAGTGGTTGTTATGCTCTCTATGAGATATAAATTATCATCAGAAGCGATGGTAATACTTTATTCAATGATAGCATTTGGATTTATTGGATTCTTAGATGATATGCTTAAAATCATACAAAAGCAAAACTTAGGATTAAGAGCTTGGCAAAAAATGATATTATTATTATTATTTTCAATAGCTATGGCATGGTATGCATATCACAATGTTGGAAGTACAATTTCAATTCCATTTACAACTCTACATGTTAATTTTGGAATTCTTTATATACCATTAGTAGTTATTTACTATGCAGCAACTACTAATGCAGTAAATTTAACAGATGGATTAGATGGACTTGCAACAACTGTAACTATAATAGTATTAATTTTCTTTACAATAGTATCTATTAAAGAAAATAAAGAAGAGATTGCAGTATTTTGTATAGGGTTAATTGGAGCCTTATTAGGCTTCTTAAAAAATAATAGATTTAAAGCAAAAATATTTATGGGAGATACAGGATCTCTTGCACTAGGTGGAGCTATAGGAAGTATAGCATTACTTTTAAAGATGCCAATAATAGTGGTCATTGTTGGTGGAATTTATGTATTTGAAGCACTTTCAGTAATAATTCAAGTTGTTTCATTTAAAACAAGAGGGAAAAGAGTATTTAAAATGGCACCGGTACACCATCACTTTGAACAGTTAGGATGGAGTGAAGTAAAGGTAGTTAGAGTATTTTCATTAATAACAATAATACTTTGTATTATAGGGTATGTTTCACTTTAAAAATAAATAGTGGAGGGTTTATAAATGAGAGGTAGAAAACCTAATTTGAAAAAAAGAGAATTGGGTCAAGTAGATGTATGGTTATTTGCAATAGTTGTTACATTATTATCAATTGGAGTAGTTATGGTTTACTCAGCAAGTTCATATCATTCAATGTTTACAGACAATGACAGTGCAGCATTATTTAAAAAACAAGCATTATTTGCTGTTATAGGAATAATTGCAATGGTTATGCTTATGAGAGTTGATTATCATAAATACAATAATAAAAAAATTATGTATGGATTATATATAGTAACAATAATTTTATTACTTGCAGTATTCTTATTTCCAAGTAGTAAGGGAGCTCAAAGGTGGATAAAACTGCCTGGAATATCATTTCAACCTTCAGAGCTTGGAAAGTACACAGTAGTTTTATTTTTAGCATATATGCTTAATAGAATGGGAAAAAAGATAAAGGATTTTAAGCAAGGAGTATTACCTTGTTTAATCTTTGCAGGAGTTATAGCTGCTATTATTCTAGCACAAAGGAATTTAAGTATTGCATCTATAACTATGATGGTTGCTTTTGGAATGATTTTCATATCAGGAGCAAGAGTTAAACATATGTTTGGATATATAGTCCCGCCTCTGTTTGGGCTAGCAAGTTTAGCAATACTTTTAGCACCTTATAGAATGGCAAGACTTTTAAACTTTATGGATCCATGGAAAGATCCAGCAGGAAATGGGTATCAATTAATTCAATCTTTATATGCATTAGGGTCTGGAGGGATAACGGGTTTAGGTCTAGGAGAATCTAGACAGAAAACTATGTATATGCCAGAGCCACATAATGATTTTATATTCTCTATAGTTGGAGAAGAATTAGGATATATAGGTTGTTTAGTTATTATGCTTCTCTTTGTTGCATTAGTTTGGAGAGGGATAAAAATAGCTATGGAAGCAAGAGATAGCTATGGAGCATTAATAGCTATTGGAATAACTGCTATTTTAGGAATTCAATGTCTTATAAATATAGCAGTTGTAACAGGATCTATGCCTGTTACAGGAGTACCATTACCATTTATAAGTTATGGAGGCTCCTCCTTAGTTATAAATTTAGCAGCTGTAGGAATACTTTTGAATATTTCAAGACAGAAAAAAAGAGTTGGATAATATAGAAAAATCTTTCATTTTAGGATGAAAGATTTTTTATTTTGAACAAAATTAGCAATAAATATAAACTATGTATAAATTTTTAATATATTATTAAGGAAATAATGGTGAAAAAAGCATATAAAAATGATATTATAATATTAGAATTTAAAAATATACTAGGGGAATTGGGAAATATGGGAAAAATTAAAAATGGTAAGAGAAAAAAGAAAGGTGGTAAAGCGTTTCTTAAGGGTATACTCTTTTTTTCATTTTTAAGTTGCGGTCTATTACTTTTTTTAACTAAGTCAGCATTTTTTAATATAAAAAGTGTTGAAGTCTATGGTCAAAATATAACATTACAGGAAAGTTTACAAAAAAAGGGGGAGAGATTTTTAGATGAGAGTTTACTTTTTATTAAGACAGATGAGATAAAACAAGCTCTTAAAGAAAATCCTTATGTTGAAAATATAAAAGTCAAAAAGAATTTTCCAAATAAAATGTTATTAGAAGTAGAAGAAAGTGATATTGCTTATTATATAGGAAAAGGAAAAAGTGCCTATATATTAAGTAGTAAATTAAGAGTTTTAGAACAAAATAAAAATGGAAATTTAAATGGGGATATTAAGAATTTAATTGAAATTGTAGGTTTAGAAAAACCTAAAATGGAAATAGGGGAGAGGATTGTAAGTACAGAAGATGGAGTAATAGAAAACTTCTGTGAAGAACTTTACAAAATAAAAAAAGCAAATGAAACGAAACATAAGATAACAAAAGTAGATTTATCAAATATATCTATGATAAAAATATGGTTTGGAAGAATAGAAGTGAGAGTTGGAGATGGTAACGAGTTAGTAGAAAAAATAAACAAAGTTTTAAATATACTAGAAAACAAAGAAATCAATATAGAAAAAGGGTATATTGATTTAAGCTTTAATGGCTCTCCAATTATAAATAGGGGAATGGAGGCATAATGTAATTATGAAAAAGGTAACCTCACAAATATCAATAGCAGTAGTTTGTGTCTTACTAGGGTTTTTGATTACGTATCAATTTAAAAGTTTAACTAAAAAAAATGAGAATAATTATGATAAAAGTGATATGATCACGCAAATTGAAGGTTTGCAAAAACAAAAAGATGAATTAGAAAAAACAAATAAAAATTTAAATGAAAAACTAAATAAATTAGAAGATGAAGCTATAGAAGAAGGAAAAGAAGGCGCTACTATAAAAAATAGTTTAAATAATTCAAGAATGATATTAGGGCTATTAGATGTAGAAGGTCCAGGTGTAGAAATAACTATAACACCTAAAAAATCATTATTTGGATCAAATGAAACTGGGACAAGCATCTTAAGTGAAGATGAAATTGTTCATATAGTTAATTTACTTAGATTTACAAGAGCAGAAGCCATATCTATAAATGGATATAGGGTGACTCCTCAAACAGGAATAAAAAATTCAAAAAATTATATTTGGATAGGGACAGCAGGGCAAATAAGTCCAGAACAAAAAATAGTTATTAAAGCAATTGGTGATAAAGCTAGATTAAAGGTTGCTTTAAATTTTCCAGGAGGGCTTGATTATGGAGCACTTCAAAATTACGATTGTAATGCTGAAGAGAAGGATAAGCTATTAATTGAAAAAACTACTCAAGGATTAAAGACAGAATTTTTAAAACCAGTAAATGAGGGGGATGAATAAAATATGGTAGCTGTAGTAGGTCTTTTTATAGGTGTTTTATTGGGATTTTCTTTGGATATAAATATTCCAGATAATCTTTCGCCATATATGTCAGTGGCAATACTTGCTTGTTTAGATTCTGTTTTTGGAGCTGTACGAGCAAATTTATCAAAAAACTTTAAAGTAGATATTTTTATATCAGGTTTTTTTGGAAATGCACTTTTAGCAGCAGGGTTAGCTTATTTAGGAGATAAATTAGGTATTCCTATATATATAGCTGCAGTTATTGTGTTTGGAGGAAGAATATTTGATAACTTTGCCATTATTAGAAGATTGATTTTAGAAAAAATCAGAAAAAATAGGTAAAGTATATGGGAAAGGTTAGTGGAAAAATAATAACATTTAGTTTAAGTTTATTTTTAGGTATTTTAATTTCTTTAAATTCAGAGTTTGATGGGATAAAAAAGTATTTTTCTTTGAATTCACAGGAGTATAATGATGCTATAGTTGAAAGAAATGATTTGAACAAACAAGTGGAAAGTTTAAAGAAAAATAACAAAAAAGCACAAGAATTGATTAGAGATTATGAAAGTAATAAAAAAGATGAAAATGAAGATGTATTAGGGCTTATGAAAGAGCAAACGGATTACTATGGACTATTAACGGGAAATATGCCTGTTGAAGGTAGTGGAATTTTAGTTAAAATAAATGATGGAGATATTTATGATAAAAACAATAATAGTGTTGAGATAGCTAATAAAATATTTCATGATAGAGATGTGCAACTTGTATTAAATGAGTTGAAAAAAGCTGGAGCAGAAGCTATTATGGTAAATAATTATAGAATAACTCCTAATACTGGACTTTCATGTAATGGTCCATTTATAATTTTTGAAAATGAGCATACTGAGTATGCACCATTTTATTTTTATGCAATTGGAAATCCAGAAGAAATGGAAGCATCAATTCTTTCTGATAACAGTCATATAAAAGAATTATTATTAAGAGAATTAAATATTGAGATAAAAAAAGTTGAAAATATAAAAATGCCAAGGGCTATTAATTCAAATAATAGTAATTATATGAAAGATATTGGAGAAAATGATAAAAAATAATAAAATTTTAATGTAAATAGAGGGTTTTAGAGATTTTTAGAGAATATATAAAAATGAGGTCAAACAATGGAGGCTTATTGATGAGTATTAAGGAAAATATAAAAAGAATTAAAGCTGAAATCGGGGATGATGTTAAACTTTTAGTAGTGTCTAAAACGAGAACTTTAGAAGAAATGGAAGAAGCCTATGAAGTTGGTGAAAGAGATTTCGCAGAAAATAAAGTTCAAGAATTAGTTCATAAAGAAGAAAACTTTCATAAAGATGTTAATTGGCATCTAATAGGGAAGCTTCAAACAAATAAGGTTAAATATATAGTTGGAAAAACTAGCCTTATACATTCCTTAGATAGTATAAAACTTTTAGAAATGCTTGAAAAGAAATTCTCTGAAAATAATATTTTAGTAGATGTACTAATGCAAATTAATATTGGAAGAGAAGAAAGCAAAAGTGGAGTACTTGAAGAAGATTTAGAAGATTTAATTTTAGCTATTGAAAAATGTAACTTTGTTAAAGCTAAAGGAATAATGGTTATCATTCCCCAGGGGGATGAGGAATCTAATAGACATTATTTCAAGAAGACAAAGGACATATTTGATAAATTGAAAGAAAGAGAATTCAAAAATATAAAAATGGAAACTCTTTCTATGGGAATGACCCATGATTACAAAATAGCCATAGAAGAAGGTTCAAACACTGTCCGTGTAGGAACAGGAATATTTGGAGAAAGAGATTATAGTAAATAGGAGGATTTAAAATGGCAAATATAGTTTCAAAAATGAAAAACTTTTTTGGATTAGAAGATGATGAAATGGAAGACTTCGATGAAGAAGTATATGAAAGAGAGGAATTAGTTCCTGAGGATGAGTTTGAAGAGGAATCAGGTCCAGTAATTATTGGAGGAAATAGACAACAAAATAAAGTTGTTAATATACACAATAATGCAACAGCAAAAGTGCTAATAACAAAACCAACTTCTTATGAAGAATCAATGGAAATTTGTGATGCACTTACTAATAGAAGAATAGTAGTTATAAATACAGCAAATCTTGAAAATAAAACTGCAAGAAGATTACTAGACTTCATAAGTGGAGCTTCATATGCATTAAAAGGAGATTTCCAAGAAATTGATAAAGGTGTATATATTCTTTCACCATCAAATGTAGAAGTAACAAATGAATTAAAAAGTGAATTATCGTCTAAAGCTTTATTTAACTGGAGCAAGTAGGTGATAAAATGTCTAGGTTAATTTTCACATTTATAGATGCATTATTTAATGTATTAGAAATTTTGATATTAGCAGATGTAATTTTATCTTATTTTAGAAATTTAGACTTAGGTGGAGTCAGAGAATTTATATCAGCATTGGTAGGTCCAATTTTAATGCCCTTTAGAATGCTTTTAAATAAAATATTTGGATATAGTCAGTTTGATTTTTCACCATTAATTGCTATAATAGCTTTAGAAATAATAAAAAATTTATTGATAAGGTTGTTGTAATAAATGAATAAAGAAGACTTTTTAAAAAAATTTAAAGAAGAAGATAAAGCAGAAGCATTAAATTTATACGATAAGTTTAATTTAGCTTTAGATAAAGATATACCGGTATTTTCAAATGAGTTTTATACACCAAATATATGGAATACTGTAAAAGAAAACATTAAAATAAAAGATTTTAAAATAGAATCTTATGGGGTATTTAATGAAGCGGAGAGAAAAATAATAAGTTTTAATAATATCTACGACATTGAATATCCTATTAAGGTTCTTAAAGTAACGACTAATTCTAAATTTAAATCACTTAAGCATAAAGATTTTTTAGGAAGTCTTATGAACTTAGGGATAAAAAGATCTAAGATGGGTGATTTAATTTTAACGGAAGATGTCTGTTATGTAGTTGTCTTTTCAGATATAGCGGAATTTATACAGGCAAATTTAAACAAGATATCAAATGTGGGATGTGAGGTTTCAATTTTAGATTATGAAAATATAGAAGTAAATTATGAATTTAAAGAGGAAATTATAAATGTACAATCTTTAAGACTGGATTCTATAGTATCTAAAATTATGAAAAAATCTAGAGGAATAGCTGAAGAGTGTATAAACAGAGGTGATGTTCTTATTAACTATTCTGTATGTAGAGAAAAAAGTAAAGAAATAAAAGAAAACGACAGAATTACAGTAAGAAAATATGGAAAATGCATTTTAGGCGCAATACAAGGAAATAGCAAAAGTGGGAAGTTAAAAGTGATTATAAAAAAATATACATAAAGGGTGGTAACATTATGAAATTAACTCCAATGGATATAAATAATAAAGAATTTAAAAAAGGGCTTAGAGGCTATAATTCAGATGAAGTTGATGAGTTTTTAGATGAAGTCATAGAAAATTATGAAGAATTATACAAAGAAAATGCCAAATTAAAAGAAAAAATAACAGTTTTAAATGAGCAAATAGATCATTATGCTAAAATTGAAAGTACGATTCAAAATACACTTTTATTAGCACAAAATGCTGCAGATCAAGCAAAAGAAAGCTCACAAAAAGAAGCAGAGTTAGTAGTTAAAAATGCTAATGAAACAGCACAAAAAATTGTTGATAAAGCACACAACGATGTAATTCAAATAAATGATGAGTTTGATAGAATAAAACAAGAATTCATAAAATTCAGAGCTAAATTCAGAAACTTTATGAATACACAATTAGAAACATTTGATGATTTAGAGAAAGATTTAAATAAAAATTATTCTATAGCAACTCCAGTAGAAGAATTTATGCCAAAAGAAATTGGTTTTGAAGAACCACATTTAGAAGAAGAAATTATTGAAGATGTAAATACAGATAATCTAGACGAAATAAAAAGCTTTTTTGCAAGCGACGCAGAATAAAAAGAAAAGGGTTGATATTACGAAATGATAGTAGTATCAATCTTTTTTTTCATAAGAAAAAGATAATAATAATCCCATTATTGTTATAAGGGGATTATTATATTATAATTGAAAAGTAATATAAGACATTGAGGTGTACAAATGGAAGAAAAAATTTTTAATATAAGTGATGAAAACAAAGGACTTAGAATAGATAAATTTATTGCAGAGCAATTTCAAGAGAAATCAAGATCATATTTACAAGGAATGATTGATGATGGATATGTACTTGTAAATGATAAACAAGTAAAAAGCAATTATAAATTAAGAACAGGGGATATACTAAAGACGACTATAAAAGAACCAGTAGAATTAGAAGTTAAAAAAGAAAATATTCCTTTAGATATAATTTATGAAGATAGTGATATTATTGTTGTAAATAAAGAAAGAGGAATGGTAGTGCATCCTGCACCAGGAAATTATGAAGGAACTTTAGTTAATGCATTATTATATCATTGTACTGATTTATCTAGTATAAATGGAGTAATTAGACCTGGAATCGTACATAGAATTGATAAAGATACAACAGGAGTTTTAGTAGTTGCAAAAAATGATGAAGCTCATGTAAAACTTTCTGAACAGTTAAAGAATCATAGCATGAAAAGAGAATATTATGCTTTAGTAGAAGGAAGACTTAAAAGAGATTCAGGAACAATAGATAGACCTCTTAAGAGAAGTAAAAAAGATAGGTTGAAAATAGCTATTGTAGAGGATGGAAAAAGAGCAGTAACTCATTATGAAGTAATAGAAAGATTTAAGAATGCAACTTTAGTAAGATGTATCCTAGAAACAGGAAGAACACATCAAATAAGAGTTCATATGTCATCTATTGGATATCCTTTAATAGGTGATCCTTTATATGGATATAAAAAGCATAAATTTAAGGATGATGGACAAATGCTACATGCAAAAGTATTAGGACTTGTACATCCATCAACAGGAGAATATATGGAGTTTTCTTCAGAACTTCCAAAAAACTATGTAGCTTTATTAGAGAATTTAAGAAGAGATAACATTTAGGAGGATTTAGAGTGAAATTAAAAGCAAATCTTTTAGATGAAAAAGCAATGAAAAGAAGTTTAATTAGAATTTCTCATGAGATAATAGAGAGAAATAAAGGTGTTGAAGATATAGTTTTAGTTGGGATAAAGAGAAGGGGATACCCTTTAGCTAAAAGAATATCAAAGCAAATTGAGGAAATAGAAAGTGTAAAAATAGAGGTTGGATATGTAGATATAACTCTATATAGAGACGACTTAACTCAAGATGGGGATAAACCTAATTTTAAAGGAACAGATTTAGGCGTGAATATAAAAGATAAAAAAGTTATATTAGTTGATGATGTTTTATATACATGTAGAACTGTAAGAGCGGCTATTGATGCAATAATTGATGTAGGAAGACCGATAGGAATACAACTTGCAGTATTAATCGATAGAGGCCATAAAGAATTACCTATAAGAGCTGATTATGTAGGAAAAAATATTCCAACATCTAAGGAAGAGATAATTGGAGTTAAAATTGAAGAAATCGATGGGGAAGACTGGGTTAAAATTTACGAAAAAGAAAATTAGAATAGAGGTAATAAAATGGATTATAAATTAATAGCAACTACAACCTTTGGCCTTGAAGGTATAACTGTTAAAGAATTAAAGGCTTTAGGATATGAAAACTTAAAAACTGAAAATGGGAAAGTATTTTTTGAAGGAGATGAAATGGATATTGCAATAGCAAATACTCATTTAAGAACTGCTGATAGAGTACTTATAAATATGGCTGAATTTGAAGCAAGAAGCTTTGAAGAACTTTTCCAAGGAACAAAAAAAGTAAAATGGAGCGAAATAATTCCTGAAAATGGTGTAATGCACGTAACAGGAAAATCAATAAAATCAACGCTACATAGTGTTCCTGACTGTCAATCAATCGTAAAAAAAGCTGTTGTAAAAAGTATGAGCGAAGCATATGGAATTGAACAGTTTCCAGAAGATGGTCCAGTATATAAGATTGAAGTAGCTATCTTAAAAGATAAAGTAACGCTTACAATTGATACTTCAGGTCCAGGTCTTCATAAGAGAGGGTATAGAGAAAACTCAGGAGTAGCTCCACTTAAAGAAACATTAGCTGCTGCAATGGTATTACTTTCAAGATGGAAAAAAGATTATACTTTAATAGATCCATTTTGTGGTTCAGGAACTATACTTATAGAAGCTTGTATGATAATGCAAAATATAGCACCAGGACTTAATAGAAGGTTTGTATGCGAAACTTGGCCAACAATGGATAAAGAAGTATTTGAAGGTGTTAGAGAAGGCGCTAAAAATGCTATAAAGGATTATGACTTAACTTTAATCGGTTATGATATAGACAAGAGAGTTTTAAGAACAGCTAAAAATAATGCAATAAAAGCTGGGGTATCTAAATGGATAGAATTCCAAGAAAGCAATTTCTATAAATTCTCTAATAAACATAAGTACGGATTTATAATAACAAATCCACCTTATGGAGAAAGATTAAGTGATAAAGAACAAGTAGAAATGATAACTAGAAAGTTTGGAAGATTGAAAGAAGAGTACGAAACTTGGGAATTTAACATTCTAACTTCTTATGAGAACTTTGGAAGAGTGTTTAGAATAAAAGATAGTAAAAATAGAAAATTATATAATGGAAAATTAAGATGTTACTACTATCAATATTTCCATAATGATAAAATAAAAAATGCAGGAGACACTGTTGTTCAATGCTTAATTAAATAGTAAATTAAAAGAGGTTAGAAAAGTCTAACCTCTTTTAATATTATTCAGATAAAAGTTCACTAAGTTCTTCCCATTCTTCATAAAGATTCTCTATTTTTATAGCAGTATCTTTAATTGAATTATTAACTTCTAAAGATTTTTCAGGATTTGAATAAACCTCTTCTAAACAAAGATCACTATTTAATTTTTCTAAAAGTGCTTCAGTATCAGAAATATCTTTTTCAATTTCTCTAAAACGTAATTTTTTTATTCTAAGCTCTTTTTGAGCAATTTTAACTTTCTTTTCTTCAGCTTTAGCTTGAGTTTTAGTTTTATCTGTATCAGATGTAGGTTCTAAAGCTTGAAAACGTGTAGGCTTTTCTTTCTTTTGTATATAATAACTGTAATCACCTAAATATTCTTTTATACCATTTTCCTCAAGTTCTAATATTTTTGTTATTATCTTATTTAAGAAATATCTATCATGAGAAATAATTAGCATACTTCCATCGTAAGTTAGAATTGCATTTTCTAAAGCTTCACGAGACATTATATCTAAGTGGTTAGTTGGTTCATCTAAAAGTAAAAAGTTTGCTTGTGATAACATAAGCTTTAAAAGATTAATTCTACAACGTTCACCACCACTTAAAGTACTTATAATCTTAAATACATCTTCTCCAGTAAATAAGAAAGAGCCTAGAAGGGTTCTAATTCTTGTAGTAGTTAAGTGAGGGAAGCTATCCCATATTTCATCTAATATTGTTTTATCTAAGTCTAAATCAGATTGTTCTTGGTCATAATAACCAATTTCTACATTAGCACCTAACTTTATAAGACCTTTATCTTCTTTAATTTTTCCCATTATCATTTTAAATAGAGTTGTTTTACCACGACCATTAGCTCCAATTAGAGCTATTTTTTCGCCTCTTTTTAAGTCAAAAGAAACATTAGAAAATAAATCTAAATCATCAAAAGATTTTTGAAGATTTTCTACGTGTAAAACGTCGTATCCACTACTAGTTGCAGATTCAAAAGAAATCTTAGAAGGACCTTTATCCTTATCTGGAACAGTAAGTCTTTCAATTTTATCTAAAGCTTTTTCACGACTTTCAGCTTTTCTTATACTTTTTTCACGGTTAAAAGATCTAAACTTTTCAATGATTGCTTCTTGTCTTTTAATTTCAGCTTGTTGAAGATTATAAGCTTTTAATTTTGTATCATAATCTTTCTTTTGTAATTCAAGAGATTTAGTATATGGAGCATTATAGCAATTAACGTGTCCATTAATAACTTGGAATGTTCTGTTTGTAACTGTATCTAAGAAAAATCTATCATGGGAAATTACAAGTAATGTTCCTTTATAGGATTTTAAAAATTCTTCAAGCCATTCTATTGCTTCTAAGTCTAGATGGTTTGTAGGTTCATCTAGTAAGATTATATCAGGAGATTGTAAAAGTAGCTTACAAAGAGCTAATCTAGTTTTTTGTCCACCACTTAAAGAGGCTACTAGAGTTTGGAAATCTTCATCTATAAAACCAAGTCCTTTAAGAACTCTATGTATTTCTCCTTTATATGTATAACCACCTTTATGTGAATATAAATCTTGAAGAGTAGTATATTTTTTTATTAAATTGTTGTGATACTCTTCTTGAGAACTATCATAAGGCTCATTCATTTTCATTTCTAAATCTTTAAGTCTACTTTCTATATCTAAAAGCTCACTAAAAACAGATTCTGCTTCAGTATATACTGTAGTAGTAGAGGAAACTTCTAGATGCTGAGAAAGATAACCTAAAGTTTTCTTTTTATCAAGAAAGATTTCACCATCATCAAAAGAAAGTTCCTTTGCTAGAATTTTAAATAATGTAGATTTACCTTCACCGTTAGGTCCGATAATACCTACTTTGTCACCTTCATTAATACTTATGTTAACGTCTTTTAAAACTTCATCTATACCATAACTTTTTTTTATATTTTTACAACTTAAAACTATCATTTAAATTATCCTTCCTAAACTAAATTAATAGTTATATTATACTATTTATATTAGTGTATATCAATTTTAAAGGATTTATAGTTTAAATAGAATGGAATAAATGATAAAATTAAGATATATAATATAAAACGAGGTAATTTTATGGGGACAACAGTAGAAAAAAATAAACGAGAAAAAGAACAAAAATTATATAAAGGTGCATATGATTTATTTTTAGAACAAGGTATAGAAAATACAAGGGTAGACCAAATAGCTAAAAAAGCTGGTGTTGCAAAGGGGACTTTCTATCTTTATTTTGAAGATAAGCATGACCTTATAAAAAAATTAATACATAGAAAAAGCTATAAACTAGCAAAAGAAGGATTAGAAAAGACAAGAGATATGCATTTTGAAAAATTTGAAGATTCCATAATATATTTTATAAATTATATTATAGAGTATTTAAAAGAAAATAGGCTTATGCTAAAAATAATAACTAAGAATTTTTCGAATGGATTATATACAGATAAGGGAGATAAAAATTTAGAAGGAATCGAAGAGGTAAATAGTATATTAGAAATCTTTATCAGCAATCTGAAGAAGAAAGGCTATAGTGAAGAAGAGAGTAGGCTAACATTATATATGATAATAGAACTAGTAGGAAGTATAGCTTATAATAGTATAATATTTAATGAGCCTACAGATATAGATAGTATAAAACCAATATTATTTAAAAAAATAATAGGTATGATAAATTAAAAAATAGGAGGATTAAACAATCCTCCTATTTTTTACATATCTTTTAAGAATAAATAACCAAGAGATGGTTTGCCATTTAAAAGTCCAATAATAAAAAGTGTATACTGTTCACCAGAAAGTAAATTTAGATTAGGAATTTTTTTCTTAAACATACTAAATTTATTATTATAAATTGTGAAAGAATAATTATTAGGCGTTAATGGATAATAATTTGTAGTTTCACAAAACTCAACATTACTAAAGAGAGGATTATTTTCTGAAATACTTAAATTTAATAATGGAGCATTAGGTGAAAGATTTATAAATCTTAAATAACTAGTATCATCTTTTTTCTTATTGAAATTATCTTTTAAGTGGATTACTTGAAATTTTCCTGATAAACAAGTTAAGCATATTGTATATGTCATTGTTGGAATTGCTTCAAAGTCATATTCAAGAATAGGCTTATTATTATCAGAAACTTTAAAAACTTCTATTTTATATTGCATAGGAGGCAGATCTAAGTATTTTGTTGCTTCACTAAAATTACAGTTTTGAACAATTGGTTTTCTATTAGCAAAAATATTTATAGGGCCAAAATCAGGACATGCGTATAAAAATCTAACATGACAAAGCAATTTAGGCGCAAGATTAAAATTGTTAATCATTATTTTCACCAGAATCTATAGTAGTGTTAAAAGGCATTGGGATAATATTGCCATCCACTATAAAGGGTTTATCAGGAAATGGTTTAATATTATTGCTAGGATTACAATTGAAAATAGTAAAATTAATAATTTGTTTAATTAAAGTTTTAGCAACTGGAAATGGAATTTTATAAGTAGTTAAGACTCCCATTATTCGAGGATTAGTTCTCATCATTTTATTAAAAATAACTTCTGCATTACAGGTATTAGGAGTTCTAGCCTCTAATTCATAAACATCCTCAAAATCTCTTTCAAGTTCTAAAATCTCCTCGTTGATGTCTAAATTAAGTTCTCTAAGAATATCACATTCTGATGGAATACTACGTAAGTTAGATGATAAATCCTCAGAGTATAGATTATGACATTTTAAAATATCCTTAGTTAAGCGTGGATCATTTTCATATAGAGAAATTAATTCTTTTAATTCTTCCTCTTTGTTTGTGATATTTGATGATAAAATTATTTCACGAAAGTCAAATGTTAGTGGGTTTTCAGAAATAGAAGAAGTTCTAAATTCTTCTATGAATTCTTCAGAAACAAAAAGACCATTATTTAAAGAACTATTAATTTCAAAAGGAGTGAAAATTAAATCATCACTTTCATTCATAAATTTCACATTAGGATACATTTTTTACCTCCAAATAATAATATAGTATAGATATATGAAATATGTACACTATTGTTACTTTTATAATATTCAAAAAAATCTATTTATAGAACAAAAAATATTTTAGTGAATAATATATAGTGGAGGGCGATACAGATGAATAGAAAAGAAAATACTTTAAGAAAAGAATTCTTAGGTGTAGAGAGTAAAATTATGCTAGAGGATGGAAGTTATTCTACTGCTATAAATTTTGATAATGCAGCTACAACACCTCCATTAAAAGTTGTATTTGATAGAATTACAGAATTAATAGATAGTTATGGCTCTATAGGAAGAGGAACAGGTCAAAAACAAACTATATCAACAGAAAATTATGAAGAAGCTAGAAAGTATGTTTTGAACTTCTTTAATGTTCCAAATAAGGAAGAGTACACAGCTATATTTGTTAATAATACTACTGATGGAATAAATAGAATTTCAAATACTTTACTTTGTGATGGGGGAATAGTTTTAAGCACAAGAATGGAACATCATTCAAATGATTTACCATGGAGAAAAGTTGCACAGGTTGACTATATAGAAGTAGATTCAAAAGGGCGAATAGACTTAAATTCATTAAAAGAAAAGCTAGAAAAGTATAAAGGAAAACTAAGATTTTTAACTATTGCAGGAGCATCAAATGTTACTGGCTATATTAATGATATCCATTATATTGCAAAACTTGTCCATAAAGCTGGAGGGAAAATTATTGTAGATGGAGCTCAGTTAGTACCACATGTGAAAGTGAGTATGAAAGGATTAGAAAGTGATGATTATATTGATTTTTTAGTTTTTTCAGGTCATAAAATTTATGCACCTTTTGGAAGTGGTGTAATACTTGGGCCTAAAGAAGAGTTTAATAAGAGCTGTCCTGATAAGCAAGGTGGAGGAATAGTTGAAATAGTAAATGATTGGAGTATAAAATATCTAGAGACACCTGAAAAAAATGAAGCAGGGACACCTAATTATTTTGGAGTAGTTTCATTAGTTGAATCTTTAAAAGAAATTGAAAAGATAGGATATGAAAATTTATTAAATCATGAAAGAGAATTAGGAAGATATTTGATAAATGAATTAAAATCTATGGATAATATAATTTTGTATGGAGATAATGAAAATATAGAGGATAGATTAGGAATATGTGTTTTTAATGTGAAGAATATAGAATCAATGGAAGTTGCAAAAATTTTAGCAAAAAGAAAAGGGATAGCAGTAAGACATGGATGGTTTTGTGCACATCCTTATTGTAGAAGACTTATGAATCTTACAGAAGATGAAGTATGCAGATTTTTATATGATAAAAATGAAAAGATGCCTGGAATGGTAAGAGTTAGTTTAGGGCCATATAATACAAAAGAAGATATAGACATCTTGTTAGAGGAATTAAAGAATATAGAGAACAATAGATGAAAATGGGGCCCGTAAGCCCCATTTGTTTTATATAGTAAATGCTTTAAATTTTGGTAAATTATTTTCAAAATTTAAATTAGGAATGTCACCTATAAGTGGTAAAAAGTATTCATATGCTTCAGTAGTTAAATTATTTTCTTCAGAATTTATCCACGAAGTTGGAAGATATTTAACGTTATTGGCTATTTTTGAAGAACATACTGCTTGGAATTCTGTGGAATAAGGGACATTACTTTTTCTTTTTATAGAAACCATTACTCCATTTAATCCTTCCATAGAATATTTTAAAGCTTCATAACCAGCTAAATAAGCTTCTTCTACATCAACATTAGAAGCAGAATGCATAGCACATCTTTGTAAAATACCAAGTTGAAGTGCTTTAACTCGAGTAGTTATGCCCGCATCTAAAATTAAATGTCTTAAAGTTTCAGATACACCACCAAGTTGGGCATGTCCAAAAGAATCTCCTGATTTAACATTTAACTCAGATAAAAATCTTCCATTTGAATCTTTAATTCCTTCTGAAACAACAATAAACACTTTGTTATTTGCATTGAATCTTTCACGTACATCTTGTAAAAACTTTAATTTATCAAAAGAGACTTCAGGAACATAAATAAAATCAACAATAGGATTCCCATTTATTCTTGCTAAGGTTGCAGAAGCTGCAAGCCATCCTGTATCTCTACCCATAGTTTCTAAAATAAAAATACCGTTATTAGTATATACTGATGAATCTAAATAACACTCTAAAGTGGTTGTACAAATAAATTTAGCAGCACTACCAAATCCCGGTGTGTGATCAGTAAACATTAAATCATTATCGATAGTTTTAGGAACACCTATAAATTTAATAGAAAGATTGTTTTCTTTGCTATATTTAGATAACTTATAGACAGTATCCATAGAGTCATTTCCACCAACATAGAAAAAAGTATCGATATCTAACTGTTTTAAAATATTAATTAATAATTTGTATTCTTCAATATGCTCATCAGAATCCTTTAATTTATATCTGCAAGAACCTAATCCTGAAGAAGGTGTATATTGGAATAATTTTAAATCTTCATCAGATAGATTAGATAAATTAATAATATTCTCATTTAAAATTCCTTCAATTCCATTTAAGCCTCCATATACAGTTTGGAAAAGCTTAAGCTCCTCATTAGCTTTGATTAATCCAACTACGCTAGAATTAATAACGGAAGTAGGACCTCCTGATTGTGCAATAATACAATTTGACATAATAAAACTCCTTTAATATAAACTTAATAAACAAATATGATATGCTATTTATTTAAATAACATACTCTATTTAATAATATACAACATAATAAAAAAAAATAAAAGAGTAAAAAAGAGAAAAATATGAAAAAATATTAAAAAGTATATGCTAAATATAAATATAGCTGTAAAAATACTGATGAATATAAATTATATTTATTATTTTAAAACTTGAAGAAAAGTGGTAAGATTTAATTAAGAAGAGAGGAATGGAGTACGTTATGGATATTAATGATATTTTAAGAAATAAAGGATTAAAAGTAACTAAAGCAAGAACTGAAATATTAGAAGTATTTTTAACTGATGTAGAAAAAAGTTTAAATGCAGAAGAAATATTTTCTAAATTAAGAAGTAAAGGCAAAAACATAAATTTAAGTACAGTCTATAGAACATTAGATAGTTTTTTAGAAAGCTTAATACTAGATAGATTTATTTTAGAAAATGGAGTAGCCGTATATAAAATACATAGGGAAACTCATAAGCATATTCTAGAGTGTAATATATGTCATAAGGAAGTTGAAGTTCCATGTCCTATAAAGCAAATTGAAGAAATATTAAAAGAACAAACAGGATTCACATTAACAGAACATAGTTTAAAGATGAAAGGCGTTTGTAATAAGTGTAAAAAATAAAAGAGGAATAAATCCTCTTTTATTTTTTTATATATGCAAACTTTTTAAAAATAAGCACTATTAAAAGCGTTACAACAGAAACTATTGCAATAGCACCACCAGGGGCACTATCCATATAGTAAGATGCTATAAGACCAACTATAATATCAATAAACCCAAATAAAATTGAGAATAATAAAGTCTTCTTAAAATTCTTTTCAAGCTGTATAGCCGTAGCTACAGGAACAACTATTATAGATGAAATAACTAGAATTCCCATAATACGAATAGACATAGAAATAGTAGCACTAATTATAATAGTAAAAAGATAGTTTATTCTCTTTACATTTATCCCCGAAACTTTAGCTCCTTCTTCATCAAAAGTTACATAAAGTAGTTTATTAAAGATTAATAACATTATTATAAGTGAAATTATACCTGTAATAAGAATTAAAAGGATATCATTTTTAGTTACAGTTAAAATGCTTCCAAAAAGAAAAGAATTAACACTAGTAGAGGCTTTTCCACTACTTATTAAAGTAATAGCGATACCTAAACTTAAAGTAAGTACAATAGACATTACAAGTTCAGCGTATTTTTTATAATAACCTCTTAAAAATTCAATTATTAAAGCACAAAGTGTAGTAAAAATGAAAGTAGTAATAAGTGGATTAACTCCAATTATAAGGCCAATTGCAACACCAGCAAAAGATGAGTGAGATAATGTATCACCTATCATAGAGTGGCGTCTAAGTACTAAAAATAGTCCTATAAAAGGACATAAAATAGAAATTATGCCTCCAGCAATGAAAGCATTTTTCATGAATTCAAATTCAAACATAAAATCCCCCTAAACTGAATTACATTCCAATTATATTATCATTTCTAAAGGAAGACTTATTCAAAAATTCCTCTTTAGTATATAAAATTGGTGTTCCTGAAATAACCTCTACAATATGTGTTGAATAGAGTAGAGCTGTATCTAAGTTATGTTCAACCGAAACAATAGTTTTTCCCTCATCATTTAATTTTTTTAAAAGAGAATAAATAGTTTTTTGACTTTTACTATCTACACCAGTGGAAGGTTCATCTAACACAATAAGGTCAGGGTTAGAAAGTAAAGCTCTTGCTATAAAGACTCTTTGTTGTTGCCCACCAGAAAGACTACCGATTAAATTATCTTTAAAATCTACCATAGATACAATATTCAAAGATTTCTTTATTAAAGATAAGTCTTTAGACTTAGAGATTTTTAAATGATTTAATAAAATCTCATTTACTGAAATGGGAAATTGTGAGTTAAAACCATCAACTCTTTGAGGAACATATCCTATTTTATTAGTTTTTATATTTACGTTTCCAGAAGTGGGAGATAAAAGCCCTAGCATTAATTTTAAAAGGGTACTTTTACAGCTACCGTTTTCTCCAATTATAGAAACATAAGAACCAGCATTTATATTTAAATTAACTTTATTTATAAGAAATGGTGGTTTATTTGTGTATGAAAAAGTTAAGTTAGTTAAAGCAATCAAATAAATCAACTCCTAAAAATATTTCTGTTACATTATAAACATAAATGCAAATTATTTGCAAGAAACTAATTTAAATTTTTTAAATTATCTATATTCCAATTTGAAGAACCTTTAACTAATGAGACCTCATAAATTTTAAAAGTTTCAGAGTTATCTAGGCCATAAACTTTATAAATAGACTTACCCTCATGAGAATAAATTAACTCGAAGGAATCTATTCGCTCTAGTTTAGAATTAAAGGAATTTGTCATATAGTAATTTAAAGCTGTGTCAGGAGCTTTTAAAGCAGTTCTCTTTTTAGAAAAATTAAAAATAAAAATTGATGCTATTATTAAAAGAAAAGATATTGCAAAAAAAATAAAGCGACGTCTTTCAAATTTTTTTCGTCTTGATTTTTCACGTCTCGTCATTTTTAGTGGAGATTTTGCAACATTTGAAGCTAGAGTACTCATAAATATACCTCCTTAAAAATAAAATATACTTAAATATTACCATATTTTTCCAATAAGTAAAGAATAAATTTAGTTATTTTATAATAAAATAATAGGTATAGTTGCTATAACTAGTGCATTCACATTATAATTAGAGTAATAAAAAATATAAAGATGATTTAAAGGAGATAAAATTATGGATTTTTCAAGTTTAGTTTTAATGGAAAAGGATAAAGAGACAGGATTTATAACACAAGAATTAGGAAGCTTTTCAGTAGATGAAGGGGCTTTATTTGTAAAAAGATTTTATGTTGATGGAGAAGATGTAGTAGTTAAATTTGATACTAATAAAGATGTAGAAGAATGGGAATTCTCTGCTATATATGATCTTTTTGATGCAGAAAGCTTTAAAGAAAAGGGATATGAAATAGAAGAGGATTTAGAAGAGTTTAATCCAACATTTATTATAAAGTTCAAATACTTAGAAGATTTTTCAGAAATGAATGAAAAAGTAAC
This sequence comes from uncultured Clostridium sp., assembly GCF_947072515.1. Classification (GTDB taxonomy): domain Bacteria; phylum Bacillota; class Clostridia; order Clostridiales; family Clostridiaceae; genus Clostridium. The sequence continues at coordinate 35,839 of NZ_CAMTIG010000020.1, forward strand.
AGAAATGATTAGCTTAATAAATGCTAGTATGGAAAAAGTTTTTGAAGATATAAAAGGAAAAGAAGCAGAATATACTGAAGAATAAGAGAAAAGGAGAAATAAAATGACATTAAAAAAGAGAGAAGATATATCTATTGAAGATAAATGGAAATTAGAAAAAGTATATAAAAGTGAAGAAGAGCTTTTAAAAGAATTTGAAGCTGTAAAATTAGAAGGCGAAAAACTTAAAAGCTATGAAGGAAAATTAAACAATGAAAAAACTCTTTTAGAGTATTTAAAGTTTGATGAAGAAATATCTAGAAGAGCAGAAAAACTTTTAGTATATGCTCATATGAAAAGTGATGAGAATACAGGAAATAATAAAAATCAAGGAATAAAAAATAAGATTGATAGTTATATGGCTGAACTTTCTAGTTATGGAGCATTTTTTGTACCAGAAATATTAGACCTTGGTGAAGAAAAAATAAATGAAATGATAAGTAAGGAAGACGGACTTAAAATGTATGACTTTATGTTTAAGTCAATTCTTAAAGAAAAGGAACATACTTTATCAAAAGAGTTAGAAGAAATGTTAGCAGGAGTTTCAGACTGTTTAGGAGCACCAGATAATATTCATGGGATATTAACTAATGCTGATATGACTTTCCCTACAATTAAAAATGAAGAGGGAGAAGAAATAAAGCTTACAGAAGGAAATTATTCTTCTTTTATAAAATCTAAGAATAGAGAAGTGAGAAAAGATGCATTTAAAGCACTTTTTAGTGAATATGGAAAGCTTAAAAATACATTAGGAACTACTCTTACTTCATCAATTAAAAACTTTAATTTTGTAGCTAAAAAGAGAAACTATAAAAGTTGTATAGAAGCTGCATTAGATCCAAATGATATACCAGTAAAAGTATATGAAGAAGCTATAGAAACTATAAATAAACATTTACCATCTCTTCATAGATATGTGGGACTTAAAAAGAGATTATTAGGTTTAGAAAAAATGCATATGTATGATCTATATGTTCCAGTTATAGAAATTGAAAAAGAACATATAGAATTCCATAAAGGTGTAGAAACTGTAATAGAAGCATTAAATATACTAGGAGATGAATATATTAATATATTCAAAGAAGGAATAGAAACTGGTTGGATAGATAAATATGAAAATGAAGGTAAAAGAGGCGGAGCATACTCATGGGGATCATATGATACTATGCCATATGTACTTTTAAATTATAATCATGATTTAAATGATGTTTCAACTTTAGCTCATGAAATGGGTCATTCAATACATTCGTATTACTCACATAAAGAACAACCATATGTATATGCAGGATACACAATATTCTGTGCAGAAATTGCATCAACTACAAATGAGTCATTACTTATAAATTATTTAATAAATAAAGAAGAAGATAAAAATAAAAAATTATATCTTATAAATCAAGAATTAGAGCAAATAAGAACAACTGTATTTAGACAGCTTATGTTTGCAGAATTTGAATATTATACACATAAGATGATGGATGAAGGAATTCCACTAACATCAGATGAATATTCTAAAAAATGGCATGAATTAAACGTAAATTACTTTGGACCAGAAATGGTTGTAGATGAAGAAGTAGATGTAGAATGGGCAAGAATTCCTCATTTTTATTCAGACTTCTATGTTTATCAATATGCAACAGGATATGCAGCAGCATCAGCCTTTTCAAATTCAATTTTAAAAGGTGAAGAAAATGCTATAGAAAAATATAAAATGTTCTTAAAGAGTGGAGGATCAGATTATCCAATAGAAATCCTAAAAAAATCAGGTGTTGATATGACTACACCAAAACCACTTGAGAAGACAATAGAAAGATTTAATGAACTTTTAGATATGCTAGAAGCAGAATTAAACTAGGATAAGATTAAAAAGACTGTTTTGAGAACAGTCTTTTTTTAATATACCCTAACAAAAATTGTAAAAATAGGTTATATTATATAGTAAGGAAATTTTGTATGGGAGGAAAGGAATGAGTGAGATAAATAAAAGGCTAACATATGGGTTTTATGTATTGTTAGTTTTAACAGGTATTTATGATTTTACTGTTAATGGAGGAGAAAAGTTTTTAAGAATAATACTTATATTTGTAACATTGATAGGGCTTCAAATAGTATATAAGAGAAGCTTATTAAAAAAATCTAGTGTAATCTACAAAGTGATTTTAGGATTTATTTTTATATCTATGTATTTAGCGAATGTATGGAATTTTTATGGAATAGAACATTATGATAAGTTCTTACATTTACTATCTGGAGGAATATTAGGTTTTATAGGATTAGCTTTTTATATGTATATGTTTAATATTAAAGAGAAAAAAGAGATAGATATAAAGAAATTAATAATATTTATTTTAATGTTTTTAGTTTCGATAGCTGGACTTTGGGAAATTTGGGAGTTCACAACAGATAGTTTATTTGGATTAATGGCTCAAAATGGATTAGAGGATACTATGTGGGATATTATTTTAGGTACAGTTGGAGGAATAATTGTATTAATTCCAATTATAAATTATTCAAAAGGAAAAAGGGTTCCACTAATAGAAGAGTTTTTGAAAGATGTTAATGAGTAAAATATAGAAGGACGGTACTAAGATAAAAATAATTATTAAGAATTTTTATTTTAAAGTACCGTCCTTATTCTATGTAAATAAAAAGTAATTAGAAAGTAAAGAATCATCATCTTGTCTTAAAATTATTTTAAGAAGATATGCTTTAATTTTAAAGGTGTCTTCTAAAAGAAATAATTTATCTAGATAACTTTTTTCAGTTTTCTTTAAAGTTAAAGTAGAGGAAAAGGATCTTAAGGCAGATAAAGAGTTTGTATTTAGAGAATCTTCAAGGGAGTCTATATAATAAAGAAAGGATTCAATCCCCTTATTCATAATAATATTATATCCATGATCATAAGCAGACGTAGACTTTTCTAATAAATAGTATTTATAAATCTCTAACTGTTTTTCTAAATCTGCTTTATTAGAAACATTATTTAAAAAATTATTTGCTTTTATAGCAGAAAAGTCTTTATCTTTCACCTCTAACATAATATCGAAATCTAAATCCTTAGATATATTTAGATAATCTGTTAAATTTTTTAAGTGAATAGTATTAGAATGTGAACCAATACGTTTATTAAATGCCTGCTCACTATAATGAACTTTAGGAATTCCATCGGAAGGACTCCAAGTACTAAAGGCATCTTTTAGATCATTATAGGTATGGATATGATTTTCCATACAAAAATAATGTAAATTATCTAGAACTATTGGAGTATTTATTTTAAGAGAAATATTTAGAAGATCGTATAGAGAAAAGCTTTTTTCATCATTTTCTATAATAAGTCTTTTCTTTATAGATGAATCTAAAGAGGAATAAGTTTTTATAAAGCGGTCTATAGCAGAGGGCTTATCATTATATACACCACCTACATGCAAAATTAGTTTGTTGCTTGAATCCATGTTAAGGCAATCTAGAAAGTCAGTATGATATTGTAAATCCTTAATAGAACGATTAACAATAGATGGGTCTTTAGAATTTAGTACAGTATATTGACCAGGATGCATAGATAATCTAATATTATTTTCATTAGCAAAATCACCAATCTTTAAAAGAAGCTCTTTAAAGTGCTCTTGCCAATTTAAATTATTTATTTCATGGCTACCAAAGGGAATAATATCTGAACTAATTCGAAACATTTTTATATTGTTACGAAGATTATATTTTAAAATTTCTAGAAGTCCTAAAAGATTACTTTCAATGCAATTTATTAAAATTTCATCATTAAAATTCTTAAGTGAAAATTTTTTTGTAGTTTTATAGTGAGTAGCAAGTGGAATACATGCATAACCAAATTTCATGAAAACGCCTCCTAAAAGAAAATTATATAATTATGTTGCCAAAATAACAAAATATAATACAAACCTTTTCATTTTAGATAGAAAAATTGATTGTTTCCTAATAAGAAAGACAAAAATATATTAAATGTATAAATTTAAGCAATAAAAAATTTTTTTATGGAAAAAATAAAATAAAAGAGTTATTATATATATAAATTAAAAAAGAAATGGGGGATTAACAATGAATGGAAAACAATACGTTGGAGAAGTGTTAGAAAAAGTAAAAGAAAGAAATGCAGGTGAAAGAGAATTTTTGGATGCAGTAACTGAGGTATTAAACTCGTTAGCACCTGTATTTGATAAAAACCCAAAATTTATAGAAGCTGGGCTTTTAGAGAGAATTGTTGAACCTGAAAGACAAATTATGTTTAGGGTACCTTGGATGGATGACAATGGTAAAGTTCATGTTAATAGAGGATTTAGAATGCAGTTCAATAGTGCAATTGGACCATATAAAGGTGGACTTAGATTTCATCCAACTGTAAATGCAAGTATAGTTAAATTCTTAGGATTTGAGCAAATATTTAAAAACTCATTAACAGGCCTTCCAATAGGTGGAGGAAAAGGTGGTTCAGACTTTAATCCAAAAGGTAAGTCTGATAATGAAGTAATGAGATTTTGTCAAAGCTTTATGGCTGAGTTATGTAAGCATATAGGTAGCGATTTAGATGTTCCTGCTGGTGATATTGGAGTAGGTGGAAGAGAAATCGGATATATGTATGGATATTATAAGAAACTAAGAAATCTTAATACACCAGGAGTTTTAACTGGTAAAGGACTAACTTATGGCGGAAGTTTAACAAGAACTGAAGCTACAGGGTATGGATTAGTTTATTTTACTGAAGAAATGCTAAAAGATAATAAAACAAGTTTCTTAGGAAAAACAGTAGTAATATCTGGTTCAGGAAATGTTGCTATATATGCAACTGAAAAAGCAACTGAACTTGGAGCAAAAGTTGTTGCATTAAGTGATTCAAATGGATATATATATGATGAAAAAGGAATAAACTTAGATGCAATAAAAGAAATTAAAGAAGTGAAGAGAGGTAGAATAAAAGACTACTTAAATTATGTTAAAGATGCAACTTACGTAGAAGGATGCAGAAATATTTGGGATGTTAAATGTGATATAGCTCTTCCATGTGCAACTCAAGGTGAGATAAATAAAGAAGATGCAGAAAAGCTTATAAAGAATGGAACAATTTGTGTTTCAGAAGGTGCTAATATGCCTTCAACTTTAGAGGCAATTGATCTTTTCTTAAATAAAGGTATAATGTTTGGGCCTGCTAAAGCAGCAAATGCTGGAGGAGTTGCATGTTCAGCTTTAGAAATGTCACAAAATAGCATGAGATTATCTTGGACTTTCGAAGAAGTTGATGAAAAATTAAAAGATATTATGAAAAATATCTATAAAAACTCAAGTGAAGCAGCAAAGGCATATGAGCAAGAAGGTAATATAGTTGTAGGGGCTAATATTGCTGGATTTATGAAAGTAGCTGAAGCTATGATGGCACAAGGGTTAGTTTAAAAAATAATAAAAGGGGTAGCTAATTTACAAGAGCTACCCCTTTTTTAATCTATAGAAAAGGAAGAAGTAATGAAAAATTAATTTAAACTAAATTATTAGAGACTAAAAATAATATAAAATAGAAATTATAGAACACGTATTTTATGTGAGAAATTTGTAAAATTTTAGTGAGACATAAAAATTAAATAATCAACTTAAAATAAAATGATAATTATTGAAGATAAAATTTAAAATAGTCTATAACTCAGAATTTGTGTGGATATATCATAATAGATTAGCTTGATAGATGGACTAAAAAAGATTAGTTTACTTTGTAAAAGGTTTTTATAAATTTAAAAACATTAATAAAAATAAGATAAAAATAAGATTTATGTACTTGATTTTTAAGGTATATTGAATTATATTTAAAAGGACGTACATTGATAAAAAAAATAGAAAAATGAATGGGGAATAATTTCCATTTGTCATTTAGGAGTGAATTTAATGGGAAACGTTATTTACGGTGTGACAGCAGTCTTTCAAGTTTTAGTATTTATCTTGACTATGTACTATTTAGTTTTAGGAGTAATAGGACTATGGAAAAAGAAAGATGTTAAAGACTATACACCAAGGAAAAAATTTGCAATGTTAGTTGCAGCACATAATGAAGAGGTAGTAATATCTGGTATAGTTGATAGTATGAAAAAGCTTAATTATCCTAAGGATATGTATGAAGTGTTTGTAATAGCCGATAACTGCACAGATAAAACAGCAGAAATTGCTAGACAACATGGAGCAAATGTATGCGAAAGATTTAATAAGGATAAAAGAGGTAAAGGTTATGCCTTAGAATGGATGTTTTCAAAACTTTTCGAAATGGATGAAAAGTTTGATGCAATCTGTATATTTGATGCAGATAACTTAGTACATGAAGATTTCTTAAAAGAAATAAATTCAAAGATGTCAGAAGGTTATAAAGTTGTACAAGGATATATAGATAGTAAAAATCCACATGATTCTTGGATATCAGCTTCATATTCAATTGCTTTTTGGTCACAAAATAGAATGTTCCAATTAGCTAGAAGAAATGTTGGTTTTTCTAACCAATTAGGTGGAACAGGATTTGCAATTGATACAGCTATTTTAAAAGAATTAGGTTGGGGAGCAACATGCTTAACTGAGGATTTAGAATTTACTTGTAAATTAGTATCAAATGGTGAAAAAGTTGGATGGGCACACGATGCTAAAATATTTGACGAAAAGCCATTAACACTAAAACAGTCTTGGTCTCAAAGAAAGAGATGGATGCAAGGATTTACAGATGTAGCTTCAAGATATTTCTTTAAGTTAACTAAGAAAGCTATTAAAGAAAGAAAATGGTATATCTTTGATTGTGCTTTATATGTAATGCAACCTTTTGTTACTCTATTACTAGGAGTTTCAGCAGTATTAACTTTTGTTCAAGGAACACTACATACACCAGGTGTTTTCTCTATGACAAGTATTTTTAGTGGAGTAGGATTAGAAGCATTTATCGTATTCCAATGTGTAATTACACCATTAATACTTAAGTTAGAAAAGAAGATAAGTAATGGATTATTAGTAATGATGGTTTTATATTCATTAAGTGTAGTAATAGTTCCAATAGCACAAATGTATATACCAGGTGCTTATGGATGGATAATTGCAGAAGTAGGATATAATATAATATTCTTTATACTTGTGCCTATAATATTAGGTATAAATGATTTTAAACTATTTTATAGATTTATTCTTTATGGACTATACACAATCTCATGGATACCAATAACTATACAAGGTATAATAGATAAAGATAAAAAAGAATGGAGTCATACAAAACACGTTAGAAACGTTGAAATATGTGACTTATAAGATGTAAAATTAAGGTCTACCGAAAGGTAGACCTTAAATATTTTCTCTTTGATTTTTTTTAAAGTTAAGATATGATAAAATATAGAGATTAAAATAGGAAGTGGTAACGAAATGTTTAATATAGTAGATTATAATGAGATAATGAATGAAGAAAATGTAGTATTTGTAGATGTTAGAAGCCCAAAAGAGTTTGAAGAATCAACAATAAAGGGTGCTATAAATATTCCAGTTCTTTTAGATGAAGAAAGAGAAGAAGTTGGAACTCTTTATGTTAGAAGTAGTGTAGAAGAAGCAAGAACAAGGGGAATAGAACTTATAAGTAAAAGACTTCCTGAGATTTTTGAAAAGTTTCAAGAACTTTATTCAGTTCAAAGAAAAAAGGTAGTTATATTTTGTGCAAGAGGTGGAATGAGAAGTAGTAGTATTCATTCACTTTTATATTCTTTAGGACTTAAAGTATATAAGTTAAAAGGTGGATATAAAGCTTATAGAAAATATATAAATGAAAACTTTGAAGAAATGCTTAGTGAAATGAAATTTATAGTTTTATATGGGAAAACTGGTGTTGGGAAAACAGAGTATTTAAAAACTTTAAAAGAAAGAGGCTATGATATCTTAGATTTAGAAGGAGCTGCAAATCATAGAGGCTCATTATTAGGCTCTGTATCTATTGGAAAAATACATACTCAAAAAGCTTTTGAAACAGAAGTATTTCATGCTTTATTAGAAAGAAAAGGGAATATAGTGTTTACAGAAGGAGAAAGTAAGAGAATTGGTAGAATAATAATTCCAGATTTCATTTGGGAAAATATGATGAAAAGCGAGAAGATATGGATTGAGGATTCTATTGAAAATAGATGTGATCTTTTAATAAATGAATATATCCAAAATGAAGAAAGTATAAATGAACTTTTAGAAGCAATGGATAAAATAAAGAAATATTTAAGTAATAAAAAAGTTGAAGATTATAAAACTATGATAAAAGAAGGAAATTTTAAAGAAGCATGTGAAAACTTAATGTTAAACTATTATGATCCTATGTATTTAAATGGATTTAAAAAGAAAAAGTTTGCTAAATGGATTGATAATGAAGATAGAGAAAAAACATTACAAGAATTAATACATTTTTATGATGAAATGAGTAAGAATAATAAAGAAATAGAAGATATGGAATAAAGGAGGAAGTCGCATGGAAGATAAAAATTTATATGATGTTACGTCGCTGACGTCCTTAGAAAAATTAGAACCAGTAAGAATGAGACCAGGAATGTATATTGGGTCAATTGGAAGCAAGGGATTACATCACTGTGTTTGGGAGATATTAGATAACGCTATAGATGAAATATCAAATGGATATGGAGATACAGCTACAGTAGTTTTAAATAAAGATAAAAGTGTAACTGTTATGGATAATGGTAGAGGAATACCTACAGGAATACACCCTATAAAGAAAAAAAGTGGAGTGGAGATGGTATATACTGAATTACATACTGGAGGAAAGTTTGATAATAAAAACTATAAGACTTCAGGAGGACTTCACGGAGTAGGGGCAGCAGTTGTTAATGCCCTTTCAAAGTGGGTAGAGGTAGAAGTACATCAAAATGGAAAAATATATAAGCAAAGATTTGAATATGCATTTGATAAAGAATTAAATAAAATGATGCCAGGAACTCCAGTAACAAGCTTAGAAGAAGTTGGAAAGTGCAAGGATACTGGAACAAGAGTAACTTTCTTACCTGATAAAGCTATATTTCAAACGACAGAATTTAAGTTTGACATAATAGATGAAAGGTTACAAGAACTTGCATTCCAAAATAAAGGAATGAAGTTAAAGCTTATAGACAGACGTAAAAGTGAAGTAGTCGAAAAGGAATATTATTCAGAAAGAGGACTTTTAGACTTTATTGAATATTTAAATGAAAGTAAAACACCTCTTCATAAAGATCCAATTTTATTTGAGGGTTCAAAAGAAATTGGAGGAATTGCTATGGAAGGTGAAGTTTGTATGCAATTTACAGACTCGACTACAGATAACATAGCAAGTTATGTTAATAATATTCCAACCACTGAAGCTGGTACTCATGAAACAGGATTTAAAACTGGAATGACTAGAGCTTTTAAAGAATGGGCTAAAAAGCTTGGAATAGTTAAAGAAAAGGATAAGGAATTTGAAGGAGACGATTTAAGAGAAGGAATGACTGCAATCGTAAGAATAAAGATTTCAAATCCAGTTTTTGAAGGACAAACTAAAACTAAGCTTGGAAATAATGAAGCTTATACTATGATGAATGAAGTAGCCTATACAAAATTAGGTGAATGGATAGAGGATAATAAAGAACTTGGAACAAGAATAATAAACAATGCTTTAGCTGCTGCACAAAGAAGAGAGAAAATCAAAAAGATTAATGAAGCAGAAAAGAAAAAAATAGGTAAAGGAACAGCGCCACTTGCAGGAAAGGTTGCAGTTTGTACAGGAAAAGAAAAAGAATATAATGAATTTATCGTTGTAGAAGGAGATTCTGCAGGAGGTTCTGTAAAACAAGCTAGAGATAGAAGATTCCAAAGTATTATGCCATCAAAAGGTAAAATAATGAATACTGAAAAACAAAAGCTTGAAAATGTTTTAGCTTCAGAAGAACTTAAAATATTCAATACAGCACTAGGGACAGGAACACTAGATAATTATAGTGAAAATGATTTAAGATACAATAAAATAATTATAATGAGTGATGCCGATGTAGATGGATACCATATAAGAACATTATGGATGACATATATTTATAGATATATGAGACCTTTAATTGCAAATGGACATCTGTATTTAGCACAACCACCACTTTATAAAGTATATAAAAAAGTTAAAAATAAAGAAGTTTTTGAATATGCATATTCAGATGAACAATTAGAAGATGTTAAAAAGAAAATTGGAAATGGAGCTTTAATCCAAAGATATAAAGGACTTGGGGAAATGAATCCAGATCAATTATGGGATACAACATTAAATCCAGAATCAAGAACACTTCTACAAGTTACAATTGATGATGCGGCAAAAGCAGAAAAAATGGTTTCATTACTTATGGGAGACATAGTAGAACCAAGAAGAAAATATATGTATAAATACGGAGAATTCTAAAAAGGAGGAATTAAAATATGGCAAAGAAAACAACTAATAATCCAATACCACTAGATAAAAATATAATAAGAGTTCCACTTGAAGAAGCTATGCCAGATAACTATCTTCCATATGCAATAGAAGTAGCAAAAGATAGAGCACTTCCAGATGTTAGAGATGGACTTAAACCAGTTCATAGAAGAATTCTTTATGGAGCACATATGCTAAAAGCATATCCAGAGAGACCTTATTATAAATCAGCAAGAATTGTTGGAGATATACTAGGGAAATACCATCCGCATGGAGATACATCAGTATACGATGCAATGGTAATATTAGCACAAGATTTTAGTACAAGAAATCCATTAATCGATGGACATGGTAACTGGGGTTCTATAGATGGTGATGGAGCTGCTGCGATGAGATATACAGAAGCTAGATTATCTAATATTGCTATGGAAATGTTAAGAGATATTGAAAAAGATACAGTAGAAATGGTTCCTAACTACTCAGATAGCGAAATGGAACCAAAGGTTTTACCAAGTAGATATCCAAATCTTTTAGTAAATGGAACTTTTGGTATTGCAGTTGGACTTGCAACTAATATTCCTCCACATAATTTAGGTGAAGTTACAGAAGGAATACTTGCTTATATAGATAATAACGATATAGATACAAAAGGTCTTATGGAATATATAAAAGGACCTGATTTACCTACAGGTGGAATACTTATAGGTAAGAATTCACTTTTAGCAGCTTATGAAACAGGTGATGGAAAAGTAAGCTATAGAGCTAAGACAAATATTGAAACTTTAGAAAATGGAAGACTTGGAATAGTTATTAGTGAGTTCCCTTATAGAAGAAATAAGGCAAGAATTCTTCAAACTATTTCAGAAATGACTGGAGATAAAAAACACGCTAAAGTTTTAGAAGGTATAACAGATATTAGAGATGAATCTGATAGAAATGGAATAAGAGCTGTTATAGAATTTAAAAAAGCAGTAGATGAAAAAATTGTAGATAAGGTTTTAAAATATTTATTCAAGAAAACAGATTTACAATGTAATATAAGCTTTAATATGGTTGCATTAGCAGATGGTAAACCAGAAAAAATGGGGTTAAAGACTATAATTGAGCATTATGTAAACCATCAAAAAGAAATTGTATATAGAAGAAGTAAAAAAGAATTAGAAACAGCTGAAAAAAGATTCCACATAGTTGAAGGATTTATTAAAGCTATTGATGTTTTAGATGAAGTTATAAAAACTATTAGAGCATCAAAGTCTAAAAAAGATGCAGCTATGAATTTAATGGAAAGATTTGAATTTAGTGAAATTCAAGCTAATGCCATTTTAGAGATGATGCTTTATAGATTAACAGGCTTAGAAATTAATGTATATAAAAAAGAATATGAAGAGCTTGAAAAGATTATAAAGAAATTAACTAAAATATTAAGTAGTGAAAAAGAACTTTTAAAAGTTGTTAAAAAGGAACTTATAGAAGTTACAGAAAAATATAAAGACCCTCGTAGAACTGCTATCATAGAAGATGATAGTGAAGCTAAGATTGATATTGAAGACTTAGTTGTAGTTGAAGATATTATGATAACAATATCTAATGATGGATTTATAAAGAGAATGCCACATAAAAACTATTTAAGATCTAATGCAGAAGCTGATGATATAGATTATAGAGAAGGAGACTTCTTAAAATTCTTAATTCAATCTAATACTAGAGATTCACTTTTAATTTTTACAAGCAAAGGTAATATGTATCAATTAAAAGGAATAAATATTCCAGAAGGAAAATGGAAAGATAAAGGTGAAAGAATAGAAGATTTAATAAGAGGATTTAATCAAGAAGAAGATGGAATAGTAAATATTTTCTCAGTAACAACATTAAATCCAAATAATTATGTTCAATTCATAACTAATACTGGAATGATTAAGAATACTAGTTTAGAAAACTTTAAAACAAGTTATTCAAAGTTACAAGCTATAAAATTAAAAGAAGAAGAAACTATTATTAAGGCGACTTTATTCGAAGGTGAAAATAAAGAAGACTTCTTAAAAGTTAAAACTTCACTAGGACTTGAATTTAATTTAGAAATAGGAGAAGTTAAAAATACTCCTAGAAATTTACTTGGAAGATATTTATTTAACTTATCAGAAAAAGATTCAGTTATTCAATGTGAATATTCAAAAGAACTAGAGGTAAAAGAATTTGGAGTTGCTTTAGGAAATAAAAATATATTAAAACTTACAAGTAGAATAAGTAGAAATGATGAATTAAAAACATATACTGATACTTTAAGCGATTTACTTCTATTTAGTAGTAAGGGAAATATCTTTAAGATAAAAGCTTTCTTAGTAGAAAAAGTTATAAATGAAGACTTAAGTTTAAGTACTATTATAGATGGACTTAAAAAAGATGAATCTATAATAAAAATGGTATCAGTAAAAGAATACGATGAAAATAAGGGTGTGTATGCTGTAACTAAAAAGGGAATAATTAAGAAAACTTCTTTAAATGAATTCCAAGGAGAGTATAATACACAAGTTTATTATAAATTAAAGCGAGAAGATGACAGAGTAGTTATGGTATTTGTAGAGTCATTAGAAAATGGAAATATTGTATTAATGACTAAAAAAGGTGTAGGAATAAAATTCCCAGCATCAGGAGTAAGTACTATGGGGAAAGTTACCTCAGGAGTAACAGGAATTACATTAAAAGATGGAGAAGAAGTAGTTTATGCTAGACTTTTTGAAGAAGAAGATTATAAAATGGTTATAACTACTAAAGAAAAACGAGAAGAAAATGTATTGATAAAAGAATTGAAACTGCAAAATAGAGCAGGTAGAGGAACAACTATAGTAGAACTTACTATGGAAGATGAAATAAAATCAATATCATTACAAAAAATAAATTAGAGGTGATTTAAATGAAAAGAGTTGCAGTAATGTTAGCTTCAGGATTTGAAGAAATTGAAGCATTAACAGTTGTTGATATTTTAAGAAGAGGAAATGTTGATTGTAAAATGGTATCTTTAAAAGATAAATTTGTAACAGGTTCTCATGGAATAAAGGTAGAGGCAGATATAATATTACATGACAATATAAAAGAATTTGATATGATAGTTCTTCCAGGAGGAATGCCAGGGTCTGCAAATTTAAGAGATTCAAAAGAATTAGAAAAAATAGTTGTAGAAATGAACTTAAATGAAAAGAAAATAGGAGCAATATGTGCAGCACCAATAGCACTAGAAGCCTATGGAATAATAAAGGGTAGAAATATAACGTCTTATCCAGATGCTTTAGTAAATAAGGCAGAAGTGAATTATAAAGAAACATCTGTTGTAGTTGATGGTAATATAATAACAAGTAGAGGACCAGCTACAGCAATGGAATTTGCTTATGAAATTTTAAGACAACTTGATAAAAAAGAAGAAGCATTAAGCTTAGAAAAAGGAATGCTTTATAAAAATTAGATAGGTGGTAAATTAATGAAAGAGAAGTGGCTTTTAAAGAACAAAAAGACAGAATTTCAAAAATTACAAAAAGAGTGCAACGAAGGATTATTAACCCTTAGACTTTTAAGTAATAGAGGAATTGATAATAAAAAAGCAGCTTCTCTTTTCCTATATGGTGATATAAAAGAAATGCATGATCCATTTGCCATGAAGGATTTAGAGAAGGCTGTTAATATATTGAAAGATGCTATAGATACAGGGAAGAGAATAGTTATTTATGGTGACTATGATTGTGATGGAGTATGTAGTACAGCAGTTTTATATAAGGGCTTAAAAAAATTAAATGCAAACTTTAAATATCATATACCTAATAGAGAATCTGAAGGATATGGTATGAATAAGGACAGAATAAAGATCTTAAAAGAAGAGGGTGCAGAAATAATTTTAACTTGTGATAATGGAATTTCAGCATTTGAAGAAGTGAAACTTGCTAAGGATTTAGGAATGAAAGTAATTTTAACTGACCATCACGATATTCCTATAGTTGAGGAAGATGGAGTTAAAGTAAAGAAAATGCCAGAGGCAGATGTTGTAATAAATCCAAAGAGAGAAGATTGTACATACCCATTTAAAGGGCTATGTGGAGCAGGGGTAAGCTTTAAAGTATTACAAGGATTATATAGAGTTTATGGAATAGAAGAAGAGGTTTTTGAACTTTTAGAGTATGTATCAATAGCAACAGTATGTGATGTAGTAGATCTTTTAGATGAAAATAGGATTATTGTTAAAGAGGGTCTAAAATTAATAAGAAACACAAATAAAATTGGAATAAAAGAATTAATAAAAGTAAAAGAGCTTGAAGGAAAAGAAATTGCAGAATATCATTTTGGTTTTGTTATAGGACCATGTATAAATGCAACAGGAAGATTAGAAATAGCAGATATATCAGTAGAGCTTTTAATAACAGAAGATGAAAATAGAGCTAAGGAATTAGCAGAAAAATTAAATGAATTAAATAAAATTAGACAAGAGTTAACTTTAGAAAGTGTAGAAAAAGTCACAGAAAAAGTTCAAAAAGAAATAAAAAATAATGATAAGGTAATTGTTGTTTACGAAGATACTATTCATGAAAGTATAGCAGGAATAGTAGCAGGAAGAATAAAAGAGAAGTATAACCTACCAACTATTGTATTAACTAAGGGAAAAGAAATGCCTAAAGGTTCCGCAAGATCAATAGAAGAATATAATATGTTTGAAGAATTAAGTGAATGCAAAGACCTTATGGAGAAGTTCGGTGGTCATCCTATGGCAGCGGGATTATCTATAAAAGAAGAAAATATAAATAAATTAAGAGAAAAATTAAATAAGATAGCAAAATTAACAGAAGATGATATAACGCCAAAGGTGCATATTGATACGACCTTAGCTTTAGAAGATTTAAATTATGAGCTATTAGATGAAATAAATAGAATGAAACCATTTGGAAAGGCTAATCCATCTCCATGTTTTGGAGGAAAAAAAGTTCATGTTACGAATGTTTTCTTTATGGGAGCAGAAAAAAAATATTTAAGGTTTAAAATAGCTATGAAAAATGGTAAAACTATAGATGGAGTAAATTTTACTAAATATGAGGACTTTAAAGAAATGTTTGAAAATACTTTTGGAGAAGAAGAATTTTTAAGGTTGCAATATAATGGTGGAAGATGTAATTTTTATATGGATATAATTTATTATCCTGATATAAATGAGTTTAGGAATATTAAAAATATTCAATTAAACATCAAAAGCTTTAGAGTTTCAGAATAATTAAGGAGTGGATATTTTGAGAAAATATAAAATAATTATGACAGGTGGAGGAACGGCAGGACATGTAACACCAAACTTAGCATTAGTTCCATCACTTAAAGAATTAGATTTTGAAATAAAATATATTGGAAGTAAAGATGGAATGGAAAAAGATATCATAAAAAGAGAGGGAATACCTTATTATGGAATATCTTCTGGGAAACTAAGAAGATATTTTGATGTCAAAAACTTTACCGATCCATTTAAAGTAGGAAAAGGTGTTATACAAGCCTTAAGAATATTAGGAAAAGAAAAGCCAGATGTAATATTCTCAAAAGGGGGATTTGTAACAGTACCTGTAGTAATTGCAGCATCTATGAAAAAGATTCCTGTAATATCACATGAATCAGATATTACACCAGGACTTGCAAATAAATTAGCAGCACCTTTCTGTGATAAATTATGTGTTACTTTTAGAGAAAGTTTAAAATATGTAAAAGGCGGAAAAGGAATACTTACAGGAAGCCCTATTAGAAGAGAAATGCTTAAAGGTTCAAAGATATTAGGAAAAGAATTCTGTGGGTTTAATGATGATAAAGATGTAATTCTAGCAATGGGAGGAAGTCTTGGAGCTAAAGTTATAAATGATGGAATAAGAGAAAACTTAAATGAACTATTAAAAGAAAACAATGTAATTCATATTTGTGGAAAAGGAAACTTAGACCCTAAATTAGAAGATGTTGAAGGATATAGACAGTTTGAATTTGTAAGAGAAGAATTACCAAACTTAATGCAAGCAGCAGATTTTATAGTATCAAGAGCAGGGGCAAACTCTATTTTTGAGTTCTTAGCATTAAAAAAACCAACACTTTTAATACCTTTATCTAGAAATCAAAGTAGAGGAGACCAAATTTTAAATGCGAAATCATTTAAGAAGGAAGGATTCTCATTAATGGTTGAAGAAGAGGTATTAGCTAAAACTGGACTAATGGAGCAAGTTGTTATGTTAAAAAATAGTAAACAAAAACTTATAGAAGCTATGAATAACAGTAATATGAATGATGGTGTGAAAGAAATAATAAGTGTTATAACTAAAACTATAGAAAACAATAAGAAATAAACCAGATATTCAGACAAAAGAGGGAAAAAATAACAAGTTTTTTTCCTTTTTAAACTTGCAAAAAAAAAAAAGTAATATATAATTAAAGAGGATGGGAAATACTATAGAAGAAATTAAAAATAATATTAATTATATTTAAAAGATTTTATAAGTTTAGCCATCACAAAATATTAAATAAAATTAAATTTTAGTTGGAATAACTTTTTAAAATTCAATTTTATTTATTATAAAAACCTAAATGAGATATCGCTTTATTTAGGGATAAATTTTCTAAATTTATAATTTTTTATAATGAAAGAGGGGTCACGCGATGAGAAAAATGAAAACAATGGACGGAAATACAGCAGCAGCACATATATCATATGCTTTTACAGAGGTTGCAGCTATATTCCCAATAACACCATCATCACCAATGGCAGAACATGTAGATGAATGGGTAGCTAAAGGAATGAAAAATATATTCGGGCAACCAGTAAAAGTTGTAGAAATGCAATCAGAAGCTGGAGCAGCTGGAGCAGTTCACGGATCATTACAAGCAGGAGCATTAACAACTACTTATACTGCTTCTCAAGGTTTATTATTAATGATACCAAACATGTACAAAATTTCAGGAGAATTACTTCCAGGAGTATTCCATGTTGCAGCTAGAGCATTAGCTACATCATCATTAAGTATCTTTGGAGATCACCAAGATGTTATGGCAGCAAGACAAACTGGTTTTGCAATGCTTGCAGAAGGATCAGTTCAAGAAGTTATGGATTTATCAGCAGTAGCTCATTTATCAGCTATTAAAGGTAAAATTCCATTTGTAAACTTCTTTGATGGATTCAGAACTTCACATGAAATACAAAAAATCGAAGTTCTTGATTTTGAAGAATTAAAAGGATTAGTTGATTGGGATGCTTTAAATGCTTTCAGAGCTAACGCATTAAACCCAAGTCACCCAGTAACAAGAGGAACAGCTCAAAACCCTGATATCTACTTCCAAACTAGAGAAGCAGTTAACAAATATTATGACGCAATTCCTGATATTGTTGAAGGATACATGGCTGAAATCACTAAATTAACTGGAAGAGAATACCACTGTTTCGATTATTATGGAGCACCAGATGCTGACAGAATAATCATTGCAATGGGATCTGCTACAGATGTATGTGAAGAAACAATTGATTACTTAAATGCTAACGGACAAAAAGTAGGGGTTATTAAAGTAAGACTTTACAGACCTTTCGACATTAAGAAGTTAGTAGCAGCTATGCCAAAAACAGTTAAGAAAATCGCTGTTTTAGACAAAACTAAAGAACCAGGATCAATTGGAGAACCATTATACTTAGACGTTAGAAGTGCTTTCTACGGTGAAGAAAATGCTCCTGTAATCGTTGGAGGAAGATTCGGACTAGGATCAAAAGACCCTAACCCTTCAGAAGTTGCAGCAGTATACGAAAACTTAGCACAAGCAGAACCTAAAAATGGATTCACAATCGGTATTGTTGATGACGTAACTAATACTTCATTAGCAGCTCATGAAGATATCGATGCAACTCCAGAAGGAACTACAGCTTGTAAGTTCTGGGGACTTGGATCAGACGGAACAGTTAGTGCTAACAAAAGTGCTATCAAAATCATCGGAGATCATACTGATATGTATGCTCAAGGATATTTCGCATATGACTCTAAAAAATCAGGTGGTATAACAGTATCACATTTAAGATTTGGTAAAAAAGCTATAAAATCACCTTATTTAATAGATAAAGCTGATTTCGTTGCTTGTCATAACCAAGCTTATGTTACTAAATACAACGTGTTAGATGGATTAAAGAAAAACGGAACTTTCTTATTAAATACTATCTGGACACCAGAAGAATTAGATACTCACTTACCAGCTTTCTATAAAAAATATATAGCTGACAACAACATTAAGTTCTACACTTTAAATGCTGTTGCTATAGCTCAAGAAATAGGTTTAGGTGGAAGAATCAACATGATAATGCAATCAGCTTTCTTCAAGTTAGCTAACATTATTCCTGTTGAAGATGCAGTTAAATACTTAAAAGAAGCTGTTGTTACTTCATACGGTAAAAAAGGTCAAAAAGTAGTTGACATGAACAATGCTGCTATCGATAAAGGTATTGGATTAATCCAAGAAATCGAAATCCCAGCTTCATGGAAAAACGCTAAACCAGAAGCAATTAAAGGTGCTGAAAATGCAACTGAATTTGTTAAAAATATCGTTGAACCAATGAACAGACAAGAAGGATTTGACTTAAAAGTTTCAGACTTAATGGAATTAGTTGATGGTACTTTTGAAGCAGGAACTGCTGCTTATGAAAAAAGAGGAGTTGCTGTTAGCTTACCAGAATGGGATGCTGACAAATGTATTCAATGTAACCAATGTGCTGCTGTATGTCCACATGCTGCTATTAGACCATTCTTATTCAATGCATCAGAAAAAGCTAATGCACCAGAAGGAATGACTATAATCCCAGCTAAAGGAATTAAAGCTGACGAAGAATTAGGATACAGAATCCAAGTTGCAGCTCTTGACTGTACAGGATGTAGCAGCTGTGCTGTTGCTTGTCCAGCTCCAGGAAAAGCTCTTGTTATGAAACCAGCTCACACTCAAGAAGCTGAAATAGCTAACTGGGATTACACTATAGAAAAAGTTTCACCAAAAGCTAACCCAATGAAGAAAACAACATTAAAAGGAAGCCAATTCGAGCAACCATTACTTGAGTTCTCAGGTGCTTGTGCTGGATGTGGAGAAACTCCATATGCTAAACTTGTAACTCAATTATTTGGTGACAGAATGATGATCGCTAACGCAACTGGATGTTCATCAATCTGGGGTGGATCTGCTCCTGCTACACCATACACAACTAATCATAAAGGATTCGGACCTGCTTGGGCTAACTCATTATTTGAAGATAATGCTGAATTCGGATTAGGAATGTTCTTAGGTGCTAAAGCTATAAGAGACAGATTATTCGAAAAAGCTAACGCTGCAATTGAAACTTTAACTGGAGAAGCAAAAGAAGCTTTAGAAGCTTGGGTTGCTGAAGTTGAAGTTGGTGAAGGAACTAGAGAAAGAGCAGAAAGAGTAATAGCTGCTTTAGAAGGTTCTAAAGAAGAAATCGCTAAAGAAATTTTAGCTGAAAAAGACTTCTTAGTAAAACCATCACAATGGATCTTCGGAGGAGACGGATGGGCTTACGACATCGGATTCGGTGGAGTTGACCACGTACTTGCTTCAGGAGACGACATAAACATTCTTGTATTCGATACAGAAATGTACTCAAATACTGGAGGACAATCTTCAAAAGCTACTCCTACTGCTGCAATAGCTAAATTCGCTGCTGCTGGTAAGAGAACTAAGAAGAAAGATCTTGGAATGATTGCTATGTCTTATGGATATATTTATGTAGCTCAAGTTTCAATGGGAGCTGATAAGAACCAAGTTCTTAAAGCAATAGCTGAAGCTGAAGCATATCCAGGACCATCATTAGTTATAGCTTATGCTCCATGTATCAGCCAAGGAATTAAAATTGGTATGGGTAACAACTTAGTTGAAGCTAAAAAAGCTGTTGACTGTGGATACTGGCAATTATACAGATTCAATCCAACATTAAAAGAAGAAGGTAAAAATCCATTTAGTTTAGATTCTAAAGAACCAACTGGAGACTTCAAAGAATTCTTAATGGGAGAAGTTAGATACGCTTCACTTGCTAAGGCATTCCCAGAAGCTGCAGAAGCATTATTTGAAAAGACTCAAAAAGATGCTATGGACAGATTAGACACTTATAAAAAATTAGCTGGAAAATAATCTTTTAAGATAAAGAGACTTAGACTTATTGTCTAAGTCTTTTTTTTTACGTATAAGAAAGTATATAATTTTAATATAATGGATACACTAAAAAAGTGTTATAACATAAGAAGTAATTTTGAAAATCTTAAAGATATAAACCAAATTGATGTATAAAATGAAAATACTAGAAGATAACCATAAATTTTATCAAAAAAATTAGGAAAAATAGAGAAAACTTAAAGAAATTGCTTTTATTTTAAGCTATTTAAGGGTAGAATTATAACATGAAGAAATTTTAGGAGGAATATAAACATGGATAAAGAATTAAATAAATGTGGATGTAATAGCGAAGAAAAAGAAGGATGTGGATGCGGAGGAAACTGCGGATGTGGTTCTGAAGGTCATGAACATAAACACGACAACTGTGGATGTGGAGAAGAACATGAACATGAACATTTTGTTGTAGATTTAGTAGACGATGAAGGAAATGAAATATCATGTCCTATAATGGATGCTTTTGAGTATGAAGGAACAGATTACGTTTTAGCTCAACACCCAGAAGATGGATCAGTTTTCTTATTTAAATTAGTAGTAAATGGTGAAGAAGAAGAATTAGTAGTTCCAGAAGAAGAAGAATTCGATAGAGTTGCTAAATACTACGAAGAAGCTATGTCAGCAGAATAATTAGATTTAAAAGAGTGGGGTTTTCCACTCTTTTTTTTGACTTATAAAAAAAACAAATAATTTACAATGGATATTAATAATGGTATATTCTATATATAGAAAAGGAAGGTGTTAGGTTATGAAATATGCAGATTTACATATTCATTCTTCCTATTCAGATGGCAAGCTTACACCCGAAGAGATAATAAAAATATCTATAGATAAAGGAATTCGATATATTGCTATCACTGACCATGATTCTATTGATTCTCAGTATATAATAGATAAAGAACATAAAAATATAGAAATAATATCAGGGATTGAAGTTAGTGCTGAAATAAATAATACAGAAATTCATATGCTAGGATATTTTATTAATCCAAATGATGAGATATTAATAAAAACAATTGATAGATTAAAAGAAGAGCGAAGAGAAAGAGCTAGAAAGATATGTGAAAAATTAAAGGCAGTTGGAGTTATAATAGATGTAGAAAAGCTAATTGCAGAAAATCCTACAATAGGAAGAGCACATATAGCAAATGAAATAGTGAATTGTGGTTATGAAGAAAATTTTAAAGTAGCTTTTAATAAGTATCTAATAGCGGGGAAGCAAGCTTATGAAAAGGGAAAGAAATTAACTTATAAAGAAGCAATAAAATTAATAAGAAATAGTGGGGGCATTCCTATAATTGCACATCCCGGCAAGATATATAGAAGTATGGGAATTGAAAATGTTATAAAAGAATTAAGGTGCTATGGACTTATGGGGGTAGAAGTATATCATCCAAGTCATAGTAAAGAACAAATAAATATTTTATATAATTTATGTAAGAAATATAAGCTTGTTATTACAGGAGGAAGTGATTTTCATGAAATCACTGAAGAAGGTGCCATAATAGGTACACAAGGAATAAATGAACTCTTATTAAATAAGCTTTTAAATATAAAGTAAAATAGGGAGGGTATGGATAATGCAATTTTCAAAAAAAGCCATGCAAATAGAACCATCAATAACATTAAATATTACGGCTAAGGCCAAGGAATTAAAATCAAAGGGGATAGATATTGTAAGTTTTGGAGCAGGAGAGCCAGACTTTAATACACCTAAAAATATAATTGATAAAGCAATTAATGCTATGAATGAAGGAAAAACTAAGTATACGCAGACAGCGGGAATACTAGAAATAAGAGAAGCTATTTCAAAAAAGCTAAAAGATGAAAATAACTTAGATTATAAATCATCTCAAATTATAGTTAGTACTGGAGCAAAGCAATCTTTAGCAAATGCATTTTTAGCAATTTTAAATCCAGGGGATGAAGTGATTGTATCAATACCTTATTGGGTAAGCTACCCTGAACTTATAAAATTAGCTGATGGAGTACCAGTATTTATAAACACTGGAAAAGATCATGATTATAAATTTACTATTGAAAGCTTAAATAAAAGTTTAACAGCTAGGACTAAGGCAATAATTTTAAATAGCCCTAATAATCCTACAGGTACCATATATACAAAAGATGAGTTATTAGTTATAGCAAAATTTGCAGAAGAAAATAATTTAGTAATAATATCTGATGAAATATATGAAAAACTTATATATGAAAATGAAAAACATATAAGTATAGGGAGTTTAACTAAATATGCATATGAAAACACTATTTTAATTAATGGGCTTTCAAAATCTAGTGCAATGACTGGATGGAGAGTTGGATATGCAGCAGGCTGTGAGGAAGTTATTAAGCTAATGACAAGCATACAAAGTCATATGACATCTAATACAAATTCAATTGCACAATATGCATCTGTGGAAGCTTTATCAGGCTCAAAAGATGAATTAGAAAAGATGACCTTAGAGTTTAGTAAAAGAAGAGGTTATATGATAGAAAGATTAAAATCTATAAAAAATATATCATTTATAGAACCAAAAGGTGCATTCTATGTAATGGTTGATGTAAGTAGTTTTTATAATAAGTATTATAAAGAGAGAAAGATAGTAGATTCTTTAAGTTTCTCTCAGGTTCTATTAGAAGAAAAAAATACAGCTGTAATACCAGGAATAGGTTTTGGAGCAGATGAGTATATAAGACTTTCTTATGCTATATCTATTGAAAACATTGAAAAAGGTTTAAATAGAATAGAAGAATTTTTAAATGAAATAAAATAAAAAAATAAGGAAATATGGCTATTATGGATAAGAAATTCATAAGGTCATATTTTTTTTATGCTTAAAATTAAAATCTATTATATAATAAATAATAGATAAACTAGAAGGAGTCGAATTAAATGAAAAAATTAGCTATATTTGATATTGATTTTACTATAACAAGAAAAGAGACATTAATGCAGTTTTTTAAATATGCAATAGACAAGGATAAAAAAAATCTAAAGTTTTTACCAAGAGCAATATTCTCAGGAATGATGTATGGATTAAAAGTTTATGATGAGAGAAAAGTAAAGGAAAGCTTTTTAAAATTCATTGATGGAATTGAAGAAAAAGATTTAGAGGAAGTTACAAAAGGCTTTTATAAAGATAAATTAGAAAAAATACTTTATAAAGATGCAATAGATATGATACGTAAGCTAAAAGGTGAAGGATTTGATGTATATTTAATATCAGCATCACCAGAGTTTTATATAAATCAGTTTTATAATATTAAAGAAGTAGATCATATTATAGGAACAAGATTTAAATTTCAAGAAGGAAAATTTTTAAGAGAGATGGAAGGGGCAAATTGTAAAGGAGAAGAAAAGGTTAAGAGACTGAAATCTTATTTAAAAGAAAATAAAATTGATGTAGACTTTAAAGAATCATATATGTTTTCAGACTCTTTAAGCGATAAACCTTTATTAGATTTAGTGGGTAAACCATATTTAATAAATTTCAAAAAGAAAAACAATATAGAAATCTTAAGATGGAAGTAATAAAAAAGACATAAATGGAAGATAAATGTAAAAAAATGTGATATAATAAAAGGGAATAATTATAAAACAAGTATAATAAATAGAAAAAAATCAATTAAATGTAAAATAAGCGATATTAGGTTAATTCCATAGGGACATTATATCCATATGGAAAATACCTATATTTAAAGGTGAGTCTCAAAAATCATAGTAATTTAAAGAAAGAGTAGTTTTTATTGAATTTAGAGAATGCCTTAAGGATAGAAAAATGATTTGAAAAAGATGAGGAAAGTAAAAGAAAAGTAGGATAAAGGGTAGGGAGGGAGATGATAGTGGACATATCTCAATATATGACTATGTTCCTAGAGGAATCTATTGAGAATCTTCAAAGTTTAAATGATTTATTATTGAAATTAGAAAAAAAGCGGAATGATATAAATATATTAGAGGAAATATTTAGAATAGCTCATACTATTAAAGGGATGGCAGGAGCCATGGGATTTATTGATATTGTAGAGTTAACACATAAAATGGAAGATGTATTATCGAAGTTTAAAAATGGAACTATAAAGATAACGCAAGAAATCATAACCGTATTATTCATATGTTTAGATACACTAGAGAAAATGACAAAAAACATAAGTGATAATATAGAAGAAAAAATTGAAATAGATGAAATAATAAAGAGATTAGAAGAAATTAATGAATATGCAGATATAGAGAAAGAAAAAAAATATAATAGTGGATTAAGCTTAAATGAATACGATTTATCTATGGTAGGACAAGTTAATATAGAAGGATTTAGAAGAGGTAGGGAGAACAACATCAGACCTTCAGGATTTAGTAATGAAAATAAGAATGTTACCACTAGATACAGTATTTAATAGATTTCCTAGAATGATAAGAGATATATCGTTAGAACTTAATAAAGATATAAATTTTATAATTGAAGGGGCAGAAACAGAATTAGATAGAACAGTAATAGATGAAATTGGAGAACCTTTAATACATTTATTAAGAAATGCAGCAGATCATGGTATAGAAGAGAGAAATAAAAGAGTGGAGGCAGGAAAAAATCCTATAGGAACAATAAAATTGCAAGCATATCAAGAAGGAACAAAGGCTATCATAAAAGTTATAGATGATGGTGCAGGAATAAATATAGAAGGTATAAAGAAAAAAGCAGAGAGCATAGGAATATCTACAAAAGAGATGAGTGAGCAAGAAATAAAAAAACTTATATTTGTTCAAGGGATTAGTACCAATAAAACTATAACAGATATTTCTGGAAGAGGTGTTGGGATGGATGCTGTACAGGCAAAGATTACTGCATTAGGGGGCTCTGTAGAACTTGTAAGTGATGAAGCAACTGTAGGAGCATCATTTATAATTAAATTGCCACTAACCCTTCAAATAATCCAAGCATTATTACTTAGAGTTGGAGATGAAACTTTTGCAATATCATTGAACTATATAGATAGAGTTATAGTATATAACAAAGAAATTATAAGAAAAACAAATGGAAGAGAAGTTATTTTTTATAGAGATAAAATAATACCATTAGTTAGATTAAATGAAAAGTTAAATATAAGGTGTAAAGAGAGCAAAAAAAAATTCGTTATAATAGTGAATATAAGAGATAAAAGCTTTGGTTTACTTGTAGATTCACTAATAGGACAACAAGAGATAGTAATAAAACCCTTAGGAAAAGCATTAAAAGATTTAAATGAATATGTAGGAGCAACTATTTTAGGAAATGGATTAGTAACATTAATACTAGATGTTGGAGCTTTGTGTTAGAGCAGGAGGAAATTATGGAAGAAAAGATATTTAGTTTACTTCAATTAGATGCATTAAAAGAAGTATCTAATATAGGAGCTGGTAATGCAGCAACATCACTAGCTACGCTTTTAAGACATAAAGTAGAGATGACTGTACCAGTAGTAAATGAAATAGATATTTCAAAAATTTGTGAAAAAACAAAAAAGAGAGAAGTATTTGGAATAGTTGTTGGAGTACTTGGAGAGATTCAAGGCAATATTCTTATAGTTTTTGAAAAGGAAATAGCTATACAAATAATAGAGAATTTATTAGGGTGTAAAGAAAAGAGTATAACTGAACTTGGAAATTCTGCTTTAAGTGAAATGGCAAATGTTTTATCAGCAGGATATATAAACTCTATGTCAGAATTTACTCAATTAAAAATAACAACGTCAGTACCAGCTATATCATATGATATGTTAAGTGCCATATTAGAAACTGTTTTTTTAGAATCATATCAGTATGATAAGCAGATTTTAGATATTGAAACTATATTCAAGAGAGAAAAAAATACAATTT